>NZ_JBXCJA010000009.1:0-159500 GCF_056786435.1 Paenibacillus sp. Y916 | reverse complement strand
CGAGAATATTACATTCTCAATCCAAATGATTTCTCATTTGTTTTGTTCTCACTTTCGTGAAAACCACTCACTCGTTGTTCAGTTTTCAAAGATCAATTTCTCTTTCGTTATTCACCAGTGTGTCTCGGTGACAACTTTTATATCATATCGCATCCAGTTTTATAATGCAAGTCTTTTTTTAATGCCTTTGTTTAGACATTTTTTATTTTCTCGCTGACCGGATTTATAATATAACATGCCATTCCCTATCAACGCAAGTCATAATTTTTTACAATTAATAAGTTCAATATAAATATATATAATCCCTTCGCCCCATCGATTCTAATGGTTGCAAAGGGATATAGTTTAGTCATTAAACAGGCAGTATCTCTTCATCTTGTCTAGAGATTGCAAACAGAGCCGCCCAAATCAGAATAAAACCAATAAGTTGTGCTTGCGTGATCGCCTCTCGGAATACGATCCAATTAATCAGCACCCCTACCATTGGGAAACTCAACTCTGCCAATGTCGCAACCGATGCTTTCGTAGTCGTTAACCCCTTATAATAAACCAAAAGACTGAGCAAACCAGGTAATAGAGCTTGGCCCAATAGATTCACAGAGACCAATACCATAGCAGTCGTCCCGATTGGTAAACTCCACACTCCACCTTCACCCCAAGTTATAAAGAGTAGCAATGGTAATGCCAGAATAAATCTTAAGGAAGTCACGGTCTCATACTTCATCTGACCAACCATTAAACGCCCCATAACAGTTGATCCTCCCCATAGAGCCGCAGCTCCAAGAGCTAATAAACTACCCAGTTGAACAAAGTCATTCCATTTCCCCACAGGTATCGCAAATCCGAATGTGAGTAAATACGTACCTATTAAAGCTAGCGAGAATAGAATCGAGAAATGCTTTGGTAGTCGTTCTTTCAATAGTAATCTTGCCAAAATAATTGCAAACAGCGGTTGAAGCTTCTGAAGTAACAACACGACGTTTATATTCCCACTAGACAATCCTATCGTAAACAGAATCGTCGCTAGCGCTGATCCGCCCCAAGAGATAAAGAGCAATGCACCGACATGCCGCAGTCGCAATCCATGAAGTTCATCGCGATTTCTCCATAGCACCGGAGCAACAAATAGAACAATAATAATATGCTCAAGCAATACAATCTGGGTTGAAGTAAGTGAATCTAATAAAATAATTCGAAATAAAGGATCTACTCCCCATAGGGCCGCTCCCAATACTACTAGCCAAAACCCACTCTTTGAAGGCTTTTCTCTAACCGCCACAACAGGCCTTACACTCTCCACTACATTGTCCACTCTCTCTATCCCCTTGTTCTGAATATGGGGTCTTACAATAGAAAACCCCCGCATTCGATAGTTATCGACATTTACGGGGGCTGATCAAATAAGCTTGTGCGCAACAAAAAATCCACGCCATGCATGTGCTTTGATCTTCTTCCATCCGGACTTTACCGTCGGCCTTGGATTCACACCAAGTCAGTCGCCACCATCTTCATGATGACGAGTCGCGGGCTAGAAGCTCATATATAGAGGTTGTTCAAAAAGTCACCTTTTGAACTCGCACTATAAAATAAGAACTCTCACCGCCGGTTAGGAATTTCACCTACCCCGAAGATCCATATTCATTTTATTAAATGCTATATCTTCTATTAAAGGACTCCAAATGAAATTAGTCAATGATTTGTTTCAGTAAATCACTTCAATCTTACATTTCAAACGACATACTCACGATACTTCTCAACATCCATCGCTCTACACTCTAGTGTTAATCGTGTACCCACATGATCATACTCAGTAGAGATTATATTCGCATGTTCATTTAAATAGGAGACCACTTGCCCTTGTTCAAAAGGAATCAGCATCACACATTGCATATAATCTTTAAATATATGTGCCCTAATCAAGTCAACGAGTTCGGTTATACCCACTCTTTGCTTCGCCGCAAGGTAAACACTATCCCCTTCCACTAGTGGAACTTCACAATCCACCACATCACATTTATTATAAGCAAGGATCGTTTCAATATTTGTAATTCCGATCTCTTCTAATGTATGGTTTGTAATATTCATCAATTTCTCATACTTATCGTTAGAATAATCAATCACATGAATCAACAAATCAGCTTCAGCCACTTCTTCAAGCGTAGATCGAAAGGCCTTGATGAGATGATGAGGTAGTTTACTTACAAATCCAACCGTGTCTGTCAGTAGAAAGGACTTGTTATCTTCGAGATGTATATTACGAACCGAAGTTTCCAGTGTTGCGAACAACATATCTTTCTCAAACACTAGCTTGTTACCAGATGGACTGAATGACTCTACCAAGGCGTTCATAATCGTTGATTTCCCTGCGTTTGTGTAGCCAACTAGTGATACGACTGGAAGCTTATTCTTTTGGCGCTGCTTGCGTTGGGTTTGGCGTTGAGATACGAGTGTTTCCAGTTCTTTGTTCAATGCACTGATCTTATCCTCGATTCTACGGCGATCTAGCTCAAGTTTCGTTTCTCCAACACCTTTATTCTTGGTCCCAACACCTCCACCTTGCCGACCCAATGATTCACGCAAACCGATTAATCTAGGTAGCATATACTGCAGTTGGGCTACTTCTACCTGAAGTTGGGCTTCCCTTGTCTTTGCCCGCTTCTCAAATATATCTAAGATTAGAATCGTCCGGTCAATCACCTTGCACTGTAAGTCTGCTTCTAGATTACGAATTTGCGAGGGAGACAATTCATCATTAAAAATAACCATGTTCGCCTCCTGCTCCTCATACAACGCCCTGACATCCTCCACTTTACCTCTTCCAATATAGTGAGTTTTATTCACTCTCTCTAAATTTTGTGTTAGCTCCCCTACTACTCCGACATGACAAGCTGAAGCTAAATTCCCTAATTCCTCCATAGAGTATTCGAAATCCTCTTGATGCTTCACATTGACACCTACTAGGATTGCTCGCTGTTGCAATTCTTCCATATAGTTTAATCTCCTTTACCTTCATAATAAAAAAACCTCAGGCTAATCTCCTGTGGTTAAGCGAACGGGATATATCCATCTTTACCAAAAGGGTGACCTTTCATATTTATGTATACACAAAAATGAAAGATCCTTCGACCTAATAAGTCATGGTATGGATGATTATTGGGTGGTTATCCATAAATACAACAAAAAGAGGGCGGGGTCGCCCTCCTCTTTATTGATGCGATTATTCGCAATAAATGGAGTTCTCTAGAAATATACACAGACCAATCCCGTTCGCCCTGCACAGTAGCAGAGCCTTTGCACTATTCAATTAGTGGTACAAAGGTTGAAAGCGGATTGTATCATTCATCTCTTCGAGAACCCTCCGATCATTATAGTTATTTCCATATTAACACAGATGAACCAATCTCACAATCTGAATGTGCAAGGGTGGCTATGCCGAAATACCGGTATCCATTGGCCCCATCATGTGCCCTTTACAATATTCCTAATCGATTGCTCTTCTTATCTGTAATCAAATAATCCTCTATATGTGAATTGGAACCGTGATGAATAGCATTTAATTGATCGGTTAATTCCATGAACCATTGTTCATCTTTAGTCAATAAAGCGATATCGATTAGATTCTTTAATTGCTCAATATTATCTAATGAACTCTCTGGGAGCTTTTTCACCCCTTGATTAAGTACATCAATAGTTGTCCCAATCACCGTTTCGTGATCCGAGGCAATCACATGTATTCCCATAGTGCCAGCTAACAAATTTATTGAATCGATAAAACCATGTATTAATTCACCATGATTTGTATTTCCCTTGACCCAATCACCTATTTCAATATTCATTACAAATCACCACCATTTAAGTTAGTTTAAGAATAATATCTATTTAATAACTTTTTGAAAGCTATACTGTAACTATAATTGTTTCAGTAATGATTGTCAAATTCCTTTTATCAAGTAGAACCGACCTCGCCATTCACTATTAGGTGCAATAAGTACATCTAAATTCAACCCAATCCCTCTGAAGCTAACTTTAGTTGCATGGAGTACATCTAATTTACTGGAAATTCCACTTTTCAGCGTTATCGCCATTTTTAACTGTAGTTTGTACAACTAATTCTCTCTTCCCCTACTTTTCCTGCTATTTAATTGTACTTTACACATCTATTCTAGCCTCATCCTCACTACCTTCATGCGCGAAGCAATGTTCGTCACTCTAACATCACCACTCTATGCCTATTCCACTGAATGACATCCGGAATTTATGATGTTACATGGAATATGGATCGAATTTATTATGTTAAAAAAACTCCTGCTAAGGGAGATTTAATAAGATCATATCTAACTTACTCTATTTAGAGTTGGTAAAGGGGAAGTTCCATTACTCTAAACTTTCCGTCGATTTTTTCACGGTATAAGTAAACTCTTTATCTCGAATCGAATCAGCTTCCCTGATTACAAATGCTGAACCATCTTCATTTAGAAAATTAACTTCAAATGTATATTCTTCTTTATTTACTTCTTTTTGTTCTACAATTTCGTTAAGAGAGATTCTAGGTACTATCCCTTGCACGACATAGGATTCAAATAATTTCTTCTTATCATCTAGATCTAATGCAGGTAAAAATCCTCCATTCCCATAACTGGGCGGAGGACCTTATATTAGTACTTTCTATTATTCACTTCTCGTTCCGCAACAGCCTGAGTATAAATACTCTCTGGAAGTACTATACGTTTCGGTAGGTTTTTGCCCCCGATGATCTCTTGAACAGCCTGCATCAGATTCATTCCTAATAGCGGGTTACATTCAACAACAGCATTGATCTTCCCTTCGACCATCATTTCAAAAGACTTGCGTGTTCCATCCACAGATATGATGACAATATCTATACCCGGACGCAAACCAGCCGCCTCAATAGCTTCAATCGCACCTAGCGCCATATCGTCATTATGTGAGAACAACACATCGATATCTTTACCTTGTTCTTCTATGATTGACTGCATCACTTCTTTTCCCTCTTCAAGGGTGAAGTTGGCTGATTCACTCTTCAATATCTTAAAATCGGATCGAGAAGTAATGATCTCTCGGAAACCATCCTTTCGCTCAATCGTTGGAGTAGAGTCCATTGTTCCTTGTAGTTCTACGATACCGATAGGTCCAGGAGTATCCCTCATTTTATCCAATAGGTATTTCCCTGCCTTACGACCTTCATCATAAAAGTCAGAACCAATGAACGTCACATAAAGCGATGAATCACTCACATTAACGGAACGATCCGCTATGATCACAGGTATTCCAGCTTGCTTCACTTCTAGAAGAATGGGCTCCCATCCGGATTGTACGACGGGTGCAATCGCAATGACATCCACCTTTTGTTGAATAAAAGAACGGATCGCTTCAAATTGCTTCTCCTGGGATTGCTCCGCATTCTCGAATAATAGTGTAATCCCAGCTTCCTTTGCCGATTCCTTCACCGAGTTCGTGTTCGCTCTGCGCCAATCGCTTTCTGAACCCAACTGAGAGAATCCAAGCCTAATCGGCTCAGATGAATATAATGACTCCATCACTTCAACGGATTCATTGTCCTGCAGGGATATCTCCGAATTCCTCGTATCTGAGGGGGTGACAGGAGTCTCCGCTGTCTGAACAGACTCGCAGCCTATGAACGAAAAGCTGAACAATACAATCATACACATCATGAGTACTAACCTTCTATTCATCATATTCCCTTTCCATAAGCAGATTTAGGGATCATAGTCATCTTAAACTCTAGTTGTATTCCTATTAAAAGTTTGACATATCCCGCTTCAAAATGGAAGCACCCCTATTTCTACGAAAAAGTGATACCGTCCTTTGAGGAGGATGGTATCACTTTCATCTAGCTTGTTATCCTCTCCCGGACGATCGCCTAGAAGTAAGTAGTCTTTGAAACACAATGAAGCTGAACAATAATAGTCCAATCACAATCTTTGTCCACCAAGAACTTAAGGTTCCTTCAAAGCTGATAATCGTTTGAATAACCCCTTGAATCATAACTCCGAAGAAACTACCTACAATATATCCAACGCCCCCAGTAAGTAGAGTTCCTCCAATCACGACTGCTGCGATGGCATCCAATTCTAGCCCATTAGCATGTAGCCCATAACCAGACAGCATATAGAATGTAAATACCACACCGGATAGCGCGGAACAAAAGCCACTTAACGTATAGACAAGAATTTTAGTACGTGCTACTGGTAGTCCCATCAATACAGCAGATTGTTCACTACCACCCAATGCATAAACATTACGACCGAAGCGAGTGTGATGCGCCAGATAGATAGCAAGCGCAATAGCAATCAGGGCAATAAGTACACTAATGGAGATGAAGTTACCACCCGGTAGATGGATCTTGGTCTGTGCCATACGGGTATAGAAGGCATCATTAATCGTAATCGTATTAATACTAATCACATAACAAAGGCCTCTTGCTAAGAACATGCCCGCTAACGTTACGATAAACGGCTGAATATTGAAATAATGAATAATAGCCCCCATCGCACAACCAATAGTGGCACCTATCATCAGCACCAACGGAATCACAATAAATGGTGGCCAGCCTAAGTTCTGAATAAGACTTGCGGAGATCATTGTGGTCAGGGCTATCATTGACCCCACGGATAAGTCGATACCACCGGAAACGATGACGAAAGTCATTCCGATAGCTACAATCAAAAGAAAGGCGTTATCTATCAATAGATTCAACAGCACCTGTACGGAGAAGAAGCCAGTATATCGAAAGGATCCTAGTGCGAACATAACAATAAATAGAGATATTGTCACAATAATAGGTAGATATTGTTTTTTAGCCATGTCGTGTTACACCTGCCTTACTCGTATACTTACGAGATTTCCATCTCTCAAATATAATCCTCCGGAACGTCTCAGACTGGATCAAACATACGATTAAGACTACAAACGCCTTAACAACCAACGTTATTTCTGGTGGAACACCAATCATGTAGATCGTTGTCGTTAATGTCTGAATAATAAGTGCACCCACTAGCGTCCCCGATAAATAGAATCTACCTCCGTTCATGGATGTCCCTCCAATAACGACAGCGAGAATAGCATCAAGCTCAATCCATAATCCCGCATTGTTCCCATCCGCACTTGAGACATTGGAGCTAAGAATTAGACCCGCGATCCCCGCACATACGCCACAAAATGCATATACCGAAATTAGTATTACCTTGGATCGAATTCCTGCAAGACGACTCGCTTCAGGATTGGTACCAACGGATTCGATAAACAAGCCCAACGCCGATTTACGTGTCAGCAACAATGCAATGATAAATATAGCCATTACGATAAAAATAGAGAAAGGCAATCCCACAAATGATCCTGCACCGATATAATTAAATTTGGGACTTGAAACGGTAATAATCTGACCACTCGTGATCAGTTGGGAAATTCCACGCCCAGCCACCATTAATATAAGTGTTGCGATAATGGGTTGAATTCCTCCCAAAGACACTAATAATCCATTCCATATTCCCAATACCAAAGCCAAAACAAGCGAAATTACTATTGCAAGCATTACTAAGGTAAATGTATTCTGATCACTACCTCTACTGATCGTCAAACAAGCTAATGCCCCTGTAATTGCAACAAGGGAACCAACGGATAGATCTACTCCTTTGGTCGCAATGACTAGAGTCATTCCGATAGCCACCACAATGAGGGGTGCACCAAAATTCAATATATCGATCAGACTTCCATACAGATGGCCATTACGTACCTGAATTGAGAAAAAATCAGGAGAATAGAATAAATTAAATAATAAAAGTGCCGCCAACATCGTTATTGGCCAGAATATATGATGCTTCATTAATCTAGACATCGGTTGAATGACCTCCCGCAATTGCCTGTAATACATAGTGTTGGCTTATTTCATCGCCCTTCATTTCTTGTACTAAGTTGCGATCCCGGAGAACTGCGATGCGATCACTAACACGAACGACTTCTTCTAATTCGGAGGAAATAAATATGAAAGACATTTTTTGTTCGCGCGATAAGGTAATAACCAATTTCTGAATTTCTGCTTTCGTCCCCACATCAATCCCTCGCGTAGGCTCATCTAAGATGAGTAACTTGGGCTGCATTAATAACCACCGGGCTAGAATAACCTTCTGTTGGTTGCCACCACTTAAGTTTTTGACTAGATGCTCTGGATTCGGGGGACTGATGTTGAGCTTCTTAATATATTCCTCTACAATCTCTTCTTGCTTCTTGACGGGAATGGTTCGAAACAAACCAAGGTTAGCCTGAAGAGCAAGAATGATATTCTCTCGAATCGTTAAATTCTCAATAATGCCTTCCGTTTTTCGATTCTCAGAGCAGAAGGCGACGCCTTGTTCAATCGCCTGCTTAGGAGAATGTACGGTCCCCCCGCTATCACCGAACTTAAGATTCCCCTGATCGGCACGATCAGCTCCGAATAATAGTCGTGCTAGCTCTGTTCTTCCAGAACCGAGAAGTCCTGCAAGTCCGACGACTTCTCCCTGTCCGATACGTAAGGAGAATGGCTCGATGTATCCCTTTCTTCCAAGCCCAGATGCCTCCATTAATACTTCATCTATTCCCTCTCGGCCTTCTTTCGTCTTCGGAAGATCTTCAAGCATATGCAGTTCCTTACCTATCATCTTGGATACTAATTCTATTCGAGGGAGATCTTTGGTTACATATTCCCCAACAAATTCTCCATTACGGAGAATGGTTATACGATCTGACATTTCATATACTTGTTCTAAGAAGTGAGTAACGAATAGGATGGCTAGTCCTTCATTCTTTAATTGGTTCATAATCTGGAATAATTGCTTCACTTCATTCTGATCCAAGCTGGACGTTGGTTCATCCAGAATAAGAACTTTAGCCGAAACATCCAAGGCACGCGCTATCGCAACAAGTTGCTGTATCGCCACTGAATAGCTTTGCAAAGGCTTGGTTACATCAATATTTAACTGCAATCGCTCTTTGAGTAATTGTGTAGCTCTTCGGTTAATTTCTTTCCATAAGATCCGACCGTAGCGACGAGGCTCGCGACCGATAAAGATATTCTCCGCAACCGACAGATTCGGACATAAATTGATTTCTTGATATACGGTACTTATGCCAATTTCCACAGCATGTTGTGGGTTTTGAATAGATACTGTCCTACCTTCTAAATCGACCGTACCTTGATCAATCGCATAGACCCCAGTTAATACTTTGATAAGAGTTGACTTTCCAGCCCCATTCTCTCCCATTAACGCATGAACTTCTCCAGGAAATAATCGAAAGTTAATGCCAGAGAGTGCTTTTACTCCGGGAAACTGTTTATGAATATCAGTCATTTGTACAATAGGTCGTTGCTGCTCCATAATCCTCTCTCCTATCCACTCTGTTGTTTAAGACCACTTCGGCCAAAGGACCTTTGACGATGAAGTGGTCTATCATTCCAACTATTGTAACAAGTTAATACATACGGTTAGGAAGTGCTTCTTTCGCTTGATCGATTGTAAATGTGCCCTCTTCTACTACTGTTCGTTTCGGTACCTCTTTCCCAGCGACAACATCTTTAGCAGCTTGCATTAATTGCCCACCAAACAATGGATTACATTCCACGATAAAGTTAATCTTGCCCTCGCTTGCAGCTTGGAAGCCATCTTTAATTCCGTCAACCGTGATGATGATAATATCTTCACCTGGTTTCAGACCAGCAGCTTCAATAGCCTGGATTGCTCCTAAAGCCATATCATCGTTATGAGCGTAAAGCACGTCGATATCCTTATTCGCTTTCAAGAATGCTTGCATGACTTCTTTTCCTTTTGCACGGGTAAAATCTCCTGTTTGAGAAGCAATGATCTTCAGATTTGCATTATCTTTGATTTTATTCTCAAATCCCTCTTTGCGGTCGATCGCCGGAGCAGATCCTGTTGTTCCTTGTAACTCAACAATATTCACTTGTTCAGTAGCGTCCTTATATTGATCCGCAAGCCATGCACCTGCCTTTTCCCCTTCGAGCACGAAGTCGGAGCCTAGAAACGTTACATAAAGTGAGGTATCCGTTGAATCGACAGAACGGTCCGTCAGAATGACCGGAATCCCTGCGTCTTTGGCTTCTTTCAGAACCGTATCCCAACCGGACTCAACTACCGGAGAGAAACCAATCACATCCACCTTTTGTTGAATAAAGGAGCGTATCGCTTTGATTTGGTTTTCTTGCTTCTGTTGTGCATCAGAGAACTTGAGATCAATACCTGCTTCTTTAGCAGATTCCTGTATGGAAGTCGTATTCGCCGTACGCCAGCCGCTTTCTGCCCCTACTTGCGAGAAACCCATTACAATCTTCTTATCTGAAGATGTATCTTTGACTGCTGCATCCGTCACCGTTGTCGTCTTAGCAGGTTGATTCGTTTTGCCGTTATTTGCAGCATCATTAGTCCCACCACAAGCAGCTACCAATAACATCAATGACATGAATACTGTAAATGCCCCTATCTTTTTTGCTTTTCTCATTTATTTCATACCTCCCCTTGTCATCACCAATCATTGGCGTGTTCTCATTATATAGCGCTTTCATTTCTTGATTATACGGAGGTCCTTAGGTATTTCTTATGTTTTTTTGTTTATTTTTCTTATATTCATTTATGTTTGTTTGATTATTTGTTTGAAAATTGTGATTTTATGGTCTTTCTTTATATCCATAGAAAATGAGTCGATTTTTTGATATGATAATTCTCGAACACTGGAATCGCTTACATTATTTATAGAAGGGTTACATGACCCATATGAGATTATTGCAATGGATTAATTCAAGCGTACGCGCTAAACTGCTGACCCTATTCGTCATTCTAACTTCCATACCTTTGATCGCAGTTGGATCGGTTTCCTATCAGAAGTCGTTCAATACGGTTAGCAGCCACAGTAAGACAGCAACGTTGATGGTTGCTGATCAGCTAGGCCGAGATATCGACATTCTATTCCAAGACGTTGGAGAGTTACTCGAATTGAGTAATAATCCGACAGTTCATCATTTCTTGTATTCTCAAAGTGAGACTTATGAGGATGCCAAAGAAATATTAACCACCTTTGATTTGTACAGAGAAACCTATAAGTACGAAAGTGTTCTCAACATCTCCATGGTGAATTTGTATGGGAAAGGGATTAGTGAGCAGATCGGTGTATTCCAACTTGACGTTAACCCGCTCCGTAACTCTCATTTCACCGAACTACTTAACCATCCCGATCAAGCGCTGAATATTACCCCTACTAATGCTGATCCGCTAGATAGGTTAGACGGATTTCAATACAAGCAAACCAACGTCATTTCCATTATGGCAGCGGTCAAACAGCAAATCACACACGAGGTCATCGGGTTTATTGTCATTGACCTAGACGATTCCATCGTCGAGCAATTCATAGACAATACCAAGATTGGACAAACGGGATTCTTCCACGTTATTGATGAGAAAGGTAAGCCTATTTTTGTGCCTTCACAGTCAGACAATCAGATTCAGGCATCTCAACTTCAGCAAACAGAGCTACAACATCAGTTCATTAACCAAAGAGGTAGCTTTGTGGAAGCCTCCCATGGCAAACCCCAATTCATTGTATATACCACTTCTAAGGAGACGAATTGGATCATCGTTGGCTCTGCGCCGTTGCAGGAGATTGTTGAGGAAGCCAACGAGATCAGGCAAGTCATTATTATCAGTGTTGCACTGAGCATTCTATTTACGATGACACTATATTTCTTTATGACCAAATGGCTGATTCGACCTGTCCAATTATTGAAGAAGCAAATGCGCCAAGCAGCATCAGGTTTTCTCGAAGCAAAAGTAAAGACATCAGGTCAAGATGAAATTGCTGATCTAGGTAGAAGCTTCAACACGATGTTGGAACAAATCAAAATGCTGCTCGAACAAAGTATCAACGAACAAGAGCAAATTCAAAAAGCAGAACTGCGAACGTTGCAAGCTCAGATTAACCCACATTTCCTGTACAATACATTGGATTCGATTGTATGGATGGCAGAAGCCAATAAGAATGACCAAGTCATACAGCTTGTTCAAGCTCTCTCGCGTTTTTTCCGCATAAGCCTAAGCAAGGGCCGTGACTGGATTCCTTTAAAAGATGAACTTGAACATGTCCAAAGTTATTTAATTATTCAGCAAATGCGTTATCGAGATATATTGCAATACGAAATTGACGTTCATCCCTCTTTATTGGATACACCTATTCTAAAAATGACACTCCAGCCTATTGTGGAGAATGCACTTTATCACGGCATTAAGAACAAAAGAAGAAAGGGACTCATTCGGATCAGCGCACAGAAAGAAATCGATGGGAACTTCAAGTTAGTAGTAGAAGATGATGGAATCGGAATCACCCCCGTACGTATGGAACAGATTCGTAAAAGACTAAACACATCATCCTCACAAGAACTAACAGAAGAGGACGGAATCATCGGATTCGGTCTATATAACGTACATCAGAGGGTCCGGCTATATTATGGGAGTAACTACGGAGTGGCCATAGAAAGTGTAGAGCTTCTGGGGACATATGTATCCTTATGTATTCCGATAGAACGGAGGGAAAATCCATGAAGAGAGTTATGCTAGTAGACGATGAAATATTGTTCCGAGAAAGTATACGCGACTGCATTCATTGGGAACAAGAAGGCTTTGAATACTGCGGTGATGCCTCGGATGGCGAGATAGCCTTACCCCTTATTGAGCAGTGGATGCCTGACATCCTCATTACCGATATTAAGATGCCTTTCATGAACGGTTTGGAACTCAGTTCTATCGTTCGTAAAGTGATGCCTGACATTAAAATTATTATTCTTAGTGGACATGACGAGTTCGAATATGCTCGATCTGCGCTTCGAATCGGTGTCGATGAGTATTGTATGAAGCCCGTTAGTGCCGCTGATATTATCCAACAACTACACCAGATCAGTGAGAAGATTGATTCAGAACGTCAGGAGAAAGAACGGATTAATAAACTTACACAAATGATCACTAATCAGACGCTGCGCACACAGGATATGCTACTTGCTGATCTGTGTAGTGGCTTCATAACAACGGCTGAAGCCATCCATGTAGCTTCATTACTCTCCCTTCAACTTATAGCTAAATATTATACCATCATGATTACTCATTTTCGCAGCCGCGAAGACGACTTAGCCATGGATACATCCCTTCTAGCACAGATTGAGGCAAAGCTTGAGTTCGACTTAAAGAAACAAGTTGAATTTCTAGCATTTAAACGGATACGTACAGAAAAGGTGTGGGTGCTACAAGGAAACACCGAAGAACAACTTCAGCTTGCGATCTATTCTATTCAGGAGGATTATGGTCATCTTGATGAGGTAAACCTTCCGATCGTGGTATCCTTTGGTATCGGTAACATTCAAGATCGGTTACAGGGTATTCACGATTCCTACCTAGAAGCGGAAGAAGATAAGCATTGGCGTCGACTTACCAAGCAGAATCGACATAATTTCGGTACTATGAACGGAGACTCCCCAGATCATACGATTTCATTAGATCATCATGTGTTCATCGAGTTTCTGAAATTCGGATCGCAGGCCGACATGAAGACGTTCATCGAACAATTTGCTGCTGGCTTGAAACGATTAAATTGGAATTCATCTTTTTACGGCTACTATATTCTGAACGATCTTACCTACAAAGTATTCCAAAGTGTAAAAGGGACATTTCGAAATTCGACCGAAGTCACCGAAGTACAGGGTAAGCTGCAGAAACAAATAGAAACCGTCAATGACTGGGAAAAGGCCTTCGTCTACCTAGCAAATCTTGCTGAACAATACTGGTTAAAGCGTAGAGATGCTGCCGATAAATATACGGGAATGCTAGAACAAGTGAAAGAATATATACGTTGCCATTACCATAACAATCAATTATCGCTTCTAGATGCGGCCGAATCTGTCTGTGTAAGCCCGAGCCATCTTAGTAAAATATTTAGCCAGGAAACCGGCCAGACATTTATAGAATATGTAACATATATTCGTATTCGTAAAGCGATGGAGCTCTTGAGGTCAACCCATGCCAAATCTTATGAAATTGCCTATCAAGTCGGTTATCATGATGCTCATTATTTCTCTAACCTATTCAAGAAATCAACGGGAATGACCACCAAGGAATTTCGACGGAATGACACATTCTCTATCCAGGATTCCGGAACGGAAGGATCATAGCATGCTAAAAACGACTACGATGATCACCACGATACTGTGCTTTCTAGCATTATGCTCGCTTCTTATTGTCATTAACTTCAAAGGAGATTCATCCACTCCAGACAGTCCAATTTCTACGTCTAAGAACCGTGAGATTGTATCAAAGACGAAGACGTTCGGTATCATTTATCCTATGGCACATTCCTATTATGGAATGATTACACAAATTGCAGAAGATACCGCGAATGAACATGGTGTTCGCCTGATTGTAAAAGCACCTGACGAAACCAGTTCAGAGCAAC
The DNA here is from genome assembly GCF_056786435.1 of Paenibacillus sp. Y916. Lineage (NCBI taxonomy): Bacteria > Bacillati > Bacillota > Bacilli > Caryophanales > Paenibacillaceae > Paenibacillus > Paenibacillus sp. Y916. The sequence continues at coordinate 144,980 of NZ_JBXCJA010000009.1, read as the reverse complement.
AAATTCGCATGATGGATACTTTGATTCGGCAGAAGGTCGATGGGATCGCCATCGATCCCATCGATTCTGTTGCTCTTATTCCAATGATTAACAAGGCCGTGGACTCAGGAATCCCTGTCATCTGTTTCGAATCGGATTCTCCTGGAAGCAAACGCCTCGCATATATCGGTTCGGATAACTATTATTCTGGTAAGCAAATGGGGGTTATTATCAGTTCTTTATTGAACAATAAAGGAATGATATTGGTCGAGACAGGTATGTCTGAGATGAACAGCTTAAGCGAGCGGTTGGATGGATTATTAACTTACTTAAATGAACATACGGAAATTCAGGTTCTCAATGTACGTTATAACGAAGGCAAATCAGCAACTGCCACGGCCGATCTTGAGTTAATGATTGATAACCATCCTCACTTCGACGCTTTTGTGGGCCTCGATTTCATTTCCGCTTCCGCTTCCATATTCGTATGGAAAGCGAAAGGTCTTGATCGATATGCCTTCACATTCGGAATGACACCTAATATTATAGAAGCTATTCATAATGGCCAAATCACATCCTCTCTGTCCCAGAATGAACAGGAATGGGGGACGCTTATTGTAGAGCGGCTGCTTCAAGCATCTGAAGGGAAGTCCATTCCACCATTCGATAACACGGGTATAACGGAAATCAATGTGATGATTAGATAAGATCTGGTACATGAATGCGACCCTCCGTACCTATCACAGAGATCGCGATATGCATCCATGATTTAGAGAATCGGGAGTTGTATTGGAGCGAAATTCACTGGGCGTTGTACCCGTATGTTTTTTAAATAATTTACTGAAATATTTAACATCGCCATACCCAACTTGTGCTGCTACTTCACTGATTTTTACAGGTGAACCCGAAATAATTTCCATAGCTCGTTGTATTTTGATTCGAGTTACGAACTCTCCAAAGGTAATACCAGTCTCCTTCTTAAATACATCACTTAAATAATTCGGATGTACATGAACATGTTTCGCTACTCGATTAAGACTGACATCATTCTCTAGATGTACCTCAATGAAGGCTCTAGCTTTGTTGATATGTACGGCTTGACCTTCAGCAATATAAGTATGATATATTCTCATGACTCTATACAGTTGTTGAAATAGTTCATCTTTAGAAACAGTCGCCATATTGGATTGCAGCTCTACTAAATAGTCCTTTAGTATATCCTCACGTCCCGTGATCTTTAATAATCGATCTAACCAGCGTTGTGATAATATCGTGACCGATTGTAAAGAAGCAGCTAATGATTCAACGGTCATTTGTGGGTCATTGATCAATTCCTGCAAATACTGCTGAGTCCAATTCTTCAGACCAACCACGTCATTCTCTAGAAGGATCGTAGATAGACTTTGTTCCTCTTCTCTCGTACAAATGCTCTTACCACCTACGCGGTGCTTAATTTCATCATAACTCCATATTTTCTTAGGCATAAATGATTGATACCCAATGGTATAATCAGCAGTTATATAGGAATCATGAAGCTCTTCTAAGGATTTCACAGATACCCCTACGGCCACATAAAGCGTGCATTTTAGCAATCGCTCGATTTTGTGACAGATGAATGAATCATGTTGGAAATCACTACTCCACCGATGGGTATGAGCGATGACAACGATACGGTTCTTCTGAATCAAAGTGACACACATTAATAACTCATGCAAAATATTTTGTACGGCATAGATAAGTAATGAGTTACTATCTTCAGCGTGGTTCCAGCCTTCTGCCTCAATGATTACAACTTGCATATTAGCGTTCTCATTCTCGTTACAATCATATAAATGGCGTAGAAGGACTTTCTGATTATATGTACTGCTCTGAATTGTTTCCCCATCAATGACCCAACGCTGAAACATTCGGTTATTCTCTTCCGACTTGGTAATAACTTCTTGGCTATTAGTAGCCCAGCGATCCTCGACCCGTTGCTTCGCTTTTAGAACGGTATCAATAATCTCTTCTGGGCGACTTGTCTTGAGAATGTAATCACTGATATTCTGGCGAATAGCTTGCTGTGTATAGACGAAATCATCATACCCAGATAAAATAATGATCTCTATTTCAGGAAGAATCAATTTCACTTCCTCTGCAAGCTGTAGTCCACTTTTCCCAGTCATTCTAATATCGGTCAAGAGAATATGTGGTTTCTCTTGGTGGATTCTCTCTAACGCTTCTTCAGCAGATGCTGCAGGATCAAGCAGCTCTAAACCTAATTCAGTCCAATTAATCACTTTTGCTATCCCTTTTCTAATAATGACTTCGTCATCAACAATCAATATTCTCATGTTATCCCTCCTTGATGGGAATGGAGAAGGCTATACGAGTTCCCTTATTTAACTCACTTTGGATATTCAGCTGTGAAGCGGATCCATAATGGAGAATAAGACGTTCATTCACATTACGTAAACCATATCCCAAGCTTCCTTCAAGCGATATATCTTCTGTACTTGTAAGATCACTTTTCACTTTATCTAGTCGCTCTACTGTCATTCCGATTCCATTATCAAGTATGAGGAAAATCAATAAATTCTCTTTTCTCTCTAGAAATATCGTAATCGTACCCTTCCCATCTATCTTCTGAATTCCATGAATCATCGCATTCTCTACTAATGGCTGTATAAGAAGTTTCAGCATCAACTTATCATTCAATTCAGTATCAATAATAAAATCGACATCAAATTGATCGGGAAATCGAATAGATTGTATTTGTGCATAACTTCTAATATGTGCTAACTCCTGATGAACTGGATAGTAATCTTTCCCTCTATTTAGGCTGATACGCAGAAAATCACTTAAGGCTTGAACCATATTGGCAATACGCTTATCATCATCCATGAGTGCGATCCAGTGGATAGAAGATAATGTATTATATAAGAAATGTGGATTAATCTGTGCTTGCAATGCCCGGATATCGGCCTCTTTCTTCCGAACCTCATCCCGGATCAACTGTTCCTTTAAGATAGCGATTTGTTTGCCTAGCATATTGTAGCTTTTACCAAGCATACCAATCTCGTCATTCGAACTACTTGGAAATATAGGTAGCGGACGCTCTGGATCAATCCTAGTTAACAATCTCGTGAGTACTCTAAGTGGATTGGTCACTCGCTGAACGACAAACAAAATTAAACCCGCACTGATAACTACAGAGAGTGCAACCGCAACAAGGGTAAGCTGCCAGATATAACGATTCTGTGAGCTGTATAAATCATACGGAATCGTGCCGATTAACATCCAACCTAATTCTTGCTGACGATAGTGTAGAATCGTTTGTTTCGCATGTCCTTCACCATAGGTGTTATTCCCGAACTTGGTTTCACTTAATTCCTGTATCATTCCTGGATATACGGTATCCATCGGCATGGACAGCCAGCTTTTATTCGTAGCAGACAGGATTTCACCCTGATCGTTCACTAATGCAACTTGCCCTTGTCCATCCCCAAGCTGTGGCTGCGACCAATATTCTGATATCACTTTCTCATCTAAACTGATAGCTAACCAGCCTAGTGGTTTATAGTCATGTATACTCCGTAAAGGCCTTATGAACGTAATAATATTGTTAGTTCCTGCATAATCCCGAACAGAATATACTCCCGTCCATTTCTTCTCTTTCACTTCCTCAATATTTAATTGACTTGATAAATCAGATTCATACAACGACGTAGTTGATATCTCTGATATACCATTAAAAGGATAAATGGTGATATCTGATAGATAAGGCTTGGAACTCGCTAGATTAGTGAGCATACCTACGATATTCGGTATTTTACTATTGTTGTCATCCGCAGAACCAAGCCACTGTTGTATTTCACGGTCACCGATGAGGAATAGGGAGATATTCTCGACATCTTGTATTATAAATTGTAGATTCCCATCCATCTGACTTAGCATGTCAATTCCTGCAAGCTTCGATTTGTCCTCCGTAATTCGTAATGAAATAACATAAGAAAATCCACCTAGAAATAACAGAGGAACCAAGATAGAAACGAGCATTAAAATAAACAGTTTGCGTCGCAGAGAAGCCTGTATCCATGTATTCACCGTACTTGTTCCTCCATCCTCGTTTCACATCTATGATAGATTCTCTTCGTTACACCAACTAACCTTTAACCGCTCCTGCCGTCATCCCCTTCATCACTTGATCCTGAAATATTAGATAAATGAGTATAGTTGGAATCACAGAGATGGTCATTGCAGCAAGCGTGAGACCATAATCCGTTTGATACCCATCGGCAAAATTTGCTATGCCCAGAGGGAGTGTTTTCAAACTCGTTTTATTAATGAGAACTAATGCGAAAGAGAAATCATTCCACGAATGTAGAAAGCTTAAGATCGTAACCGTAGACAAGGCGGGGACAGAAATCGGTAGAATGATCTTGGTGAACAATCCCCATAAGCTTGTGCCGTCAATAAAGGCAGCCTCTTCAATCTCTTTAGGGATCGTTGTTAGGTAAGCTGTGAGTACGAATATCGCCGTTGGAAGGGCAAACGCTGTGTATGGTAATATAAGAGCCCAATACGTATTCAGTAATGACATTTGTTTCATTAGAATAAACAGTGGAACCAATGTACTGTGAATAGGTATCAACATCCCTACCACGAAGAACGTCATAATCCAACCTTTGAATCTGAATTGAAATCTTGCCAGTATAAAAGATGCCAAAGACGCGATAAATAACGTCATGATTAATGACCCCACGGATACTATGGTCGAGTTAAAAAAGGCTGTTCCCAGTTTGGAACTTTCCCAAGCGCGAGTGAAGTTATCAAAGTGCCAGGTCTCCGGCAGTCCGAAGGGATGGCTATAGAAATCCTCATTGTTCTTAAAGCCACTGATGATGAGCCAGAAGAATGGGTATAAGGTAAAAATACCATATCCCGTTAGTATCGTCCAAAACAATCCCTTTTTCATTATATTTATGTTCATGATGAACTCCTCCTCTCCAACCTACTGTTTGGACTTTCTACTGGTAATCCATTGACTAGTCCCAATTAATATAAGACTTATTAACACAATCGTCGTTGAGATTGCACTACCAAATCCATAACGGTAAGAGGTGAATGTTGAATTATACATGTATGTGGCAAGGAGTTCCGTAGCATGTGCAGGTCCACCTTTAGTCATGATATAAACGAGGTCGAATGATTTCAGACTACCTGAAATGCAAAGAATAAGAGCAACTTGTACCGTCCCCCAAATCATGGGAAGGGAAATCGATACTAATTTTCTTAATCCAGTTGCACCGTCGAGCTGAGCTGCATCATGAATTTCTCCAGGAATATTCTGTAGAGCGGACATAAAGATAATGAGATACAATCCTACGAAACTCCAAATCAACGGAGGGATTAGTGAGAAGATAGCGATCTTATCGTCAGATAACCATTGTAGTTTCCAGCTCTCCAAACCTATAAAGTCTAAGAAAAAATTGAGAATACCAATTTGTGGGTGATATATATACTGCCATATGATTCCAATAACAACGGTAGATAGTACCATGGGTAAGAAGATAGCCGAGCGTAAGAAACGTTGTAGGCCATTATTTTTACTCAAAAGAATAGCTAATATAAGTGCGAGTGGTACCTGACCAAGAACGGCTGCTCCAACAAAGATCAAATTATTCTTTAGCGCACGCCAAAATATAGGGTCTTGTATAATTTCCACATAATTTTCTAGACCAATAAAGGTAGACGCACCCATTCCTGACCAACTGAAAAAGCCATAGTAGCTCGACCAAATAACAGGTACAAATACAAATAGTGCATAAATCAGAAGAGCTGGCAGTAGACCGATTATAATAAAGCGTCGATTCCGGAGTGTACTCATCCAAGTTTCACTTCCCTTATAATAAAGGTGAACCCTCCCAACAGGGAGGGTTGGTTATGATATTAAGATATCTATTTGCCAAGAGCCTTGACTTGGGCATCCTGTATTTTCTTAGCTATATCTTCTGGATTGCCTCCGTTCAGTAATTCCTGTAGGCCATTATTCGTGACTTCAACCGCAGCAGAACTTAATTTCGAATCATATACAGGGCTGATCTTTACATTCTTCATTAATTCATATAGTTCTACGAATAGAGGATTGGCTTTACTTGGGTCTAGTTCAATGTTATAGCTTACCAACGTGCTGCTATCCAATGTTGCCTGTTGTCCCTCTGGACCGGATAGTGCATATAACAACTCCATAGCAGCTTCCTTCTTAACTCCCGTTAATTTCTTACTCACTCCAAGTCCAGTTCCCACAACACCTGCAGTAAAACTTGCATCACCCTTGCCCCCATCTATAGACGGAATAATGGTAATATGTGTGTTGTCTAGCACTTCCTTAGGCGCATTACTCACTAAGTTAGCAAGTGCCCATCCGCCATTAATAACCATAGCTGATTTACCTTGGAAGTAGAGCTGCATCATCTGAGTTTCATCAATACCATTAAATCCATCCTGAAATGCATTGGCTTTACCTAAGTCCTGTAGAACCGTTAAAGCCTTGACGAATTCAGGATCTGTAAACTTGGCACCATCCTGATTAACAGCTTTTAAGAACCATTCCGTTCCGGTTACACGATCTCCTATCGTACTAAAGATGGTTGATTGTGCCACCCAATTCGTCTTATTCCCTAAGGCAATAGGAATGATATCATTCTTGTTGAATATATCAATCGCTGTTAGCAACTCATCCCATGTCTTAGGGACGGAAACATTATATTGATCAAACAAAGATTTATTATAATAAAGAAAAGAGCTCGGCGCTAAATTCATGGGAACAGAATAAATATTATTATCTATCGTATATCCATCAAGCGCATTCGGAATGAAATTATTTTTCCATTCTGGTTTACTGTCTAGAAATTCGTTAATAGGTTGTAGAAGATTACCTTTTTGGAATTCCTTCGTCATTGCGTCGGGCCACATCACGAATAAATCAGGCATCTCATCCGCTGCTGCCACAGTTCTAAGCCGTGTTTTTAATCCATCAGTTGGAAGTCCTTCGTCTTCTAGGGTGACCTCAGGGTGAGCTGTTTGGAAATCCTCTAACAATTTCCTCATTGTTATAGACTTAGCATCCTGACCTGTCCAGTTATGCCAAACCGTTAATGTCACTTTCTCCCCTGAGCTATCTCCGTTATTGGTAACTCCTTGATTGCTACAGCCAATTAGCATTAATGCAGACATCATGGCGGCTAAAGTAGCTTTCGTGAATTTATTCATCTGTTTGAACCTCCCTTTAGTAATGATTAGTAACTTAATTCCATACTAATGGAATCGCTTTCAATTTGTTAGGGGTCAAATTACAGCTATAAGGTAGGCAAATATAAGATATATAACAAAAAAAGCTGAATACAATTGCTATCAGCTTTTTTTATCCGGCATTATGATAAAGGCCTAGTCGAATCCCTGACTATTAATTCAGCCGGGAAGATCTTATGTGAATGCGTTATATTCTTATTGATCAGATCAAATAGAATCTTTATTGTTTCTTCTGCGATTTCTACTACTGGCTGTCTAATTGTCGTAATCGAAGGATTGTAAAAGAAAGAAATATCTAGACCATCGAAGCCAGCTACTGAATAATCTTCCGGCACTCTTTTGCCAGCTTCAAATATAGCTTTACATGCTCCAACCGCCAGGCTATCCGAAAGGGCATATATAGCTGTAAATTCTTTATTTGACTCTAATAATTCTTTCGTAACGATATACCCGTTTTCCATCGTATAACTTTCAATTTGTTCTTTCATAACACGTACCAATTCTAAGTCCAACTCTATGCTATGATCACTTAAAGCTTTCTTATAGCCTTCATATCTTAGTTTACCAATACTCGCATCTTCCATATGCGCGGTAATGATAGCAATTTTCCGATGTCCTTGATTACATAAATAATCTACCATCTTATAGCTTTCTTTGAAGTCATCAACGGACACCGAAGAATAAGCATTCGGTTCAAACTCTTCTGTCATCCCTATCGTACTTAGCACGAATGGAACCGTTAACTGGGTTAGTTTCTCCTTTGAATGTGAGAAATACCCCCCGAGAAATACAATGCCTTTCAGCCTTTTCTCTTTCACGAGTTCAATAGCAACATCGATCTCATCTTGATTCTCGTCCACTCGTTGCAATATGAATGAATACTTCTTCCTTTTAATCTCTTCTTCAAACACCTTAATAATATGATTGAAAAAGGGATTCGTGATCCCTTTGATCAATACAGCTATCGTCTTTGAAGCAGCACGTTTCAGATTTCTAGCGCTATTGTTGGGAACATAATGATTTTCTTTAATGACCTGCATGATCATTGTTTTGGTCTCTACATTAATATCTGGATGATTATTGATCGCTCTAGATACAGTGGTTACACCAACGCCACACATCTTTGCAATATCGATAATTGTAATTCTATCCATAGTCACTCTTCCCCGCAGTCTGGATAATAATAAATCCTTTAACCCTTAACAGCACCAGCAACAACGCCTTCAATAATATACTTCTGGCTTGTTAGATAGAATATGATAATAGGCACAATTGCAAGTACGAGCATAGCCATCATTGCTCCCATATCTATAGAACCGAATCCACCCTTAAGATACTGAATAGCAACAGGAATTGTTTTATATTCATTACCAATAACTAACGCTGGGAGTAAGTAATCATTCCATACCCACATCACATTTAGAATCGATATCGTTATAGCTGTCGGCTTAAGAATAGGTAATACAACCTTGAAGAATGCCTGAACCGGATTGCATCCGTCCATCATAACAGCTTCTTCGATCTCAATAGGAATTGATTTCACGAACCCGCTGAACATAAATACGGATAATCCTGCACCGAATCCTAGATATATTAGTATAATCCCAAACGGATTGTCCAGATGTAACACGTTAGCTACCTTAGTCATCGTGAACATGACCATTTGGAAAGGGACGATCATTGAGAACACGAATACGTAGTACAACGCATTATTGAACTTCGATTTCACCCTTGTAATGTACCATGCTGTCATCGAAGTTAATAAAATAATAACAGCTACAGAACATACTGTGATAAACAAAGACATTCCAAATGCACTCATGAAGTTCGTCTTCGCAATCCCACTAACGTAGTTCTTCATCCCTGCGAATGTTGTGCTGTCAGGAAAACGGAATGGAGCATCACTAATATAGAACTTCCCTTTGAAAGAGTTCATAAACACGATTAATATAGGTGCCAAAAATGCTAAGGATAGAATGGATAGGAATATGGTTAAAATTCCATTCTTTAGTTTCCTTGTGTTAGTCTCCATTAGCTCTCAATCTCCTTTCTTCTAGTAAGGACAAGTTGTATTAACGCAATAGCTGCGACCAGAAGGAAGAACACAACTGCTTTGGCTTGGCCTACACCCTCATAACCTGTTCTACTATAGAAGGTATTGAAAATATCGAGTGCCAACATCGCTGTTTGTTTGGAGGGAGCACCTGCCGTTAAAGCTAAGTTCTGATCAAATAATTTGAATGAGTTAGATAGTGTAAGAAATAAACATATGGTGATTGCTGGCATAACTAACGGTAGGGTCACATTACGTAACACCTGAAAACGTGTTGCACCATCGATCTTCGCTGCTTCTACTATATCTTTAGGAACATTCTGAATACCTGCTATATAGATAATCATCATATACCCTATTAATTGCCAATTCATAAGTATGACCAATCCCCAGAATCCATACTGAGCATCAAAAGTCAAAGTAACCCCGAAGTACAATAATGCACCATTAAGAATTAACTGCCAAATATAACCTAGTACAATACCGCCGATTAAGTTCGGCATAAAAAATATCGTTCTGAAAAGGTTCGTACCTTTGATTCCTTTTGTTAGTAGCGTTGCAATCAAGAATGCAAATACGTTAACAGTGAGGACAGATAATACTGTAAATTTAACTGTAAACCAAAGAGCATTTATGAATTCCGGGTTAGAAAAAGCCTTTACGTAATTATCGAAGCCAACCCATTTGGCATCCGTTACCGTAGTGAACTCCGTGAAAGACAGAAATATTCCCATTAGAAAAGGTATAATAAATACTACCGAAAAGGCTAGTAGCGTTGGCAATGCAAACAGTGCAAAGTATTTTTTATATGATTTTTGCATTTGGTCTTCTCCTATCTCAGTATGCGAAAATAGTGCATGCCACTGAGCACCTAAAACGTGGTACTCAGTGGCATAAATTTCACTAGCATAACAATTGAAATTTGCAAAGCATTCATTCAATTGTATTTACAAATTATTATTTCGTTCTTTCAGACTTCCATGAATCTACTACGATCTTCGTAACATCATCCCAAGCTTTATTACCTTGAGCATATTCTAGCAATGCATCACCGAAGTAATTCTTGAACTCTTCACTTGGAAATGCTGCGAATGTCCAAGGTACGGATACAAGATCTTTTTCCATCCAAGTGGATACTTCTTTAGCTAGCGGATCCGCTGGCTTCTCAGCATCTGTAAATGTATTGAATGGAGCAATGAATCCTAGGTCATTCGTTACATAGCTCTTCCCTTTTTCACTTGAGAATAACCATTCCAAGAAAGCCACAGATGCCGCTTGTTTCTCAGGAGATACTTTACTATTGATGGAGAAGTAGTTCTCTGTTCCAATAGCTAGACCTTGTTTCTCTTCACCAGGCATACCTGTGTACATTGGTAGATACTTAATATTATCAGCCTCTACTGTGTTACCATCTACTTCACCGATTTGTCCCCATGCCCAGTTACCATTCTGAACCATAGCCGATTGACCAAGAGCAAATTCAGCCATAGAATCTGTCACTGTTTTACTTCCTAGAAGTTTACCAGTAGTAACAGAATTATTGATGTATAAGTCAAAAAGATTCTTGAAGTTCTCGCCGTATTTAAACGAAATTTCATCACTTGCTAAACCAGCTAAAGTGCTGTTATCAAATTCAGTATTATCATTGAACTCATAGTGCAAAGGAATGTTAGCTAAGTGAGACTGCCATCTCCATTGCTCACCAGCTCCTAAAGAAGTAGATGAGAATACACCTTTAATTCCAAGTTGGTCTTTCTTAGCAGTCATATCTTCAACAACCGCTTGTAATGTAGCGAAGTTATTGATTTCAGCTGCTGAAGAAATTGTAACCGCTTTATCTGCTGATGCAAAGTATTTCTGCATAATAGCGTCATTGTAAATGATACCATATCCTTCTACAACATAAGGGATACCATACACACCATCTTCACTAGATACTGCTAGACTTTGATCTGACAAGTAGCTGTAAAGCTTAGTATCCTTTAGATCTAAAGTGTAGTCTTTCCAAGCATCATAACCAACTGGACCATTGATTTGGAAAATGGTAGGAGCGTCTGATTTCGCAACTTCAGACTTCAATGTTGTTTCATACGTACCTGCCGCGGCTGTTACAACTTTTACTTTAACGCCTGTTTCCGCTTCATAATCTTTAGCGATCGCTTTGTATGTTTCTGCAATTTCAGGTTTAAAGTTCAAGAAATAAATTTCTCCAGCTTTACCTGGTGCGGTATTTGTATCTGTAGCATTCTTATCGTTGTTAGTGCCACATGCGCTTAGTGCGCCAATAACTAGTGTTGCTGCTAAAGCAAGTCCTAATATCTTTTTTACTTTCATTGTTGTTCCCCTTCTTTTCTTTGAGATTTGTACTTCTTCTTTCTTCGTATAACCCCTAATACTCAAAATAAGATTGTGGTAACGCTTACTTTAATCATCGGAAGCGTTATCGGTAACGTTTCCAATCTGTGGTTATAGAGTAACATACCGTTATATTGTTTGCAATATATTTTTATATTAATCATTATCTCTTTATTATATTAATTCCATTTTTACATTGTGCACACAATTGATGAACATGCTATACTTATGATTCCAATTACTAGGAGTAGATATAAGCGTATCTTACCTTAACGAAAAAAATACACTATAACGTTGGAAGGGGGGGGCGGATGATGTTCGCAAAGCGACTAAAGCAGTTGCGCAAACAGAGGAAATTAACCATGCAGGAAGTTGCCGATTACGTGGGGGTTGCAAAGAGTACATATGCAGGGTATGAATCTGGATACCGCCAACCGACGTTAGAATCCATTCATACCATATCTCGAAAATTGCGCACGTCTGCAGATTATCTTTTGGGGCTTACGGATTACCCTGAACCACCTGAGAAACTAAATCATAATGCAAAAGAATATTTAAATTACGAGAAGCTTCACTGGGACGGTGTTCCTTTGGAGCAGGACGATCTCGAATTAATACGTAACTTACTTGAACGTGTGCTCCGAGACCGCCCTTTGTCAAAGGATGAATGACTTATCCTCCCATTAATTGCTGTAGCTTCGCTTCGGACTCTTTTTTAAGATTCGCCTTTAAAGAGTTGTATGAGTCTCTCCACTCCTCAATAACCTTTTCTGATACTGAATCATCATTGGCGTTGTTTATTTGTTCTTGAAATGCATCTCCACACTTGGATTCTGCAGTTGCAATCTCCTTCGTTTGTTTCTCTCTCCATTCATGAACGTTGAGGGGATTCCCCAAATCGAGTTGCCGAAAACTCACATCCGCTCCACTTAGCACCACATTCATATCCTTCGTACACTTCGCATGAATCGTTATGATCTCTTGTTCATATTTCTGTGCTACATTTACTGCAGGTTCAACTTGATTCACGCTCGTCATCGGAGTCTGTGTATTTGACTTCGGCGGACTTTGCTCATCTGACTTCGTTGAGATCTGCTCATCTAACTTCGTTGGGCTCTGCTCATTTGACTTCGTTGAGATCTGCTCATCTAACTTCGTTGGGCTCTGCTCATCTAACTTCGTTGGGCTCTGCTCATTTGACTTCGTTGAGATCTGCTCATCTGACTTCGTTGGGCTCTGTGTGTTCGAGCGCATCGTGCTTGAAAGATCTGGTTTCGTTACAGATTGTTTGTCAGATTTCGTGACCGTTTGCTCCGCTTTGTTCGGAACATCTGCAGATGGCGATAATTCTGTGTTGATCTCCCGTTCCTCATTAGCTGTCACTGTAGAATCCATGGGCTCCATCTCGTCTATCACTGACGGCTGTTCGTTCGCCTGTATATCTATTGTTCCTTCAGTATCTCCGATAGAGAGTACCTCTTCATTCTGTAATATTTGCTGGCTCGGCTCCTTCACATTCCCGTCTGCAATGAGTGCTTTCTCTGAGGATTCACTCCAATACAAGCCTCCCCACACACAAAGTAATATGAGAGTAAGGGATGCTAAGATTACTACGGGAGCATCCTTTTTATAGAATCGACGTCTTCTCTTCCGGCCTTTATTTTGTTTTCCCATCGTTATTGTGACACCACCTTTTCATGAAATATATGGGCTGTAACTTCATAAGCATAGGGTTATGGTTGCAAGTTCAATTCACGTTTGGCCTCATCGTATGTTTTCCCTTTACTAATCCCATATTTCTGAGCCATTTTCGATAGTTTATTATAGTCTTCAGAGGATAGGGTTGCTAGAAGTAGCTCTTTTGCTTCTCGTTTTTCTGCTACAGTCAGACCTCCTTTGGCTAGATTCCACAGTTTCTCCGAACTTGATTTGTCTAAATTACTTGCCATGATGGAAATAATGTTGGTTTTATCTCCTGCAGTTAAGTTTTCCTGCACTTGATTCACCTGTTGATCTGTTACGGTCCCAGTAGGCTGACTAAAGTTATTAACCTGGCCTTTGTCATTCTCTTGTGTGACATCTGTCCGCTGTTCAGGCGAATCTTTCCCACTCTCCATCACGGGTTGATTGTCACGACTAGCAACGGCCTCATCTAATTCCTTCAGAGGTAGAGGATCTTCTTGTAAAGTATTAAGAGGTGTCCATGTCTCCTCTGATTCAGAAGTAAGGACGTTCATCAATTTCAGAACTGTATAATCAACTACAAACAAACCGCAAATGCCTATGACAAGGACAATCCCCAAGCACCATATGATCCATTTCAGGCGTTTTCTACGCTTCATGAATGATCCACCTTTCCATACCAATAGAAATAAACCAGCCCCCTTCTAAAGTTAGAAAGAGGGCTGGTCTCTATTTAAAAATTACGTAAATCGTTAAAAATTTGATTCATTATCTTTTTAGCATAACTTTTCGCGTTGTTAATCGCTTTTGTCTTGATTGCTTTAGAAACATTCTCTACTTTGTTAATTTCCTCGATACTTTCATTACGAGCTTTGATTACCTCTGTTAATAGATCTATTTTCACAAAATCATCCGTAGCAGAAGTAAGTCTTATTGAGATATCATCCATTTGTTCCTTTAGAGACTCAACAATTCTTTTCACATCAGCTTCTGGGTCAATAACTCCATCTCCATTAACAAGCTTGATCTCTTGCTTGAAGATCACTTTAGAACTACCTCCGAAATAATTGTTGAGTGTGGCTTGAATAACAATCGTTCCTTCCAATACCTTTTTCGAAATGGTTACTTTCCCATTGTAGTCTACCTTAACATCCTTACTGCCAGATACCTTCTTCCATTTCAAGCTAGATGAAGGAAGTTCTACCCCAAGCACTGCCAAACCATACACATGCTGGCGTCCGCTATCTGTAATTTCCACGGTTGCTTCAGCACTCATTCGAATATAGGCTGTAGACATTGCTTTGATGGCCGGTTCATCATGCTTTAGTTTGGACTTAAATTTAAGAACCATAGAGGCCATATCTACAGGTTTGACGCCAAGATTGTACATGACTTCACTCAACGCATAGCCTTGCGTATCGGATAGAACAGTAGCCAACGCTTCACTTCTGACACCTGTCAGCCCATTCTTATTCTTTAATAACTTAGTAAATTCATTAGAATCCATAGCTGCGATATGATCAAGCATCGTTCCTTCAACTCCTCGGTTCTCGCCGGCATCACCGAACATTAGAATGAGGAAGTCATCGATCGCAAGTGTTGAAATTCCGCCAGCCTTCCCAATCGTTTCTAGTGTCGCTTGGAATTTCGGATTTGTCCGAATCGCTTCAAGTTGCGATGCATCAGGATCGTATTGAATCGAACCAACAGCTTTCATAATCTCGAATAAGCCTTTCTTCAATTCTGCTTTATTCGTTGTACCCGGAAGATTAGCCTCAATAGGCTTCCATATTGGGTCGATTAACGATAGATCTTTCGTAACCCTAAGTCCCGCAATCTCATCCCGAAGCTTACGAACATCCTTTACATCCGAAGCGCCTCCTTCAACAAGTGCAGCACGCAGCAGATTCATCCGCTCTAGGAACTGCTCAGCCGGGAAGATATTCCCTTCCTCCTCCAGAGCTGTTAACGTCACTTCATTCTCAAAAATAACTTTGGCAGATGTTCCATTCACAAGCTTTGCCTGAATAACTGCTGTAGCATTTGCTACACCTCGTGGAATCGTCACTGAACCATTCGGCAGCACAGTCACATCTTCACTTCCCGATACCTTGCTCCATGTCAGTACAAACGCTGGAACATCTACTCCCAATACCTTCAGGCTATAATCATGCTGACGACCATTCTCGCTTATCTGTTCCGTTGCAATTGCTTCTGCACGGATATAGGCAATCGTCATAGCGTAACTAGCAGGCTCATAATTCTGCAACTTAACTTGGAAGCCCAGTATGGTCATTCCTAGTTCCTGCGGCGTAACACCTAGAGAGCTTAGAATAGCACTCAGCTTATAATCCTCGGTATTGCTAAGCAACTCCTTCACCACTTGAAGCTTCAGTGCTGCCATTTCTTGCTTACTACTAAGTAGACTAAGCAGTTCGATAGAGCTCATGCTCGCAAGTTTATCCCGAACGATACCTTCAATACCTTTATGGGTCTCCCCGTCACCGAACATAAACATCAGAAAATCATCTATGACTAGATTAGAATTGCCACTAGCTGCTGCAATTGTCTTCAACGTCGCTCGATATTCAGGGTTCGTCCGAATTTCCTCAAGCTCCGTCGCCATTGGATCATATTGGATCGATCCCACAGCCTTAATCAACTGGAAGAAACTCGCCTTCAGCTTCGTCTTATCAACAGAATCCGGAAGTTTGGTCGCGATTTTATTCCATATCGGGTCAATCAACGCTTGATCTAAGACGACATCAAGCCCTCGAATTTCATCCCGCAAGCTTTGAACTGCCTTAAGATCCGTCGGATCTCCTGCTCTAAGCGCCTCATGTAACTTGTTCATACGCTCAAGGAACTGCTCTACAGGGAACTGTGTTTCTCCTTCTTTAACTGTTGCGGTCAAAGTCACTTCTTTCTCAAAAATAACTTTAGCTACTCCTCCATAGGGATTCATCAGCTTCGCTTGGATCACAGCTGAGGCACTTTCAATACCCTCTGGAATGGTCACAACACCAGCGGTAGTTACCTTTACATCGTTGCTACCGGACACTTTACTCCACTGCAACACCATACCCGGAACGTCCACGTTGGAGACCCTTAAGCTATACGTATGTTGAAGTCCATCCTCACTTATCTTAGCTGTTTCCTTTGTGACCGTGCGTAGATAGGCTACGGTCATAGCATTGATAGCTGGTTCATCCTTTTGCAATGTAACTTGGAAGCCTAGAACCATCGATCTAATATCTTGCGGTGTAATATTTAATTTATTAAATATCGAGCTGATTGTGTAATCATCCGTTGCACTTAGCAACTTGTCTGTTGATTGAAGGAGGACCGCAGTAATTCCTTGTTTATTACCTAGCATGATTATTAATTCCTGTAACGACATCTTTTGAATCTCACTGCTTATGGTCCCTTCTATACCCTTGCGGCTATTACCATCACCGAACATAAACACGAGAAGATCAACTATATTTACAGTCTCACCAGCGCCAGATGCGGCAGCGATCGTATTTAGCGTTGAACGATATTCAGGATTCGTACGTATTGCTTCCAGTTCCGTCGCCCCTGAGTCATAGCGCAATGAACCTACATCTTTGACAATACGGAATAAGTTGACCTTAAGCTCTGCTTGATTTACAGATTCCGGAAGCTTCAAGCTTATTTTATTCCATATTGGATCAATCAGATGCAAATTTGTAGATTCATCGAGCCCTCTAATTTCATCCCGTAGATCTCTTACGTCCTGCACATCTGCCGGATCACCCGCTGCGAGTGCCGCATTTAGCGCATTCATACGCTCTAAGAAGACACTCGACGGAAGATCCGATTGCACAGCGTTCGACTCATCCGGATCCTCGATAGGAACATTAGGCGACAACACATCTTCCGCAGCTTCCAATCTATCCTTAAGATCTTCAAAAAGGCTCGGTGGCAATACCGACTGTGCGGCGCGCAACTCATCCATAAGCTCTAAGTAAATGCCTGGTTGCAGTTCCGTTCTTGCAGCTTCCAGCCTACTCTTAAAGTCTAAGAATACACTTGGCGGCAACTTTGATTCCGCCGCGTTCAGTTCATTCATAAGCTCTTCGAATAAGCTCGGTGGTAGACCCGAATCCGCTGCATTAGCAACATGAACTATGCCCAAGTTTTGTGCTAAACCCTTCTGACTAAGTGGTAATCCTCCAAGCGATGCAGTAATCATAGATACGGTAAGAGCAGATACGGTCATTTTTTTTCTAAACGTCATGTTTTTCACCTCTATCATAGATTTGGGTCTTACATTAAAGAACGGGCATGGGCTGTTTCACGCCTTTATTTAAGCTAGGACGGCCAACTGAATAATAAATGAAATCCGTGCCTAGTAAATCCTCTTCGTTAAATACATTTCGTCCATCGATAAGTATAGGACTCTTCAGTACCGATTGGAGCTGTGCGAGATCAACCTCAGTAAATTCTTCCCACTCTGTGAGCAAACAAAGTGCATCCGCACCTTGAGCGGTTTCCATCGCATTATTGCACCATTCCACCCCATCCTTACCAAATAGAGCACGGAAGTTGTCCATTGCAATCGGGTCATAAGCCTTTACTTCAACGCCGTTATCAACCAAATGCTGAATAATCTCCAAAGCTGGCGAATCGCGTACGTCATCGGTATTCGGCTTGAATGCTAATCCCCACACAGCGACCGTCTTCCCTTTCAACTCACCCTCAAAAATCGCCCCAAGCTTTCTAATAACGTTAAATCGCTGATCCCGATTTACTTCAACAACCGAACGTAGTAGCTTGAATTCGTAATCGACATTACCAGCGATTTGAATAAGTGCACTTGTATCCTTGGGAAAGCAAGAACCTCCATATCCAATACCGGCCTTCAAAAATGACGGTCCTATCCGTTTGTCATGGCCCATTCCTTCCGCGACCTTCGTCACATCTGCACCAACTTTCTCACAGATGTTAGCAATCTCGTTAATGAATGAAATCTTCGTTGCAAGAAAAGCGTTCGATGCATATTTAATCATTTCTGCGCTCCGAATATCCGTCACGACAATCTGTTCTGTCAATGGCTTATGCAACTGAGTCATGGTGTTCGCTGCATCCTGAGAGTCAGCTCCGATAATGATTCGATCGGGATATAATGTATCTTGTATTGCTGAGCCTTCTCGTAGAAACTCCGGCAGTGAGATAGAGTCAAATGGTTTATTACTTTGGGTTCGAATCAATGCTGCCAATCGCTCATTCGTTCCGACTGGCACCGTGCTCTTCACAGCAATGATCTTATAATTGTTCATTGCTTGCGCAACTTCAAGAACTGCTTGATCGATATATTCGAGATTCGCTTCACCATTAGGCAATGGGGGTGTTCCAACAGCTAGTATAATAATATCCGATTGTGTTACAGCGCTGAATATATCGGTCGTAAAGGAAAGTCTGCCCTTCGTGCGATTCGCCGCAGCCAATTCCTTCAGACCTGGTTCATAGATGGGAATGCCTCCGGCATTCAACATTTCAATCTTGGAAATATCCTTATCCACACAAATAACCTGATTCCCGAGCTCTGCATAACAGATGCCTGATACAAGCCCGACATAACCGGTTCCGATAACCGTAATCTTCATTCTCTTCGCTCCTTCATGAAATTCATTCATTCATTCATTTATTCATACGCTACATAACTGCATGATCTCGTTCCAATCAAACGCAAGCCGAACGATATCCTCTTCAATAAGCTCTGTTCCAGTCTGTACTTCGATAATGTCCATTTCTGTCTCCGCCCGCAGGCTATGCCGACTGTCCTTGGATATCACCAAGACATCTCCGGAATTTACTGATAAATGCTTGCCGTCTAGAACCATTTCACCGTGACCGGATACGACCGTCCACACTTCATCCCTAAGCAAGTGGTATTGGTAGCTCAAATTCTGACCAGGGGAGACACAGATTCGTTTCGTTAACACTTCTTTTCCATCCGGATACTTCAAATAATCAAGCACACGATAACGCCCCCAGCGCCGCTCCTCATACATAGGTCTTTGATCCGAATGTTTCATTACTTCTTTGATCATCGGGCTTGATGCCTTGTCCGACACCAGAATACCATCCGGACTCGCCGCGACGACTACGTTAGATAAGTTAATCAGTGTAATCGGAATATCAAGTTCATTAATGACATGTGTATTATGAGAGTCACCAGCAATAATCCCTTTACCGATTAACGAAGTCTCGATCTCCTCCGTTAGTGTATTCCACGTTCCAAGATCCTTCCATTCACCAGCATAAGGAAGCGCCACAATATGGCCCGCTTTCTCCACAACCTCATAGTCGAAGCTATTCTTCGGAAGTTTACTATAATGTCTGGTCATCTCGTCGTAATGAATCGGATAATTATTCTCAATCAATATGTTAATGAGGAAATCGAGCTTAAACGCAAAAACACCGCAGTTCCAAAGTGCAGCCTGCTGTATCATGGCTACCGCTTCTTCCTCGCGGGGTTTCTCTCTGAAGCTATGAACGGTTACATAAGGATCTTCAACTTGGGTCCCTTTATTCGGAACGATATAACCGTATTTCTCTGATGGATACGTCGGCTTCACACCCATAAGCGCCAAGTCTGCTCCAGATTCGTTCAGAATCAGCTCAAGCTCCTTCGTCTTATGGAAGAAGGATTCATTCACGTAAGGATCGACCGGCATAACGACAATCGTCTCATTTAAGCTGACTCCTTGTATTGAATATAGATAGGTAGCTGCCAGTGCAATCGCTGGAAAGGTATCTCTTCTTTCCGGTTCGACGATAATTTCAATCTCGTTACCTAGCTGGCTCTGAATCATCTCAACTTGTGGTTTACTAGTTGCGATATATGCATGCTCTCTTAGGCCCGCCTTGGTTATTTGGCCCCAGACTCGCTGGACCATCGACTCCCGCTCACCAACTTCATTTCGCAGCACTTTCAGAAACTGCTTGGAACGTGACTCATTCGACAAAGGCCATAACCGCTTGCCTGATCCTCCTGATAGAAGAACAATTTTCATATGGAACCCTCCTAAAAGTTTTGTATATTGATTATGCAGATACTAGCGAAGAGGACGGAATTGTCCTGAAGAAGCGTTAGCGTTCGCTACAAGTTTCCGTAGGAAACTACTTCGAAAGCATACGCTTGTCCTCGGATTTCTACCGCTATAAGCGGTATATAATCAGGAAATCTGAGGACAACAGCGATCGTAAGGATAATCCGTCCACGTAGCGGTCATCTATCATCACCTCAGAGCATAGAGTTAACCTTGTGGATCAACTGTTCTTGATATATTTTTGATACAAAGCTTACCCCCTGAGGCTTCGCTTCATAGGATTGGTTATTCACGACAAGTTGAGCGGATTCGATTCTGCTGGTCCATGTATGGAAGTAGTTGGAGTTCTTTCCGTATGAATTATCCAGTAGCTCATTAGGCATATCCATCAAGCAGGCTAGTATATGACCATGTAATCTTGATGTCTGCACATTACGATAGTAACTAAATCGAATGACCGCTTTGTTTACCAAGTAATCGCTATACTTATCCCATATTCCATGTAACGGCAAGATCCTGTTACCATTTTCCATCATTTTAGCGATTAGACTAATCGACTTTTTCTCGAACCGGTTGTATAAGGTAGCCCAGTCCAGATGATCCCCCTGTCCTTCCAATTCGAACTGCAACTGTTCTCTTGTTTTCTCGATATCCGTGCGTAAGAAACATAGTAAATCTTTGTCTGGGCTTCTTTTCGGTAAAATCGGCCATAAATGATGCGCCATATCAGGTGATAAATAGACGTTACAGCTATTAAATTTCTGGATGGCAGTCTCATAAGTCAATGTATCTCTTACAAAGAGATGAACATCCTTATGCCTATTAAAAAGTTGTGCCGTGGCATCATATCTCAATTCATCCTTATAAAAGATCGTCTGCGGAAGTAAAACAATCCGATTGTCACCATACTCGGCAACGACTTTCTCGCGTAATTTCTGATGCACCGGATACAGATCTCCGAAATTCCCTCCTCCCTGAAGAACGATAATTTGATCTTTCGGAATGATTAGCTTATCAGGAAAATCTAGGACACTGTATCGTGCTTTAACGTGGATATTATTATCTCTGAAAAATGCTTCCGTACCCTTCATAATCAGTAAATCCCCGCCGTTGTTGTAGACAGGGTAATCTATATAACAAATACTCGATCCCGGAGATATCACATTCAGAATTTTACGAAGCTCATTTTTCAATCCGTCCATGGGATGAACATTCGGTTTCATTGCCAAGTCATCTCACTCCTTTAGTTTTTGTTTTATCTTTAATCCGCTCTATTAGAAATTGAAAATCGTTCTTATCAAACAACATCCCTCTCAGCTTCACCTGAAAGACAATTCGCATCGCCGCCATTGTAACCGCCAAACGGATAATCGCACCGATTAGTAAAGCAAGCGCAATACCGTTCAGTCCATACAGCGGAGTGAGCACAAAGAATAATCCGATGGTTACTGCTAATGCGATAAGCTGTCTGACTAGCACAAGTCCGGGTCGCCCCATTGCATTAAATGAAGAGGCTAGAATCCAAGACCCTCCTCCGAGAATGCACTCGAATGACAACAAATAGAATGCACCACTTGCCTCAAGAAAGGGTGCACCGAACAGTAGCCCCATTAGATAACGACCCACGAACATGCTTGGAATGACCACGATCGTCATCAGAAGCATGGACAATCGAAATGCCCGACCGACAGTTGCAATAATCTTGTCCTTGTCCATACCCGTTACCTTAGGAAATATGACATTCGTAATCGCCGTCTGTACGACGTTGAATACACGAGACAAGGCATAAACAACCGTATACAACCCTAAATCTCTTGCTGTCAGCATAGAGAGAATGATTAGTTTATCGAATTGAGAATATAATGTCCCAAGTAGTTCTACACCGAATACTTTACTTCCGTAACCGAACAACGCCTTGGCCGCTAGCCTATTCCCTAGACCCTTAAACCAATTAATTCGCATCTCATCTCTTACGCTGTACAAGGCCCATACTATGACAAATACACTGGTTATTAGAAATACCAGTGCAGCAGAATGGAGACTTAGATTACCAATAGCCCAAAGTACAATCAGTCCCGTTAAATTCAGTAATGGGAAATACAATCTAACACCATTGTAGACATTGAATTTACCTGTGCTCTGCGCAAGAGCCTGGATTAAATTGACCGCGAGCAATATAGGTAGCATGATTACTGTATACCATCTAGCGGTTTGGATAACCGATTCAGGATAATTTCCGAGCCATGTCGGTAAGTAAATCCAAGCAACAATGCCGACGATCAGGCTGACGGGTATTTGAAACAGGAAGCCCGCTCTTACGAAATGTGCCCCAAAATCTTGGCGTTGCTTCATATTATAAATAAGAGAGGTAGGAAGTCCGAACCCGACGAGCCCTGCGAGTAGCGTTGGCCAAAATAGGATGGCCGAGAACTCCCCTTTACCAACCACTCCGAACATGCGCGCTGTCACAATAGAGGTCAAAGTACTAATGACCATAACTAGAAGATTAGTCGCGCTCGTGCGAAGAATCGTTTGTAGAAGTCCATTCCCCCTCCATGCTTTTTGAAATGCGAGTTGTGCCATGGTTTATGTTCAACTCCTAATGTTATAGCGCAGAATGCCCATAAGTGCTCCATTGCGGTAACAAATTTTCATGATCTGCCGAATACATGTTTTGAAATGGAAGATGGTAAGCAGAGATGATAGAATCGCCATCAGCATTCGAACCGTATGCTTCACAACTACCAACAGGCTTCTATCCTGACGTTTCACCGCATCGCTTACACCTTGCCAGAACATTCGTTTCAGGAACCACTTCTTGGTCGTTCGCCCCTTCGCAATTTTGTGCTGAACAGATGCAAACGGTGTGTAGTACACCTTATAATTCTCGCGGAGCCTTGCGATCAGCTCACTTTCTTCACTTGACAATAGGTTGGTACCAACCCGTCCCAAATCCTCGCGAAATGGCTTCATATGATGAAATACACTTATCCGAAAGGCTACATTTGCTCCATATGGAATCGAAGGAGATGGCATTTCCTTCACTACATTCGAATAATCGAGAATCGTGAATACAGAACGGTACTCCTTCGGAACCCAGTCCGGTTCCTGACTCTCCCAGATTGGATCAATTCGTCCACCGACACACCCAATAGTCGGATCGCTTTCAAATACGTCCACAATTTCCTGCACCCACTGACTTGAGGCCAGCGCATCATCATCTAGAAATAGAATATAATCTCCTTGTGCTTCCTTAATCGCTCTGTTACGGGCAACGGATAGTCCGAGCTTTTCTTCGAGAATATATCGTATCCTTGGTCCGTGTTGATGCTGTAGATCTTGCACCACCTCAGCCGTATGATCACTTGATTGATTGTCAATAACGACAATTTCAATATCACTTTTAGCGAACTTCTGAGCAATCACACTTTCAATTGCCTCTCCTGTATCCTTTGCGCGGTTATGAGTACAAATGGCCACTGTCACCTTCATCGTTCATCACCCTCCCCGATAAACGTTTTTGATCTTTTGCGCAATGGCGCTCCACTCTAATTCCTTTAGCACCTCATCGTACTTTGGAGTTTCTTGTTTGTTCTTAACATTTAAAGCTTCTTTCATCGCGTTGCCGAGTCCGTTCTCACTCATTGGATCATAGTGGACAACCATGTTTTCTTTGAAATATTCATGGATGAAATCATTGTTTGGCAGAACAATCAACTTCTGGAAAGACAGTCCAAGTATCGCTGAACCGGAAGTCGTAATTTCTTTATAGGGCATCACCATCACATCCACGGTGTTAATCAAATCAGCAACCTCATCATTGGGGACGAAACGTATGTCCAGAATGATATTCCCAGTATCCTTTACCTGCTCCAAATAGGACTTCATCTCACTGTCCGCTTTCCCAGCTATGATCAGATATGTTCGCTTCGTCTTGATTGTATTAAATGCTTGTATTAAATCCTCGATGCCTTTATACGCAATGATTGCACCAAGAAATAAATATATTTCTGCGTTGTCACTAATATTATATTTGAGCCGAAAGTCTATTCCCTTCGACTTATACACGCCCAAATAATGACCATGCTTCACCACGAACAGCTTGCTTTCTGGAACATTGAACTCCTTCATGACCTTCCTCTTGATGGATTCAGAGGCAACGATCAACTTGTTGCAGAATAGGCATATGATCGTTCTAATGAACCTCTCCATTCTAGGGTACTTCACATGATGCGGATACAGATTATGTATCGTCCATACCAACTGTACGTTCCTTATCTTCAAATACAGCATCGTCCAAATAAAGATGAATGACTTCAAGATGAACACCAGCAGATTTCGATTCTGATAAGCATGATGCATCCAGTGAATGTGGACAATATCCCCGGACTTCACTTGACCGACCTTCAACATCAGCTTGCCATGCCTCAAGTCCATAATGTCCATACCTGCATCACATAACGAATCGGTTAATAAATCATTGTAGAAATTCAAATCACTTGATTTAGGCCACATCCATACTTTCATCTCTTTACTCTCCTACCCTTTCTAGAATCAAGTCCACCGGATATTCCTTTTAGAATGGTAGATTTATAGCCGATCCATACTTCTTCGCCAATAACGATTTCTGCCCCTGGCTGATTCAGATAGAAATTTACTTTGTCATAGAGCATGACCGTGTTGCTAATAATCAGCTTCGTATGACTGCATTTCGAAATAATATGAGAACCGGTATTCTATCCCACCTTAATACTTCAGTTGTATCTGCGAATCCATTTACTCGGAACATTGATCTCACGGATAACCTTCGCTGGTGTACCCCCGACCAATACATTGGCTGGAATATCACGTGTTACGACACTACCTGCTGCAATCACCGCATTATGTCCAATCGTTACACCAGGTAAGATAAGCACACCCCTACCAATCCAAACATTATCGGAAATAACAATGTCTTTACTATGGGAACGATCCTCCGTATCTACAGGATGAAAGTTCGTATCAATAATGTTAACCATTGGGCCTATGATCGTATTGCTACCAATTACAATGGATTGCGTACAACCAATATCTAAACCGTAGTTGAAAAATACGTTATCTCCCACCCACAGTTTGGCCTGCTTATCGACAGAAATGGAAGATGGAAATGGCTTAGCATGAAAGGACACATTCCTTCCAACGATGAATTCGCCTTTATTGCTCACAGTTAGCCTACCTGCTATCCGTCCTAATCGACCTACAGAATTAGTCATGATTGGCAACATGGCTGCTCCCTTCAGAACAGCGAGTATCTTACCAATACTCAATTGCTTGTATGAGAACCCCATAGAATCATCTCACCACTTCCGACTTTAACTTTTTTGCTATTAACAATTGGTAGGTGTGCTCTACCTTTCGAGCGATTGTATTCATATTGAAGTCATTGATTACGTTCGTATGTCCCTGAATTGAAAGCTCCTTATGGTTAATAGCATTGTCATAGACACGCTGAATCGTCTGATACAGCTCGTCCACATCCCCATCCTTCACAATAAATCCACCACCCGTTAGATGAATAATTTCAGGTGCTCCGCCAGAATCTGATACGATGACAGGCGTTTGGACGAGCAGAGATTCAATAATCACTCTTCCAAATGGCTCATTCAAAGAGAAGTTAATCGTCAGATCGCATTCCTTCATCAGATCAAGTGGCTTTTTACTATATCCATAAAAGATAATATTCTCTTCCAAGCCATATTCAATGACCTTCTGGACCATATCGTTGTAATACTTCTCTGATCCATCAACAGATGTATCACCCACAATCAGCAGTTTCCAATTATACTTCTTATGATCAGCCAACTTCTTCACAGCCTCGATCACAAGATCATATCTCTTCCACTCTACGATGCGCCCGAATGTTCCCATAATAAGTGTATCGTCTTCCATGAACCCCCGGCTTTTCATCGTCAAGGAAAGTTCGGGATCAACACCGTTATATATAATCGTCTTATTGTAGCCTTGAATCGAATTCGCCACAAAATGTGAGATACAAATAACTTGATCGAAAAATCGCGGCAACACATAGTTGAACATCCGCAAATGGGTATAGTCACGATGATGCCAAACCAATGTGCAATCGGTTAGAAACTTGAGTGGTGCAGTATACCAGGGTGCCCGCCAGCCATTGGCATGAATAATATCAATCTGATGTCGCTTCACGAATGCCCTGATGCGAAATACAGTTTCCAAATAGCCAAAACCTAGTTTCTTCTTAATGCTATTTAGTTGGAGCGGAAAGTGCTCATACTTGCTTCTAATTTCATCTAGATATTCGGCATTCTTGGGACTTAATAAAAATATCTGATATTCTGACGTATCCAAATAATTTATTAAATGAATCAAACTTTGCTCAGCCCCACCTTTTTTCTCCGCGTGCGTAACAAATAAGACACGGATTCTCTCTTTAACCATTCACAACACCTGCTCCATTTGAACACTAACATTCAACGAATTTATGTAGCCTTTTAGCACCTTTTTATGATCATAATGATTCCTAATATACTTCTGGGACGACTCTAGCAATGCTTGCGCCTGAGCAGGATTAT
The DNA here is from genome assembly GCF_056786435.1 of Paenibacillus sp. Y916. Lineage (NCBI taxonomy): Bacteria > Bacillati > Bacillota > Bacilli > Caryophanales > Paenibacillaceae > Paenibacillus > Paenibacillus sp. Y916. The sequence goes on along the minus strand of NZ_JBXCJA010000009.1, from coordinate 117,951 downwards.
CGAATAACTGCTTCATGCTGTGATAGAATTCAGTTGGCTTGTCGGCAACCATAATGTGCTTATTATGAACAAGCCCCGTGCCTTCATAGCCAATGGACGTCGAGATGACCGGTAAGCCATTCTGGATTGCTTCGATGGTCTTGAGCTTCACACCAGCACCATTGCGCATCGGATTAACGAATAGATAACCACTGCTGTATATATCGTCCAGACTCTCCGGCGTATCATATACAACTACATTCGTCATATCATAAGGATCGAGCCAACTTAAACTTTGTTTCCGACTATTCCCAGCCACAATGAATTTGTAATCGGGCTCCTTCAACATCAACGGATGAATATGTGCAAGATACCATTCAATCGCTTCACGATTATTTGGCATGAACAATGATCCAATAAATATGACGTTTTTACTTTGAAACGTGTTCGCAAGAAAGGCATCTCTTGTGACTGGTGGAGGTAGAAACAAGCTTTTTGTTGCAGGATGTAGACTTTGAAAGATTTCAAACTCTTTATTGGAGATAAACAAATACTTGTCTACCTTCCGCATCATTCTCTTTTGCAATGTCTTGAACTTCCAACTTTCCATATGGTAATAGAGCTTGTGAATTCTATTCTTGGTACTTCTAGCTAGCGCCTTGAAGTAGACTTCCTCATCGTTATGAACCCGTAGAATCACATTGTTATGATTGATATGTGGGTTACTTAGAATGGGATACACATAATCACCTTCAAGCAGCACATAATCATAGTCCTGATCGATATTAACGTATCGAAGCTCGTTTCTTGATTGCACCTGCATAGGGATAGCATATAGCAAATCGACGAGTTTGCTTCTTCTCTCACACAGCTTGATGTCTTCGACATAGCGATATACCACTTTCATATCCTCATCCAAAGGCATTTGTTTGCCGCAAACGACGAGATGGATCTTCCATCCAAGCTCGGCTAGAACCTTAATTCTCCCCCATGTATCCACCCTGCCGCCATGATCGGCGGGATATGGAAAATCACTGCATACAACAAGCATTTTCATTCGTTAATAACCCCCGATATATTGGATTGGTTTACTTCATTCTTTCCTAGAAAGGAACTGATAAAGGCAAATAGTAGCCATACTTCATATTTAATCTCAAGTACTACAAAGAGTAGTGATAATAGGACAAACACGAGTGACAGAAACAGGATAGAGTTCGATTTCACTTTCACGATAAGATCTTTAGCTAACAGATAAAAGAATACGACAGAGAAAATCCCTCCAAACATCACCCATTGGAAGAAACCCGATTTAACACCCAAATTCTTATCTGAACCTGAGTATTGCATTAACTCTCCCACATTAATCTGACTCATTCCGAAAACGTTATAATAGAAACGAGACATCAGTTGAATAGAGTAAGCTATATATTCATCGAAATAGATGAGATAGGCTCCAGTACCAACCCCCAGTGGATGATGAAAGACGGTCGCAAGTGAGATAATGATCGTGCCCATTCGCGTGTAGGATGAGGTGTAATTCTGAATATCGTTACTAAAAGAACTAAGCAAACCTGCCGAGAAATAAGCAATAAACAAGTACATCGCCACGACAACCGTTATAAGCACAATAAAGTTTCTTTTCTTCTTGAAATCGAGAAATTTAATCATGGTCACGACCAACGTTAGCAGAATGACGATCAAGAAACCTTTCGATCCTGTAACGAATAAACAATACAGAAAAAAACTAGTGGCATATACAATGGACAGCGTCTTAGCAACGCGGTTTAAATATTGAGACAGATAAATAAGAATTGAGCAGTACACGACGATAATAGATCCCGTTGTGCTACTCTCTGAAGTAAGTAACCTCACCCTCCAATAGGGGTGATTTCCAGAATGCAAGAAAGTAAGGGCATTCGGCATACTGACCAATTCCACAATCATAATGGCTATCAAAAAGCTCATCACCACAAAAAAACAGCTATATAGTAACTTAAAACTGTTGATTCTCGTGAAGATAAGTTGCATATGCCTGATATACAGCAAGATAACAACGAAATAAGTCAACACCTTTATCGCCTTACCAAGGAGGTTCTCGGACGCAAAACTGTAATTACCCTGCAGGAATTGAATGAGAATATAGACCATACTGATAAAGCTTAAATAGATAATAAAAGCGAACAAGTACTTCTGGAGCTTGGTCACATTCATCAGCTTCTTATATTTAGATAACATCGCAATCTCACAAAATATAAAAAGAGGAAATAGCAATATAATAGGTGATCTTCCTATTTCACCAATAATATTAACGAGTGGGAAATCCTGATAGACCGTCAGAATTAGTAAGAAAATAAGATAACATGCGAGAACAACTTGATTCCCACTCGTTTTCTTGGGTAACTCATTATTGGTATGGATCCCCTGATTTCCAATTAAACTTACATTCATCATCCCTTTCATCCCCATATAACTAGACATATTTATTGACGGTTACGGGATACAAATCGCCTTGTTTCTTCAAAGCGTCTACATATATTCGCTCGATTTGTTTGTTCATCTTATCCGAATGAAATTTCTCATAAAAGATCTTCTCTCCCGTTTGCCCCATCATTTCTAGCTTGTTTTTGTTCAGACCTTGAATAATATTCGCCAACTCTTCCTTGTTGTCGAAGTCAAAGATATACCCGTTGACACCATGCTGGATAATTTCAGGAAGTGCCCCCCGGTTGCTTGCTATAACCGGCTTCTTATTCCGCAATGCCTCGATGGCAACGATACCGAATCCTTCCCAGCGTGATGGAACGATAACAGCATCACATGCCCTTATATAACGGTCGATCTCTGAATTGTCCACCCAACCGATCTTTACAGCATTACTCGGATAATCATAATCAAATTCCTTCAATACGGTATCACCCACTAAATACAGAGTAACTTCCATGAATTGATAATCGTTAAATACCTCGAGTAACAAATCAAAACCCTTTTGCCGATCAAAGCGACCTACATAAAGCAGATTAATCTTGTCCTTATTGACACTGAAGGGCAATAAGTGATTATCTGGCGCATCAGATACCCCGTTATAGACAACGACCGATTTCTTGGAAGACAAGCCGTAGTTCATCGACATCTGATATTCATACTGCGATATGTTAATAATGTAATCTGTCCGCAATGACAGGAACCTCTCTATTCCTGCAAACACCTTCTTCTTCCATGACTGTGTGTCCATTAGAAAAGCCCAACCATGTGAACAATAAATGACAATGGGACGTTTCTTTCTCAACAAAAATAACGTTCGTAGGAAGAATCCTGCAAACGTTCCATGCACATGTACGATCTCTGGATTAACTTCTTTGATCATTCTTTGAATACTTTGCATCGTTTTGAGGAAATATTTCGGGCTTCTTTTATAAGGGTATAGAAGCAATCGATCAGGATCGAGCGAAAGTGAATCTAAGTTCGAATCCTGATGCGATGCCATCAAATAAATATCATGATTATCAGATTGGTACTTCAATACTTCATGAAGATGGGTCTCAATACCGCCCTTTGTAAACTCTGAAATATGAAGGATTCTTGCCATTCCCTCCCCCTCCATTTCTTAGTTAGAATGCATCCTGGGAGCCAACCACGGCCTTCACCGTTCGGAACATAATTTTAATATCGAACCATATACATTTTTTCTCAATATAAGAAATATCGAGATCAACCATCTCTTTGAAGCAGAGATTATTCCTTCCACTAACTTGCCACAGCCCTGTGCAGCCTGGTATAACAGACAATCGCTTCTTGTCATAAGACGTATATTCCGCAACTTCTCTCGTAAGAGGAGGTCTCGGACCTACTAATGACATTTCTCCTCTAAGTACATTGATTAATTGTGGAAGTTCATCAATACTCATTTTTCGAATAAATTTTCCGACCTTCGTCACACGAGGATCTTCTCTCATTTTGAACATAGCACCGCTTATCTCATTCTGATCCAGAAGATCTTTCAGTTTATCTTCGGCATCACTATACATGGAACGAAGCTTGTACATCCGAAACAATCTCTCATTCTTGCCGACCCTCGTCTGATAGAAGAAAGCTGAGCCTGAAGGGTCTTCCCATTTAATTAGAATAATGATAAAGGCCATCAGCGGACTTAATAAAATTAAACCTACCAACGCTCCGATGATATCAATCGTACGTTTGAGTATCGAATACAACGATAGACCTTCTTGCTCAGCCCATTTATTCGAATAGTAATCTGAGACACCTCTAACATATTCATCCCGATATTGTGTATAAGTCATCTTAATCTCTCCTTCCAGCAATCAATTGTTTACCAACCTCACGATCCATTACTTCCTGAAGGCCTGACAACAGTTCGTGCCTAAGTTCATTATTTCGGAGTGCAAAGTCGATGGTCGTCATAATGAAACCGAGCTTCTCTCCAACATCATACCGAGTCCCTTGGAAATCGTAGGCGTAGACACCTTTATCCTCATTTAGCTTTTGAATCGCGTCGGTAAGCTGAATCTCACCACCTGCTCCTAACTCATGTCTCCCTAAATATTCAAAGATATCAGGTGTAAGCACATAACGACCCATAATTGCTAGATTAGAAGGAGCTTGTCCCTTCGGTGGTTTCTCGACGAAACGATTAACCTGATACAAGTTATCCATTCTTTCACCCGGATCTACAATTCCATAACGATGCGTCTGATCTACACCTACCGTCTGAACACCGATGACTGAACGTCCAGTACGCTCATACTGCTCTATCAGTTGCCTAATACATGGAACCTCGGCCTCCACAATATCATCTCCAAGGAGAACAGCGAACGGTTCGTTGCCGATGAAATTACGTGCACACCAGACGGCATGTCCTAATCCTCTCGCTTCTTTTTGCCTTATATAATGAAGGTTCACATTGGATGACTTTCTGACTTTCTCAAGGATGTCGAGTTTCCCTTTTTCCTGTAAAATATGTTCGAGCTCAAATGCGATATCAAAGTGGTCCTCAATCGCCCGCTTCCCTTTACCTGTTACAACGATGATATCCTCGACTCCCGATTCAATAGCTTCTTCCACGATATACTGAATGGTTGGCTTATCAACAATGGGAAGCATTTCTTTGGGCATTGCTTTTGTTGCAGGTAAGAAGCGTGTACCTAGTCCAGCAGCAGGAATAATAGCTTTCGTTACTTTTTTCATTTTGATTTCACCCTATCTTTTTTATTATGTACAAACAAAATATACAAGGGCATTGAACCCTTCCTCACATCACACCCTTGACGAAGTACGTCTAAGGTCGGCTGACCCACAGTATGACCGAGTGTCTCCAGTGATAAAGGTGCAGGAGACATTACCTTCCTATTTATCTCGCCTACCATTAAGAGGTTGTTCAAAAAGTCACCTTTTGATCACGAAGCATATCAAGAGGATTACTCGACGTCGAAGATTGAATTCAGCCGGTCCTTCCGGTGCTCACGTAGGTACTGCCTACGCTCCGCTCCTCACTCCCTTGCTTCATCCAATCTTCTCGGTGCTGAAAAGTCGACTTTTTGAACTCGCACATTAGGATGAATTGACGTTAACCGTCGTTTTCTTCTCCGTAGTAGTAGGTATAGGAATCTGATTGTTTTCGATTAACATTATTAAGAACTACACCGATTAACTTGGCATTCACATGCATAAGGGATGCTTTCGCTTTAAGCACCACTTCTTTCTTCACTTTCCCCGATTCAATGACAAGCACAACACCATCACTTAAAGTCGCTACAATTTGAGCGTCTGTTACGGACAAGATAGGTGGGGTATCGATAATGATCACATCGTACATTCCCCTAATTGTGTTAAGCAGAGTAGCCATTTGTTTAGAAGACAGTAACTCTGATGGATTAGGTGGAGTAGGCCCAGCTTGAAGGATAGAAAGGTTCTCCGTATTGGACTGTTGGATGATCTCACTTAACTCCTTCTGTTTAAATAAAGCGGTGGTCAAGCCACTCCGATTGGACTTCCCAAAGATATGATGCTGCGATGGTTTCCGTAGATCCGCATCAATGAGCAGTACTTGTTTATTAGCTTGAGCGAAAGACACGGCTATATTAGCACTGGTCGTACTCTTCCCCTCATTCGGATTAGAAGAAGTGATCATAATGACTTGTAGCTGTCGATCTAATGTCGAGAACTCGATATTGGTCCGTAGCATTCGGTATCCTTCAGAGATTGGAGATATCGGATTGCTCTCCGTAATAAGGTTCCATTTAGGCATCAAGTGAGACATTGTTTTCCCTCCCAACCGGTATCGGAGTGTTATTGTTCCGATCCGTGAAATCACTTTCTTTAAATCCTGGAATTGAAGTTAATACAGGAACTCCAAGCAGTTTCTCAATATCTTCCTCGGTCTTCACCGTGTCATCTAAATAATCGAGTAGAAAGGCAATACCTACTCCAAACATCAATGCCAACATGAATGCCACAGCAATATTGAGCTTCACATTGGGTGCTACTGGGTTATGAGATTCTGTTGGATCAGCTTTATCTAGAACTGAAACATTATCGACTTTCATCAGTTCAGGGATCTTCTGTTGAAATACGACGGCTACCGCGTTGGCGATATTCGCTGCCTTCTCATAGGAATTATCCCTGACAGATATGGACATCACTTGCGTTTCATTAACAGAACTTACGCTTACTTTGCCGATGAGTTCACCATGTGTCACACCGAGCTCTGGATATTCCTTGACGACAATCTTCATCAATCGAGGTGTTTTGATAATTTCTTTATAAGTTTTGATCAGCCCGATCGTCGTGTTTATGGAGCCAAGGTCTATACTCGGTATTAATGAGCTACTGTCCTTGGTCTGGTTGACGATTAATTTAGCTGAAGCATCGTACTGTGGTGTAATGAGGTAATAGGAATAGATGCCGATGGATAGACAACTTACTACAATAATCAATACAATCAATAACAGCCTTCTTTTGATGATGAACCAGTATTGTTTCAATTCCACATTATTTCCTCCGAACTCATTCAATTTTGTATGTATTCTCAATACGCCATACTCATTTCGAATAACAAATAATAATAGTTATTCAATTCGCGAACATAAGGGCGTGGTTTACCCATAAATGTGTAAATCTCTATGAATAACTATTCCTAATGAATTGATATATGTATATAATTATTCAATTCGCGAATATTCGGGCATAGTTTTTCATAGAAACATTTAGGTCAATACCAGATCAATAATGACGACGATTTAGCTTCTTACTTCCTTGTGTTCATGAAATGATCGACTGACCCGCCCTTCATAACGGATTCCATCAAGTCTTCTGAATCGGCTTCAAGACCAATCTTCCTCAGCATTAATGATACTAGTTCTGCCATATTAATAAGTCCGTCCTTCGGGCGATAACCTGTTAATATCAGATATTCAGATATTGCCCTAGATTCTACAACATCATCCTGTTTCAGTAGTGCAGGGTCTTCCGATAGTTTGGCCAAAAATCTCTTCAACTTGATCTTCTTCTGACTTAGATTCGTGTCTGTCTTCATTTACATCCTCCATTCATCAAGTGGCGTTTATCTACATTGATTAATGGAACTTAACCATTCTTGTCTGCTACCCATTCAACATATGACAAAATCTTAACTATTGTATAAACAGTATGCCACAAATCCAATTAATTCTTGAGAGAATAAAGACATAGAAGCATTTAGATAATCTTGCTCATCTTCAAAACTTTACCATAGGTACGTGTTCCTAATCATTGTCGAATTATAAATATTTTTTTTCAATTTTCAGGTCATAAAGTGGGCAATATTGTAAGAATTAGTTTTTATTCAGTTTTTTTTTGGTAGTTCTTTATTCTGACTCATTCAAATGCCACCAAAATTCGCTTACATCCTTATGATATCTAGGATGTTCCCTACCAATTATCTTGTTGAAATTTAGAAGTTAGAGCAAATTAAGCTTTATTCATGCTCTCTTTAGTTGTTTATAATATCGAAAACAGGGACTATTGGTCACCGTCCCAAAAAAGAAGAATTAAATGATGTTTTTCGACATTTTTCGCAACTCTTAAATAAAAAAATGACCAATAATATCCGAAAAAATCGGCTTTATTGGTCATAAAATGTTATTTTTTTATGAAAAAGGGTAATAAACGGTATATAATTCGCTCCGACGAAGACTTTAATTCTGGCATTCGACCAAAAGGCTTATCTTCAATCACACACTGCGCATTGTTTAGAAGATAGTTCTCCCATGGCTCCCCCATACGATCCCGGATAACATCATAAGCTTCCCGCAGTTGAAATCCCCTGCGTTCAACATGATGAGCATCCGATGAAACGATATGAATGAGTCCGCTTCTGCATAATGACCATGCTGATTTCTCAATTCGTTTGCCAAATTTGCCAAGCAAGGAATGCGTTGTAACCTGCGCGAAGGCGCCTCTCTCAATGAGCTTAGCCAGCCTCTCTGGATGCTTAACAATTTCTGCATTTCGTTCAGGGTGAGCAATGATCGGTTTTAATTTCATAATATTCAACTCGTAAATCAACTCATCCATCTCCTTCGGAATGACAGAGGATGGCAATTCAATCAGCACATAATGAGAGTTGCCCAGCGGAAGTAATTCCTTTCTGAACCAAGCTTCTAGTAAATCGCTATGTATCCGAATTTCTTGTCCGGCCATAATAGTAACTGGAACACCTTCTGCTATTAACCTCTCATTCAGTTGACGGGTATGCTCCACAACTTTCTCTGCAACATTCATATATTTCCCATTCGCATGATGCGGTGTTGCGATAATCGTAGTAATACCTTCAGCTACAGCCGCTTTAGCCATATTCAATGTATCATCCCAATTCGCAGCCCCATCATCAACGAAGGGGAGTATATGTGTATGAATGTCTATCATATCAGCCCTCATTTCCTAGAAGAATTCATAATTTTATCTTAAACGTATTTCATTAAGTATATCTAGTCAAGCGCTCCCTAATAGATCGCATGAGGTATACCAACATTTTTAATGAATTTCATTCAAGATACATATTCACTTATTGTTTGGACATCATAAAGTAGAAGTGAAATAAAGGAAAAGGTGTGTGCATACATGGGTATTTTGAATGGCAATCCAAAAGATGAACCGTTACATTATGGTGAGATATTCAGCATTTGGTCTGCTTCGACGGTTGCTAAAGGAGCTGTATCCTGCTATCAAGCCTATTTAAATCATGCTGGAGACAAGGATCTTAAGAAAGTGTTAGAAGCTCTAATTGATCAAGCCAAGCTGGAAATTAAGGAATTAGATAAATTGCTCACAGATAATGGCGTTGCTCCCGCTCCAATTCTGCCAGATCGCCCTCAAGTGAAGATTGAAGACATCCCTGTAGGGGCAAGATTTACTGACCCAGAAATAGCTGCTAAAATTGCAGCAGACACTGCTATTGGTTTGGTCGCTTGTAGCCAAGCGATGGGACAATGTATTCGAGAAGATGTCGCCGCATTATATGCCAAATATCAGCTTACTATGGCTGCATTAGGAGCTAGAATACTTAAAATGAATAAAGAAAAGGGATGGCTCATTCCTCCCCCACTACAAGTAAAGAGACCAGAGTAATCTCCAATTGGATACCATTCAAGAAATCCCACTCATGGAGTGGGATTTCTTGTAATGATTACTCTTGATATTCTGCGCGGATTCGCGCTTCTAGGAATTATCTGGTTACGACACTTCTCAATGGGACCTGTTGAATATATATGGCGTGTGGGAACATACGGTAGGATTAAATTGTAGGCAACTTGACTGGATTCTAGAATTCTGAAGACTTTAGGAATACAATCTTTACACCGACAATCTGATCCTGCTTATTTGTGGCGATATATGCCCCATAAGCACCATCTCCCATACCTGTATGTGACACGACACCGCCATCTAGAACTCCAGCTTCATGACCACTCTCGGTTATGTTACAACAAGATAAATACCACTCACTATCTGTATCCGTACCTCTATCCTGAGTATTGGAATCAGGGATTCGATACTTGTTAATATCAAAGATCCCTGCTTGTCCACTATCCACTCCTACGATAAATGAACACTTCACCCATTCCAAATATTCTTCTTGTTCCACGACTGAACTATGACATGCCGTTAATTTAGAACAAGCTTCGCCCCAATCTCTCACTTCCGTCTTCTCCACTTGACCAATCCAAGTCCCATTTAACACATTGTCTAACACACCCATAATAATGGTTGCCGTATCTAGTTCATAACAAGGATCCGATACGACCAATTGGCCAGACGCAACTTCAAAATTACCTAATTGAATTAACATAAGAGTTCCTCCGATATAAGTTCATTTCGCGGATTGGGCTGTAACACCATCCACGATCACCATTCATCACCTTCCGCCTCCATCATTCACTTTTAGGTGCAAAAAGTACACTTAGATTTGGTCAATCCTCTTTTACACTAATTTTAGTTGCATAAAGTACATCTAGATTGCTGGAACCCTCGCTTTTCACCGTTTTCGCCACTTTTAAGTGTATTTTTACAACTAATTATCTGTTTTCCAACTTTTCCTGCTATTTAAATGTACTTTATACAGCTAATCTAGCCTCACCTTCACTACGTACATGCGCGAAGCATTGTTCGTAACTCTAACGTCGTCATTCTATGCCTATTCAAGTGAATGACATCCGAATATTCACCCCAGAAAAGTGTGGAATTTGTCTAAAACTTCTTGTGTAACTGAAATGGGAGCTTGATTAAAAATCTCCACGGTCTGGAATACTCAATAAACTTCATTCCCCTCTGGTTTTCCAAAATCAATTTCTTTATGACGATTTGTTGGAGTAATGTCTCTTTCCATGCAAGCTTCTTCAAAGATTACTGAAATTTAACCGTATACCGGTATAATAAACCAATTATGAGAAGTATACTTGAGTTTGTTGTTTCCTTTTTAAACCTTACATCATCCAATTATACTAACTTGTGGAGGTCTTATTGTGAATAAATTATTCATCTTAATGAGTATACTGTTACTCACTAATAGTTGTTCAAATGAATCGTCATCGAACGGTAACGGAGATTCACCTACTTTCTCTACTCCCATTGTCGAGACTCAATCGCCAGCAACAGAAAAGCCATCCGTGGAACACCCATCTGAAGACAGTTCTGTCATTATAGGAACCTTCAGTCGTCCTAATGCCAATCCGATGTACTCAGGCATTGCAGAAGTAACTCCATTACAAGGTAATCAATATCACCTAAGTGTGAATATTCATTCTGGAGTTACTCACCATACGGGTCAGATCGAAGTTGATTTCAACTATGATGGCAAAAATGCTGTATATTCGGACGAGGAATATCAAGATATTCAACTATCCTTTACGGATCATTCTCTAACCATCGATTATTCAGATGATCAACATTTTGGTGGCATGAATGCAGAACCGAGAGGAATCTTTTACTTACAGAACTCAGGTCACACGGACGCTCCTTTCCTCTCCACTCTATATGATCAACTTCAACTTGATGATGCCTATCGTCACGGTCTCACCGATGTCTTAAGCTATCCATTCGATGAGTCTTCTCTAGCTCTATTGGTAAGATCTAAGAGTCATGTAGACAGCACGGCAGTAGCTCAACAGCATCTTGTCATTTATGACCCTAACCTTCAACATTTCAATGTCTTGGGTAAGATCATAGGCTTCGATTCTCCAGAACAATATCGTAAGCTTGAGGAACTGAAGACAGATCCTGACCTCATCTATGAACTCTTGAACAAAGATATTGCTGATCGATATAGAGAAGTCCAAATGCAGAAATTTGACGATGGTGAAGTTCCGAACAATAACTGGGATGAACTCCAACTCACAGATGTTGATGCATTATACATCTTAACGGGTACCCAAGGCGTAACTCGTGTACAGGATAACCGACGTGATCAGCACAATATGGGTTCTGTCTTCATTTATGAAGTTGATCACATGGATGACCAGTTCGTGACCATCCATCACTATGAACTTGTACGAAACGACGAGACCGATGAGCATACCTCAACCATCCAATGGTACGAGATTGATCGTTCCACCGGAAAAGTAACGAATCAGTTCTAACCGTTTCTGTTCATACTAAATAATGAATATACTCCAATGAGCTAATTGCAGTAGCTCATTAGTTATCATGAGATGAAAGGAAGAGAGCAAATGATCACCAATTCACAAAGACCTTGGTCTGCACCAAGTAGCCCATGGATTATTAAGCAAAGCTGGCGCGATCTATTGTTCTTACATTACCCCATAAACCCAGATGCTCTTAGACCCCATGTGCCTTCTGGAATGGAGTTAGATACGATTCATGGGGATGCTTGGATAAGCATTGTACCCTTTTGGATGAGCGGGATCCGTTTTAAAGGAACCCCATCTGCACCTTATTTGTCAAAATTCCCAGAGCTGAACGTCAGAACTTATGTTACCGTCGGTGACAAACCTGGTGTGTATTTTTTCAGTTTGGATGCGAAGAGTTTGTTTGGAGTATTTTTTGGAAGAAGATTTTTTAAATTACCTTATTTCTATTCCGATATGAGCATTGTTCATCAGGAAAATCATATTGTATATGAAAGCTCGAGAAATGAGGGTGATTTCAAGTTTAAAGGAAGCTATCACCCCACATCTGAAGTCTATCAGGCGTTAGAGGGAACACTGGATTATTGGTTAGTTGAGAGATATTGTTTATACAGCGAGCATCGCGGTCAAATATTCATGTCTGAAATTAATCATGCACCGTGGAATTTGCAAAAGGCCTCGTATGAAATTAGCGAAAATTCGATGATTCAAATGCCGAGGATTGATGTGTCAGAACCATTATATGCGCATTATTGCAAGAGAATCGATGTACATGTCTGGCCGTTGAAGGCGCTTGAGAAGGATCGTCAGGAATAATACCTCTCAAAACAAATCATCATCGACATCGATTAGATACACTCTTTCCTGGAACCCGCCCCGTGCTTCCGCCTTATCTGCCCGAATGCTTTCAAGTTCCATCCAGTCCGACCCGTGAGCTTCAGCCAATGCCCTTATTACTTCTAGCATATCTGCTAGCTCTTCCAGAGCGTCTTGATCATTATCCGCCTTGGTATACTCCTCAACTTCTTCGTTAAGCTTCACTTTCAATTCCTCTGTATATTCTTCAGGATCCAGAATGCGAGTTCTGCACTCTTTCCCCTGCGATGTAATAATAAATGGAATGCGATCACGAACCAACTTATTATACGTAGACATAGGAACACCCTTTCCGGTTGTATGGCTAATAGTGCGCAGGTAGATGAGTGTTTGTCCAAAACATATCTATTACTGCTCTATACTCGTAATTCCTTTATGTAATTATATCATTATGAAAAAAGTTAGGGAGGTTATCGTCATTGTTGCTTAGAATATGGGTTGGTATGTCTCACAATCACCTATTCCCTCAGACAAGGAACATAATAATAGTTCTATTCTATTTAAAATACTAATGGCATGCTCTTCCCCTAAATTCTGTGTAGTTAATATGTTTTCTTGGCTCGTTAAGAAATATATTTTGCTTAAGAATAATTCTGCATCCAGATCAATGATATTCCTCTCCCGTGTGAACAATAACAGTTCATCGAAAGAGATCTAATTCATATACATTTCCCTTCCACCATTATATAAATAAACTGCGTTTAGCATAGTCTTTATGGACATATAACCTATGTTCAAACAATGCGAAGTCAATCCCCCTTCAAGAAATACTAAGCCAATGTCCATATAAAACTTGGAAAGTTCATAATAACTACGGACTTTGGAGGATTGGTTGGATTTGAAGTCCAAGCTGTTGGTAATACTGTTAATTATAATCACCTTCTTCTATTTAATGGGATCATCATTATTATATCATACAAATAATAGTTATACATATCATTTTTGAAAGTTATATGGCGATGTATAGTTTTCGATACTTTACCTACACTTTTTAGTAGAGAGGTGTGGACAATAAGATGGATAAAGAAATACTTCTTCGGGTAGGTGCCCGTATTCGTGATCTGCGAAAAGAAAAAGGATTAACTCAAGAGTCACTTGGAGAAATAGGTGGATTTCACTTCTCTTACATTGGTCAAATTGAACGTGGGGAACAGAATATTGCATTATTAAATCTCGCGAAAATTGCAGAAGCGTTAAATGTAGATATTTCTCAACTCTTCACCTATATCAATCTAGACAGTAATGAAGAATCACAAGCTAATATACAGGAAATAATGATTATGCTCAACCAGAAGGATCCTCAGCAGATTGCTATGGCTAAGAATGTGTTGAGAGAGATATTTAATAATAAGTGATCTATTGTAACTGACAGATCTATTAAACAATCTATATAGCTAAAAAGACACTGATTTGTATTCATCAGTGTCTTTTCTGTTTGTTGTGTTCTGGATAGAGACCTTCGTATTTTCCATCTAGTTCATCCAATAAACGATCAGGATATGCGATCATCTATATAATGCGGAGATAGGGTAGTAAGATAGGATTAATTATAAAAGGGGAACAGGCCTTTTATAATTAATCCTACAGCATAGATCCTTATCGACACTTCTGTGAATCTGACATTTTGTTTTTGATTAAGTTATGGAGTTCTTTTGTACTTTTCCTTTGCTCCGTTGAGCCATGCCTTGACTGCCTCTTTGTAATTTCCTTGTATGAAATCTGATTAGCATTACCCCATTTCTTCCAGGGAACTTTATCGTATTTATGGTGCTGGTAATACTTCCATGGATGGATACTCCCCGGCGCATAATTATACGTGCCCATGTTTACCGGATCGTTTACCATCTGACCCGTCTCAGCATGATAGACAACTTCAAAGCGACCATTTGATGATATAAACTTCACATTATAAGCAGCGTCATATTCGCTTACTTCATATCGGTGATATCTAGCAGTGAATAGCTGCCATTTGCCGCATGACACTAGTTCAATTATTTCTTCTAATTGTTCAGGCGCCTCTCCATATCGATTCAGTTCATTGCGAAAATAATGAATCTCTTCCGTGATATAAGGGAGTTGTTTGACATGTTGATCAAATGTCTCAAAAAACATATCAAATTGCTTATGTCCGTTCAGAAGCTTTTGATTCACCACCAAATCATGCATCATATGCGTTAGGATTGCGTGTGATGCAATCGCTTTGGTTGTATCAAATATATACCATTTTTGATGCTCAGAGCGAATTTGATCATACTGCTCTGAGAGTTCAGAAAAGTATGCCTCCGATAAAAAATCGGCCTTGATCTCTACAGGCACAATCGAATATACTAAGTCTTTCTCTAGTCGATGGTACCCGTATATCGACACTAAAAACAGGAAAAAAAGAATGATAAGAACCGTTTTTGGCGATTGACTTTTGATTACTATCCTAATGTTTTGCCCCTCCTCTAATCGATTATTCGATTTCCTCCCCAGAACAAGTAAACGATTCGTATACTTCGATTTTTTTCTTTTTATAGGGACAATCACAAACAAAACGATTAGTGTAAGTAAATTCCTGAAAAATAAGTTAAGTGGAATAATCCTGACTTATTATTGAATAGCTTTGGTTCCTCGATCAAGTAACTTACCTGATGATTGTCCGCAACTGCTCCATCATCGGTCGGAATGTTTTGCGTTATAATCTTCATCAGGGTACTTTTTCCAGCGCTGTTTCTTCCAATCAGACCAACGATTTCTCCTTGGTTGAAATTCAAAGAGAGATCTTTTATAACTATTGAATTTCCATATCGCTTAGTTAGCATATTTATCAGCATTATCTAATCCTCCATCCATGGCTGGGCCTCGCGTCTCGACCTTTCCTTATGAAAAATCCTTTTTATATTGGACGGCCAAATAAATTCCACCAGCGAAAAATGCTAGCGTATATTTGAACAAGAAAAAGATGTTCCACATATATTCTTTCGGAAAAATTATGTCACATAGAACAATTACCACCAGCATATAGAAACTGCTTTTCAAAAAGATTGTGTTTGTACGTTCGTCTTCTCGCCCAATCATCTTATAAAATGCATAGAGCATAATCATACTACCGATAAGCAGTAATAAACCAACTCCAAGGAGAATATTCCAATTTCCCGGAGATTGTTCAGCCCAGGACTTTAAAGGGTAAAAAATTTCGTTAGAGAAATCTGAGATAGACATCGTTTTCATTTTTCATCATTTCCTTTCTCATAAGTAAAAATATCGTTTACTTCAACTTTAAAAAAATCGGCAATTCGAAAAGCTAACAGCAGAGTCGGAACATAATTTCCTTTTTCCATTACGAAGATGGTTTGTTTGGATACCCCGACTTTCTCTGCTAATTCTTGCTGAGACATTCTGGCAAGTACACGATATTCATAAACCTTATTGGATATCGAATCACCAAAATCTTTCTTCATGACCATCACCTCTTGAATCAAATTATAAACTCACTTTTTATAAAAGTAAAGTAAACTTATACAAAATAATAAAATACCTTAATGTTTAATTAGTTTACTTTGATTTAACAAGAGTCAGAATGCAGAAAGAACCTGACGGAATTCATGATTCCGTCAGGTTCACATATCGATCTGGTGTGATTTATGGTTTTTGGTAGTGCATTTTATGATATTCAGTGGTGCAAGAAACGGTTAGAGTGGTGCAATCGCGTGATAATATTCAAGTAGCCCTAATTCCCAGTACAATAAATCGATACTTGTAATCATTTCAATCAGAGGGTTGTGATTTAAAGCAACTTAATCAGCTCTTCTAGCTCATCAACCAATACTTTTGCATGTTCAAAATTAGTATCTTTTAATGCCAATTCTATTTTCGTTTCAAGTGATTTTTTATTTTGTTCCATTTCTAAATAGTCTCTATCAAAATGACGAGCATAAATCATCTGTTTAAATTTTTTCATAGTCATTTTTCTAATCTTCTTATTCTCAATGATTAATACATAATCCATACCATTTACGACAGAATAGAAATCATGAGAAATCATGACAATCGCACCTTTATAGTCTTCAATGGCTTTCTCCAGCGCTATTTGTGTATAGGTGTCTAAATGACTTGTCGGTTCATCAAGAAGCAATATGTTTGCTTTACTGGCAGATACTTTAGCCAATTGAAGCATATTTTTTTCTCCACCAGATAAAGATTCAATCTTTTGATTAACGATTTCGCCTTCAAAACCATAATTTGAAATATATGATCTAACCTCTTCATAAGTTGCAAACCCAGCATCGATGAATTCTTCTAGTATTGTATTAGAATCCTTTAGCATTTCGCCTTGAAACTGAGATAAATAAGCCACTTTAGCATCAGCATTTATTTCAATGAATTCATGATTATTATTAAATATTTCTCGGAGTAACGTCGTTTTCCCTGTACCGTTTGGACCGATAAGGGCTACTTTATCCGTAGATTTTATCTCAAAGTTAACATTCTCTAGAAGCAACTCATCAAAGGCAACACCATAATTACTGACATTTATAACCGTGGTGTCTTCTTCCAGTTCATTATCAATATCTAAGCTAATATTCGGTTGCTTAATATCTACGAATGGCACTTTAAGTCTACGTGCTTCCAATCTTTCTTGGAATCTAACTCTAGCTTTGAGTGCTCTCCCTCTAGATGCTTCTGAATTATATGTTGCGATAGCTCTAAGATTATCGATGATGCTCTCGTTTCTCTCAATTTCTTCACCCTCAGCGACTGTGAGTTCTTGTAACTCAATCTTCGTCTGAAGTAATGAGAAGTTATATTCAATATATCGCCCATCAAACTCTTGGATCTCCATGTTCTCAAGGTGCAACATTTTGTTGAAACAATGATTCAATAGATATCTGTTGTGCGTAACAACTAGCAGCATTCCTTTGTGAGAATTAATGAGGTTCTTAAGCGCATTTAGGTTTTCAAAGTCTAAAAATACATCTGGTTCGTCCATAATCATTAAGTCTGGACTACTTAGCATTTCCTTCATCACCTGAATAAGTTTGAATTCCCCTCCACTCAGGTCGGATACCCTAAGATCTTTTAGCTTCATGAGGTTGGCTAAATTTAGTTTCTTATTAATGTTGCTCTCAAAATTATCCCCATCCATTGAAGCAAATGCGTCTAAAGCCAATTGAGACTTATCTAGTAACGAATCGATATCCGCTGATGTTTCCATTTCAGTGTAAATAGCATTTATTTCATTTTGTATCTTAATAAATTCTTCCCCTATATATTCGAACACTGTTGTTTCTTTCGTTTTGTCTAGTTGTGAGAACTGACTTACATACCCGATTGTGCAAGTTGGATCCATCTCTAGCTTGCCTTCGAACATATGTCTTTCTGGATCCATCAATATATCGATCAGTGTACTTTTCCCACTGCCACTTGTTCCTATAAAAGCGCAATGTTGTCCCTCTTCAAGCGTAAATGAAATGTTGTTATATAGTTCTTTT
The DNA here is from genome assembly GCF_056786435.1 of Paenibacillus sp. Y916. Classification (NCBI taxonomy): domain Bacteria; kingdom Bacillati; phylum Bacillota; class Bacilli; order Caryophanales; family Paenibacillaceae; genus Paenibacillus; species Paenibacillus sp. Y916. The sequence goes on along the minus strand of NZ_JBXCJA010000009.1, from coordinate 99,488 downwards.
TGCGGAAATGAGAAGGATAAGTTATCAACTTTTATCATAGTATGACCTTTCTTTATAACTAAATTTGTGACTATTATTAGATGTATTGAGGAGCATTGATTTTTGAGTTTACCGTTGAAAGAATAACACTTTTTACAACTAACTACAATCATTCCTTATAAGATACGATGCTTTCGATTGTTTACATACTAGAATTAGCATATGGGGGAGTTTATATTCTCACCATATAGGTGTGGATTTTGTCTAAAACTTCTTGTGTAACTGAAGCGGGAGCTAGTCCAACAGTAGAGCGTCCTTTATTATAGCGTGTTGCAATCATATCCTGTCTTACTTAGATTTATTCACTCCACTAGCTTTCTCGACATGCTCAGCTCTAACACTTAGATCTGTGATGTTCGCCTCTAACAGAGAATCATAGATCTTCTGAATATCCGGTTCAGATAATATTTTCTCTGGCTGCTCCGCTTGAATTCGAATCATTTTCCGCCCAATATATTCAGACAACTCAACGTCATACACTATGAGATCATCGGATTGTATTTGTCTCAGTTCAGGATCGACACTAAAGCGACAGCGCATCGTAAAAGAAACTAATGAGATGTATCTGACTTCTTTATAACTCGGTAGATAACTATTAATAGCCTGAATATGACCATAGTTCTGCATGAATGGATTGTACATTCTATACCGATTATTAACTGTCCATGATTTTTCATAACGCTTGCCCTTGATCTCACCATTATAGTTCTTAGTCTCAATCACGAACAGACCTCTAGGTGTGATCACAACGTGATCAATCTGTGAATAACCCGTAGGAGACTTGGCGTTCACAACCATCAAATCGCTTAAATACATGCATCCCTTAGAAAGCTGATCGAGCTGAATGTTAATTTTATGTTCGCCCAATTCACCAATTCGAGTCGGTTGCACTTTGGGCTTTGGCTTGCTGGGAGCTGCTTTAGATTTACTTGCCGTTGGTTTCGGATTCTTCTTCTTAGCTGGGGAAGCTGTAAACATGGATAATAGTTTCTTAAACATATTATAGGTGCTCCGTTCATATGTAATTGTGGTGCTTCAACACTCTAGCGCAGTTCCTTCGTCCTTAGTCTAACACACGCTCTCTCCGCTCGAAATGCAAATGTAATCGATACATAACCAATCCACCATTTATACGTCTATAATAATGAGAATTCATTTACAAAGGAGCTTGAACATGTTAAAGAAATTTGGATTAGCCTTATTAGTTCTGTTTACTTCCACCACAATGTTGGACACTGGATGGGCAGCTTCAAACACGACACAAATCCAAGTCTCGAACACACCTGTAGACTATATGATTGCTCGACCTGGAAGTGATGGTCATTTCCATAATGGCTTGTTATTAGCGGAAACATCGGATGGCACGCTTGTGTATTATAACACCAAGGGGGATATAGCTTTTACTCTGCCTGAAGATATTGAACCTATCACCGGAGGCGACTTCCACGAGCAGCGGGCACTCGTCATTAATACAAAGACGAATCTCCTTGGCTACATTAACACCAAAGGGAACTTAGCTATTCCCTGTCAGTATACTTCAGCTGGGCATTTCTCCGAAGGCATAGCCCATGTAACAATGGCCAATTCTAGTGAACAAACATTTATTGATAGGACAGGGAAGGTCGTTACCCATTTCACCGAAGATTATAGTTCTGATTATTATTTCACAAATGGCCTGGCTATCGCATATGCTCCACAAAACTTCGATAAAATCGGCTACATCAATACAAAAGGCGAGTTGGCCATTCCATATCAATACACCTATGCCCGTGGATTTTCCGAAGGGTTAGCTCTTGTACAAATCAGTAGCAAAGGCTTTTATGGATATATTGATACAACTGGCAAAGTCACTATTCCTCTTCGGTATCAAGCCGGTGGTGATTTTTCCAAAGGTTTAGCGCCCGTACAAAATGCTAAAGGAAAATGGGGCTTTATTGATAAAAAGGGGAAGATCATTATTCCTTTTCGGTATAGCAACGTGAACGATTTCAGCGAGGGTCTAGCTGCAGTTTATAATAGCCAAGGAAAAGTGGGGTTTATCAATACAAAGGGGCAATTGGTTATTGCTTATCAGAAATATAATAGAGCATCTAAATTCAAAGAAGGGATCGCTTTAGTAGGTATTACAACGAAATCAGATCCTATCGGTAAGTTTGGATATATAGATCGCCAAGGAAAACTGCTTACCAAGCTTGAATATATGAGAGAATCCTCCTCTTTTAGTAATGGCTCAGCTGTAGCACTCAAGTCCATGTATACGGCATTTATCTTGACAAAGGAATCGCCTTCACAATAAAATCTGAAATAAACTTGACGGATCTATCAATTTTATCATTTTCTTTTTAGTCTTATATGTATTTCATGTCCTGTTGAGCGCATTACATTATGCCATTGCTCGCATAACCATCGATCGTTGTATTTTCCTCCATTTATCCCAAGATTGAAGCTTTTGCTCAAATAAGCCACCGTGCGAATAATCTACTTTACGCTCCTCCGCCCCAGACTTGGCAGGCGCCGCCAAGTCTGAGGTTGTTACTAACAAAGATAGAATGCATCACTTCGACCTTTCTACACACCATAGAAGAACGTTGCACAGAACTCCTTGCTTTATTTGTATTACTAATTTTACTTACATTCTTACGTACACTTCTTTTCTTTTTCTTTTTTGTTGGCTGCAATAGCCCTGCAATAACACCGAGAATAATAATTCCAATGAAATACCAAATTATCACTTCCAGATCTATTTAAACCCCCGCTTCCTTCTGTTCTCTCCGCTCAAAATGCAAATGCAACCGGTACAGACAAATCTCTTCTGTCCAGCGGTGCAACACAGCCTGATCCTCCACGTCCACCTCGAACCCGAGCGAGAACAAGCCATCTTCGAAACATGTCATGCTACCCTTCGCTCCACTTAGTCATGGGCATAAGAGCGATCAGTTGAGCTATTTTCGTTGCAGTAGCTTCATTCCACTCCCACAGCTTTCTCGAATCCTTATCGGCAAAATCAATCCGTCTGCGATATTCCCTCTCAGTAAGATATCTATGGAAGAATTCAGCCACCTCATCCGAAGTCACGGGATCTGCCCATCGTACCTCACCACGCTCCAACATATAGAGTAATACGATCATTTTGTAACTCTTCGTCATCACCGTTTTCTCAACATCGCGAATCCAAGCTTCATAACGAATGTACAATTCACTTTCACGTTCACTTAACAATTCCGGCCAATGCAGAAATCCGATATAAGAGCCGAATTCATTCTTGTATTGTTGGCTAACCGAGTTCCCATGCAGATGAAGCTCTAGGTATGTCGGGATTCGTCCCAACTCCTGCTTCAAGCTGACGAAGTCATGGTGAAGCTTCTCGCGGTGGGGTAGTCTTTTACGAGACAATTCTTGTAGAAGATTGACTACCTCTGTATCTAAGCGAATCTCACAATTCAGTGGTAGCGTAGGTATGATCTCCTCGCGTTTGCCCTTGCCAGCATCTTCATTCGGTTCTGCAAAAAGCTTCAGCTTCACATCAGCATTCCGATAATTACCGATCAGATCAATGATAACGCAGTGAGATTTCCCGTCTGCCAATCGCAACCCTCGACCTACTTGTTGGGTAAACACCGTAAGCGACTCTGTCGGACGTACGAACAATAACGTGTCCACGCTTGGAATGTCCGTTCCTTCGTTGAACAAGTCGACTGTAAAGACAACCTCCAGTTACCTTGACTCCAACGCTTGAATCACATCTCCACGAGACATCTCTGTTGTACGCGAATGTAGACTAAGCACAGATACACCCTGACTGCGAAAATAGGCCGCCAAGTAATCCGCCTGTTGAATCGAAGAACAGAACCCAATCGTCCGAGTCTGTTTATGACTGTCCCAAGCTTCGCAAATCTTCTCCGCCTGTGACTCTTTCAGTTGAGTTAATAGTAACTGTTCATCGTCATAACGGCTTCCGATCCATCTAATCTTCGTATAGTCTGTCTCATCAAACACACCTATATATTGAAATGGAGCCAGCCGCATGATGGAACTCGTCCACAATAATCAGATCGAAATCATCTTCTGCAAAGCCTTCACGGTGTTTCTTCATACCCAACGTATAGATGGAAGCAAAGACACAATCGGCCTCTCCCTCATTGAACTGTCCATTATATATCCCATATAATCTATCCGGCATGATCCGTCTGAAAGACTTTCTTGCTTGGAAAAGAATCTCTTCACGATGCGCGATAAACAACACTCTCTTAAAACGCTGCGCAAGGAATCCCGCGAGATACGTCTTGCCCAGCCCCGTCGCCATAACCACCATAGCCTTATCATACTGCTCTTCAAGTGTGCGCTCCAACGCTTCCAGTGCCGCCTCTTGAGCAGGTCGAGTTGTTATCGGAACAAGCGAAGCTTCACTCTCTACCTCCATCGGCTCCTCTTGCATACCATTTCGGATCTCTGCTTCTTCCATCTCTGTGATCCTACGAATTAGTTCTGGATTCTTCTGATGGTATTGCAAATACTCCTACTCATATAGATGGATTGAATCAGGATTAACAGGTAGCGTTGTTTCGTTATAAAAGCTCTGCATGAACTTTTCCAATGCATTCTGGAACGTATATGGCTCAGCTTACGCATTCATCGCTAGATTCCATTCAAATCCTGTCTTCAAAGCAGAGAATGAGAAATTAGAAGAGCCAACAATTAATAGCCCTTCTCCATTGTCATAGTCGAACAAATAGGCTTTGGGATGAAAAGACGTCCCCATACTGCGCCACAATCGCGCCTCTATTCTATCATCAACGGCACATAATCCCCGAAGACCTTCCGGCTGCGTTATATATAAATAATCTCCCGCTAACATCTTGACCTCGGTTCCACGATCCAAGGCATTTTTCAAATGTGGCGCCAACAAACGTACACCCGATTGCATAAAAAAGGATGTCATAATATATATGCCCGATGCATTCTTCATCCCTGCAATCAAATCATCAGCCAAATTATCTGTAATTAACTTGATATTAAGCTTCATCGACATCGATCAGATACACTCGTTCCTGGAACCCGCCCCGTGCTTTCGCCTTATCTGAGCGAATCTTCTCAAGCTCCGCCCAATCCGATCCATGCGCCTCTGCCAAAGCCCGAATGACTTCCAGCATATCTGCTAGTTCTTCCAAAGCTTCTTGATTATTCTCAGCCTTGAAATATTCCTCTGATTCTTCGTTAAGCTTTACTTTCAATTCTATTGTGTATTCTTCTGGCTCCAGAATGCGAGTTCTGCACTCTTTGCCCGTGGATGTAATGATGAATGGAATACGATCTCTTACTAGTTTGTTATATGTAGGCATGGGAACATCCCTTTCGTGTGTGAGATAAATAATGATTAATTGTTCATAAGGAATGAGTGTGTCTCTAGGTTAGATCCTAAATTCGGGAGATTTTCGTTGCAGTAGCTTCTTTCTATTCCTACAGCTTTCTCTAAACCTTTTTCTGCGAAATCAATTCGACTGCGATATTCCTTCTCCGTTAGATAAGTTTGGATGCATCTAGCCATCTCATTTGGTGTTACTGATTCTGCCCAGCGGTTCATCCCACGCTCCAGCATATAAAGAAATATGATTAGAAAAATAATCAAGGGGGGGAGATTGTGAAGTCTATTGGGTCGGACTACAATTTAGAAAAGTTTTGTATGTCAAAGGTTTCAGTTCTGACTTATAAAACGAAAAACCGAGTGTGATCAGGAATATTACCAAAGATCTCACTCGGTTAATTGAATGCTTTATATGACGATTTATTTGATATTTTATATTCTTTATTCATTGCTTTAGCCTAGCTTATCACGACTCTATTTATTATAGCACTGGGTTATTTATTGGTTACACCGATCATATTTTAGAACTTCGACGCCTTCCACATTTGTAGTTTTCAGGAACATATCCTATTAAGGTCTATCTGTTACAGTCCGTAGAATCCAATTATTATTTGCGGACGTCTTGGGAAATCCAGTTCATTATTATTGAAATCTCACATCATTTTTACAACAAAAAAATATTTTGTCTATTCTGGAGTCAGTATACATCATCTACATTGTAATAATACATACAACTAGCGGCTTAAACCCAACCATTAAATGGTATTAACCCCGTCAAAACCAGATAATTCCCACTACACAAGGTTCTTGATTTTTATTTTCGGAACTAGTGTGTCTGATTAGTATGCGTTATGTAGCATTTCTCCATAATAATTCCTTCAATATCGCTTAATTAATTGGTGAACAGCAAGTAATTAAACACTATCTCCAAGTAACTTTAGAGCTTCCTTCATATCGCTTTACATCTTCGTCAGTCTTTATACACAAAGTTTTGAATTTATAATTTGATACTATCCTTCAGGATACAGTGTTTTTATAATTGCCTCAGCTTCCTTATCGTAATCGAAATCTGGTTGTCCTTGGCGAGCATAATACGCTGAAAACCTGCTTAATATATCTTTAACCAGCGAATCCTGTATTCTAAGTTCAACAGGATAAAATTCACTTTCTAATTCATCTGGAGAGTAGTTTATAACCTTCCTAAAATTAATATAACCTCCTTCAAAAATACTATTTTGAGGTAACCAATGATAATACTCTTTATTATTATTTTTTAATGTTGATAACAAGGCCTTTTTCCTTCTAGCTGCCCCTGTTTCCCCGATAACATTTCGACTAATATTTCTGTGATTATCAATCTCACATAGCATAACTCTATCAGTTTTCATTATTCCATTGTGTACCGCCAAGTCGCATGGTGGGGATAGAACTATATAATAAAATTCATCCTCTTTATTCTTCAGAATACACCCTGTTCTAATTTTAGATGTTAGAGGAGGCTTTATATACACCTCTTCAATACTATATAAGGGCATATTCTCGTCAAGGAGTTCATGAATATGAGCTATTGCATATCTGAGTAGTATTGTTTCAGTATCATCTCCCGATTTTTTAATTTTTTCCCAAATATTTATTTTGGGATAAAGGTTTTTCCAAAATACACGTGTCATTGTTTCTTCAATAATACCCTTGCCACCTATCACTTTAAATAATCCTGTATTTGTCACGCTAATTAAAGATTGGATTATTTCTTCATAAGTGCTTTCTCCTTTCTTATATATACGAATTGGAGAACCTTCTTCTAATATAGTATCAGGCGTCCCAGTCATAACAGCCACCGGAATGCGATACCTTTCGGTTATTGTATTGATAATATCATTACCACTACTACTATCACCAAGATTTATGTCAATAATAGCTCCATCATAGTTTTCTTTCAACTTATTCAAAGCAACCTCTAAAGAATTTGCAACATCTACAGTAATCAGGTATTCAGTACTTTCAAAGTTCATTCTCTCTATCGTATCTGCACATACGGATGCATCATCATCACTATCTTCAATTAATAGATATTTATACGTCTCCATTATTAGACTCCTTTGAGGAATAAAGTTGAAAATGGCACCCCTCAGATTTTTGCAATGCTATTAACTCTAATCCATTGCGTTGAGCTGCTTCTCCCGCTATTGCTAACCCTAAGCCCGTACCTGTTCCTTTAGGTTTAGTGGTAAACTCTGGTTCAAAAATAACACCACTTTCTAAAAGACTAGGTTCTATCCCAGGACCAGAATCCTTATAATCTATATACCAAACGCCATTACCTTCATTTTGAATTGAAATTTCAATATTCCTATTTCGGGTATTCTTGTGTACCATCCAAAAAATACTGTTATCCACAAGGTTTGTGAATATCGTATATAAATCCTGCCTCCATCCATTCCACAAAATTGATTCATCACCAGAAATTATTAAGTCTATACAATTTATCATAAGTTCATTTTCAAACACCTCTGTGGCGACTTTAATGGATTGTAGCAAACTAAAGTCGGATCTAGTTTCCCTCTTTTTTGCTGCCAGCGGATCTATTCGACTAAATAGATTCACAAAAATCGAAGCATTTTCTTCTACTCCGCTAGTTAAACTTAAAATCTTTAATAAATTATCATTAGAAGGAGATTCTTTGAATACTTTTCCATAGAAACTAATATTAGGTATCTGATTCTTAAAATAGTTCAGAGGACGACGCCCTTCGTGTAAGATCACATTAATTATTCGCCCTAATGTAGCTTGACCTTGATATATAGCAACGGCAGACTTAATATCATCAACAATTGCATTTTTTTCATTTTGCTCCTTTTCAATTATTTGCCCGATTTCGGTTATTGTAGAATCGCTTATTCCTGATTTCTTTAATGCGGATGATACTGACCGCTGTAAAACTGAATAATCGTAAAGCCTCTCCAATTCTTTTTCAACTTTTTTTGCTGGTTTTGATAAATCAGCATTCCTTCGGTATATATATCGTTTTTCTTGTAGTTTTGATAATACATAGGAGGTTTTCTCCTTTAAACTTTCATATGCTAAATTGCTTCTCAAGCCATCTCTTGCACTAGTCTCTTCTAATCCTGAGCTCTCTTCCGACTCTATATGTACATAGCCAATAACTTGGTTGCTACCAATATTTAATGAAGGATTCTGAACTCTTTGTTCATTCAGTTTTAGCCAATCAAAATCAGAATCGCCTAATGGACGAATCCTGAACCCATTTCTATATACACCAATGCCATTAAGACTATTAAGCAATTTCCTTGTTTCAAGATTTCTAAGATACTGACCTGTTGTTTCATCTTTCAAGCCCCTACCAATAAGTTGCTCAATTGAGTCCTTATCTCTGTCATAAACTCTTATATCTAATACAAGTGTTCCACAGTTGGTCGGTCCTATATTAACCTCTAATTCCTCGATTACAGTGTTACGTACTTTTTGATTGACATACTGTAACTGACCAATACCGTCAGCAGAAATCCGACCAGATATTTTATAATCATAAAAATCCAGTATTGGATATGGCTGTATCTCTTCTACAATTACATCTGTCTGCTCTAATGTAAAACTATCAAACACTAAAAATATTTTAAATTCTGTTTCCTGCTCAATAGGTGCATCAGGTGGAATAAGTTTCTTGAGTTCAAATCTTAATGTGTTTATTTGTTTAGTCCATTCCTCAATATCATTTTGAGAACCTTCAATTATCAATTTAGTACCAGTTATTTCAGTACAGGTACTAGTATCGATCAAAATATCAACATCATCCAAATATTTAGCTTGCGTAAACTGTTCCCATTCAATAAATAGTGTAGTTTTGTTGCTACTCTGATCTATAGTTTCTAAAATCAAATTCTCTCCTAATATATTTGCTGCATATCTTCCTATTCCTTTACGTCCTTGCATGATTCGACCTCTTGGGCTTTTTCTTCTCAGAACCTTATCATCAGTAGAAGGAACCATCCATTTTTCAGTAACATCCTCAAATGTCATACCATTTCCATGATCTTCTACTGTTATAAATAGCCGATCCCTGTTTTCGTTAACTTTAAAAGTTATTTTTACATCTGGTGAATCAGCATCATAAGAATTCTTAACCAATTCCAAGATAGCAGCACATTTATCTTGGATTAAATCTTCGCCAATAGTGATTAGATGCCGACCTGCTGGTCGAATTTTATACATTCCAGATTCGTTCATTTCTTTCCCTCCAATAGTGTACGTGTTGTATTAATTTCATCTTCATAAACTATTCTTCTTCATCTACAATATTTAATATGTCATTCGTATTTCAGCAAATAAAAATTATGTAACTATATACGTTATATTAGAAATTCTGTCCCTTTCGATATTCACCCTCTTTTGGATAAAAGAAAAAGCACTAGCTTAAGTGCATCTGTATCTCAACTTTGATCGAAGAATAGAATCTAATATTCATTCTGAATATCAACTTAGTCTCAGGGTATTTTTCCATATTCACTCACTAAAATTGATACAATTCTGCAAATATCAATAAAAAATCAGAACAATATGATCAAATATATGCACCTGAAATGAGGTTGATTTCCCATTTACAGATGCATTTATAGCACAAGAATAATTAATAACAATTCTTTGTTGTCTTGTATCCCTGTCCTTTAAAGATTCTCCAGATTAATATAGTTCCCAAAGTAGTAGCAAGTTATCTACCTGAAGAAGTCGCCGTATTCCTACATTTAGTTACTATCACTGTATTAAAGAACTATTAGGAGGACTCCAATAACTTTAATGGTTCCTAAACACCTTTTAACATTTGCTTTATTTTCAATGCTATGCTTTCCGCCATTAGTGGTGGAACTGCATTTCCTATTTGAGTAAATATAGCTGTTCTTGGACCTTCAAAAAAGAAATTATCAGGAAAGGATTGAAGCCTTGCAGCTTCCCGGACAGATATAGACCGCAATTGATTTATGTCTGGGTGTATATAATGATGTCCATCTTTTGCTATGTGAGCAACCACAGTATGAGAATGACTAATATTTGATCCAACTACTTTAAAACGATCTAAAAATGAAGTTAGATTCTTATGAGTTATTAAATATTCAGGAAGATCCGTGTACTTTAATCGAGTTTTTTCTTTGTTCCACAATTCTATTGCAATTTTATAAATACTTCTATCACGATTATTATGAGGTCTACTAATATTTTGTACTAATATATCAGTAGTATCTCTGATTCTGAATTTTTCGAGATACTCATTCGGATTTTTTGTATAATTGTAATCCTTTGTTTCACCAGGAACTAAGTTAGGTATATCTTCAAATATATCTGAAACTTTAAAATCAAATTCAAATCTCTCAAAGTCAGGAAAAAAGTAATTAGTACCTTTCACCCAGCCAATGAGTATAACACGTCTACGTTTTTGTAAAACACCAAATTCGCTTGCATCTAAAACTCTAGCCTCAATATCATATCCGGCTTCATTCATGATTTTCTTGACATCTTCAAACAATTTACCTTTCCCTGCTGTCAAGATTCCAGGGACATTTTCAAATACAAAAAGCTTTGGTTTGTACTTGTCTAAAAATTTAACATATTGTTTGTATAAATAATTTCTAGGATCATGCTCCTTATTATATGGGTCACGTGCTCGACCTACCAACGAATATGCTTGACAAGGGGGACCCCCAACCAATACATCTATTTCAGTTATTCCTCTACTTTTTAGACCCTCGTCAATAAATTGGAAAATTTCGTTAATACTATCATTTGAAATTTCTCTGTTAATTATACTATTTAATACACTAGGATTGACTGCGGAATACAATTCATCTCTAGTAACCTCTTTTCTGAGGTATTGACGATATATTTCGAGATCTCCAGCTTCTCTTAATGAGTAATAGACTGCTCTTGTTCTAAGTGTTTGAGCAGCATAATTATCCATTTCTATATGGGCCACAGGTTCAAAACCTTGACGTATGAACCCCTCAGATAGTCCTCCAGCACCCGCAAATAAATCAATAAAGTTCATAAATCCTTCCTTCTCCCAACAAATATGTTAATACCTATTATACCAGGGTACAAGAAAATATGAAACTATGAAGAAACTATCTCTAGATCTAAGAAATATCCCACTCTCTCTAATTCAATTATTATCCTTTCTGCTTGAATGACTTGCTTAGAAGATAACGCATTACCTTGTTTAACAGCTTTCCCTATACTAACTGCTAAACTTCTTTGCCATGGTAATAAATTATTTGTTTCCTTGCTCCAAGCTGCAATATCAAACCAAGCAGACGAGTTAATTTTCGTGATATCTTCATTTGATCTAATGTTAATATTCTTACTATCTTCAATATGAAATTCAGGTATTTCATCAAATATTCCAACAGGCAGTTTAGTCTGTTGGAAGGATTCCCAACATTCCACCTTTTTACACCATTCAGTGACATTACCATTACCTGGCACTTGTATAATGTGTCGATGTGCATATTGAGAAATCCTAGCTATTATTTCTTCTAATTCCAAAGATAATTCTTGTGATTTCCATATCTTTTCTAGATTTATTAAATTAGTAGAAGCATAACTTAACAATGCCAACGTGTATGTTACAATATTGGCTCGATATCCACCATACTTTTGTTTTTGAACAATCTTTTCTGTTCTATAAAATAATATTGCTTTAGCGACCAAATTTTCAAAATACTTTGGATCGGGAATTAGTAACTCATCCTTTTCACTCATGGTAACTGTGAATTCAATGAAGTTTTTTTGCGCCCCTCTACTTACGATATGAGGGAAATGATTCCATGTATTCTCGAATTTAGCTAAATCAGTTTTTGTAAATAATTGATTTTTGGGATGTGTAGTTTCAAAATTCCTTTTTTGTGCTGGAGTTGTTGCTCTACCTTTCTCATCCATATATTGACCTCTTGCTCTTTCATAAAACCATCTGGTCTGTCTTTGCATTCCTTTAATAACAGGTGCCCATACTGTCCTTGATAATTCCTCCATTTTTCTATGAAAAGGATCATTAGCAGAAAAATCTGCCGTTTGAATCTTATTTTGATTATTAGCATACTCTGAGATGCGAGGGACTATTTCATCAATTCTATTAGCATCCAAAATAATAGTTAATTTCACTTGAACGAATAGATTTTTCAAATCAACCTTATCATTTTTAAATGCATGGTAAATTGAAGCGGTAGTTTGTCCACCGTTGACTATTTGTAAATCTTTGATTGCTTTAATTGCTACAGTCCCATTACTAAGATTAGTCAATTCCACACTCTCTGCAACAGCAGAAAGGCCATTATTATAAGCTAAGAACATATGTGGTTCGAATCGAATTGTCTGACGAATTCCTTTATTCACACTACCTCTTGCCTGTAAATATGATCTTACGTTTCGTTCTAATAACCTTGGTCCATATGTACCATATAGGCTGACGAGAACTTCTCCTGGGAAAACTGCTAAAAATGTAGTGTACTCTGGGTTTTCCTCTGGCATGGGCAGACAAGGAATGTGGGCACCATGATCAATAAAGTCAATTTCAATTATCTCTCGCCTTTGACCGGAACTCCATGAACGATATAATCTTTCAATATCCCAAACTTGTAGCGTCACTGATAGGCCATTTACATCTACTTCTTCAATTGCGTCAGCTTTTGCAAGACCGTCTGTAATATAAAAAATTTTCAACGAAGCCAAAGCATCTTTTGATTCATATATCTGTAGTGCTAAATCGAATATAGGAGATGCTTCTTCTAATGATGTGTGTATACCTGACATACATTTTTTATAAAAACTTAAAACTCTTTTATTAGCAGCTTCCAGATCACTCTTTCTAACAGATTCAGGTGGATATGCTGCAGTATATCCTGTCACGAAGAGAACCATGTGCTCAAGTTCCTCAGAATAACTATAACCATTAACCTGCATTCCTCTTCCACGATACGAACATACGTGACCATCATCTAACTCACCTAACTCGCACAAGTAGTCAATAAATAATTGGGTTAATTGATCTTCCCGAAAAATTTCTTCACCTTCCACTTCAGATAGGCTTATTATCTCTTGTTGAAAATTCTGAGAAAACTCCAATAATGTTTTACCCATTTTTGTATTCTCCAATCATTCGAATAACCTCATCCTCTTGCACCGAGTAATTTTTGCATTGTGATATCATAATTGAGTATTTAACATCACCTACTCCTCCTATTAGATCACTTTCAATTATGCGAGGAAATCCATCCTTTATTATAAATAGATTATATTCTCTGATACTATATATAGGGGTAATATAACGATTACAGTGAACATCTAAATATCCTGAAACAAATAACTGATCTTCAAATAATTCTGCAAGTAGAGGTACTTCAAGAACTTTGTTTCTAATCTCTTGTACAATATCATTTAACGAATGTCCTTTTCCGGACTGGTTATCTAAGGATAAATGACATAAATATAATACATTTGTTTGGCTAGTATCAAGTTGCCTTTCGCTGGAGATATGCAATTTTTGGTGTTGTTTTGTAATCGATGTCTTTACTTCCAATGAGCAACTTTCAAACAGAAAATCGTGTACTGTCTTTTCAGGTCCCTTCCATGCTCGTAAAACTATATTTTTTTCTACTCCTATATCAAGTAATCGATTAAGAAAATAGAGTTCCCCAAACAATCCTCTTTGTGCTTCCTCACCAAGTCCTTCAAAATGAAACCTTTCTAGGAACTTTTGCCACCTCAATAGTCTTGATACAACACCTTCAATTGAAACTTCTACATCGTTTGCATCTATATGATCCAAAATATCATTTACTAATGCACTAAATAAATCATGGTACTGAGGCTTCTTGACAATAAGGAATAGAGTCATACAATTATCGTCTTCATCGCCAAAGTAACGAATATTTCCTTCAAATCCATTTGTTTGAGGTAAAGAACCATAATTTCGTAGAATCTTATATTCTGCTTCCAATAAGAACAATCTTCGATTTGTTTCAAGATCAATCCCTATAAAAAGTTTACATCTCCAAGTTGGATCGATCAATCTTTTAACTATTCCATTCCTATTATTACCTTGTGAATTAAGTTCAATTTGTTCCCATAACTTCTCTATGTCAATCTTCATTATACATATTTCTCCAATACGTGGTGTCTACTAGATAATCTATGTTTATTGATTTAAGACTCTTAGGAAAGCTAATCGAATAACCCATAATTGGCTTACTGGAAAACGGTGTGGAGAATATTGCGTTGTTAAGTGGGTACAGTAGTAATAGTCCTTTATTTTTAGGGCGTATAGCTCTTATATATGGACCACTTGGAGTATCAGGTTCTTCTTTCCTTCTTTTCTTAGGATTTTTATTCCAAGCTTCAATTGTATGTTTTAACGCAATGCTTATCTCTTCTTCATCTAAATCATACTTATATTCGTCAGGTGGACTTAGTAATCTACCTTTTGATAGCATCCATTTCTTGAGATCTCTTTCACTATCATTCCCACGCTCAATCAATCCAACATCCAAATGGGCTATCTTTGTTTTTTCCTTTTTACTATTTGAGACTAATACTACCGTCCAGTCAGTTAATTCATCATGAGTTAATAATTTTTTTATATACATACATAACGTAGAGGGCTCTGCTTTTCTTGAAAGTGGATGTGTTCGATAACCCTCTAATAATTCAATAATTTTAGTTCCATTCACATTTCCCCAACGCCAAGAACCATAAGGATTTTCAGGAGTCCCCAACTTTTCAAGCCATTTTTCAATTGTGTCATAATTTTTTTCAGCAATCTCTTTATCTTTGTGAAAAACGATAGTTTCGCTTATCCCTCCCGAAAATGAAACTGACATCTTTGTTCCATGTCTCAACTTATTAGCGGCTGTAATTTGTAATCCATCCGGATGCGTTCTTACCCGCAAGCCATAATCAATTGGCGTACCGCCTGTGGCTGCCATGTAGTCAAATTCTATACGTAATTCCTCATTCGCCATAGCAATATGTTTATACCACCCAACTAGTTCCTCACTTGTATACAATCGACATAGATCTAAGTACCCCGGTCTGTATCCAAACCACCTGCCCATTTGCATGAGTGTGTCATACATTTTAGAAGCTCGTAAATAATAACTTACAGAGAGCCCCTCTAGAGTTATACCTCGTGATAATTTATCTCCACCTATAGCTATTACACTCATCCCAAGTGGATGATCTCGGTAATCCAATACATCTTTTGCAAAACCATTAACAGTTTTGATTTGGATTTTTGCAGTAGCTTCAAAAAGATATTTCTCAACATCGCTCCAATTTAATGATGTAATTTCGGGATCAACTACTGCATTCTGGATAGTTTTCGTTACGTGTACGAACTCACTATTCCATAAATCCTCCAATTCACTTAACAAAGGCTTTGTTGAATTTCCAGGTCCAAATTCTAATATGTTTAAAATCCTTGCATGTTCTATAAATACAAGGTCTTTTATTTTTCCTTGTACAGGAGTAAATCTTGTTACATGAATTAGCATTGATTTGTGATCAGTTATTTGTCCCCTTGCCATTCTTGCAGCACATGAAATAACAAAAATCTTGATTGCCTTAATTAAGGATGGTGGAATAGCCACTAGATCATATTCCTTCTTGTGTTTATCAGGAATATACGTTTCATAATCATAGATTTCTTTTACTATTGGTAATCCGGAAGAGTTATCCAAACCAAGTTCACCATTATCTTCCAATCCAAACACTTGCACTGGACCAACATAGTTAGTTGGGGGTGGTAAATTCATTATGAAACTCCTCGGGAAAAGATCTTCACCAAATTTTTTAACATTTTCATTTTCATCTGGTGGATATATAAATATATTTGCAAATGGTGTTGCAGTATAACCAATATAAGAACTTTTATGAAAGGTTTTTAATAATTGCCTTATTAATCGATTAATCGTAGTTGGATCAGTCTCTACTAATACCTCTCCGTTTTCATCTCTTTTGGCTTGTTTACCATCTATTGATGCATTATCAGCCTCATCATCAATAAGTAAGAAAGGAATATTATCTCTAGTCACTTCCCCTGATTCACGATTAAAATTCCCGTCACTTTCAACCCACCGCAGAAGATTATTTAGCACTGATGCATTTTTTTTAACTACCAAAATAACGGGATCACCGCCAAGCATAAATCCGACGTTTCTGGCTATCTGTGTCTTATAATCCCCATCCTCTGCACTACTTGTTAATGAATGAATTACCAAATCTCCATGCTCAGATAGCTTTCCCACTCCAATCTTTCTGTTTGAATCTTTATACTCTCTGCTTAACCGAGTATCATATCCTAAAAAGTCTTCATCCAATCTAAGTTGAGTTTGACTACGTAGATCATTATGCATCCCAGCCATGACAATAATAAGCTTATAACCGGCATCGACTGCTTTACAAATTAGACCAGTATAGTTCAGGGTTTTACCAGATTGAACGTAGCCAACAACCATTCCTCTTCTGTCCCATTCTCCTGACCTCTTTGGATCTTCTAAACTTCCAAGAATGTTGTCAGTTATTCCGTTAAGCTTTGACACTACAATTGGAGGATATGATTTTACATCTTCTAGATAGTGTTTATAGCGATTCCAGAAACTCCATGGAATTTTACTTTTACGATCTGGAAGCCATACTAAATGATCAGTAGCATCCTCTAATTTAGTCTCATTTGCAACATAGACATTAGTAATACTCAAAATTTCTCTGTATAATCTGTCAGTATCTATTATTTGTCCTGGATATAGCGTGGTAAACATTGCGAAAACAGAATGCATTCTATTTTTAATAATTTCAGAAGTAATAAATTCTTCCTGTCGTAATATCATCATTATATTGTTACGTGCCATTTCCATTATGTTCATTAATTATATTCTCCTATTCTCTCACAAAGTGAAATGACATGTTCTGGGTATAGATCAAAGGGTTCCATTAGTAATAACCTTCTTTTAATTTGATCTAACGATAATCCTTGCTTAGAAAGAGAATTAAAACTCTCCTCTAATACTACGGTTAATTCTTTAGGAGGAGAGCCCTCAAAGGGCCCTCTCATATTATCTGGTTGTTCAGAATAATTTAGTAAGATCATCGGTATTGGGATAGTTTCCTCTAACATCTTTAACAAAGATAATAACTCACTATTTTTCTTTTCAAGAGCACTTAGACTACTTTGGATTAGTGGGTGCTCTCGATTTATTACATACGATATTTTTCCATGCTTAACAGTTTGTAGCCAAAGATAAGTAAAATCGGTCTTAGTATTTCTAGAAATCATCTTGCCTCTATGTCTATATATATTTGAGGCTCTATCTCTCGTAATGCTTGCTATTCTTTTAAGATCTTGACGAATGTTTTGGGGAGGCCTCGCTTTTGATTTTTTAACATCTATAGCCCATTCTTCATCAAGATCGTTAGGAATATCTATTTGTATTCGCACTAATTTATAATGTTCTTCTTTTTGAAAACCGAGCCCCAGCCAATCACCTGCTACAAGCATTCTCTTATTTCGATATACATAAAACCCTTGGTGTGCATTCCACCCTTTAGTACCTGCTGCATTTGCATGGTCATCATTTGACAGTTTAGAGTGATGGGGTAATATATAAGGCCGTACTTCTATACGTTTATTGTTTACAAATAAAGGTTCGACAGTTAATAGTTCTGTCGCTAGTTGATCAAGTAAAAATGGATTCCAAGGTGAGACTCGTTTATCATTAAACCATATTTTCAATAAATTAGGTCCTTCCAAAAATCTGTGAAAAACCATTGCAATATGTTTCTTAACTTGCGATGCATAGCTTAAAAAAGTTTCTTGTCCCTTTTCATCGTCCACATCCACACCATCAGCAATAATACGATCAAGTTTATCCCATAGAACAAATGTACCTTGTTCCATATTATTTAGATCATCAAGCATTAAATTTTCCGAGCCCTTCTTTAGTAACCGCCATTCCTCTTTTTTTGAAACATAATCTAAGTCCCAACACCTCACTGCTATTGGGCAGTCTTTCATTTTGGTTGCTACAGTTAATTGTTTACATTGTGAAAAGGTTGCAGTCTTTAAACCAAGACCGAATCGCCCTAAGTCACTAGGTGGTCTTGGTAAAAGTGGGTTTTTCGAACCAAGAATCATCGAATTAACAAGTTCCTCCTCTGTCATTCCATTTCCGTCATCTCTAATTGAAATCCACGATTTAGATCCGTTCCAATAGAAATCAATCCATACATTCTTTGATAATGCAGTAACGCTATTATCGATTAAATCAGCCAGCGCAGTAGATAAATCATATCCAAATGACCTTATTGAATGAATTAATGAATCAGCCTTTGGATTAGCAATATCGTAATCTTCATCCGTAGGAGTATATGACAAGTTTATCGCCTCTTCATTATTTATTATAATCCCTCCCCAAACTTTGTATTTACTATTCTTTAATCTCTTACCATTCCCCTCTCTCATTATAGTGAATCCAAAATAGCAATCTTAGCTTTACTATCTATTTTTATGGTATTATCGCAAAGTTAACAATCTAAAATGCACCATTTAGTGGATGGACAGGATATTCGCAAGTTTGCGCACCCGTTCGATTTTGTACACAGCTGTTTCATCGAAGATGACAATCGTTTTATCTGACGATCGATGTGATGAATCAAAGTTGTGGTTCCTAACCGGACCAAGATGGTCTGTATTTGTTTCCCCATAGAACTATACCTTCCAAATGAGAATTATGAGTACTATTCACATAATTTTCTTAAGTGCATTCGTATATGACTCGTCTGAAGTCTTCATTTCATCTTGAATTGTTCTTGTCTTCAAGACTCCTTTCTTACCTCCATCAATACCAAAATAATGGAGTATATCCATTGCAACAAATCCACCACCTCTGGCTGGTGCAGGAAGATGCAATATCTCTTTTTGTATTTGACGATGAGACCTACCTTCATAGAGATAAGCATATATAACCTTTCTTATTACATCATCATTAAATTGTGTTAAATATCTTGACATAGTGCAACCTCGCCTCGTTTTCATTTTCAAATTATGTATTCACTTTAACGTTTTTAATAATATAAATCCGACTTATACATTATATTCTATAGCCGATTCCTTACGCTATCGCATGGTCGAAGTAAGCTAGAATGTCTTCATCCGTTCCGGTGTTGCTGTCAATCCCAGTAGGATAAAAGCTTCTGGTAGGAAGGCGCTGCGGCATGGTAAATTCATCGACGATGATGAATTCATAGAAATCGCTCGTTGTCTTCTCCGTTAGCTTCATTGAGTTAAAACTTTGAATACTAATGAACAAATGATCCACAGACTCCGCTTGATGCTGGCCTACATGTAGATCGCCGAAGTTCAAGTCTTTTAGAATATAACGGAATGTATCTTGGCTCTGCTTCAGAATTTCTCTGCCAATCTCATAGTCCGGGTCCAAGGCAGATGGCTAGTGCGACGTTATATTACTAATGATTTGCTCATAGAGTCCTTGTTTCATGTAGTTACCTCATTTATGTAGAGTGATCTGTCTCTTAGTCATGATTCGACATATAGGTCGAATTACCTCTATGAACATAGTACTGCAACCCATCACAAATACGCTATTGAACTACAACTTTTGTTATTATGTCACGATATAATAATAAACCACCTACTTAAGACCTATTATGGTAGTATGTTGGTATAGGTAAATATTACAAAAGGGGTGTCCAATTTGGAGAATTTTCCGGAACAAGTAAAGACTTTTGCAAAAAGAGTACAAAAATTAAAAGATAGTATATTAACTGAAGAAGCTACTAAGACGTCTGTTATTATGCCGTTTTTTCAACTCTTAAATTACGATGTCTTTAATCCTGAAGAATTTCTACCTGAATTCACCGCAGATGTAGGCATCAAAAAGGGAGAAAAGGTCGATTATGCCATTTTGAAAAGTGGCGAACCTATCATCCTAGTAGAAGCAAAGTCTATTCAAGAGAAGTTGACGAAGCATGACTCACAATTATTCAGATATTTTGGAACTACAAAGGCCAAATTCGCTATACTTACGAACGGATTAACTTATCGTTTCTACACAGATTTAGAAGAACAGAACAAAATGGACACTGTCCCGTTTTTCGAGTTTAATCTATTAGATATACGAGATAACCAATTAAGTGAACTATATAAATTCAGAAAAGAAAATTTCAACATTGAGGACATCATTACAACCGCCTCAGAGCTTAAATATACGAATGAAATTAAAAATTGCCTCAAAGCTCAGTGGGATAACCCTTCTGATGAATTTGTATCCTTTATTCTATCTGATGTGTATGCTGGCAAAAAAACAAAACAGGTTATCGAAAAGTTTAATCTCATCGTAAAAAAGTCCCTCAAAGAATTCGTTAATGATATGATGAATGACAAAATCAAAGCAGCCTTAAATAATAATGAAAGTACAACTATCGAGGCAGAAAGTGAAGTTGCTATTTCTAAAGAAATACTCTCTGAAGCGGAGATTGTGACTACTGAAGAAGAAATTGAGGGCTACGTAACCATTAAAATTCTACTCAAAGATATTATTGATTCTGAAAGACTAAGTTATCGCGATAATTTGAGTTATTTCAACATACTAATCGATAACAGTATTCGCAAATGGGTCTGCCGTTTAGGATTTAATAGCAGCAATAAATATATACAATTTAATGATGAAGAGAAAACAACGATTCCATTATCAAATGTATCCGATATTAGCGAGCTTCGAGATAAGATCCATGAAGTTGCAGGTAGATTTGTTTAAGCACGATTGTCCTTTTATATTCATCTTTCAAATAAGAATAATGAAACCCTAACTTTTCATAACTTGATGTTGTTCTTCAAAGATGTTAGGTGCAATTATAGTCGGAGAAGTCTGCTGTTCCATCCTGAACAACCTTTTCTTATTTAGCTATACACTTAACAGAATCACTGCTTAGTGTCGTCGGTATATCGAGCTAACTGTACATGAGCGAAACCAAAGAGGCTGCCCCAAACTTGGGGCAGCCCTCTTCCATTATTCCTATCAATCCAGTATGCATATCGTGTATGGTTTGATACTTCAATCATCTGCTCTCTGTGGCAAATCTATCATTTCATCGAAATACTCATAACCCCTTATGATAATCATTCCCCATATAATCCAACATAACTTGGTTAACTTCTGTCGAAATTTCATGGTTAATTCCATGTCCTGCATCGCTGAACATCCGGTACTGTACACCGTATTTCTCGAATTTCCCCTTAACTTTTTGTGGATCTCCCATTGGATCTGCTTCACCACAGATAAAGAGGCATTTCCCTCTAAGCAATCCTATTTGTTCATCGCTAAACGTTTCAATCTTATGATAAGCCATTGACATTGTACGGAATCCTTTAAGAAGCCACATATAATGCTCCATGATTAGATCCACTTCCGTAAACGTTGCACTGTTCTTGCCTGTAAGTTTTAATATAAGCTTGACTACATTCTTCTTCGTTGGAAAGATGGCTTCAGGAAGGAACACTTTCATCATCGTTTTCATCGGATTACCACTGGTTGCATCAAAGATGGAACTTGCCATACAGATTGCTTTTATGACCCTATCTGACCTTTCCATACTATAACGTTGAACCAAATATCCACCATTTGAGACCCCTGCCATATAGGCTTGGGGTAGCTCTAATGCATCTAACAGTTCATCAATCCATTTCGTTTGATTGAATGTCTTATTATAATTTGCGTTAGGGCGACTTTTCCCAGGTCCACCCATCGTGTCTACCGCATAAATATGGAATTCCTGAGCAAGCTCTTTGGCATTATATACCCACATGAGTGCAGAATTATCACCAACTCCATGAAACAACACTAAAGGTGGCTTGTTCGTATTTCCACATTCAATGATATGTGTACTTCCATATGTCGTTTCAATATCTTTTTCATATACTTCTACGTCCCACATCGTAAGCAACCTATCGTATGTATCCAGCACCTTCGCTTTCGCCTTCTCACTCTTAAACACTTTCATTTCTCAAGACCTCCCTTGTAGCGGACAGTACGTCTGCTTCTTAGTATATCTTCGCTATTCCTCATCAAAGGATGCAAATGACTTATATGCCTTAATAATGATCTTCCTTAACTCTTCTTCCGTATAGGACACTTGATTACTCGCTACCATCGATGCAATACCATGCGTAAACATCCATGTCATCATAAAGATTTCCTGTACTCTTTCCTCACTTAAGTTCTGTACCTTTGCAACGTTGTCTTTACTTCGTTTCTGTTCGTCCGCAACATCTCCAATCACATACATCTGATTCTCATTTGTGAATAAATTCAATAAGCTTGTTGTCTCATAGTTATCTGACATCGTAAGCATCTTAAAAAGATTCTTCTCGTTCTGTGCTAATCCCACATATGCTAATCCCATATTTAAAAATATAGGCGTATTTTCCCGCATATGCTCTTTCAAATAGGACTCAAAAAACTGGATCGTGGCTACGTGGACATCCTTCTTTAATTCCCCCATGTTGTCATACAACCGAAAGATCGGTTGGGTAGAACATCCAAGCCGTTCTGCTAATTTTCTTGTTGTCATATGCTCAAAGCCTATTTCTCTTGTCATCATAAAAGCAACTTCGATAATCTGCGCTTTTGATATTTTCTCTTTGGGTGCCATTGTTTTCTCCTCAAAATATAAAATAACATCGTTATATAACAATGTTATTTTATCGTCAGTGTATGAATTTGTCAATGATTTTCTCCTTATCATTATTATGTGTAACACCAATAAACCAAGTATCCTTATAACGGATTCCTCGGTTTATTCAAGCAATGATTTTTATAGTTATGGATTAAAATACTGCTTTACTGACCCTTTACCATCTTCTACTTCTAATTCAGCATACGCTCCATTTATGAAGGTCATTTGTGGTGGAACATGACCGCAATCAATATCGAAGATGATGGGTATCTGTAATTCCTCGGAAAGTTCTGTGTAAATATCCTCTACTGTATAGTTGTCGACAGGTTGATTGGCATAACTTCTACCAAACATAAGACCTGTACAATGATCGAACCATCCTGCTAATTTCATTTGAACTAATGACCTGCGTAAATCTACTGTGTTCATCTCACAATTCTCTAAATACCATAAGATAGGTTCATTATTTATATAGCTATTCTGAAAATGTTGCACATCACCAAACGGGGTGCCAATCAAATGTCTTATCACATCAATACATCCACCGAGTAGACGGCCTTGTATTTTCACATTCGTATTTGTAATCACTTTCCAACTAGTTTGTTCCGTTAAGTGAAAGACATTAGGTGAAGGGGCAGCGTTCCATTCCTTCTGATAGTTAAATGAAGAATGCTGGAGGATGGATTCACCGGTTTTAGTTGACAAGACAGATTGCCACATCGCTGTGGTCTCATCCGTATATTCTCCTCTTAAATCAATGAGGTTCGTCCCATGAGCAGTGGCTATACCTGTTTTCAAAGTGATGGCTAACAACAATACGCTTATATCTGAATAACCTAATATCCACTTACTCTTACAATTTTCAAAATCAATATATTCAAGAATCTCTATTAATAATTCTCCACCCCAAGGAGGAATAATCATATCGATGTTATCATTACGCATCATGTCATTGAATTCAGTAGCACGTAATTGGGCTAGCGCTGACTTTGCTTTATGTTGAGTCCATACCGTTTCTCCACAAATAACGTTGAATCCCTTCATCTTCATACGACTACAGGAAAGTTTAAGCAAATCATGTAATTCCACTTGTACGCCCGACGAGGGTGCTGTTACACCTATTGTTGCTCCTTCTTTTAAAAACGGATATCTTATCATGTTAAGTCCCCCCTCTATTGGTCGGTGAAACAAGTTGAATTCTCGGCATTTCATCCATAAAATCATCATCGTTATACGGTTCTCAGAGTAGCTAGAGTTGTACAGCATTTGGAGTGCGTTCGAATGTAATCCATATCAATCCAGCAACCATAAATACCGCCCCAACGATCTGCCACATATCCACACTTTCCTTAAAGAACATATATCCCATCAGAACAGCAACGGCTGACACTATATAGCGAAAAAAGTTAGAGCGAGCCGTTCCTACCTGGTACATACAGGCGTTCCATACGACAAAGGCAATAACAGTACAGAAGATGACGTTGTAACCGACTACCAAATATTCGGTAGCGCCTAAATTCGCCCATGCAACTTTACCCCAGGATGATAAGGTGAGTGGGAATAAGAATAGCGTGCCAAAAAAAATATACCAGGTGCTTATACGCAAAGCTGAATACGTTCTCATCAGTGGCATACATAACAGATTGAATAGAGCTCCAATTAAGCTGACGCCCAGCGCCATAAGATTTCCGACCATATGCCTAGATGACCATTCAAACCCTGAACCACCACTGATGATGAAATAAACCCCAACCATAGCAATAGCGCCCCCTATCAGAAGTCGAGCTGTCACCTTCTCCTTCGTAATGAATGGGGCGAATAACGCTGCGAATATTGGCCACGGTGCTACATTGAGCAGGGAGGCATTAGCCAACGTCGTATACTGAATGGAGTATAGCACCATAATCTCAAGCAGCGTTATACCGATTAGACCGATACCCATTAATTTAATCAACACACCAAGCGGTAATCCAACACTCTTCTCCTTCCATTTAAGCAATATGAAAAAGAATGGAACAGCCAACGAAAACCTTAGAAATGCCAAAAGCACCGGATCAAAGACATCCATTGCCAGCCGTGAGAACCCAAAATTCAGTCCCCATATGGCCGAAACCATCACAAGTCCTGCGTAGTACATTTTCTTCTTCTGCAATATCTTGCACCTCTTTGCTATAATAGTCTTACCCTATTATAGCACCCCTGCGAAATCACTCATCTCTTTTCTCACAACAAATATACCCCTCAAAATTCACATCTGTTTACCTATACCGTTACAATAACAAGTTATTACATACAAGTAGAACACTCACATCACTCAAGTTAATTCACTGCAACAACAGGTCGAGCCTCAATATACCCTCTATACCCCATTGGAGCAAGTTGAAATCTCGGCGCTACTTCAGATGCCCATTGGTATCCATAAATCGTCGGATCGAATTTCTCAATAAGATCGTATCCATCAGGAACAGCATTGTTGTAATCAAGCGGTAGCTCCACGCCTTGCACGTATTGGGAAGTTCCCTTTGTGATCAGGTGCTGGGGTAACCACATTCCAATAGGTTCATACATGGCTTCTTTAACACTAGTTAGCCCTCTATCTTACTCATTTCCTTCTTCAATAATTCAATAGGATATGCATAGCCAAGTGTACCGGACATTAATTTTCCAACCCATTTATTAAGTTCCACTAAATTCAGATGATCGCTTGGTATGTACTCTTCAATCTGCCAAGATATATGGATATGGAAGTCATTGATTTGACCTAGAATACTTCTGTCATGTGTCTTTGTATAAATAACTTCTCCACAGTTAGCCATATAGGCATTTACTTGATTCTCCGAGAAACCTTCCGCAAGGAATGTTTCTTGTATCGCGTTCAGAACTATGCTTTCAAACTTTTTGAAATGCTCAGCTTTTAATCCGTATAGCACAATGCAGTATCGAGTTTGATTATTCATTAGAATAACGCCTTTTCGTCTATCGAACATGAATAGATTGGCATGCCAATCATAGAACGGCTCACGCTTGATCGGCGTAATATCATTTGTTTTTATTTTCATAGCATCAGATAATTTCTTAGTACATTGAATAAACATATCTTCACCTCAACCTTTCCTTATTTAACTATAAATGATGGGTTCGACATAAATCTACACTACATCACATACTCCAGATCATCCCGACCGCAAACAAAACAGTAATCCGAATAGTTCCATTTATACCCTCCATCTGTAACAATAAGCTCTTCTTGAATGAAGCTTTCATTCTTCAGGAATTCTCTTAATCGATTGATGTAGGTACGAACCTTCTGTCCACTCCACTCTAACTTGTCTTGCAATTCTTGTTGACTCCATGATTGTTCAGAACTGAGAAGTTTGCTTAGAATTTCCTCCTTACACCCTGAAATACATATCTTATCTCCTGAGTATAAAATAACCTTCTCACCATAGTCTGTACAATCCAGTATAAAAGTAGCACTATTCTGCTTCATTCTCTGAAATTCCGCTATGCTTAGTAGCTTCCTACCCTCTTGGGAGAGTGTGCTTTGTTCGCTACATCCACACTTTGTCTTTTATAAGCTAACGCTAATTTAGAGTACCCTTTAAATTTTTGAGATGTATTGAGCATTGCCCAGTCTTCTATAGGTTGATCATGGCTTCTGTTTAACCGTGGTGGATCATAGGGATTGTACATTTCTGATGATCACCTAATGCAGCTTGAAGCCTTGGGCTGGCATCGTCACCTACAACGACATTCCATTCATAATGGAGACCTGTAAATTTCAAATATTGATGTTGAAGTAGGTGAAACCACGCCGCAGACCAACCACTGGCAAAATACACTTGAGGCACATTCCGTCTATGTCCATCACAGCCTCCAGTAACGAGAATTCCGCTAGCACTGATCGATTTCACAATGATTGCAATTCCACGATCTAGAGATAGACTATTCCATCGCACACCATGATTTCGTTTCGTAAAAGCTCTCCATGAATGAAAGTGATTCGGGATAAAAGATCTTCCATACTGCACAGGTAATCTTTCTATCATCGTTAGAATTTCCGTGGCCATTACGGGGCTCAGAATGATACGATCCCCTTCAACTTCTAATAGAAACCCTCTTTTCACTAGGAAGCTGCTAACCGTTGTGCTGGCTGATTAACAATATTGTTCTTTTTCATATCCACTTCATCTCCTCATCTAACTTCTAAACCCATTAAAGCATGAGGTAGGTTACAGCCGATGTAACACAAATAAACCGTGGGGGAATCCCCACGGTCATATCGCTAAATTTTTTCTAAATAGAATTCGAATTATCCTACAGCAACCTCAATACTTATCGTTGCCTTCATTCCCATTGCGTTCATCACAACTTCAATTTTCTCTGCAGTAGCTCCATAATACTCGTTTCGCTCATCTCGGGAAACCTGTGCTTCCGAGACTTCCAGTTTTCTAGCTAATTCAGATTGCGTCATATTGATATATATTCTAAAAGCAATGAGGCTTTTTCCTATATCCGTAAATTTGTGAATCGGATTAAATGAACCTCTTTTTATTCTTTCATAATACTCAACTTCTTCCTTCAATTGTTCGTGAAATGATATTAATGGTTCAATCGCCATATCAATCTGCTCATCATTTAGTCCCATTTCTTTAAAGCGTATCTTTTCACCAGCAATAAAATCCTTATCTTGCCTCAACTTTTCCTGTGCTTTTTGGTAAGCTGTTTCGTTTTTAATCATCTTTCTCAGCTCCTTTACTTTATAATTCTTACTATTCCCTTTGGTTCAAATGAATCACGTGTTTTTCTAAATGCCGCAGGAAACATCTGTTCTAACCCATGCTCATCGAGAATTCCTGATGATTGGCCAACATGCGGATATAGTTCAACTTTGTATCGATGCCACATTGGTAACTGTGACTTAGCAGAATTCCGGTCATAAATACGATCTTTCCAACTCCAAATTTTATAAGGATCGATAGAGTTAAGCTCCCTTACAATGTCGGGCAGAGTTCTGACGTCTGCAACAAAATAACCATCAATATCACCGGGGCTCGCTTTGTCTTCGACAAATGAACCATCTATAAAAATGTCCATTATACCAACTCTCCAAAGTTGATTAACCAATACCTCCAAGTTATTTACTAAAGTCATCCTTTTATTCGTATCCCATGGAGATCCATCTTTAGGGCCTACTACAAGCAAAGAAGTACGTAATTGATTTAATGTCATAGGATAGTCTTGTGCAGCTAATAAGCCATGATCATTGAATATCAACATTATATTCCTCCAAAACCTAAAATTATACGCAATTTATAATTATACAATATAGTTAACTTAACGAATACGTTAATATAATTTTAACTTACTTATTATAGATGTCAAGTGTATTTTTTGGGGGCCGTTGCCGTTCTCATACATTGATTCTTGACATAAAAACAGCTCGTTCCTCGTTAGAGAAATGAGCTGCCTTAACTAGTCTACGTCTCGTTACCGGATGATACGTACCGCTAATTTTAACTATAGTGGGAAATATCATTAGACTTCTTTATCATTTACTTGTAAACCGGTTAAAACAAACTGTATTGCCGTTTGTTTCATCAATTTATAATCCTTTATATTCTCAGCATCCGTCTCACTCATTAGCTTGTGATATTTTTTATACGATAAACATATCCCTTTAATAATAAGCGATGTATGCTCTAATGAGTCAAAATGAAATACTCCTTCCTTCTTACCTTTGATTAGGATTTCATCCAATTTGGACCACGTAGGTTGTATATATGAGAGAATAGCCTTAGAACGTGGTGACTCCATCGCTAGCTCTTGATTGATAATGGAGCTTAATTCTTTATCTTCATAGCTGAAAGATATAATTTGATCCACCAAAAATTGAATGGCTATTAACGGATCATCAAGGTCTTCATCCATTTCTTTCATTATGTTTACTTCTGTTCCAGGGAAAAACATTTCGAATATGTTTTGCAATACTTTTTCCTTCCCACCAAAGTGGTACGAGACCAAAGATATATTGGCGTTCGCTTTCTCACATATCTGTCTGACCGTCGTTCCTTCGAATCCCTGCTCAGCGAACAATTGTTTAGCCGCAAGTAAAATACGTACTTTTACATCTCGCTCCATTCGTTTCAACAACTCCTGTTCATACCCTAGGTGAAAAATTTTACTTCAACTGGAACCTTTGTTTAAACATATGATTAAAACTGATTTTAATCAAGTAGATTGTGTTCGACAAGCTCAGATGAACCTTTTTGTTTCCTAAGCAGCGTTACCATCAATCCAACACCGACACTACATAACAATGTAATCAGAAGGGCCAAAACATCCTTGTGCGTATTAATGCCGCCGAATCCTAAATTCATTAATCCTTCAACCGCATATGTCGCCGGTAATAATTGGCTAGACCATTGATAGAAGTCACTTAACATCTCTCTTGGTACGATCGTTCCGGAGGTCACGAGCTGTAGGGAGAGCATTGCCATATTTGCCAACATACCTGCCATACCAAGAACGAGAGGGAACATTTGGGCGAAGAACATGAACGTTAAGATCGTTAAGAAATGGAATAACCAGAAGGAAGAAAATCCACTTTCCATCTGCCCGCCCAGAGCCAAGATCAAAGAAGATCCAGCTAACGATACGATGACGGCTCCAATAATGTTAAGTAGTGCACAAGCTATAAAATGCTGCCATTTCGAGATTTCAGACCCGATCATCAATGATACTTGATATATGTTCATGGCCATCAACATCGCGCCAACATAGGAGGCCAATACGAGCATCATAGGAACCATTTGATTGTGCATGCCATTTACGGGATAGATCGACTGTAGATCAGATTCAACCTTATTCAATAGGCCTTGTGCCGTTAGTGATGCTTGCTCAGATGGCAAATTAAATTGTTCCAGTACCATTTGCGTTCCTTGGAGTCCAGCATTGTGATTTAATTCATTGGTAAGTGTCGTTACAACGCTTTGCATGGCACCTTTTGTTACTTGTGAGTTAGATTCATTGAGTGTGTAGGAGATTTTCGCTTTCGTGTCTGGCGTTTGTAGATTTTCTCCAAAATTATCGGGGATCGTTACGATTAAATGAACATTTCGTTGCTTCAGATCATGAATTGCATCTTCTTGGGTCGTCGTTATCGTTTCAAATGGTAGTTTTCCTTGTAATTGCTGTACAATCGTTTGACCGAACTCACCATCTTCATTGACGATGGCAATTTTCAAATGATTGGTTCGTTCTAGTACTCCATCATATGCCGTCATCCAAAATGCACAAAAAATAATTTGCGCCATCAAAGCTACGACGATGGCTAGAATTGTTTGGGGCTTTTTAACATATGCCAATATTGCTTTTTTCATTTTTCTTACCTCTTTTCATAATCTTCATTTTTAAAACAATTGTTTTAATCAAACGTTTGTTTAAAAATACCTCATTATTTTACTGTAGTCAATAACTATTTTTATTGATGGTTCCCGCAACCCTCCAATGATATATACGTCAACTCACTAACTCGATAACCGTCCCTTCAGCAAATACAAATAGGACTGTTCCCCAAAGTCATGTTCATGACCTTCAGAAACAGTCCATCATGTTGGATCATAGATATATTCCATTTGAGGTCCATTACCGGCACTCAGAATGATACAATCTCCTTCGACTTCCAATAGGAACCCTCTTTTGACTAATGTAGCCGCCAACTTTAGCACTTGTTGATTAACAACTCCACTATTCTCATTCATGAATATCAATGACTCAACTGATAAAGATAAAACAAAAACCGAGTAGCCCATGTGATGGATTACTCGGTTTTCTTAAATTCCCAAATCGATACGACAATGACTTTATTAATCCACTAATCTAACTAGACTGTATTTCTTCTTACCTTTACGAATAATGATGAACCGGCCGTCGAATGATTTGTCTGCAGATACTTCCGTGTTTAGATCTGCTACTTTTTCACCATTCATAGAGATCGCTCCATTCGTAATATCTTCTCTTGCCTGACGCTTGGATGGTTCGATACCTAGATCTACTAACCAATCCACAATATTCTTTGTTTCTTTAGTCGCTTCAAAAGTAGGCATTTCTTTAAATCCTTGCTCAATTTCATCCGCTGTTAATGATTTAATGTCTCCACTAAATAAGGCTTCCGAGATTTTAATGGCTTGTGCTAAAGCTTCTTCACTATGAACGAATTTGGTCATCTCTTCAGCTAGTACTCGTTGTGCTTCACGTTTACCTGGTTCTGTATTCACTTTATTCTCTAATTCATGAATGACGTCTTGCGTTAGGAATGTGAAGTATTTCAAGTATTTAACGACATCACGATCATCTGTATTCAACCAGAATTGGTAGAATTCATACGGTGATGTTTGATCAGGATCTAACCAGATCGCGCCACCTGCTGATTTACCAAATTTCGTACCATCTGCTTTCAACATTAATGGGATCGTTAATCCGAATGCCTTCGCTTCTGAGCCTTCTTTTTTACGAATTAAGTCTAGGCCACTTGTGATATTCCCCCACTGATCAGATCCACCAATCTGTAATTGAACTCCTTCTTCTGCATATAGGTGATGGTAATCCATAGACTGAAGAATTTGGTATGCGAATTCGGTAAATGAAATTCCACTATCTAGGCGACTGGATACAACATCTTTAGCCAACATCGCATTGATACTGAAATTCTTCCCATAATCACGTAAGAAGTCGATCACATTTATGTTATGAGTCCAGTCATAGTTGTTTACCATTTTCAGTTGTGCATCGTTATCTGTAACGAATAACTTCTTCATCTGCGCTGTTAGGGCGTTCACATTGTCTTGTACTTGCTCTAATGTCTGTAATTGTCGTTCGGATGAACGTCCACTTGGATCACCAATAGTCCCTGTCGCACCACCAATTAAGATAACAGGTAAATGTCCGTATGCTTGGAATCGTTTCAACACCATGAATGGAATTAAATGTCCAATATGCATGCTATCCCCCGTCGGATCGACACCGCAGTACAAAGCAATCTTCTTCTCACTGACTAATTCGCGTAAACCTTCTGCATCGGTCTGCTGATTAATCGCGTCGCGCCATTCTAACTCATCAATAATATTCATGTTACTCATTTTCATTCAGCCCCTTTTCATATCAATATTGATTTATCCCCTAATAGTGCGTGTTCAAAAAGTCAGCTTTTTGAACTTCCTCTAAATAACGCCATAACGCAAAAATCGCCCCTATGTCTACAATAGACATAGGGACGATTGAATAACCGTGTTACCACCCAAATTGCATAAATAGTGTGACTCCTCTATTCATACCACTCTTAGCAAGAGTATCGTTTGCTAGTCCGCTTAGTATTACCTAAGATACTCCAGAGTGTAATTCGCAAGACTGTTTGTGCTAGGTTGCATCAACCCCTAGCTTTCTGAATAACAGTGACAGCTTGCTACTAATTCCTTCAACGTATACCGTGTATTAGATTAACGTCATTATAGAGAATGATTAGCTCGTTGTCAATTCACAATCTGTTACATTCCGTTATCTCTTGTCATAACCATCCATTTAATTCCCCTTCTCAATAGCCTCCATATGTTGCTTCGCAAATTCTGCTGGAGTAACTACCTTACCGAATAATGCCTGGATCATATTCAAATGTTCTTGAGCGGCATTCGATTTCATTTGCACATCAACAAATAATGTAATACTACTAGCGCTGTTCAATTCATTAAATAGATCAATATACAACTGCGGTAAAGATCCCTGCGTTGTATCTACCTTCGTTGCTGGGATAGCTCCCGCAACCGTTACAGACTGTTCCCCCCACTTGGAAACAAAGTATTCAACAAAAGCTTTGGCTTCATCTTTAACCTTGGATTGTTCAGCTACGAATAGACCTACACCAGGACCACCAACCCAACTGTTAATATTCCCCTTTCCACCTTCAACGGTTGGGAACTTGAAGAATCCAATATTATCTTTGAATTCTTGCGGGATATCTGGATTGGTCGTGTAGTTCGGTAGCTCCCATGTTGCCATGAGATACATAGCCGCCTTACTATTCATGAATACAGATTTACCTTCATCATGGGAAAGTCCATTAAAGCCTTTGTTGAAAGCATTCATATCTACTAGAGTCTGAATTTCAACAGCTGCTTGAATTAGACCTGGATCATCGAATGAACCTGAACCGTCAATCGCCTTCTTAAGAGTTTCGTTCCCCGCGATCCGATCTGCTAAATACATATACCATAATGATCCTGTCCAGCGATCCTTGTTCCCAAGGGCAATTGGAGCTACAGCATGATCTGTTAGCGTTCTCACAACTTGCTTGAATTCATCGTATGTTGTCGGAACCTGAAGATTATATTTAGCAAAAATGGCTTTGTTATAATAAATGGGTGAGATATTCAGTTCAATGGGAAGTGCATATGTCTTGCCATCCGCGGTATATGCTTCAGTGATACCGCTCACAAATTTATCCTTTAGTTGTTCCCCGCCAAGAATATCATCCAGTTCTGCGAACAGGCCAGCCTTGACATAAGGCTCCATAAACCCTGCCGCCCATGTTATTCCTACATCTGGTAGCTCATTAGACGCGGATAACACTTTTAATTTGTTCTTATATTGCTCATTTTCTAGAATCTCTTGCTTTATGATCATATTAGGATGATCAATCTGATACTGATTGATAATGTCACTTACAAGCTTATTCTGCTGTGCTGAGCTTCCTGCTGGCCACAAATGCATCATATTTAAAGTGACTTTCTGTTCAGTTCCACCCTTCGATGCACCGTTCGTCTCTTTTTCCTTATTGCCGCTTGTCCCATTACACCCAGACAATACAACCATCATGGCAAGTACAAGTAGCAGACTAGAAGTTATCTTCTTTCTAGACATCACTTCAACCCCTTATTCTATCTCATCTTGCTGCCCAATACGTTGTCTATATCTGCTTGGGCTAATCAATTCCAGTGACTTAAACACTTTGATGAAATATTTATCGGTCTGATAACCTACCTTTAAAGCAATCTCACTAATGGGCATTCGGGTCTGTGTAAGTAGCATCTTTGCATGTTGAATCCTACTACGCGATAGGTATTCACTGAATGTCATTCCCGTCTGTTCTTTGAATAATACGCTAAAGTAGCTAGCATTCAAATGAAGCAACATAGCAAGTCCACTCAGAGTAATCGGCTCTTCCAGATGCTCTTCCACATACGCCATGGCCTCACGAACCGGCGTACTCTCGCCTTCGTTCGATTTATCTACCCCCAATAGTTTCTTGTCGACTAGCTTCTCTATATTCTCTCTGCGCCTCTTCTCGACGCCCACTTGCAATGCCTGCTGTACGACGCTCAGAAGCTCTTGTTTATCTAATGGCTTAAGTAGGTAATTGATTGCACCGAATTGAATCGCTTTCTGCGCATATTCGAATTCTGCATAACCTGAAATAACGATCACCGATGGCTTATTACGCTTATCTTGAAGTGAATGAATTAAATCTAGACCACTAATCTCTGGCATCCGAACATCCGTAATCAATAGATGCGCGTCGTTATGCCGAAGCCATTCCATAGCCTCTACTCCGTTCGATGCCGTCTCTACTCGATAAGGTTGTCCAGTCAGGTAAGCTTCCAGCGTAATTCGAATTCCCTCTCGAGTTCGAGGCTCATCATCCACAATCAGAATTGTCTTTATCAAATTCATCGTCCTCCTTGTTCACTTGGTATTTCAAACACAACTATGGTTCCCTCTGATATACGACTACTTATGCGTAATCCTTCCACTGCCCCGTGATCTCCTTCATAATAAAGATTCAGGCGCCGCTGCACATTGACGAGTCCTACACCTGTTCCCTTCGAAGAAATAGATGGTCCACCCGCCAACGCATCCTTTAATCCATTAAGTATTTCCTCATTCATGCCCGTACCGTCATCTGTAACGGTTACCGTTGTCCAACCTTCTCTTTCGGATGGCATTACACTGACTGTAACCATGCCCGGATTAATCTTGCTCTCCACTCCGTAGAGAATGGCATTCTCTACAATCGGCTGAATTAATAATTTCGGAATGGGGACAGACATAGACTCTGATGATATATCTACCTGCCAACTTAAACGATCTCCAAGCCTCATCTGCATGATTAGCAAATAACGTCTGACCTGCTCCAATTCTTCACCGATCGTGACCCATTCGTCATGATTCGGATTACTAATGGTATAGCGAAATAATTTGGACATGGCCACGACTAGATCAGCTAAATCCTCCTCCCCCTTCTCCTGAAGCGACCAATTAAATGCTTCTAGTGTATTGAAGAGAAAATGTGGATTAATTTGCGCCTGTAGTGCTTTTAACTCGGTACGACTCTGGAGCATTTCTTTCTCATACACAACACGTATTAGCTCATTCATATGATTGACCATCTGATTATACGTATAATTCAATTCACTTAGCTCCATCGTGTATACGGACTCATTATTGGGTGTAAGTACACCAAATCGAGATTTACGCATCGCTTTGATCAGCTGGATAATAGGACGTGTAATCATCGTAGATAATATAAAGGACATAATTAAGAATAACAATGCCCCTATACCACCTGATGCAAACAGAACAGTCCGTAGCATCGATATACCTTCGGTGATATATCGGACAGGTGTTAAAATAATGAGCGTCCAATTCGTCTTGTCTGAATGTTGCTGGACCATCACATAGTCTTTCCCCTCAACCGTCACTGTCTGATCCCCACTATCCAAGAGAAGTTCTAAATCAGCATCTGTTATCCCATTTGTATTAAGCAACCGACCAGTATCGTCCACTAACAGGATAGACTCCCCTGCCTCATTAACTATTTGAAATTCATCTAGTTGAAAATAACTACGTTGAATACGTACAAGTATATAACCACCTCTAGAGAACCAACGATCCATTAAACTGACCTGCCTGATAGCCAGAATGTATTCCGTATCTTTCGGATCAATTCCCATCCAAACTAGTCGTCCCTTCTGACGATTGGCCTCTTCAATATAACCTTTGTCCACCCGACTGGACAGCGTACTGTCTCCCATTGGAAACAATAACTTATTATCCGAAGTATATAGCTCCAACGATTCTACATTCGTCGTATACGCTTGATAACCTCCAACGATTTGTAGCAAGGACTGACGTTCGTTAAACGTGCCGGGTTGCCCGTCTAATTCTTTCATCAACAGCTGTTGAACGTATGAATTCGTCGCTACTTGCATAGTCATGCTATCAATCTGTGCAATTAATGCATCCAATCGTCCGGTGGCTTGTACGGCTGTTTGCTGAATATGCTTCTCTGTGTTGTCTTTAAGGAGTGTTGATACTCTATCGAAGATAAACACCCCCGCAACACTAATAATAACGAGCATAACTACACAGAAACCTAAAAATATTTGATTGCGCAGCGTATTGAATTCCTTGAATCTCCCCATCTTACTTTTCATCCCCATAGTGTATATTGACTGATCCTTCGTATATAAATGACCGCGCTTACATTCCCGTAAATCTAATCCACTGGACTTATCTCTAGATAACTATAACAATATCGTTGCAAAAGTACGACTACCATTTGAAGTTAAGATCATATGACCATTAAATTAGAAAGGAAAAAGACACCTACTTCTTAAGGCAAGTGCCGTTCCTCTGGACATCATTTCGATATCACACATATGCTATTTGATGGACATGCCTCTTACTTTACGCTAGCTATCTCCGCTTCAATCGCTACGACTAATTCTTCATAAGAAGAACTAGGAAGGAGCTTTCCGTTCACCATAAATTTAGGAGTGCCATTAACACCTAATGAAGCAGCTATCTTGTAATCTTCTTTCACATCTAATGCATGTGTGTGATTTTTCAGATCACTTTTAAATTGATCATAGTCTATATCCGTGATGTTATCTTTTACAAATTGAAGTAAGAATTTCTCCGTAGCCCAGATGTCCTTCTCTACACCCTGACTCTCAAATAGTAATCTTTTATACCGCCAGAATGCGTCATTATTTTGTCGATAAATACTTTCCCCAGCAGCTCCAGCCAATATGGAATCTCGATCAAGAAAGGCAAAATTCATGAAGTATAAATCAATCTTATCCGTGTCCACAAATTCTGCTTTAAATTTCTCTGAATGAGTTGCATTCCACATCATACAAGCCGGACATTTGAAATCAGAAAATTCTATGACTTGTACCCCTGTCGTTCCACTTCCCAAATGTGGTTGCTTGCTGTAATCAATCCCGTCTAGATTCATCTCTCCACGAATTTCAGTATAGTTCGGTAGGTCCTCTAATGCTGTAGAATTCTGCGACTTATTAAGTATAGCTATCAATACCAACAGAGCAATCAACACGACAGCGAATATAATAATCATATATTTAGAGCTAGTCTTCTTCATATATTCTCCTTCTAACTATTATTGGGAGTAAGTATAACAGAATAGTAGCCTTTCATTCGGTATAAAAAGTCACAACTGGTAGTCTAAGGGTGATGCAAAAATAAGACCATAGACGCGAAGCGTCCATGATCCCTTTTTACTAGCGTATTTCCTCAAACTGTCTTATTACAGCTGAACGATGACTTCTATTTCTACTAGAGCATCTTTCGGTAAACGCGCTACCTCTACGGCACTGCGGGCAGGATAAGGCTCTGCAAAGAATCCGCTATATATTTCGTTCACAACTTGGAAATCATTCATATCTTTTAGAAAAACCGTAGATTTCACGACTTGGTTCATACTTCCGCCTGCCGCTTCGACAATGGCCTTGACATTATTTAAAGATTGCTTTGTCTGTCCCTCAACCGTTTCTGGAAATAATCCCGTGCTAGGATCGATCCCCAGCTGTCCCGATGTGAAGAGCAAACCTCCAACTTTAACGGCTTGTGAATAAGGTCCAATGGCTTGCGGTGCATCATTGGTTTGAATAATTTCTTTGTTAGTGCTCATCGTATTGTATCCTCCATTTATATCACTTCAAGTCTTTGGTTCTTTCTATAATTCAAATGGATACCGTAATCCCCATTGCCCACGTACCTGATCAAGTATTCTCATAATACCTAGCGATTCATCCAACGTCATGACCGGACTCTCTGTGAGACCTTCAATCAGACATCTGCCTACTTCTTCTGCCTCAAAAGCAAAACCATCACAAACACGTTCGTCTGTGAAGCGCTCGACCTCTTCTCCACCCACATGAAGTGAAACCGTCTGAGCATTAAAGAAAGATGGGACATGGATCATTCCTTCCGTTCCGTGAATGTATGCCTCATTGTTGAGTTCAAGCCGGATTCCTCCATTCAACGATGCTGTTCGACCGGATCCATAGGATAAAAGAATAGAGAATTGCTCATCTACACCTGTCTCGCCAATATGTGCTGTACTTAATATCGACTGCGGCTCTGCTCCGAATATCATAGAAGCGAAAGAAACGGGATAAATCCCAACATCCAACAGTGCTCCTCCACCTAACTCTGGGTTAAGAAGTCTTCCTTCCGGTTCCCAACCAATACGGAATCCAAACTCACCTTTCACCAGCTGTACATCACCGATTCGTCCATCCTTCAACCACTCTTTGACCTTCATAATAGGAGGTAGGAAGCGAGTCCACATGCCTTCCATTAGGAACAGTCTATGTTCCTTCGCATAACTTACCAGTTCTTCTAACTCGCTACTATTCACTGTGAAAGGCTTCTCACATAACACGGCTTTTCCCGCGCGTAAGCAAGTCATCACACTGTCTTTGTGAAAAGGATGTGGCGTTGCCACGTATATTGCATCCACATCGGGATCATTCGCTAATTCCTCATAACTTCCATAGGCTCGGGGAATATCGTGTTGATCAGCAAATTTCTTGGCACTATCTAGCGTGCGGGATCCAACGGCTAAACACTCACCATTCCTCGCATGGACTAAATCCTGGGTAAACTTACCTGCAATCCAGCCTGTACCTAATATACCCCACTTAATCTTTCGCGTATTCGCTTGTGTCATGCTGTGCCTCCTCAAGTCTAATGATAACTATATTCTACCAAATCCATTTGGACAAAGGAAGCTTGCCGCTATGAATATATCATTGTTTAATTATACCAAATCGTTTATCATTATTTCATAATCAAATACGACACAGCGGAAGCACCGCCTACCTTGAGAATCCTTGGTGAGGTGGTGCTTTTTTAAGTATATTCAGAATGGTTATAGTTATTTTATTAAGACACTACTACTTTTTAGGAGGAATACATGATGAAAAAAGGACTCATAATTATGGTTACTAGTTTATTAGTTAGCGTAGGAAGTTTCGGTACGTATGCATTACCTGCTATAGCAGCAGAAAGTGTAGAAGTGACTAAACCGGATATTGAGGTATTACTCAACGCAAGGAAGATTACCTTTCCAGATGCGAAGCCATATTCAGAGAATAATCGTGTCATGGTACCGATCCGCTTTGTCAGCGAAGCCTTGGGCGCAGAGGTGAAATGGGATGGTGGGAAAGAGGTTTCGATTGTAAACGATAAAACAGCTGTTACATTAACGATTGGTTCTAGTGTCGCTATTGTTGACGGTAAAAGTGTTACTTTCGATACAAGCATGAAAATTAATAAACAACGCACGTATGTACCACTACGATTCGTTAGTGAAACATTGGGACAAACCGTGGATTGGGATGGAAATTGGGTATGGATTGGTTCTAAAGATGCTCCGACTCCGGAAGAAGCAGGTGTGAAGGTGCAGAGTATAGATACGGTGGCGAAACTATTTGCTAATGCACCGGAGTTTCTTATGGATACAAGGAAAAATACTTATTCAGAGGTACTAATTGCTGACAAGTCACAGTTACCTTTGAAAATTGGCAAGGGGTACGGAGAAACGACGATTAAAGATTTAGTTCTCATGAGAAATGGAAATGATTATGGGCTTAAGATCACATATATGGGAACTCCATTTAACATCTTCTATATTGATCAAAAGGTAACGCGGTTTCGAGACCATATCCGATATATGGATACAAAAGATGCAAAAGGGAATAGCGCTGTATTCTATAAAACAACAAGTCAACGAGATTATAATGATTTTGGAGATAAAAATTATATGCAGTTTAAAATTCAAAATGCTGTTTATATTGGTTTTAGAATTGATGATAATCGACTGTTTTTAATTAAAAACCCAATCTAAGGAGTTCTTGCATATGAAACGCTGGATACGATTAGTATTAGTTTTTGTTATTGTCTTTTCTGTATTCTCCACGCTCATTCCAAAGGTTTGGGCGGCCAATATTCCGACCTATCCAGACTACAGTGATAACACGGATACGTACTATTTTGTAGCTAACATGTACTATGAAGTTTGGAAAGGTACAGGTGGGGATGATGATTGGCGTGGGGGAGTTCGACCTGGTGATTCAATGTCGCAGGATTATCCCTATAACTTTGATTTTGCAGGGAGAAAAGTATTAGACGTCTCAATAGACGAGTTTGATGCTACACAATCGGTTGTCATTGATGGGCAGCAAGTCAGTCAGCAAGATGTCTTTCACTTTTCACGTTATAAGAGTGTATATTGGCGAGATTTTGAGGATACATCAGCTACTGGGTATACCAGTACGATAGTTGGTGGCGTAACAGGAATTAATACTAGCAGTGTAAATTTAGTCATAAAGGTCACGGGGGAACTTAATGCCAAAAAAGCTGAAGATCCCTCAATAGGTGGAGGATTCGCAAATGGTGTTAGAGCAGAAAGACACTATTACCCAACACTGATCACAATCAAGCTTGAACCCAAAGCAAGGAAAGCGGTAATCAAGCATTTTACAACAAGTGGCGTATCTTTAAATGGTGTAGCTGGGTTCACGGATGAAACAAGAGCTTTATTGGTAGGTACAAACTACTCTTTCACGCATACATCAGGAACTGCAGATTACGTATATAAGGGGTATAAGAAAAGTACAGTCGCTACTCCTTCGGGTGGAAGTATCGACTTCGGAGATCCTCCGGCACTTAATCCTTATGATGGAACTTTCTCAGTATACTATATCAACTATTACTATGAAGGTGTTGAACCTGACATACCTGATGATCCTGAACCCAATACAGTAGAATGTACAGCACCATCGCCTGGAGCCAATATGAATGGCGTTGATCTTAATCCCAATGTGAGTGCAGTCATCAAAGCGGATTCACGTGGGAATGAACAATTCAATGTACTCTTAGGCATACCAACATCAGAAAGTCTCTATGGAAATGTGTGGTCTAAAGATTATCTATATAAATTTGGGTATCAACAAATGACTGGAACCTGTACGTATACGGTGAACGTTACAATGCCTGCAGAAGAACCGGATCCTGATGCGCCACCATTACCAGACCTACCAGCACCAGATCCGGATGCACCACCGGAGGAACCACCAGCGCCTTCTTCAGAACAAGTTACGGTAGTACGTGACTATTCATTCTGGACGATCCTTAACGTGGAAGTTCATAAGATTGATGAAGCGACACTCATGAATTATGCCTTTAATGGGAATGGCATCCGGATATCACCGAGTGGATATAATGCGCCATACTATGCTACAGCACAGAGTAGT
Organism: Paenibacillus sp. Y916; assembly: GCF_056786435.1. Taxonomy (NCBI): domain Bacteria; kingdom Bacillati; phylum Bacillota; class Bacilli; order Caryophanales; family Paenibacillaceae; genus Paenibacillus; species Paenibacillus sp. Y916. The sequence goes on along the minus strand of NZ_JBXCJA010000009.1, from coordinate 57,719 downwards.
GGATATGAACCGGCATCGGTTCCTGAAACCGTTGAAGCTATGCCAAATCAAGATCCTCAAGACGCAGCAGAAATGGCCGTTGGTGAGGTTCGGGTGAAGAATGATACTTTTACTTTCTATACTCAGACATTGATGAATGGGTCAGTGACAGGAGGACATGGATCAACCCCAACGGCGATTCCAACAGCACCCATCACCGGTGACAATGTGTTGTATAGCCCTGGGAATATGATACCTAGTAGTAAGACGAACAAGGCGGACCAACCTAGTTCAGGAACGATTTATTATAGCCAGGTTAATGGATCTGCGAAGTTGAATTACCCGATCAATGGTATCAATACGGTGACTGTGCATACGCCGACCGTCATTTATGCGAATGCTTCGGATGATGCAGCACATAACCAGAAGACAACGCCTAATTATAGCCGGAGGGCTTTTATACTTGATCGCAATATGAAAGTGTACATGCCTACGAGTGGGCAACATCGTAATATTCCCGGGTACGGAAACCGTGATTATGCAAAGTATATTAAGACCAAACAGGTCCGCTTTGAATTTGATGTCTATACAGCTGACAAATCCAGATTCCATCCGAAGGATACTTGGATCACTGTACCTGTTTCAGATTTAGAATCTACGTTCTTCCTACCTGTGTGGGTCGATGAGGGAGACTATACCGTTTACTTCAGATACTTTGCTGAAAATTCACCTTTATCCGGATTCACGACTGAATCGGAAGCGAATTTGAACCTAATCAACCATGTAGCAACGGATACCGTACCTGTAGAAGTGATTGGCAGATTATATGACTTTCGTATAACGGATATCGCTGATCCGAATTGGGAAACGGTGTTTCGAACAGCTGTTGGTAGCCCTACAGAAAGAGGGACTTCCTACTGGGTAGGAACGAAAGGAATCGATGGAAGTGCTAATGGTTCCTATGCTCCGTATGTCCTTCCAATACTCAGAGGAAGTCATCCTGTATCTGCTTTCAAGACCATGTCGGTTAAGACAGGCTATCATTTCAAATTCGATCTGAAGACTAAGGGCAACATGTTTGAAGATAAGGATGCAATTCAGATCACGCCGACTTTTCACTTCCAGGATAACGATGCTTCAACACCTGCGAAACGAATTGAAGTTGATCTGTACTACCATTCGGACACTGCAAAGTTCGTGAAGATCGGATCGGCTGCGGATTTAGATCGTCGAAATATCATCCTTGATAAACGCTTACGCAATGTTCCTGTTGCTGACATCGTGAACACAGCCGGATCGATATATGATATGAATACGGGTTGGTCGATCACAAGGCCACAGTATTTAGCAGCATTCCAAAAAAGAGCAAAAGAAGATACGTATGTAGGTGGATATGGATTTGAAATACTTCCATCCCCATTACGTACATTCATTAACACATTTAACAGGCCCGACAATGCAAGTGCAAGTCCAGCTAGAACGAATGCTTCCATTCAACAGTGGTACGGAGAATACAGTTTACCGGCTGCAGTCTATGTCGTTGCCAAAGGAACCGATTTGGCCGCTTATGGCAGATCGAATCGACTAGATGAAGCTTCACCGATCTTTTTACGTAAAGGTTATATCTCTGTCAATTTCAATATTGAAACGATTCGAAATGCAGATTTAAAGAAACCCCATTTACAATATATCCATGGACCGTTAAATAACCAGTGGTGGGATATGGAAGGCTTTGATGGTACAGATGGAGTGCGAGATCGAATCATTACCGATCCTTATGGTGTTCAATTCATCTTGCAAGATGGCGATGTCGTTTTCTATGATGCAAATAAATCTTCGTATGATGATTACGCGCCAAATGGAACACATTAACAAGTACAACTGAACCGCAAATAGCAGGCCAAGAGTGACTCTCTTGACCTGCTACCTACTTGTCCATATATTTTCAGCTGTTTAGAATTGAACTAGACTATCGACACGAACAGGAAGCCCCGTCCGTATCGCCTTATTCGCCGCGATACCAGTTAAGATGGATCTCGCTCCATCGATATGATTCGCAGCACGATTGAACTTATCAGGTTCTGGATTTCCAAATATATCATTCAGTAACACAGGATCGCCACCTCCGTGACCACCCTCCGCCTCTTCGACCTCAACTTCATAAGGCTCATTGAACATAGGGAATACGTGAATCGACTTGCCTTTTAACGCACCTTCTAACGCCTTATCTCCTCCAGAATTCACGTATGATTGTTCAACTACATTCACCTCAATACGTCCTTTGCTTCCATTAAAGACAATACGATATCCTTCCCACGGCTGATAAGCAACAAGTGAATACGTTAGAATCGCTTTATTCTTATATTGAACTAACACGCCCATCGTATCCTCAATGCTAATTCCGTCTCCGAATACACTTTGGTCACGGCGATATCCATCTTCATGTTCGGCATCCAGATACATGGCCTTTAAATGCTCATTGTCATCTAAATGCAGAGCAAATGGATCTTCCTTAGCAATCCGGTTCCCGGTAGCCCGCTCATAGAACTGCGTTTCTCCCCGCTTCTCCGCATTTTCCTTGCCATAGAACATCAAGTCTCCGAAAGCAAACACGGTTTCGGGTTGAGATCCGATCCAAAAGTTCACGAGATCGAAGTGATGTGTTGACTTGTGAACGAGCAACCCACCACTATTTCTTTTATCACGATGCCAACGACGGAAATAATCTGCACCATGTTCCGTATTTAGTAGCCATTCGAAATGCACGGAATGAACTTGACCGATTACGCCGTCCATTATTAATTCCTTTAGTTTCGTATGATGTGGTGCATAGCGATAATTGAACGTCACACGTATATCTCGTCCCGTCCGTTTCACCGTGTCTAGAATTTCTTGGCACTTCTCTTCATCCACAGTCATCGGCTTCTCAGTCACAACATCACAACCAAGCTCCATAGCGCGAATGATATACGTATGATGTGTACGGTCTACACTTGTGACAATAACAACGTCTGGCTTCTCTCTATCAATCATCAGATCGAACTGTTCTGCTGTATATGTCGGAATCTCGGGATAATCATACTTCTCTCGCAACAATTGGTTCGCATAGTTCATACGAGTCTGATTCGTATCACAAAAGGCTATCAGTTCAGAAGTGTCTCGATAATCCCTTGCTAAGGCTGCATAGAAAAACTCTGCTCTTCCCCCTGTACCTACTAGAACATAACGTTTCTTCTGACTCAATTCAAACGCCTCCTCTTCTTATTACAATAACAATACCGCAAATAAGAACGATATTCTCCGCAAAATATGTCCATTTCTTCTAATACCCCGCTTTATTTGCTATAATTTAAATAGAGGTGATCGCTGTGAACCAGCCGTTTCATATTATGTTCCATGATCCTTATCATCAGATCGACATTGAATATGATCGGAGAATAGGTCATTTCACGATGCAGAATGACCATATTCATGATCATTACGAGTTATATTACTTGTTATCAGGCGAACGTAGCTATTTCATTAAAGATCGGAGCTATCACATTATAGCTGGAGATCTTGTGTTTATAGACCGCAATGCCGTTCATAAAACATCCGATGTAGGCATTCCTGATCATGAACGTATTGTCATATACTTGAATCGCAACGTCCTAGAGCAACTTTATTTAGAATGGCTACCCATATTAGAAGAACCATTTATGTGGGACACCCCCATACTACGGCTCCCGCTACACGAGAGTAGCTATCTAACGGAATCAATGGGTCAGATTAAGCATGAGTTAGCATCAATACAACCCAATAGTTCACTTCTCTTTCGACATCGCATTGTCGAGCTGTTACTTCATGCCCATCAGCAACGGATGAATAATAAACATCTTATACTGGATGACGAAACACCGATCCGACGCAAGATAGCTGACATTGCCCGCTATCTCAATGATCATATCGCTGAGTCGCTTCCACTGCCAGAAGTTGCAAGCCGCTTCTATATTAGCCCTTTTTATTTAAGCCGTCTTTTCAAAGAAACGACTGGGTTTACATACAGTAATTATTTAAGCTTAACCCGAGTTAAGGAAGCTCAGAGACTTTTACAAGAGACCCAACTTCCCATATCTGAAATTGCTTGGCAATGTGGCTTCGATAACTTCTCCCATTTCGGCAAAACGTTTAAAAAGATCTCGCATCTTTCTCCACGAGATTATCGTAAAGCACATGGAAGGGCGTGAGTGGGAGGTCGTGAGTGTGACCTTCCACTGCTGTTAAAACCGTGGGAGGTCGTGAGTGTGATCTTCCACTGCTGTTAAAAGCATGTTCACATGAATGTTATTAAGCGGACAGAACACGTTTTTAAAGGTGGATACTCCGCTCTCCATCCCACACTCACGCCCTTAGCAACTTTAAAAACAAGCTTAAACGGCTATGCCGTCCTTTGTGAAAGTTTCCTTATAATAAAGAAGTTTACGTTTACAATGCCAGTAATGCATTGTATCGCTAGCAGGTATGAGCTCCACCACCAACACCAATAATCACCTTCCACTTCCACCATTCACTATTAGCTGCAAATAGTACACTTAGATTTAGTCAATCTCCGTTAACACTAACTTTAGTTGCATAGAGTACATCTAGATTACTGCAATCCCCGTTAACACTAACTTTAGTTGCATAGAGTACATCTAGATTACTGCAATCCTCACTTTTCAGCGTTTTCGCCACTTTTAAGTGTATTTTTGATAACTAATTCCCTTATTCCCTACTTTTCCTTCTAATTAAATGCAGTTTATGCATCTATTCTTGTCTCGCCTTCACTACTTTCATATTCATCTTCACTACTTTCATATTCATCTTCACCTCCATCTTCATGCGCGCAGCATTATTCGTCACTCTAACATCGCCTCTCTACGCATATTCCACTGAATTACAACATGACATCCGGATCTCAAGAAGATGGAATCGGGTGAGTGTCGTAATATGATATTCATTCATTTCGGGTTCATTTCGGAGTCATTTCGGGTTCGTTTTGGGTTTACTTCATCTATCTAGTATAATGTGCATACTAAGTACATATCTAAGGAGTTGCAGTATGTCTAACCGGAAATGGAATCTGAGCATTGTGATCCTATTTGTTATATTTGCTTGTTTAATGCTAAGTTTCCTGTTCTCTACGCTACGTATTCGTGAATTGATCCAACCTCTACAATCTACGGATGAGAGTGATTCTATCTCTCGCCACGTCGTATTGATCGCACAAGAGTTGGACAATCCCTATTGGCGCTCTATTGAAGATGGCGCACGAAGAGCCGCACAGCAATACGGCATGAATCTCGAATATATGGGCCCCTTTCGTATCAATCCAGATGAACAAATTAAACGACTGGAGAAAGCCATTGCTGCTAAAGCAGATGCCGTCGTAATTCAAGGAATCAATAACCCTCAATATCGTACATTAATTGATAAAGCTATAGATCAAGGTGTTCCTGTAATTACTATAGATACGGATGAACCTGGTAGCCAAAGATTATCTTATGTAGGCACGGATAACTTAGAGGCTGGAAAAAGAATGGGTGAGCTTGTCATGCAATCCATTCATGAACAACCATTAGTTGAACAAATAAGCATTGGTGTATTAATTGGAGACGAATCGGCTGATAATCAGCAATTACGTCTGCAAGGGTTCCGCTCCGTTATTGATCAATATGATAACCTTTCGATTGCTGAAGTGATGTCTTCCAGCATTTCTCGTCTGCAGGCAGCTGAACAAGCAGAATATATCCTCTTACATCATCCAGATGTCACATATATGGTTGGTCTCAGCTCTTTGGATGGAATCGGTATTCTCGAAGCTGTGCAACGTGTCTCCGTACAAGGAAATGTGCAGGGGAAGGGGATTAACATATTCGCATTTGACGACTTAGCTGAAACGAAGGAAGCTATTACTCAGTGTCAGATCGTCTCGACGATTGTACAACAACCCAACAGAATGGGTTATGATTCCATATCGCTCATCCATGATTTTTTCCAAGGTAAAGCATTACAACAGCAGCATTTCACAGCGATTACTGTACTTGATCGAAGGACATCTGCCGTTTCCGAAGAGGTGGTGTGCCCATGACGATTCGCAAAAAATTACTGTTGTTTATTCCGCTACTCGTATTGCTCGTCAATTCAGTTACCTTCTTTCTATTTCAAAGCAGTCAAACCGTTCAGCAAAGCTACGGTATTATGATGGATCGCATCCTGATGTATAATCAATCCGCTCAAACCGCGGATCTTACGCTTAGATTACTTTATCAAGATTTAATTCATACTGAAAGTAACAGCGCAACAAATTTAGATCAAGAGCAGAACAAGTTAGAAGAGATCCGTAGCCAACTCTCCGAGATCACGAGTCCCTCTCTTACACCTTCGACTCTCATGGGATATTCGCATATGCTGGAAACACTCATTGAACAGACGGCAGCTGTACTTGCAGCAGTTGACGCTCAAACACCAAGTATCGCATTCGCTCATTACGTCGATGCAGAGCAAACAACTGCATTTATTCGAGAGGAAGCACAACGTCTTGTTGATATAGAACTCGCCTTCTATCAACCCATTTACCGGGAAGTCCAACAAGAGAATACACGAATGAATCAATTAAGCTCAGCTATATTTGTTGTGAATACACTGATGAGCATTGTACTTGCGATCTGGATTTCCCAGAGTATCACTAGACCTGTCAGTAAGCTGGTCAATCTAGCTAGGCAGGTGTCGCTTGGTGATCTCAAGGTAGTTGATTCACTACCCTCACGTTCCAACGATGAACTTGGCATATTGTCGGAAGCATTCCAACAAATGACTAACGATCTAGTCGTATTAATAGAGAAGGATAAAGCAAACATAGAACAGGAGAAGCTGCTCAAAGAATTGGAGTTGCAAGCGTTACAGAACCAGATGAATCCGCACTTTCTTTTCAACACCTTAAATGTGCTCTCTAAGTTAGCATTACTAGAAGGTGCTGAGAAGACGAGCGATCTCATCATTTCTATGTCTAATCTTCTACGTTATAATTTACGTAATCTCGATCAACCTGTAACGCTGGAAGATGAACTGAACATCGTTCAAGAATATTGCACGATTCAACAGGCACGATTCAGGGATCGAATCCAATTCGAATTAGAAATTGACGAGTCCACACTACAAGAGCCTATCCCTGCTCTGACACTTCAACCTATGGTTGAGAATGCCTTCTTACACGGTGTTCAAGGGATGGAACAAGGCGGGCTCATCCGGTTAGAAATTATGAGAATTCCAAAGGGCATACTCATCAAATTAATAGATAACGGAAGTGGAATGGATGAGAACACAAGACAAGCCATACTACGAATGGAAGCAGGAACGGAGAAAGAACACTCCACCGGTCTTGGCACAAGTAATGTGTTCAAGCGTATGCAATTATTTTATGGACAACCTAATCTTATGAATATTGAAAGCGCACCTGGAGAAGGAACGACGATAACCATCCTTATTCCAAAGAAGAAAGGAGAATGAACACCAACATGTACCGACTATTGATCGCGGATGACGAGGCGCTGGAGCGCGAAGGCTTGGAATGGATTATTCAGCACATGATGCCGGATACATTTGAGGTCATTCATGCCAACAATGGACGAGAAGCTATTGAACGAGCGGAGGAGCATCGTCCACATATCGTGATGATGGATATCAATATGCCCGGAATTCAAGGTTTAACCGCTATACGCGAAATTAAAGAGCGACTTCCCGATACGAAGTTCGTCTTGGTGACCGCCTACGATTACTTTGCATATGCTAAGGAGGCGGTTACGCTTGGCGTAAAGGAATATCTTCTTAAACCAGCCAAACGCGAACAGGTCGTTAGTTTGTTGGAGGAACTTCTTGCAGAATTGAAGCAGGAGAAAAAAAGACGCAATGATGAGTTAGAACTCAGACATCAAGTATCCCATCTTTTACCGTTAGTCGAGAACGAACTTGCCTTGATGTTCATGATCGATCAGACTTTGGACACAGATGCCGAACAATTATCCGAATGGCTTCGCTTCCCCCTTGAACAGGGCTGTGCCCTAGTCATGGCTTTTCCAGAACATATTCATTCACAGAACAAGCAAAAAATATACGATGTCATCCGAAGTTACACAAAGACGGCTAGAGCCAGTAGTATTGTAAGTTCTCTCATTAATCGTCATATGGCTATTTTCCTATGGAAAGACCCGAATATTCAAGATACTCTATGGAATGAGACAATGAAACAATACGGAACCAAGCTAGGTCTACTCATTGAACAACAGCTTAAATATGAAGTATCCATTGGCATCGGCTCGATTGGGAGCGGAGAAGACGGATTACGAAAATCCTACTTCGAAGCTGTATTTGCATCCACCTATGACGATCATAACGGAAACGTATGCCATTTCGAAGATTTGAAGGAAGGAGAACTACAGCCGCTCTCCGAATCAGTACGCCATTCCTTCATCACGGAACCAAGTCACAGATCCTATGTTCTCTCCGCGCTGCATCATATTCGTGAAGAACGTGAGCAACAAACGCTGGGCGTCCTCGACAGGGCACTTGGCTACATTCAGGAAAGATTTGCAGAAGATCTATCTCTTGAAGATGTCGCGGATGTTGTCCACCTCAACGCCCATTATTTCAGTAAAATATTCAAACAACAAACCGGTAGTACATTTATTGATTATGTGACTCATTTGCGGATCGATAAAGCCAAGACTCTAATGAATTCCGGGCAACTTAGCCTGAAGGAAGTCTGCTACAAAGTCGGTTATAATGACCCTAATTATTTCAGTCGTGTGTTCAAAAGAGTTGCCGGGATTACAGCTAGTGAATATCGCGATCAGAATAAATCATGAGAAGTCCATGCCTATGTCATGGACTTTTTTCTGTTATTTAGGTCATAAAAGTGCTACTTCTCCTTCCTCTCAAAAACATAAGTGCATGATATTAATTAAATGCGGGAATAACACAGATTAGTGAAGGTAATGGTTGTCCAACACCCCAATTATCCGTGTTACAATAAAAACGCAATTTAAGTGGATGTGTCGAGAGGAGATATGAAGTTGGATACTATAATAAGTAAAGAACCCGAAAAAGTAAGTATGAAGTTTGTGACCCTAGTGTCCATTGTATCCGCTCTTGGTGGATTATTATTCGGATTTGACACGGCAGTCGTGTCAGGTGCTATCGGTTTTATGCAAGAACATTTTGAATTAAGTCAGTTACAAGTAGGTTGGGCCGTTTCCAGTCTCATTATTGGCTGTATTGTAGGAGCAGCACTCTCTGGCGTGTTGAGCGATAAATTTGGTAGAAAAAGATTACTGATTACCGCAGCTATTGTATTTATTATCGGTTCAATCGGTTCTGGAATAGCAGATACATTCTCCTTTTATATTATCGCTCGTATGATTGGTGGGTTCGGAATAGGGATTACGTCAACCCTGTGTCCACTCTATAATGCTGAGATTGCCCCAGCTAAATTCCGTGGCCGTCTAGTCGCATTGAATCAGCTTGCGGTCGTAACCGGAATTTTCATCACGTATTTCGTCAACTTGTGGATTTCTAATTCTGGAGATGCTGCTTGGGGAGTCACAACAGCTTGGCGTTGGATGTTCGGAGTTGGCGCTATTCCAGGCGTCCTATTTCTAATCTTACTCTTCTTTGTTCCTGAAAGCCCAAGATGGTTGATCAAGCAAGGAAGAGCAGCCGATGCTTTGCCTATTCTACTTCGTATTCACGGTGAAGAATTAGCCAAGAAAGAAGTTCTCGATATTAAAAAGTCGTTCGATCAAGAAAGCGGATCGATTCGCCAATTGTTCAAACCAGGACTACGTATCGCACTCATTGTCGGTGTAGCATTGGCAGTCTTACAGCAGATTACAGGAATTAACGCGGTGATGTATTATGCACCGGAAATATTCAAAGCAACAGGAGCTGGGACGAACTCGGCACTCATTCAGACGATATTTGTCGGTTTGGTCAATTTCCTATTCACGATTCTAGCCATCTGGCTCATTGATAAGGTCGGGCGTAAAGCACTGCTGTTAGTCGGTACCGGATCGATGATGATTTGTCTCATCGTCATAGGTGCAGCTTTTCAGTCAGGGAATACTTCAGGACCTTGGATTCTAATCTTTATATTATTATATGTAGCATCCTTTGCCATATCATTAGGTCCAGTCGTATGGGTCATTATGTCTGAAATTTTCCCTAACCGAATCCGCGGTAAGGCCATTGCCATTGCTTCCATGGCACTTTGGGCGGCCGATTATGTCGTGTCTCAGTCATTTCCGCCTATGCTAAGTTCAATAGGACCTGGGATTACGTTCTGGATATTCGGGGCGATGTCCCTAGTCACATTCATCTTCACTTGGCGTGTTGTTCCCGAGACAAAAGGGAAAACGCTGGAAGAAATTGAATTACTTTGGACACCCTCAGAGAGTACTTCAACCAACAAGGCTTAAAAAATATATTCATAATATCAACAAAGAAGCCATAATCTCCATTGATAGCATAGGAGATCATGGCTTCTTTTTTCACTCACACGCGTGATCTCAACTTTTCCTTGCTATAGAGAGGGTATTACGCAGTTAGTTGCAAATTTGTCCTCTAAACCCACCACTATTACTCTATCCCCTACTCTAGCTGCTCAAATGGTATCTAATTACTCGAAAAATCCACTTTTCCACGATTCCCCCGATTTTAACTGTCATCCGCGCACTTAATTCTCGCAAGCCAGCTTATTCTGCTAATTTAGGTGTTGTTTAGGTACTTACTCACCGGCGGTGGATTTCTAACGGAAGTCACAGACCTTATTCCACGAAAAAACACCAAAATGAAATTTTAACGGAAATACAGGCCTCTATATGCACATTAACAGCTCAAATCCGAAGAAAGAGACCAAATAAGGTCGCTCATTTCCGTTAGAATTCCAAAAGTAACGATTTAGGCAAAATAGAGGCTGCTATTTCCGTTAAAAAATGTACGTGGTTACTCTCCATGATATCAATACACGCGATGTCTCCATAGCAGCTTATACTTTCTACTATGTAAAAAAGTTGATGTATAATTTTTCTATTTAGAATGATTATAAAAAAGTATTGATTATATCTTGAGAACTGCTATCATATAGATATATTAAAATAACTTATGAGGTGATACTTGAATGACTAACGAAAACAATAAACTAACAACAAGCTGGGGTGCTCCTGTAGGAGATAATCAGAATTCAATGACAGCAGGTTCTCGTGGTCCAGTATTAATTCAGGATGTACACCTATTAGAAAAATTGGCGCATTTCAATCGTGAACGTGTTCCAGAACGTGTTGTACATGCTAAGGGTGCCGGAGCACACGGTTATTTCGAAGTTACTAATGACTTATCTCAATATACTAAAGCTTCCTTCCTTAATGCTGTGGGCAAACGTACACCGATGTTTGCACGCTTCTCCACTGTTGCAGGTGAACTTGGATCTGCTGACACCGTACGTGATCCACGCGGATTCGCTCTGAAGTTCTACACCGAAGAAGGAAATTACGATTTAGTTGGGAACAATACACCGATATTCTTCATTCGTGATGCGATCAAATTCCCTGATTTCATCCATACACAGAAGCGTCATCCACAGACCCATTTGAAAAGTCCGAATGCTGTTTGGGACTTCTGGTCTTTATCCCCTGAGTCATTGCACCAAGTCACTATTCTCATGTCTGATCGTGGTATTCCCGCAACATTAAGACATATGCATGGATTTGGTAGTCATACATTTAAATGGGTTAATGCGGAAGGCCAAGCTGTTTGGGTGAAATATCATTTCAAAACAGAGCAAGGTATCAAAAACCTTGATGTCGATCTAGCCGCTAAACTTGCAGGTGAGAATCCTGATTATCATACAGAGGATCTTTTCAATGCTATTGATCAAGGTGATTTCCCAGCATGGAAACTATCTGTTCAGATTATGCCACTTGAAGATGCTAACACATACCGTTTCGATCCATTCGACGTTACTAAAGTATGGTCCCAGAAAGATTACCCACTTATCGAAGTTGGTCGGATGGTGCTAGATCGTAACCCTGAGAACTATTTCGCTGAAGTAGAGCAAGCTACATTCTCTCCTGGATCATTTGTACCTGGGATCGAAGCTTCTCCAGATAAAATGCTACAAGGTCGTCTATTCGCATACGGAGATGCTCATCGTTACCGCGTAGGTGCTAACCATAATGCGTTACCAATTAACTGTCCATATGCTGCCAAAGTCAATAATAATCAACGTGATGGACAAATGAGACCTGATAACAATGGTGGAAGTTCCGTATACTATGAGCCTAATAGTTATGGCGGGGCTACAGAATCACCTCAAGACAAGCCTGTTCCATTCGAAGTATCCGGATTGGCTGATAGTGTAGCTTATGATAGTGATGACCACTATACACAAGCTGGTGACTTATACCGTCTGATGAGCGAAGATGAGCGTACCCGTCTTGTTCAGAACTATGTCGGAGCTATGACACCTGTGGATAAGGATGAGATTAAACTTCGTCAAATCGGACACATCTATAAAGCTGATCCAGAATTCGGGCAACGTGTTGCCGAAGGACTCGGACTGTCTGTACCACAGCAATCATAATATGTATATCGCGACAAAATAATAATAAAGCGGCTATTCCAACGTGGATTTCTCCACGGATGGAATAGCCGCCTTTTTCATTGATATGGAATTTTTATATTCTATAATCACAATAAAGACTATTCAAATGCAGGTACAGCAATTTCATCGTAATTGTCCTTGAAGAATTGTTTCACTTCAGGACTTGTCATTCTCTTGGCAAGCTTCTGGATCGGTTCTGAATCTGCATTATCTTTGCGAGCCACTAGCGTAATGACGAAATCGGAATCATTCCCTTCCGAAATCAACGCATCTTTCTTAGGTGTTAATCCAAGAGGTTTCGCATATGCTGGGGTCATGGCAACGAGATCTACATCATCTATTGTGCGCGCAAGCATCAATAAATCAACTTCTTGAAATTTGAATTTCTTCTCATTCTCGATAATATCTGCTTGTGTAGCGTTAATACCTGCACCCTCTTTTAACTTGATCAAGCCATTCTTCTCAAGCATAACAAGGGATCTTCCAATGTTAGAAGGATCATTTGCAATCGCAATGGTCGCTCCCTCGGGTACATCATCTATGTGCTTGTAGTTTTTGGAGTATGCACCATAGATGGCATTATAGATCGGCGCTACTTTTACCAATTCTGTATTATTGCTCTCGTTATATAGTTCCATGTAGGGAACATGTTGAAAGAAGTTAGCGTCAACCTCCTTATTAGCCAAGGCATTGTTAGGTTGAATATTATCAGCCAACACGACAATTTCAAGATTAATGCCATCTTCCTTCAGCAAGGGCTTCACTAGCTCTAATACCTCTGTCATTGGCGGAATAAGCGTAGCAATTCTCAATGTAACTTCTTCTTGCTTGCTACCTTCAGCTTCGTTCTGAACCTGATTCTGGTTATTGTTCTTTCCACATCCAGCGATAACTAACATCAATACTACCATCGAAATCAACATTATATTTCTATTTCTCTTCATGTAAATACCCCCATTGTTTTTATCTATCTATATTTCATTATCTTTTATCCAATATTCTAGAAATAAAGCTCCCCGTATATTGGATGGTCTGTACTAGAATGATCATAATGATAATCGTAAAAGTCATCAGATCGGTCTCGAACCTTTGATATCCGTAACGAATAGCGAAATCTCCAATTCCACCTCCACCTACGATACCCATCACAGTCGAATAAGAAATGAAACTGATAGTTGAAGTGGTCAAGCCTAACATAAGCCCTGAACGAGCTTCAACATACAGAAATTTAACGATGATTTGAATCGTCGTAGCGCCCATAGATGAAGCTGCTTCGATAACGCCTTTGGGAACCTCCAAGAGCGACTGTTCCACTAATCTTGAATAGTAAGCAATCGCCATGATGGATAAGGGCACAGATGCCGCAAGCGTCCCTAGAGCCGTTCCGACCACAAACCGAGTAAATGGAATCAAGAATACAACGAGTAGTAGAAAAGGAAATGATCGGACAACGTTAACTAACATATCCAATATTGCGAATAAGACTCGATTCTCATACAATTGACCTTTTCTACAGAAGTACAGCATCGTTCCTAACGGGAGACCTAGTAGAATTGCCGCAAAGATGGATATCCCCACCATGGCGAACGTCTCACTAATCGCTTGCCAAATTTCAGATTGGTATTTCATAATGTTATCGAACATCGCTTTTCCCCACTTTGCTCCAATTATGGCCTACAGCCATGAGGGAAATATCCTCAGACGAAATTGTCTTTCCCTGATCTGTCGTTAACGTTCGGAGCAAGTGGCCATTCGCCATCATAGAAACGTTATTGCATATCGTTGTGATCACATCTATCTCGTGTGTGACGATTACGATGGTTACTCCAAGACTCTGGTTAATATGTTGTAGAACATCTAGAATACCTGATGTAGTCTGCGGATCTAATGATGATGTCGGCTCATCGCATAATAGCACCTTCGGTTGGCTCACAAGCGCTCTAGCAATCGCTACCCGTTGCTTCTGCCCCCCACTTAACGCTGATGGATATTCATCTGACTTATCCAAAAGACCAACGAAGTCCAAATATTGTCGGACTTTTTCCACTCTCTCTTTCTTCGGTAATCCAGCCATTTCGAGCGGAATAGCGACATTTCCACTTACTGTACGATTATTGACTAGATTGAAAGACTGGAATATCATCCCCATCGATCTGCGAGCTTCCCGAAGCTCTCGTGCGGTCATTGAAGTCAGGTCTTTACCATCCACGATAACCGAACCCTCGTCTGGTCGTTCCAATAAATTAATCAGCCGCAAAAGTGTGGATTTCCCCGCTCCACTGCTACCGATGATACCATGAATATCTCCTGCACCAACATGGAGTGATACCGAATCAACCGCTTGAAGACTACTGTTAGAAGTGATGAAGTTCTTACTAACTTGATGTAACGAGATCATCGAGATTCCCCTCCTTCTGTAGGGATTCATTTATACATTCAATCAATTAATGAACGGATGTATAGCGTATGTAAGTCTGGACAAGAATAAGGCCCGCTAGACCTAGGGTCTATGCGAGCAGTCATAACCACAATGGATAATCGAGTTCCTTCTCAGTTCTAGGCAATGACTTACATTACATAGTATACCATTCGGGATACTATAATGCTAAGAAAAGAAGATAATAGTGCTTATATAAAGAAAGGCATCAATGATGATTGTAAGCGACTCATAGTGAATTGCACTCAGCCCATGAAATAGCAACCTTCCTGTCAATATTTATTTTCTAGAATAAGTTCGTTCTATTGCCAGTCTCCCATGCCATTTGATATAATTCAACGTAATTAACTACTGCTAAGGATGTGATATGACTATGTTAAAAGAGTTCAAGGCCTTTGCGCTTAAAGGGAATGTAATGGATCTTGCGATTGCAGTTATCATCGGAGCAGCGTTCGGTAAAATCGTATCCTCCTTGGTTGATGACCTCTTTATGCCATTGATTGGTTTGATTCTTGGGGGTAAAGACTTCTCCGGAATGCAATTTCCATTAGGTGGTGACGCCTTTCTGAAATATGGTTCTTTCCTACAAACCGTCATCGATTTCATTATTGTTGCCTTCTCTATCTTCCTATTCGTTAAGCTACTAACAAAGTTCAAACGTAAAGAAGAAGACAAACCTGCTGCATTACCCGAACCATCGAAAGAAGAATTATTACTTACAGAAATTCGTGACCTGTTGAAACAACGCTAGGTCTAAAATAACTACATTGGATACATATCCATAACAACTTAGGGGATCCCATACGGGGTCCCCTAAGTTCTTATTACGTCATCATATATCTCAACTTCTGAAGAAAAACAGACTCTCCAAATTCAAAGTAGTCTAAGCCAATCCTAGTAGACTCTCATATATTGTTATCATCTCTTGAAAGGAGTGATAGCAATGTCATTAAATATCAATCGTAATCTAAGACTCTCTCTCTTCTCCGGTTCTAGCTTTACGGGGAGACAAATCCTATTTAGACATGGAGAAGTAGCCGTTCGTAATCTAGGAGCATTCCAATTCAATAATGAACTTACCAGTTTCAGGCTGAGAAATTCCGTAAATCCTAGTGATGTCACGCTAGTATTATTTTCTCGCAATAACTTCCAAGGTTCAATCCGCGTATTTCGTGGAAGCCAGAATATTGCTAACTTAGCGAATTCTAATTTCAATAATGTAACCTCGTCATTTATTCTAGTAAGTTCTAGACTAACTGATCAGCAAATTCGTGAAATCCAGCGTACTTCTACTCTGCCTTGTGATATTCTAGTTATCACACGATAACCCCATTTCGCTAGTAGATTAGAAACCATAATTCAAAAAACCTGGAATAGCTATTAAGCCTTTCCAGGTTTTTGGGTTTATACCATATTTGCACCATAGTACCAGTGTTTCGTAACGAAGTTATCCGATGTGTACGCTAATCTCTACAATTAGCTAAATATCATTCAGTTCTGTAAGGGTCTGAATCATATGATCCACTAACTCTGGAATATCCTCCATTTGATCCTCAGAAATCCTTCGCTCAAATCTAACTTCAATCGTATTCATGTATAGCGAATCTTCTTGTCCATATACATAACTTAACGTTTGCGTCGGAGTTATCGAAGACTTCCAAATGTACAGTAATATATCATCAATCTGTCTACATTGTGTCTCCACATTCATAATCTGCATATAGAATCGTAAGCGCAATGTGCAGGCTGGAATCTCGTCTGGTAGTTCTAGAATTTCAGCTGCCAGATCTTTAAGTGATGCCTCTAACAATATTTCAGCAGTCACATTCCTATGCTCAGGCAATACAAATTGTAAAGAAAACTCTCTCGACATAACAGCCATTTCCATACAGTCCGTTCGATTCGTAATCAGAATGCTGCCCTCTAGATTATCCAAATCATACAGATAGTTCTCAAACGTCACTTTTAGATTGTCGTAAACGGTAGGATCAAACATATCTATGCTAAATCCGCTGGATAATGAAGTCCAATCTGACGTCTAGCTTCCTCCATCACTTCTGCAACAGCTAGCGAGTTCGCATGAGAATTAATAGAACTTTCCTGCTGTCCGCTCTGTATCAATCCAATAAACTCCTGGACTTCATAGAACATTGGTTCATGAACCTGCGGCCGAGTTAAATCTTCAATCGAACCATCCCTGTAATGAATTTTCACATTATACGGTACACTGATCTTATCAATCACCATCGTCCCATTCTCGCCCTGTATTTCAGCAGGCAAGTATGAATCCGTAATCTTGGAATGCATTATAATCGCATCCATCTTGTTATATTTCATCACTATACTTCCTTCGCCGTCGGCACCTGATGATAGAAGAACACCTACAGCCTTTACAGTATCTGGCTTGCCAAATAACGCCACCATCGGGTAGAGACAGTAAATGCCTAAATCCATTAATGATCCATTGGATAATTCTGGTTTGAAGGCGTTCAGAACATTCCCCTGTTTAAAAGCATCAAAGCGCGAGGAATATTGACAATAGCTCGCGAAATAACGCCGAATTCGCCCTATTTTATACAAATTATCTTTCATGATAGTAAAATTCGGCATCATCGTAGATTTCAAAGCTTCCATTAATACGACATTGTTCTTCTTCGCTACAGCTATCATTTCTTGCGTCTCAGTCGCATTAGATGCCAGCGGCTTCTCACATAGAACATGCTTTCCATGATTCATACAAAGTATCGCCTGCTCCGCATGGAATGAGTTCGGACTAGCAATGTATACAGCATCGCATTGATCGCCTGATACCATTTCCTCCAAATTCGTATATACCTTAGGATCATTATATTGAGATGCAAAGCTCTTGCCCTTCTCTTCCGATCGCGAATAAACCGCTGTCAGGATGAATTGATCTGTCTCAAGCGCTCCTTGGATGAAACGTTCTGTTATCCAGTTCGTTCCAATAATACCGAATCGTATCATAATTCATCTCATTTCCTTCCCTTATGACTTTATTTATATCATTCTCTCATTCTGATTTCTTCATGTCCACTTTCTATACTGATTTTATTATAAAAGTTACATTAATCAAGAGTAGTGCAAACGATTGTTCATACTCTGTAGCTATATCCCAAAGTTTATAGACGCATTCCGTTAGATTATGCTAATATATCTGTGAAAGCGTTTGTAATCATTGTTAATCTCTATATCTTTAGGCAAACGTTTGCATCTAGATAGCAACTACATCATGTTGTTCAAGTATGTTACAACACATTGATTAGGAGGCTGTTAAATGAGTAACAAAGGATTACCGACCGTAGCTTATTTCAGTATGGAATACGGACTTCATTCAGATTTCAAGATGTATGCAGGTGGTCTAGGTATTCTTGCCGGAGACTATATCAAGGGTGCCAAGGACATCGGCATGCCGATTGTAGCAATCGGACTGAAATGGAAACAAGGCTACACAGATCAAAGAATTGACGCAGAAGGTAAACCCTACGACACATACCATAACTATGTTTACGATTTTCTAGAGGATACTGGAGTTAAAGTAACTGTTAAAGTTAGAAAGACCGATGTTGTATGTAAAGTATGGAAGACAGAACAGTTCGGCAATAGCCCACTATATTTACTTGATACCGATATCCCTGAGAATAACGACGCATGGATAACAGGTCAGCTATATGGTTGGTTCGGTGAAGAACGGATTGCACAAGAAATTGTGATCGGCATAGGCGGCGTCAAAGCAATGCGCGCGCTAGAAATCCCAATCGATGTCTATCATTTCAATGAAGGACATGCGGCTCTTGCCGCTACAGAATTAATCCGCGAAAAGATGTGTACAGGTCATTCCTTCGAAGAAGCTTGGAAAGCCACCAAAGAAGAAGTCGTATTCACCACTCATACTCCAATTAAAGAAGGGAATGAAACACATCCACTCGACCGCCTTGAATATATGACCGCTTTCAATGGCCTAACACGTGATCAAATGGAGCGTATTGGTGGAGATCCATTCAATATGACCGTCGCTGGCTTGCGTCTTTCACGCATTTCTAACGGCGTAGCTCAATTGCATGCAGATACCTCAAACAAAATGTGGAAAGAGATTGCCGGGAGATCTCCCATTATTGGCATTACTAATGCCATCCACACGCCAACTTGGGTTGATGAACGCATCACTGCCGCCTTTGAAAATGGTGGAGATCTGTGGGCCGCACATATGGAAATCAAGCAAGAGCTGATTGACTTCATTAAGGACCGTTCTGGTATTCAGTTAAATGTAGACCATCTTCTCGTCGGATTCTCTCGTAGAGCAGCTCCTTACAAGCGGAGTGATCTTATCTTCTCAACTCCTGAAATCATTGAACCTTATCTGAAATCGGGTAAAGTCCAGATCGTCTTCTCTGGTAAAGCCCATCCATTGGACGATATGGGCAAGAAAATTGTTAGCAATCTCGTCGCTATGATGAAGAGATATCCAAAGAGCGTCGTTTTCTTAGAAAATTATGATATGACCATTGGCGCCATGCTCACTCGTGGTTCAGATATCTGGCTGAATAACCCACGTAGACCACTTGAAGCTAGCGGAACCTCTGGAATGAAGGCGGCGATGAACGGTGTACTCAACTGCTCTATCCTAGACGGTTGGTGGCCAGAAGCCTGTATCGACGGTGAGAACGGTTGGCAGTTCGGCGATGGCTTCGAGACAACAGATTTCAATGAATTGGACCGACATGACACGGAAGCCTTATACGACACTTTACTCAATAGAGTGCTTCCGACGTATTATGAAGATCGTCCGAAGTGGGTTGCCATGATGAAGAAAAGCATTGAGACTACACGCGAAGAGTTTGCATCCAAGCGGATGCTAGAGCAATATTTCAACGAAATGTATATTAAATCCTAAATACAAACAACGGCTGTGCCATCCTGATTAAAGGACGGACACAGCCGTTTCAATTCAACATATACTTCTCTCTTCAATCTGATCTAATTTACATATGTGGTTCTTCCAGCTGCGTAGCTGATTGATCCGCTTTCTGCGACATTTGGCTTGGTAACTTCCACGCGGTTGCCACTGCGAATACGACAAAGAGGATGTCCATTCCACCGAAGAACTCAGTAATATTATCCGTAAATATTGTAATGATTTCACTACTAAATAACCCTTCAAAACCATCATTCATTATGTAACTGAAGAAGAGATATTTACCCAATACAATCCCGATCAAACTAGCGATGACTGCCATAACTTGATGTATCTGAGTTATCTGTTTATTCGAGAATAATACAACAGCATATCCCGCTAATCCTCCAATGGCCCAAGCGATAATACCTAATTCATAATCTGATATTACCCCGATCACTGCCCAAATTACGCCCCCAATAATCGCAGCCAATAAAGCCCCTAATGCAGGTAAAACAATTTTATTTCTTTCCATCTCCACATTCCCCCATTTCAGCAGTAACATAACTTTCAATAAATTGTAATGAAACTGCAATCTAATTTTCATATTCTTTTAATGTTATAACGCTACAATGAAGTTACCCCTTTTAGTATATATATATAATTAATTTGGACCCATAGCCCGTTGCTGTGGGTTCCTTTTATGTAAAGCAATGGACAATCCAACGGTTATCATCTACTTTTCAAGTTCTGTCCCATAGGAAGTGACTGAATACTTGAATACCGCATATCCCAGAAAAATATACACTAATGGGGTAATTAACGACGACAGCGATATGCTAGTGAATGGAAATAATACACATAATGCGTATCCCCACAATCCATAAGGTAAATACTTCAGATTGCTTCTAGATACAAGCGTTAACCATGCCCCTATTAAGAAGGCTAGATAAGCTAATGAGTTCAACGGAATCGTGTGAAAGATAAAATTCAATGTGCCATAAGATTTATACGGCAGCAATTGGAATATTAAGTCTCTCAAGAACATGACTCCTAACCCACCAAATAAAAGGTGGAGCCCAAATTCACGAAAAAATGAATACCATTTCAATGTTTCAAACCATCTGCGCGTTTCTTGGAGGGCTATTGAGAACTGTTTCAATCTAGATCTCCCCTGTCCTATACCTTTTGACCGCAATTCTCACAAAACTCATTGGATGTCGGTACTGTGGAACCACAATCTGAACACACAATAACAGTCGGTATCGTATCTACAATGACAACTTCTTCTTCACTTTCGATAATCTCAAATTTATTCCCACATGATGCACAGAATTTAGCATTCATTGGAACAACTTTTCCGCAGGAACAGGTCTTTTCATCTTTGATCTGCTTTATTTTTTGAGTAAGTGCTTGATTCTCTTGTTGCAAAGCAACGATTTTCTCGCTTTCAGCTTTAATAATTTGCTGCGCAATGGTTAAATCATCAGCAGCATACGCGTTAAAGACTGACTCTCCAATCACCAAGTAAGACTTCTCAATCTCTTTCTGCTTAGCAGAAATTTGGGCGTTTAGTCTGACAACATCCACTGATTCTTTCGCTTTATCCGCAGCTTTCGTAGCCCCTTCCTTCAACTTGTTAAAAAAACTCATACACTCTCTCCTCCTTATTACCTATACTATCTCATATTATCCAACAAATCCCGCACTTTGTCACGTAAATAAAAGATAAAAACTGAAATGAATTTTTCACTTCAGTTTTTATTTGAACCATCCCTTTTCTTTAAATCGTGTGACGGCTTCAATTCGGTTACTGACTTTGAACTTATCTAGAATGACAGAAATATAATTGCGCACCGTTCCCGTTGTAAGATATAGCTGAGCAGCAATTTCCTTCGTATTTCTACCGTCAGCCATTAATTGTAGAACTTCCTTCTCCCGCTCCGTTAGCGGACTTTCCTCACTATAAGCATCATCTACGAGCTCTGGCGCATAGATCCGTCTACCTGCCATAACGCTGCGAATGCTACTAGCCAGTTCCTCACTCGGACTATCTTTCAACAAATAGCTACTTACACCTGCTTTGAGCGCACGTTCGAAATATCCAGGTCGAGCAAATGTCGTTAATATCATAACTTTACAATCCAATCCCTTCAATTCCTCAGCAGCATCGAGCCCAGTCTTCGCCGGCATTTCAATATCCATAATACATATATCCGGTTTGTGAAGGTGAACCATTGCTAATGCTTCTTCCCCATTACTAGCCCTTCCAACAACCGTCATGTCCTCTTCCAAATCAAGCAGGGAAGCAAGAGCACCCAACAACATCCGCTGATCTTCAGCAATGACTATGCGAATCATTCCCCCACCTCCTTATCCTGATTCTTGATAATGTTCGGAACTTTAATGACAAGCATCGTTCCATGGTCTGAACTAATTTCAAGCGTCCCATTTACGAATTCAAGCCGCTCCATCATTCCTCGCAAACCATTTCCTTTGGGTCGACTATTATCTTGATCCATACCGATTCCGTTATCCTTAACTTTAATAACCAGATCCGTTCGTGTTGATTCAATAACAATAGTACAAGAGGACGCTTCACTATGCTTGACTACATTGGTGACAGCTTCCTTGAGACACATACTTAGCACATTTTCCGTAAGTAATGAGGTGTTCTTCAATATCGGATCACCTTCAATGCTATACTCAATTTCAGCGGCCTTTAGTATTTGACTCACTCGAAAGACTTCATCTTCCACTCTTGTTCCTCGCATTTGCGTAACCATTTCCCGTACTTCCTTCAAAGCACTTCTCGCCGTTTGACGAACATCGTCAATTTCTGCTTGCGCTTGTACGATATTCTTACTCATCAATTTGCTAGCTAGATCGCTCTTCAATCCTATAAGTGAAAGCTTCTGACCCAATGTATCATGCAAATCACGAGCAATTCTCTGACGCTCCTCTAGCTTTACAAGTTCAGAAATTCGCTTGTTCGCATCCTCAAGTTGATCCTGTAGCTTATCATTCTTATTGCGATTATACGTGTTCATTGGAATGAGAATAACACCAATCAAGCACATAACGATAAATGGAAACTGCGAAATGAATAGAGACTTTTGAGTGAAGAAGCCATAATTAATGCTTAAAAAGGTCGTGACCAAATGAATACAATACAGCGTAATAAACCCTGCCTTACTCTGAATATTTCCGATGAAAAGAGCTAGGAAGATAGCAAAATAGACATAACCGAACAGCAAGGTCATGCCTATAGAGATGACAATCTGTACACTCGTCCATATATATATCGGCCATCCCTTCGTTACAAAGGACATCACATAGCAGCCCAAAAATACAAAGGTCATGATAATGCCAGTAGTGATCTGGAATGGAGAAGACGAGCGAAATATAAAATAAAAAGGGAGGATACATAAGACTACCCATATATATGGACTTAGTCCTGTGCTCTTATGAAAACTTTGATACCATTTCTGCATGGTCATCCACCCTCTTTTTTGAAATATAGGAAAGTATAAGTTTTCGTTACTTTTATCTCCTATAATTTTGGACAAACGGCCGTCCTTCGCATAAGCGAAGGACGGCGAAGCCGTTTATCTTTATATGCCACTTCAATTGATTGTATTTTAACATATAAGGCTTACCACATGTTATTATTTCTCTAATGGATTAGGAAGGCTAACCTTCAGTTTCTCCGCTCCAGAATTCGGCTCACGAAGACGTCGCTTCATATCTCTGAAGCTGATAAACACTTTATTCTCCTCGTCCCACAGACGGAAACTTAGTGATTTAAGACTCGTGCTAATCGTAATCGTTGTCGCTTTATGCAGAGGTGGTGTTGCATTGTGAGCTTCTTCCAAATGGTAATTCGGTACCTTCGGATTCAAATGATGAACGTGATGGAAACCGATATTCCCTGTGAACCATTGAAGAACTTTAGGAAGTTTGTAATACGAGCTTCCGTCTACTGCTGCTTTTACATAATCCCATTCATCTTCATTCTCGAAGTAGGAATCTTCGAACTGATGTTGGACATAGAACAACCAAATTCCAAGGCATCCTGATACGAAGAAGACCGGACCTTGAACCATCACAAATGCCTGCCAACCAATAGCCCAAATTAACAAAGCATAGAGAGCAACAATTGAAATGTTCACCACATAGGTATTAATCCGTTCCTTACGTTTCGCGCCTTTACGGTTAAAACGATATTGGAACAAGAATATAGCAATTGGACCAAGTCCAAACATAACTAACGGATTGCGATAGAATCGGTATGCCAAGCGACTCATCTTAGAAGCCTCTGCATATTCATCCACCGTAAGAAGCCACATATCCCCTGTACCACGTTTATCCAGGTTACTACTCGTTGCATGATGCATGGAATGACTGTATTTCCACTGCTCGTATGGAACCAATGCAACGATGCCCGTAATCGTTCCAATGACCTTATTGGCTAGTTTGCTTTTAAAGAACGATTGATGTGTACAATCATGAAAAATAATAAAGGTTCTGATCACAAATCCAGAAGTAACAATCGCAAATACTAATGTTAACCAATATGAAACAGAAAGACTTAGGTAAGCTGCGTACCAGAGTACTATTAATGGTCCCATTGTATTTATAAGCTGTCTAACACTTGATTTCATTTCGGTTTTTTCATAAGGGGCGACCTTTTTTCTTAGGTTGACTTGTTTAGCCTCGGTCATTACATGTATTCCTCCTCAGATTCGACGCTTAAGACAACTTGTTACAAGCTCAGCGTACTTTACTCTCTCTAGTATAGGCAAATAAGTGTGAATGTAATAGTCATAAACGTCAAGTCGAGAGTATGACATATGTCATACTCTCTTACTCATTATGTCATTCCAGTATCTCATTATCCATTGAGCTATTACGCTTTAGCTACCACCAATTTCATCAATTCTAATAGGATCATTATTTTTCTATTTACAGATCATTCATTTTGGTTTATTCTAACATTAAGTAAATACTGAATGTTATTGAATATCACTAAACATTTAGTATTTACAATGAACAGTGTCTGGAGGATGGCTATGAAAGATTTATTAAAAAAGAATATTAGCTTTGCCTACAATGAAGCTCTTGAATTGATTGTTTCCATGGGGATGATCGCTTGCGAAGAGCAAATGCTCGCAATAGCAGAGGATTACAAACTTGAACTAGATCCACTCGCTATGTCTTTCCATGAAGAGACGCGGGCACGATTGTCACCGCATACCCTTCGGGAGCTTGAGTTTTTTTTCAAATATAACTTTTTACACAAAGGACTTGATTTCGCTTTCTATCAATCAATCTGTTCATCGATGGAACCGCTGTCTGCAGAAGAATGGATGATGCGCCTAGAGCAAAGCCCAGCAGAAAGAATCGTCGCAGAAATGGTATATGGTGTTTATCGCGATAAATTGGATGAGCTTCTACAGGGCATGGATTGGGAAGTTGTCAAAAGGGATATTCCTTTGCTACTTGAGATCGTGAATAATACAAAACCTCAACCGGAAGTGGTCGCAGCTCATGAGCCACTGCTTGAATGTCTTGCCCATCCAGAAGAGACCAAGGCACGGTGTTTACAACTCATACAGCAGTTCTACCATGATGCCTTTTCTCTCTGGAAAGACCGTTTGAGGGTGGAGTCTGAACGAGCTGCAATACGGTACGAAGAAACTTTTCATGCCAATCCCGAACGTTTCATTCGTGATCATACCGGAACCGAGCCCAATATGTATGACATACCCACAATCTTTCATATCAGTTTCATGGGCCAAGTAGGTAGCGACGGCCTAGTCTTGTATACCGGAACATCTTGGATCGGATGGGTTACTTTTGGCATACATAATGATCGCGTATTTGGACCTGCTGCCGATCGAGAAAAGACAGAGCTGTTCTTAAAGGCCTTCTCAGATAAAAGACGCCTAGACATCTTATTACTTCTGCGCGAACGTCCTCACTATGGACAGGAAATAGCGATAAAGCTCGGGATAACACCATCCGCAGTCAATTATCATACCAATTTCTTATTCTTCTTAAATCTACTCGAAATAAAAAGAGAAGAACATCGAATGTACTATCATCTCGATACAGAAAAACTGCGAGAATTGCTGGCTATAACAACTAGAGTCATGCTGGCTGAAGATTATTGAGTAGACCCTAAACAGTAGTGAATTTGATTAGTCATTGGGAGGATGTAACTTGAGTCGAACTACGAAAGAAGAGTTTGTGAATAACGAAACGTCAGCCGCTGCTTCTAGCACTTTGAAACGTCTCATGAGATTAGGAAAGCCTTATTTGGGTTGGTACATCCTATTGTGTGCCATTGCGGCAGTCTTATCACTTGCGAATGTTGGCTTAGCTGAATCTTTACGTCGTATTATTAATGCTGCTACAAATCACGATATGTCAGTACTAGTATCTAGTGCCATATTTGCAATAGTAGTTGTTATCGTTGATGCTTGCGGGCAGTTCCTCAAAACTTATATCACAGGACTACTCGAATTCAAGTCGATCGCCAAACTCCAAGCATCGGTGCTATCCAAGCTATTGAAAGTACAAATGAAGGATCTAGACCATTATCATTCAGCCGATCTCATAAGCCGTATCCATGATTCTGCCGTTGATGCTCAGCAAGGTATCAATCAAAAAACGATCGATTTGCTTAGCAGCTTGATGCAAATTGCCTTCCTCCTTACTTATCTATTATCTCTCCAGTACGTATTAACCATCGGGACTCTGGTCATCTGCGCCTTCGTTCCGCTAGTCATGATTCCTTTCACCTCCCGCCTTCGCTCTATGCATGAGCAAAGACAGAAGATAGAAAGTGCGCAACAAGCTTTTATTCAAGATGCGGTACAGGGTGCTGAAGTGGTGCGCGCATTCTCACTAGGTCCCAAGCTTCATCATCAATTTGCACAACGAGTGAAACAGTATTTCAACATTCATCTGCCGGTCTCTCGCTTAGAAGCGGTAGGTTATAATATGCCATTAGCAGTTATACTCGGTGGATTAATATATGTTCTGTCCTTTGGTGGATACCTCGTCATTGACGGTCGTCTAGATGTAGGTGCCGTCGCGGCATTCCTCATCTGTTTCGAGCAAATTACGAACCCCGTATCTCGCCTTGCCAACTTATGGACTGAATTACAAGCTTCCATGGCACAAGGTAACCGAATGTTTGAAGTTCTCGATCTAAAGGATGAAGGTGCCCATCTTGAAACTGACCTTTATGACGTTCACACAAAGAGCTCTGCCTCAGCATCTATTCCGATTATGAGTGGGTTACACGCAATCTCATTCGTACAAGTCAACTTCCGCTACGGAGATGATCAAGTATTAACCGATGTCTCTCTTACAATCGAACCTGGGAAAGTAACTGCATTTGCAGGTCCTAGCGGAAGTGGAAAAAGTACGCTCCTTAATCTACTACTTGCCGTTTATGAACCTCACGAAGGCATCATACGCTGCGGTAATCTGCGATTAAGCAATATCCAACCCCGAGACTGGCGTGCTGGCATCGCATACGTTTCTCAGGAACCATATCTTTTCTCTGGCACACTGTATGAGAATATCTGCTGGGGGAAACCAGATGCCATTCATGAAGATATTATTAAAGCCGCACGAAAAGCTGGCATTCACGAGTTCATCATGACAACGCCCCAACAATATGAGACTATCATCGGTGAACGCGGACTTACATTGTCAGGAGGAGAGCGGCAGCGCTTATCTATCGCTAGGGCATTTGTCCGTGAGCCGAAGCTGTTGCTTCTCGATGAACCAACAGCAGCTCTTGATAGCCACAATGAAGAGATTGTGCAACAAGCCCTTCAGGAACTCATGTATGGTCGAACTACCGTAGTGATCGCCCATAGACTGTCCACCATTAGAGATGCTGATCGAATTTATTATATGGAATCCGGTTCTATTGTTGAAGAGGGCTCACACCATGAATTAATGGCTTCAGATGGTAAGTATCGAGCCATGGTTGAGATCACTTTTAACAATGATAATATCTCTTCCGAGGCTATGGAGGTCGAAACATGAACGTTAAAGAACCTACCGATTATAAACTGGGCTACATTCTGCGTAGATTGATTCCTTATTCCATCCCTTATCGAATCGGATTTATTGTTGCCATTCTTCTTCTTTCTGCCAAACTCGTGATGGACATCGGCTTTGCAGTCATTCAGCAAGTATTCATTGATACGATCAATAGCTCGAATATGAACTCACTTACCCGCGTGACTGTCATTTGTGCAATGGCCTGTATCATTATTATCTGTTGCCTCATGCTACAACATTATATTAGATTCGTTGTGCAGAGTCGTATGTCATGGGATATTCGCGCGAATCTTTTTGATAAGAGTCACCGAATTTCATTCGCTCATGTCCAATCGATGCATTCAGGTGATCTAACCTCACGTAATAATAAGGATGCAGGTATGGCGATCGGTGTAATAAATAGCATTGTATACGACCTCGGATACAATCTTCTCCTCTGCTTTGTTTCGTTTCTATACTTAGCCCAAATGGACGTATGGATCGCGCTACTTGCTCTTGGTTCAGGTCCTATTGTATTTCTATCTGGTCGGTTTTTTGATCGGAAGCTACGTAAATTATCTACTAACATTTATAAGAAGGAAGCAGAACTTCGTGGATTGTTGCAAGAAATATTGCAGGGAATGAAAGTGGTGCGAGCATTTGGGCTAGAAGAGACTCTTCTTAATCGATATGTCCTTGAACGTGAGAAGTTGAATCGATTACAACTGCAAAGAACCATTTTAAACGGACTATTGTGGCAATCCTCAGCATTTATCAATAATATAGTTATGGTTGCATGTGCTGCTTTAATTGCTTTATCTGCTCTAAAAGGCGGAACGACAGCCGGTGAAGTACTCGCATTTATCATTCTGATGGGACGAGTACAGTGGCCATTCGTACATATGTCTCGGACGTGGGGCGGGGTACAAGAAGCTTTAGGTGCAGCTGATCGTGTATTCGATATTTTCGAGATGCCCGTTGAAGGTGAAGTACATCCATTATCACAACTTGCCTCGTCTTCAGAAGCTTCAGATGAGTTTACAGCATTGTCCTTACAAGATGTCCATTACAGACACTACGCTTCTGATGGAAGTGAATCACCACTCTTTGCCGGAATAAATATGAATATCTCTCCTGGAGAAACTATCGCTGTTGTAGGACCCAGTGGTTCAGGTAAGACGACACTCGCTCGGTTATGCTGTGGTCTATATGAACCTGATAGCGGAAGTATCTCCATTTACGGAAAGTCTGTTCATAAGCACCTTGAAGAAGCACGCTCTATGATTACGTATGTACCTCAGACACCTTATTTATTCTCAGGAACAATAAGGGATAATATCGCCTTCAGTTCAAATAAAGCAACCGAAGAAGAAATTCAAGAAGCTGCGCGACTCGCGGGTGCAGAGGAGTTTATATCAAAGATGCCCGCAGGGTATGACACGATATTAGGTGAACATGGTTCAACCTTATCCGGTGGACAAAGACAACGAATTGCTATTGCGAGAGCCTTCCTTCGTAATGCTCCGCTCCTTATTTTAGATGAGGCGACTTCCGCTTTGGATAACGAATCAGAACGAATTGTTCAACAATCACTTGATTTACTCATGAAAGATCGAACAACGTTAGTCATCGCTCATAGACTATCCACGGTGAGGGATGCCTCTAGAATTATCGTATTAGATCAAGGTACCATTGTTGAAGAGGGCTCGCATCATGATCTGCTAGCGTTGAACGGACTGTATGCCGAATTATACAATATTCAGTTTAAAGTGAATGTTCAAAAAGTCGGCTTTTCAGCACCGAGAAGATTGGATGAAGCAAGGGAGTGAGGAGCGGAGCGTAGGCAGTACCTACGTGAGCACCGGAAGGACCGGCTGAATTCAATATTTGATGTCGATTAAGCTCCTTGGTATACTTCGTGATCAAAAGATGACTTTTTGAACTACCTCTTAAAGAGTGACCTTTATTGTTTGCATTTACACCATAACAAACGTACAAGAGGCTCTCACATACTCATTCCCATCAATTCGCACGGATTCTGTAGTAAAGGACTCAACCATACCTAGGATCACTAATTCTTGATCTACCCATACTTCTACATTTCTTTGAAAAGTTATTGATCTTTGAAAATCCGTATCCAGTAAGCAATTTTTCCTAATCATAATAATTCTCCCATTCTTATGTACAGTTCCGTATTGAACGGTGTTCTTACATGTAGTATAACATTTTCAACAGACAAAGATCCCAATCGATTAACCTCAAGTGGGATCCTTGTCTATGAAACGTTGCTTCGTGATCAAAAGATGACTTTTTGAACTTCCTCTTAAAGTGCACTTCCTCCGAATAAGAACCTCTTCTCCCAGTGCTTACCATCAATTGTACCTGTCGTAACTCCACCTGATTCCTTAGAATAAGTATGAAGGATTTTTCCATTGCCTAAATAAATACCGACATGCGTAATTTTAGCTGTTGATTTATTCACACCAGAATAGGCAGACGCACTTGATCCTTTGTATGACATGAAGAACATGAGATCTCCACGTTTCAGTTTAGTCCAATCTTTCTGCACTGTTCCCTTACTTTTCACATAAGCTCCCTGAGCTCGAGAATCAGCCGGTAGCTTTATTCCTACTCCATCAATAAAAGCTTGACGTATGAAGTCAGAACAATCAAATGTTGACGTATTAGAACGGCTTGATCCATACTCATATGGTGTTCCCAAATACTTCATTCCTGCTGCAATGACCTTCTCCACGCTACTGCTTGCGTTGTTATTGTTACCTGTATTTCCTGAAGCTTTCGTAGTATATTTCGAAGAAGAAGAGATATAACCTATCTTTCCTTCAACATTTTTCACCTTAAGCCATGATGCACCGGATTTCTCCAGAACAACAATCTCCTCACCTTTTTTAAGCATTCGAATGATGCTTGCAGTACTAGAAGGAGCCTTACGTAAATTAACTCCCCAAGTCACTTTTGATGTCGAGGTTGCAGCTTCTACTTGTTGCACTAAGACGGTT
Organism: Paenibacillus sp. Y916; assembly: GCF_056786435.1. Lineage (NCBI taxonomy): Bacteria > Bacillati > Bacillota > Bacilli > Caryophanales > Paenibacillaceae > Paenibacillus > Paenibacillus sp. Y916. The sequence goes on along the minus strand of NZ_JBXCJA010000009.1, from coordinate 26,631 downwards.
GTGGACAAGCCACCAAACAGCATTACTGCTGCGAACGATGCTGATATTACTTTTGTGCGAATCTTCATGATGTTATTACCTCCTAAGATGCGTTTGTTTCTACTTGCTTGTCCTCATTGTAAAGTGCTTTTCCCCGCTAGTTAATCAGTCCATAGTCATAGTTCATGAAATGAAATCAAGGTATAAAGAACTGCTATGTTATATTCATTATGGATAAATAATACAATAGAATACGGAAGGCTGACCGTCTCGTTAATTAGTTACAATGTTGTAACTACTGACTTTTTTACTAGTCACTTCTCACAAAGAGTAATCAAGATAAGCGTTCCATTCGATAGTCTTATATACCTACTCGGCATTTGTATTATGACATCGGAATTCCAGTAGTTACCACTCAATTCAAGACCATATATGTATAGGCTGAGACGAATCCTTCTTGTTATACTCTCTACTATGTCAAAAAAGGGCCCTGAGGATTAAACTCCTCAAGGCCCTTCTTTAATAAAACGAACTATTTATTTCACTTCAGTAACTCCAGTTACTTCACCATTCCCAGATGGATCAAAAGATGCTTTGAACTCTTCACTTGCAAAGTAAATATTACCTTCAACCTTAGCATCAACAAGTAGGAATCCATTAGCCTCAACATAGACATCACCAACAAAAGTTCCACCTTGAATTCTTGCATTTTCACTTGTTACTGTTAACTTAGGAGCGGTTAGTGTATACGAAGCTGTTATATTTTTATCTGCATCTTGTTCATAAAGAGCGATCTTACGAGCGACTACGTCTCTGTTCGTAAATTCTCCTTCTAATACAAGATCTTGATCAAACGTCAAATCATTAAGTGTAGCAATAATCCATGTTCCATCTTTGCTGATCGCATTCAAGAATGCTTCTTCATTGTTTACAATTGAAGCTGTTGTTACTACATCAGCCACTTCATTTCCAGCAGGTTCTTGTGCTGCTGGTGCATTGTTATTTCCGCAAGCTGCTAGTAATACAACCATCAATACTAATCCCAGACCCATTAACTTTTTCATTTTAATTTCCCCCTAAGACTATTTGTATAAATTTAGTATAACACAATTTTAAGTAAATAAAATGCCCTTGCAACGAAATTCACAAAGTGTATACATTTTAATCCTATAGTGACCCATCTGCATTTTACTTATCCCCAAAGCTATATTACACTTTAAAAGAGATATTGAATCTTCTCAAAGAATCGAGTTGAAATCATGAGTAAAGAACGTGAAGAGTTATCTGCCAATTCCATTAAGTATATGATTACGGGAGACTCCATTTCCAAAGGAGTTGTTTATGACGAATCTCGCAGTAAGTATGTCATTCTAGAAGATAATTATGTTTCTCTCATGCAAAGTAAATTAAAAGGTGTTGTTCGCAATACGGCGAGATTTGGGAATACGCTAATTAAAGGAATCGGAAATCTTAAAAAAGATATACTAAAAGAAAAGCCTGACTTCGTGCTGATCGAGTATGGTGGCAATGATTGTGATTTCCATTGGAATGAAATTGCCAATAATCCTGATGCGGAGCATAATCCAAAGACCGACTTCAATGTATTTGAGAAAATGCTTAGAGATACTATCGAATTATTAAAAAGCCAACAAATTACGCCTATTTTAATGAACCTCCCTCCACTTAATGCGGAGAATTATTTCAAATGGGTCAGCCACAACAACCCAGAGGTAGCTGCAAATATCCTGAAATGGTTAGGTAGTGTCACCAAAATTTATTGGTGGCAGGAACGGTATAACTCGACAATTCTCAAGGTTGCCGAGAGTACCCAGACGAGAATAATTGATGTAAGAAGCGCCTTCTTAGAACAGCCTGATTTCACTAAATTTATTTGTATAGATGGTATACACCCGAATAAAGACGGACATCAGCTTATATACGATAAAGTGTTAGACTTCATCCGTAATAATGACTTTCAATTACTACTCGATCATAATAATTGATTATGTCCTCCCTCATTACAAGTGAATAGTGCAGAACAATGGCAGACCTACGGTATCATCCTCGGTCTGCCATTGTTCTGCTTTTGTATATTCCCTATTAGTTCAGAAATAATTGGAAAGTGAAAGACACTTGATTTATTGGTTCATATGTTTTATATTAATTGACATATCAACCATTGATGCATCAACTAATAAACATCATAGTTTTACGCATGATATAAGGAGGCCAACATTGACCCCATTATCATCTGAGGAAGCATATGTCTTTGACCAAATGCAATCTCTTAGTAAACAGATCAGTACTAAATTTGAACGTTGCGCAGGTATTAGTCCATCACGACTGCAGCTTTTACATCAGCTTTATCTAGTAGATGAAATCAGTCAAACCACACTCCAAAAAGAAGTGAAAATTGACAGCGCAGCAGTCACGAGGCACTTAAAGCAACTTGAAGTAGCAGGTACTGTTTCAAGGCGTACTAATCCAGACGATAATCGAGTTACACTCGTAAAACTAACGGATCGTGGACGCCATGAAATCATCGTTTATAAAAAAGAGAAGCAACAGTTTATTACGCAATTGCTTAAAGATTTCGACGAGCAAGAACGATCTACGCTATCTGATATGCTCAACCGGATGATCCACCATATTAACCAACTATAATAACAGACAAAAGGAGATTTTAACTTTGCAAACTACTAAAACAAATGACTTCACAGAAATAATTACAGGACGCCGCTCCATCAAAAATTATGATACTTCCGTAAAAATCAGCCGTGAAGAAATGACTGAAATACTTACAGAGGCAACTCTTGCACCCTCTTCAATTAATTTACAGCCATGGCGCTTTGTTGTGATCGAGAGCCCTGAAGCAAAAGCAATTCTAGCACCACTTGCTCGATTCAATCAAAATCAAGTTGAAACATCTGCTGCTGTCATCGCCGTCTTTGGCGATCTGAATAATTTCGATAAAGCTGAAGAAATATACGGTAAGGCCGTTGAACTTGGTTATATGCCCTTAGAGACAAAAGAGATGCAACTTCCTAGATTATCAGCCCATTTCGCAACACTGGATCCTCAAGATAATAGAGAGACCGTCCTCATTGATGGTGGCCTTGTATCTATGCAACTCATGCTCGTAGCTCGCGCTCATGGGTACGACACAAATCCAATCGGTGGTTACGAGAAGGATCAAATTTCCGAGGCTTTCGGATTAGATAAAGAACGCTACGTTCCTGTTATGCTTATCTCAATAGGTAAAGCAGCGGATCAAGGTTATAAATCAGTACGTTTACCTATCGATACAATTGCTCAATGGAAGTAAGACATATTACTCACGATAATGGAGGGAAATTCAATGATCATTATTCATGCCACATTTAATATTATCGCCAATAAACACCAAGCATTTATTGAAGAGATTCAACCTTTAATCGACGCTTCAAAAGCAGAAGCCGGCAATATCTCTTACGATTTATTTAAAAGTACTGACAAAGAAAATATATTCATTATGGTTGAAGTTTGGCAAGATTCCGATGCTGTAGCAATCCATAATGCTAGCACGCACTTCACTACTTTTGTGGGTAAGGCTGGTAACTTCTTAGCTGCACCACTAGACATTAAATCGTATAATGGACAATCCATCAATTAGACCTAATATTTCTTGAACAACATTACTCCATCAACAGAAAAGGGATGTGCTTCAAGCCATAATTCTTGGCTTGCGCACATCCCCTTTTTCAAATCACACCAAGACTCATTCATGCCGATGTAAACTGGCTATTGTACAACCCTGCATAATGACCACCTTGCTCTAACAACTCCTTATGACTTCCACTCTCCACGACATCGCCATTCTTCATGTATAGGATCAAATCAGCTTCTCTTATCGTCGATAATCGATGTGCAATAACAAAGCTGGTTCTCCCCTCAATCATTTTCTGAAATGCCTTCTGAATACGAACCTCCGTTCGAGTATCAATGCTACTTGTTGCTTCATCAAGAATAAGCATTGGTGGATCCACTAACATCACGCGGGCAATCGTCAGAAGCTGTTCTTGTCCCTGAGATAAACTGCCCCCAGTACCAGAAATCAACGTATCATACCCATTAGGTAACCGTTTGATGAAGCTATGTGCATTAGCCGCTTTCGCTGCCATAATAACTTCTTCATCCGTTGCATCTGGCTTACCATATGCAATATTGTCTCGAATACTCCCGCCATATAACCAGGTTTCCTGCAATACCATACCGAAACTTTGTCGTAAACTATCACGAGTTATGTTATTGATATTCACACCATCAATCATAATAGCGCCACTATTCACATCATAAAATCGCATTAAGAGGTTAATAAGTGTCGTTTTTCCCGCCCCAGTCTGACCGACAATCGCAATACGAGTTCCCGGCTTAACTTCTAGGCTGAAATTAGTAATGAGTGGTCGATCTGGATTGTATGCAAAATTCACCTTATCAAAGGTTATCGTCCCTTTACTTTGTTCCAAATAAATTGCCTCTGGAGCGTCGGGGTGTTCCGCTATCTGATCAAGAACAGAGAAGATACGCTGTGCCGATGCACTTGCCGATTGAAGCTGCGTTAATACGCCTGTAATCTCATTGAAAGGCTTAGCGAACAGATTAGAGAAGATTAGGAAGCTTGATAGTTCCCCCACTGTAATGGTATTTAGAATAACAGCTACACTACCAATCATGGCGAGAACAGAGAACGTAATATTGTTTACGAGACGGGTTGTCGGATTCGATAATGAACCATAGAACTGAGATTTCACACCTGCCTCATACAACGCTTGATTCTTCTCTTCAAATTTAGTAAACGAACGCTCTTCGTACTGAAATGCTTGAACCACTTTTTGTCCACCAATCATTTCTTCTACATAGCCGTTTAATCCACCTAAGATGCGAGCCTGCTCTTTGAACATCTGCTGAGATCGTGTCGTTATGAATCGTGCCACAAAGAACGAGACCGGGCCCGATATCAGAACAACTAACGTCATAAGCGGATTAATATAAAGCATGAATGCAATTGATCCCGCAATCATAATCACACCTGTAAGCAATGTGGAGAAGCCCTGAAGAAGTCCATCTGAGACGATATCCATATCATTAACAAATCGACTGATACTGTCACCCTGTGGGTGAGTATCGTGATAACTGAGCGGCAATATATTCATCTTCTCGAAGAGTTCACGACGCATATCATACACAGTCCGGTAAGCGATACGATTCGTCGAATAGATCAACAACCATCCAAAGAGACTACCAACGATATATACGATCGCTAGAATGACCAACAGTTCCAACATTGCACTGAAATTGACCTGCTGTACACCAATCATATGATCAACAGTCTTACCTATTAATAATGGACCGATCAGACTGGCAACAACACTGAGAATAGCACACAATATCGCCCATACAGTCATTTTTTTATATCGTCCTATATACTTTATCAGTCTCTTCCATGTTTCCTTATTATTCATTTGCCCGACTCCTCACTGGAAAGCTGGGAAAGGTACACTTCCTTGTAAACCTCGCAGCTAATCATCAATTCATCATGCGTACCGATTCCTACAATTCGTCCTTCCTCAAATACGATTATTTTATCGGCTTGCTGTATCGTGCTAACTCTTTGCGATACCATGAGCACAGTCATCAACATATCGTTCGCCTTCAGAGCACGCCTTAGCCCAGCATCCGTGGCGAAATCTAGAGCACTTGAGGAATCATCGAGGATAAGAATCTCTGGCTTAGCGACGATTGCCCGGGCAATCGTCAGACGTTGCTTTTGACCACCAGATAAGTTGAGTCCCCCACGGGAGACCATCGTGTTATATCCATCTGGAAGCTTAGTGATAAATTCATCAGCTTGCGCAATAGCAGCCGCCTTAGCCACTTCCTCATTCGTTGAGTTCTCGTTACCCCAGCGGATATTCTCAGCAATCGTACCGGTGAAGAGATTTGCCTTTTGTGGAACCATACCGACCTTCTGCCTTAATTGTTTAAGGGAATAATTTTTCACATTGACTCCCTCCATCCGCACTTCGCCTTCTGTCGCATCGTAGAACCTTGGGATTAGATTGATAAATGTAGATTTCCCCGAACCTGTACTCCCGATTATCCCTACTGTTTCACCATGATTGATCTCGACAGATATATTCTCAAGCGCCATATCCCCCGTCTTGTTATATCCAAAGGTAACGTTGTTGAACTGAATAACTGGCACTGCCACATGTTTGTCGATGTAGTGAGAACTGATATTACCCATATCCTGAAGTGACGATGTCGTAGCTAACACTTCATTAATCCGTCCAGCCGAAGAAGATGCCTTCGTAAAAATAATGACTAAATTCGATACAACAATTAATGCTAGCAAAATTTGCGTAATATAATTCATAAAGGCGATAATCTCCCCCTGTGAGAGACGACCTTCATTGATATGGATACCACCAACCCATAGTATAGCGATAATAGCAGCATTCACCACGAGTGTCGTCAGCGGATTCAAAAGTGCTGAAATTCGACCTACCCGAATGGCTGTATGAGTTAAATCCTCCGAGGATTCATTAAATCGCTGTCTTTCCTCTCTACTCTTTGAAAAAGCACGAATAACCCGTACACCGGATAGATTCTCACTTAAAATAAGGGCAATTCGATCCAATTTCTGCTGATAACTTCGATAGATCGGTGAAGTACGTGTGATGACGAAATATAAGATCACTCCAAAAATAGGTGTCGCTATTAGTAGAATAAGTGACAATCGAAAATCTAATATCATCGACATTATTATTGCCCCAACGCAAATAAAAGGTGCTCTTATAACGAGGCGAATGAGCATTGCAACAGCTAATTGAAGCTGATTGACATCATTCGTTATCCGGTTCACGAGCGATTGTGTACCAACCTTATCCATGTCCGCGTATGAGAGTGAGGAAATATGTTTATAAATCTTGTTACGCAATGTGGTGCCGAACCCTTGTGAGGCGCGCGCAGCATAATACTGACAGATCATTGAACATCCAAACCCTATAATGGACAGCAGGAGCATAAGCCCACCCATTTTGAACACATAAGACGTATCACGCATGCCTATCCCTTTATTAATAATGAGCGCGACTATCGTGGGTAGGAGTAGCTCAAATATAGCTTCCAACAGCTTGAATATCGGCCCGATGATGACCTCTTTCCTGTACGGTCTTAAATATGTAGCTAACTTAAACAACTCTAATCATCACCTATCGTAAAATATCGTCCAAACTATTGACTATTATGCATTACCGACTATCATTATGGCATAACTACTCACATATTAAAAATACCAGTTTCATTCCTTTGCGATACGATAATCATATGTCAAGACTGGAGGATTCTATATGGATATTAGACAACTCAAATACTTCCTTACCATAGCTGAAGAAGGTCAGATTACAGCGGCGGCAAAGAAGCTACAAATGGCCCAACCGCCACTAAGCCATCAACTCAAGCTTCTCGAGGAGGAGCTTGGCGTTAAGCTCGTGGAGCGAAGACCACGAAGTGTGCAGCTCACGGATGCGGGAATCATCCTGCGAAATAGGGCCCAACAAATTTTAGAATTAACGGACTCCACCGCCAGAGAAATCAATGATTTCGCTAAAGGACTGAAGGGAACTCTCTCCATAGGCACAGTATCCTCTTCTGGTGCAACCCTTATGAAGGAAAGGCTTTCCGAATTTCACAAATCCTATACGGGTGTGAAATTCGAAATTCACGAAGGCAATACTTTTATGATTATTGATCTCTTAACGAAAGGGATTGTGGAGGTTGGCATTGTCAGAACCCCATTCAACACATCTAATCTAGAATGTAGATATGCTGAATCTGAGCCCATGATTGCCGTAATGACCCCCAATTTTGACTGGGCATCTCATCGCAACACGATTGATGTCGGTGAATTAATGGAGAAACCACTCATCATTTATCGCAGGTTTGAGCAACTCATTCTCGAGACCTGTTTGAAAGAAGGTTTTGAACCTACTTTTTTTTGCATAAATGACGATGCTCGTACAACATTATTGTGGGCAAACGCTGGACTTGGAATCGGAATCATTCCTAAGTCTGCCCTCGTTCTCGCCAATCATGAGAATCTGATCTACAAAGAAATCAAGAGTGAAGCATTGAGAACGAGGATAGCCGCCATTTGGATAAAAGATAAATATATCTCATCTCTAGCTACCAAGTTTATAGATAGCTTCAGCAAGGGATAGTTATGACATTATTCTTCTGAATAAATGATTATACAGTGGTGAAATATAATATCAAAGTGTAAAATAAGACCCAAAGACGGAGGTTCAATGAATATTTTGAATAAGATACGAATCATCATTATATTCACCATTGTCAGTTCACTATTCATCAACGTAACATATGCGGAACCCAATTCCCCAACGAGTAAAAATAGATTCTATTATGAGAAACGTGGAGATATCGTTTGGGAAGTTCCAACAGATCGTAAGGTCGTCGCTCTTACCTTTGATGACGGTCCTGATCGCGATAAAACACCTCAAATACTTGCCCTCCTCAAACAATATCAGGCTAAAGCAACTTTCTTTGTACTAGGTAATCGAGTTGAGAAGTTTCCCGAAATTGTCATGCAAGAATCATTGGAAGGACATGAGATCGGAAATCATTCTTATGACCATTCTTCCTTCCTTAATATCCCTAGAGATAAATTACTGTTAGAACTGAATCTAACCCAAGATGCTATTTATAAAGCTATTGGGCAAAAGGCAACTCTATTTCGGCCTCCGGGTGGTAACTATAACGAAACATCTGTTAACATTTGTAAAGAAAATGAACTGCTAATGGTCCTCTGGTCATGGGATCAAGATACGAAGGATTGGGCTAATCCAGATGTGAATACAATCGTGAATAGGGTACTCAACAACGTTCACAATGGAGATATTATATTGATGCACGATTACGTTTATAAAGGTACAAATACCGTAGAAGCCCTAAAAGTATTGTTGCCAGAATTAATAAAGAGAGGTTATTCTTTCGTAACGGTCTCAGAATTGCTCTCTAATAAAGATCTTCCAGGACGACATATCGAAGTAAATGATTAAATTTAACAAGCGGAGTCCCAAACCAGTAAACATGATTTGGGACTCCGCTTGTTATTCTATGAAACGCTATATTACTCACCTACTCCGTAGCCGAATCCAAAACGAAGTTCGCCTTCACAACACCGATCTTAACATTCCTCGCATTCAGTACAGGTGCATGAATATAATCTTTCAACAACTCATTTGTTGACTCATCACCAATTCCAAGCTGTCTCAATACCTCCATTGCCGCAACACCGGATGCCCGATCCGATCCATCTTCAATTTTAATAGCAATACCGATACCACGGTCAACGATTCCCAGACATTGAACCCCTTCTGCCCCTACCTTAGTGACAATATTACCTTTAAAAGCTCTCATGACGTCCGTATCGAATCTTTTCTTGCCAGCTACCATCTCAGGATTCGCCATCATCGCATCACGGATCATTTCGAGTGCTCCTGCTCTACCTGCAGAAACCGTCCCCCCTGGATATGCCAATCGAGCAAATCCTAATGCTGTATTACAAAGAGGAATTTGATGTACTGGCAAACCACAACCATCTACACTAAGTCCAATCTGCTCTCTGGGAATACTGCACACCTCTGTAATTACGTCGAGAATCCGTTGTTGAACAGGATGATTAATTTCAGGATACGTATGTATATCTTCATTCAGATGTACTGCTGTTGCGAGCATGCTTGAATGCTTACCTGAGCAATTACTAAAGACTGGCGTTAACTCACCACCCGCTTGGATTAGTTCGATATAACTAGCCTTGTCTCTGGGAACATGGGTCCCGCACAATAAATCTTCTTCTTCTAAATTCACCCGTTCTAGTATATTCAATACAGCTTTCCGATGAATCTCTTCCCCACTATGTGATGCGCAACTAAGTGCAATCTCAGAAGCACTATATCCGAATGACGTCGCCGTCCCTGTCTCCACAATCGGAACCGCTTGAAATGGTTTCATGGCCGAACGTGCAAAGGTTAATCTTTGGGGATCCCCATATGAATACAGTAGCTTTCCTGTATAATCTACAACGGCTACATGAATGTGATGTGTACTCTCTACATATTTCCCTCTAAATACTTGAATCGCTTCTGACATATATCATTTCTCCTTTTACTTCTGACTTATTTCATCTTAAACATTTTCACAGGAAAAGGGAAACGGTGATGCCCCAGAATGAATTATATTGGAATATCTCCATACGATATATCATGCTCCCTTCCCATATATACTCCCCTGATTTTGCAATAGTCAAGCATTCTAGAATGTTTGTCAAGCAGATCCCCTTTAAATTTTAGATTTTAAAACCTAATGAAAACGATGTGACAAATGTAGCTAAGTTGCTGTGACTTTTGATGCTATACTCACGAAACATGAACTTTAGAAAGGGTGAGTACTACGTTAGTTATAAAACGGGATGGTACAGAGGTCACTTTTAATCAACAGAAAATTATTGATGCTATTTGCAAGGCTATGGATCGAACTGAGAAGAAAATAGATATGGACATCGCTCAGCGAATCGCCGACAAAGTAACCCATAAAATATATAAATTTGAGAAGATTGATATAGAACATATTCAAGATGAAGTACAATCTGCCCTCATGAATAGTTCAAGAAAAGATGCTGCTGAAGAGTATATAGGGTATCGCGAAATACGCACACTTAAGAGGCGTGAACGCGGTAGCCTAGACAAGAAAGTACAAGGGCTTCTCGACCTTACTAATGAAGAAGTATTGAAAGAAAACTCCAATAAAGACGGTGCTACGATTCCAACACAAAGAGACTTGCTTGCAGGAATTATGGCCAAGGACTTCGCGCAGACGTATATGATTCCTAAGAGAGTTGTCGAAGCGCATAACGTGGGTCATCTACATTTTCACGATCAAGATTATAGTCCTTACTTCCCTATTTTTAACTGTATGCTTATTGATCTTAAAGGTATGTTGGAGAATGGGTTCAAGCTAGGCAATGCTCAGATCGAAACACCTAAATCTATTACAACTGCAACAGCTATTACAGCACAGATTATTGCTCAAGTCGCCAGTCATATTTATGGTGGTAATACGATCAACCAGATCGATGTCATATTATCTCCCTATGTAGGCTATTCATTTAAGAAACACTATAAGATTGGTCTTGAATGGTTGTATATGCTAGACACTTCTGCTATCGCCGACCTCGACATCTCTTATGATAACGATATGCTACATACAGAATATCCAAGATGCTTCGAGTATGCTAAGAAACTTACTGAAAAAGAGACATATGATGCATTTCAATCACTGGAATATGAGATCAATACACTCGTTAGTGCGAATGGACAGACACCTTTCAGCACTTTTGGCTTCGGTAGAGGGACTTCGTGGGCGGAAAGACAGATTCAAATTGCGATTCTCAAGAATAGAATTAGGGGGCTCGGTAAGGACGGCAAAACACCGGTATTTCCCAAGCTTATCTTTGGGATTGAAGAGGGCGTAAATCTCAACCCCGATGATCCAAACTATGACATTAAGAAGCTAGCTCTCAAATGTAGCACACTGCGTATGTACCCAGACATTATCTCCGTTCCTAAAGTGAAGGAAATTACGGGTTCATTCAAGTTCCCTATGGGTTGCAGATCTTTCTTAGGTGTATATGAGGAGAATGGACAAGCTATTCATGATGGAAGATTCAATCTAGGTGTCGTGACAGCCAATCTGCCTCGGATTGCTATTAGAGCGAACGGTTCAGAGAAAGACTTCTATCTTCTACTTGATGAATTACTTGATACTTGCAAGGAGGGTCTGATGTATCGTGCTCAACGTCTAAAAGGCGTACAAGCCAAAGTAGCCCCTATTCTATATATGGAAGGTGCAGCGGGCAGTCGGCTCCAACCGGAGGATACAATACATCATTTATTAGAGAATGGCAGAGCAAGCATCTCCCTAGGTTATATAGGTATTCATGAAACTATTCTAGCTCTCTACGGTCATCAAATATTCGATGATCTAGAACTTCGGAAAAAGGGATTAGATATTGTCAAATATATGAGTGCTAAGACGCAACAATGGACGCAGGAAACAGGTTACGGGTTCAGTCTGTATTCTACACCTGCGGAATCATTATGCTATCGCTTCTGTAAGTTAGATGAGGAGCAGTTCGGTGTGCTCGCTGGAATTACCGACAAAGGATATTACACGAACTCGTTTCATTTGGATGTATTTAAGAAGGTCACTCCTTTTGAAAAGATTGCTTTCGAAAAAGATTACCCTCAACATGCGAATGGTGGATTCATCACGTATTGCGAATTCGATTCACTGGTCAAAAATCCGGACGCATTAGAAGCGGTGTGGGACTTCGCTTACGAGAATATACCTTACTTCGGGACGAATACTCCAACGGATAAATGTCTAGAATGTGGATTTGAAGGTGAATTCGAAGCAACGAATACAGGATTCAAGTGCCCCAATTGCGATAATAGTAATCCTAAGACTTCATCCGTTATTAGACGCTGCTGTGGGTATTTATCCGAACCTAGTCAAAGACCATTCAATGCGGGCAAGCAAAAAGAAGTTCTCGCGCGCGTAAAGCATATGTGAGCGTATGAATATTGCTGACTACAAGAAATTCGATGTGATTAATGGTAAGGGACTTCGCCATTCCATCTTCACATCCGGATGTGAACATCATTGCATCGGCTGCTTCAATGCAGCCACTTGGAATTTCAATTATGGAATACCATATACACAGGAATTCGAGGATCAGGTTATTCGTGATTTAAATATTGATTATGTCGCTATAGCAGGCTTATCTATTCTTGGTGGCGAACCTTTTCAGAATGTAGAGGGATTATTGACACTAGTAAAGAGAATACAGAATGAATGTGTCAACAAAAACATCTGGGTATGGTCTGGATATACATTTGAAGAACTGATAGCAGACGATTCACGGTTGGAGTTACTCACCTATTGTGACGTCCTCATTGATGGAAAGTTTATGTTAGAACAACGGAATTTGAAGCTAGATTGGCGTGGTTCAGAGAATCAACGCGTAATCGATGTCCAAGAAAGCCTGCTTCAAGGACAAGCCATTTGGCTAGAATTAGGCTGACCTATTTAACTGAAATTTATGTACAAAATGGCTGCTCTGTCCTGTTGAAGGATGAAGCAGCCATTTCATATATAGGCATGTGTTCCACGTTGAATTAGTTATTCGAGTTCAGCACTCTCACCATTGCAGTAATCATACCCAAATGTAAATTCTCATGAGACATATCTAGCTGTACGAGTTCACCAATCGTCTCTGCTTTTGCGAAGTTATCCTTCACGGCTACGGGTTCCTCCAACTTACCATAAAGCGATTCTTGTAGAGAATGGAATTGCTCTCGCAACTGAAGAATTAGGATGTCCCAATGCGGAGGCTCGTCCTGCCAATCTGCTGGTTTCGTTCCATTCCCGAACAATTTGCCATATGAGGCTGGAATCTTAGATTCCATACCTGCTAATCGAAGGATTAGGGTGTCTGCAGCCGTAATGATATGCCCAAGTTGCCAATGAAGATTGTTGTTGAACCCTTGCGGAACAATATCCCTTTTTGATTCCTCAATATTCTCTATTTGTTTGATTACGTTCTCTCTCGTTTTTGCAATTAGACCGAATAGATATGCTTCACTCATTCATAATCCCTCCTAGTATATACTTCCTTTACATTATACCCTATCAGAACGATTCTCTCACTTCTCTTCTCCTTACAAAAAAGGATTAACATATCTCCTTGTAGAACTGAATAGATATTCCAAAGAAATTATGAAGGAGCGTAATGGAGCATGATTGAAAAAGTACGCCACAACAATGTCGAACGTTTCGCTGGTTTCGGAGAACTATATGATCAGAATCGTCCTGTGGCACCTATGGAAGTCGTCAATATTCTCACCACATATTTAGGCGGTCATCCACACACGGTTGTAGATGTAGGATGTGGAACTGGCCTGTCATCATTTGTATGGCTTAATTCAGCAGATCATATCATCGGGTTCGAACCCAGTGATGATATGCGAGAAGTTGCCATATCCAAATGGAATGCCAGCGGACAACCGTCAACACTTGAATTCAGAGAAGGTTTATCCCATGAATTAGGATTATCATCTGGAAGTGCTGACATCGTAACCTGTTCACAGTCCTTCCACTGGATGGAGCCACAGAGTACGCTACAGGAATTCGCCCGCATCTTACGTCCAGGTGGCATCTTTGCCGCCTATGACTACGACTGGCCTCCTGTCTCCGACTGGAGGATTGATGATAAGTACCAACAACTGATCTCCCACGCAGATGCTCTTGCAGCACAATTAGCACCACAGGAACAACGTGCACATAAATGGAATAAGGATGGGCATTTACAGCATATTAGGGAATCCGAATTGTTCCGCTACACTAGAGAAATCGTCTTCCACCACAGCGAGCAATGTAATGCAGAGCGATATGTCAACATCGCCCTCAGCCAAGGTGGGCTGCAAACAGCTCTTAAATTAGGAGCAGAAGAGCTTCATTCCGAAGTGATACAGTTCCGTGAACTTGTGTCACAGTCTTTCTCAGGAGAATCCCGTGAAGTTATATTCAGCTACCGGATGCGACTGGGTGTTATTTAATTCATGTGAATTTCAAATCATGGAGTAGAAATAGAAAACAGCAGATCAAGGACTCTTGATCTGCTGTTTCTTTGGATATCATTTTCCCTTTTTTCTAATAGAGTTTACTTGATTAGCTCTCGTAAAATTTCACAAGTTCTCGAATGATTTCTTCTTTATTATGCTCTAGAACAATCTGATGTTGCGGCTTGGAGAATAACTCCTTAATCTCCACAGGGAATTGTTGCTCAATATTACACTGTTCTATCGCCTCATTGAATTTCGCAGGATGTGCAGTAGCAAATGAGATACAAACCTCATCTTCAGCGTTATATGCTTCATAGGCTGCAATCCCACAAGCTGTATGTGGATCTAGCAAATAGTCATCATCTGCCTTGTACTTACTAATTAATTCTAAGCACTGTTCATTACTTGCACCATAAGCTTCGAAATCAGCTTGAACACGTACTAAGTCCTCAGCACTGATGACAATCTTACCATCGTCTTGTAACTGCTTCATGTAAGCAGACACTTTCTCTGCATTTTGACCCAAGAAATAATAAAGATATCTCTCAAAATTACTTGCCACCTGAATATCCATCGAAGGACTATGCGTACTTTTGAAACCACCAGGTTTATATTCACCCGTCTTCACAAAGCGCTCAAGAATATTATTCTCATTCGTTGCAATGATCAGCTTATGAATAGGTAAACCCATCTTCTTCGCTAGGAAGCCCGAGTAAATATTCCCGAAGTTACCTGATGGAACACTGAAATTAACTTTCTTCGGCTGGTCTCCTTGCTCAATTTGGAAATAAGCATAGAAGTAGTAGACCGTTTGTGCCAAGATCCGCAAGAAGTTGATCGAATTAATCGCTCGAAGATTATGCTTTCCTTTAAAGTCTAAGTCTGCAAATTGCTCTTTAATAATCTTTTGACAATCATCGAAATTCCCTTTAACTGAAAGGTTCAATACATTCTTATCATCAACCGTTGTCATTTGCAGTTCCTGTACTTTACTCACCTTCTCGTGGGGATGCAGAATACAAATCTTGATGCCTTCTTTCCCCCGAACTCCTTGAATTGCTGCTGCTCCCGTATCTCCTGAAGTTGCTCCAAGAATATGAATAATTTTGTTCTGCTTCTTAGATACATACGAGTAGAATTCGCCCATGAATTGCAGAGCTACGTCCTTAAATGCAAATGTCGGTCCATGAAATAACTCTAGAATATATAGTGAATCATTTATTCGCTTAACAGGTGTTACCTCAGAATGACGGAAGCTGGCATAGCTCTTATCAGCCATTTCTTTGAGATCTTCATAAGGGATTTCATCATTCGTATAGTGGGCAAAAATTTGGAGAAACAGTTCCTTATAACTAAGCTTACTCCATTGCTTCAACGTCTCTGGCGAGATATGTGGAATCTCTTCTGGAATCATGAGTCCACCATCATTGGCTAATCCCATGAGCACGGTATCAATAAACCCTTGAGCTTCTACCTGACCTCTTGTACTTATATATTTCATACGAATCCTCCGTTAATATAATATAGAATAGTTAATGTATCGATCTTCACCATAGTTATATCTATAATACCTTCACTTGCAGATATAGCCAATCCCTTATTTTTAGGAGAGCTTATAAACATTATATAACAAAATAGTAATATGAGGAGGTTAACTTTCAATTGATCACGAGAGAACAGCTTGAGAATAAGCAAATTTGGTTATATGTAGTATCCTTGTTCATTGGAGCAATGATAGGATTAGCAATTCCTACGGCAGGTTCATCTCTTCACTTCACCATTTCTCCTATTCTGGCTATCCTTCTGTTTGGAATGTTTACACAGATTCCTTTTCTTCATCTTCGAGAGTCTCTTTCAAATAGAAAATTTATTGGCGCATTATTACTTACAAACTTCATTATTGTACCTATTATCGTATGGCTACTGATACAATTATTCCCGCAGTCTCCGCCTGTTCTAGTCGGGGTCTACCTTGTATTGCTGACTCCATGTATCGATTATGTCATTGTCTTCACACAGCTTGGACGCGGGAATGAGAAGCTAATGCTAGCCGTAACACCTATTCTATTCGTAGTTCAAATGATATTGCTCCCGATCTTTATGTGGCTGTTTATGGGGGAGCAAGTGGCTAATATTGTGAAGATCGGTCCTTTTGTAGAGGCATTCTTAACTTTAATTGTGTTCCCATTATTGCTTGCCGTATTCACACAAATATGGGCTCGGCGCAACCCGATGGGTCAATCTGCACTAAATACAACAGCTTGGTTGCCCGTCCCATTCATGGCACTTGCCCTTATCGTCATCGTAGCATCCCAAATTGCAAAAGTGTATGCCGATTTCAATATTATCATTCGTGCTATTCCGATTGGATGTAGGGGCAGGTCGAGCGCTTATTTTCAGTTCAGGAACACGGAATTCGCTCGTTGTGCTTCCTTTAGCTTTGGCTTTGCCAGATGAATGGGCTACGATTGCAGCAGCCGTTATTGTCACCCAGACTATTGTAGAATTGATCGGAGAATTAATTTACATACGCGTAATTCCAAGGTTTGTTATACGTGATCAACACAAGTCTACCCTAGAATAAGTAAGAAGCATCCTATTGGCTGCTTCTTATTCATGATTCAAGACAAACCATACTGAGACTCAGGATTCATCCTGTATAAACCATCGGTTATCCGCTTCATGAAATAATACGTGCAACAAATTGGACAATCTCAATAGTAATTGGAGTGCCTAAATAAATAATATCTCCATCCACAATAAGCGTTAAAGTATTATCAGTTAGAATGTATAAACTGCTTTCTTGTAATACGCCATTAATATATAAATTTGAATAACTATTTAGGCCAAGACCTACAAAACTATTGCTTGAATTTCCTTCGTCGTCAAAAAATTGATTAGCTTGGATGACGATTAGTGAATCAATATCGGTAGTAGCAAAATAAAAATATCTTTGCGAACTAGGTATAATAGATACGCCTGATATTGTACCCGGCTGCCCTTGAGGTCCTTGAACACCCTGAGGTCCAACAGGACCCACAACTCCAGCGATTCCCTGTGGTCCCGTAGCACCAACACTTCCTTCAGATCCAGTAGCTCCTGCACTACCTTGTGGTCCTTGGGGTCCGACTGGCCCCAGAACTCCAGCGATTCCCTGAGGTCCTTGCAATCCAATTGGCCCTTGATCCCCTCTAACTCCATCTAAGCCCCGAAGTCCCTGTAGTCCTTGAGGACCTTGTAAACCTCGTAGACCTTCAACTCCTTGAATCCCTACTCTACATCTAGCTTTAGCTACTTTACCGCAAATGCGTCTAGATCTTGATTTTGATTTTAATTTTGTTTTGGATTTTTCTGAATATATCCTATTATATATCTTCACTGTAGTGTTTTGTTGATGCTTATGGCTATTTTTAGTACTTACTTTATTTTTTCGCACTGTTTTTTTGCATTTTATTTTATTGAGCTTACGACGCGCCATTTAAAACTCCTCCTCACATCAGTTTATTCATAATATGTAATCTACCTATGTGAAAGATTGGACATCATCAAAATCCATTTTTAAAAAAACTAAACAACAGTAACTCTGCCGTTTCAGAATTCCTTTTTTCACATTAACTATTAATATAACCGAGGATTTCACTCAGTTATTTCTAAGTGAATGGAGGTGATCACATGCCCGTTATAAAACCTGTCTACACAGCTACTTCTACTTCTCCAGAATCGACTGGTGGAGTTATTACTACCGCTGTCAACCCAACTGTCTCTCGTTACTTCGCAACAATAACTGCTGGAATGATAACCACAGATATTACCATTCCTGCTGCAAGTTTTGTTGACGATGCCGACGCACCTGTAGTTGACCTTCCTGCAATAACTTCAGATGATTATTTCAATGTATATATTAATGGTGTGCTCCAACAAGGCGCTCTATCTACACTAACAACTGCTAATCTAGTATTAGATACGACTGATGTTTCCGTATCTGTACCTATCTTACTTGAGATAGCAAGCTTCGGAAATACAACATCAACTATAACTACTCAACCTACGATTTCCGCTCCAACCATCACTATTATTACTTGATGTGATTTAATAACTAGCAACTATTATTTTGTTATATGCTAGGACATAGATTTGAGTTAAGAGCTTACTTGCCCAAACAGGTTGTTTATAGCGATACTTCACCATAAACAACCTGTTTGTTCATAAAATACAAGGATTTATTATCTACAGCAATTCAATCCCTTCAGATGATTATCTTTAATTACCCAACCATATTTTTTATACTCAATTCCAGATCCACACTTACAACAGATTTTTGGCCACCCATTTTTCCGCCAATCTGCAAGTTTCCCCAAATCCAATGAATGACAAATCGCTGTCCATTCATAGTTATCCAAACACAGTATTTCATGAATTTCACCTTCTAATTCCCCTTCGTGAAGTCCATCTACAGTTTCATTCATAATACCATTAGCTTGTTCAATCGAAATTTCTCTATTATTTATTTTTCCCAAAATATCAATCAATTTCTATCGTCCTCCCCTTACCTTAACAGGTCCTTTATACATTTCACCCGTTGTAGGGTTCATAGATCCAAGATGCACACCTTTCATAGGAGAACTGCTGGGATGAGGTACCTTGTTTCCAGCGGTGAAGTAATTGCAGCCTTTAGAAATCCATTTTGATACTTTTTTATAAGCAGCTGTTGTACTCTTTACAGCTATTTTACCGCCTTTTGTAGCAATTTTTCCACCTGGGTAGCTACAAAAAGGATCTTAAGGGTTTAAACCCTTAAGACCTAATTCATGTTAACTGATAATTTGTTCTATGGTATTATCAATATCAATCTTGTTATCGTTAATACTTATTAAGCACATATCATCATCTGATGCAGGTTCAATATCTCTCCCTTTATAAATATCGATACCCTTACTTAAAATATTATTTGATCCAGCAATATCAGTTGCATGATATAAAGTATTTATATCATTTTATCTGTTTTTATTTCTAGTTTCAGCAATAGTCTCGGGAATTGGTATCGCAAAATCCTTAGTCTTTTTATTTGCTTGCGATATTGTAATTCCGCCTGCAGCAATTGTTCCACCAACCACCATTGCCCGTATCCTTTGAACTATTTTTGGAAGAATACCCACAATAGGACTATTCCCACTTGGATCCGTATACTTCAACGGATTATTCTCCACATACGAATACAAATTCAAACTTAGCGGATTCGAAATCTGCCCTTCATACGTATCCCTAGATACGAACCTTGCGGCATTAGGATCATACCAGCGGGCTCGCAGGTATTGGAGTCCGGTGTCGCTGTCCCAATATTCTCCGGAGGTGAAGTGAAGTTCATACGAGATTTGTGAAGGTGAAGTTCCATTGAATGCAGCCACAGATTCATTCAGTATTGGGTGAATGTAAAAAGAAACCTTGAGGATAGCAATCCTCAAGGTTAGATATTACTCTTCAATGATATAACAAATGTTGAACAATATATTTTTCATGACTAATTGTCTCATAAATTCGCTAATAGTTAGAACGCCTTGGACTATTTCGTAATCCCCCCCCTGATATCTCGCTAAGAACATAATTGAATTGGATGGAGACTGCCCAAGAAAAAATCTTAATATTTTTTCAAAGTCTACTTTAAATTCTGAACGAATAATCAATGGGGTTAGATTATACATCACATCTTCATCTTGAATCCAAAAAGGAATAGGTATTCGTTCAATACCTTCTTCAAAATCTGAATCACAAAGTAGGTACGCATTTTTAACTCCGTCATCATCCCTGACTAAAGAATACCAAACTCCATTTGTTCGACTCATAACTTTCCAATTATCATTAAATCTTGTAACATTCTCATCATTCTGCTCATTCATCACTTCTATTAAAGATTGAAATGGTAAGATTACAGGATGTGCTTGATTCATTACTAAAACTTCCAAATCAAAAGACATTCTATTTCTCCTTTCTCATGGGAGGAATCCATTGATGCTCCAGTCAGTATCAAATGATGTCTTCCCATCCCTGGACATAATTCTAATTGTTCCATCGGAACTTAGGTGTATGTCTGGATTATTACCCACTTTTTTCATTTTATCTTTAAATGGGGAATTTTAATTAGTTAGATCTTTAATGATGTCCTGCTTCACTTTATGAAACTGTCCCTTCTTAAGGTCAAATTTTCTTTCTATTTCTTTGGCGGAAAAATTCTTGAAATCCACTTTACAATTATGAACCCAAATACCAAGGTTAGATACAATGTATGAATGGAAATCAGCAACCTCAAAGTTATAAACCGTTGCCTCTCGTGGCTCTTTCTCAATCTTGTCTATCGCCAAAGACTTATTAAATGAGGAGGAATTGGGATCAATAATTGTATTAATATCATCTACTATTAAAAAATTGGATATGGCGCAACTGTATGTCCACTCGGGTCTGTATAAATCAACGGATTATTCTCCACATAAGAATACAAATTCAAACTTAATGGATTCGAAATCTGCCCTTCATACGTATCCCTAGATACGAACCGCGCGGCATTCGGATCATACCAGCGGGCTCGCAGGTATTGAAGTCCCGTATCGCTATCCCAATATTCTCCGGAGTAGCGGAATACGTTCGGAACGTCTTCTTCCTCATCTATCGGGTTACCCCAGATATCATAGCTGTAGGTGTTCAGTTCATTACCTGCACTATCGATTAATCCGATAACATCGCCATGTCCATTAAACTGGTAATACTCCAGTTCACCTGTCTTGTTCTGACGGGCCCAGAGACGTCCATTCAGATCATAGATATAGAAGTAGGTCATTTGTGCTGTGTTGCCCGCTTCGATCTTTGCCTCTGCTAAGAGCTTGCCTTGCTCATCATAATAGTAGCGAACGCGTTCACCTTTGGCTACACGTTCATATAACAAGCCATCTCCATTATAGCTGTAGGTGACATCAATGGCTTCCGCTCCTTCACCCTCGCCCTTCACGCCAGTTAAGCGATCCAATGAATCAAAGATATATTCGGCATTCTTCATCCCGGATATTTCGCCGCCTGCCACCGTCAGGCGATTGCCTTGATCATCGTAGGTGAAAGTTTTGTCCTTTCCTTCACTTTGTTCACTCTCGATTCTGCTTAGGGAATCATAGGTCAACTGGTCTGCAGTCCCGTTCTGAGTACGATTTATAATATTCTTATTGTTATCATATTCGTAGGAGAATTGCTGGGATGAGGCACCTCCTCCGATATTCACACCTGTTAAATCGTAGCCATTGTAACTAAAAGTAGTATTCGCACTACTTGAAGACACTTGACGTTTCAATAAGCTGTTCGCTTCATATTCAAATGTCATTTGTTGCGATGCGGCTCCCGGAAAAGGTGCTGATTCCTCCAGCCGTACCACTTGAGATATCCATCTCCGTTAAGCGGTTCATCTCATCCAGCGTGCCCTGTTCAGAATCCGTAACCTTACTCAATCTATCTAGATCATCGACTAACTACTGCCTTCGTCACTCGGGACTCAAACCATATAGATGCGCTGCTGGGACAACCATAAATAACCTCTCAACAGCGCTGTTGAGAGGTTATTCGTTGTGATTATTTCATATGCACTAACGAAAGTTAAGTCATATTTGACTTGGCCAGCCAATCCATTTGGGACTGGATAGTGTTACTTCTATATCAATTTCCAAAAGGCCACTTGAAGCGGTTACTCTCATGTCGACTCTAAATGTTAGACTAGTTCTAGACCATTTTCAAAAAAGATCTGTAATCTGGGTAGAACTACATTAAACAAATTTGGTTCTTCACAGTATACCGAAAGGATGTAGCCATCTAATTCATCGTGCATATGCAATACGAATGTTCTTTCATAAAATGCTCTTCCTACTTTATGAACTATACATGTAAAGTACCAATCTTCTGTTATGATTTCTTCAATTTCCTCATCTGTTTTAGGAGCGTACCATATTTGATTAGAATAATACCCTGATGGAGGATCAAATGGGTAAACCCAATCACAATTTCCAAATACTCTTCGTTCGTATACTGAGAATGAAGTAAACTGAGTTATTCCATTTGTCTTAAACAATAATTCTTCCCCATCAGCAACAAAAGAATGAAGTAATTTTATTACCTCTATATTGTTTTCATCTTCGGACTTATTATATAAATTATGAATATGATAAGCCTCCACACTAGATCTCTCCTTTAATAATTATCATAATAGTGCATTCCATCTCGTTAAACCAGATACATCAACATAACTAACTTTACCACATGAATCCTGATTATGTGTCCATACATGCAAGTTGGAAACATAATAGGTATGGTACTCCTTAACCCTAAAATTATAGACAGACCCCCAAAATGACACAACATACTATTTATTCATTCTTATACGGAAGAGGAGTTAATTCCTTTATATCTTTCTTCCACCAAACAGAATCAGAACCATAATAGATCTCATGAGCCCATTCTTCAGGAATCATATGAAAAAGCATACTATCATCATCTATATAGCTAAGCGATAAGATCAACCAATATCAGCTTTTCATACTGGCTTAAGCCGTAACACCGATGATTTTTATGCGGCAAGACAGTATATCCTTTGTGTTGTCCAGTAAAGCTATTTTCTTTGGCTACCTCGTCCATGTACGAATTAGCGGCTTTGTTACTTTTAGTCAACCAGAAGTCGTTTACCTTTGTCTTCATCTTTAGTTCCTTCCTTCTGCAATCGTTGTCTGTACCACCCTGCGGCGGCTTATGAGGTCGATCCTTCACGTTGCCTTACCTTTTCTATATCAACTGGCACGTTACCAGATTGTTTTTACACAATAAGAATCGCTTCATATGTCCAGATCGTTGCGAAGCAAAATGATGATTTGTTGCTTCCCCCACACCATAGTAGTCGGACTATGTATCTCTATAGTTGCGGAAATTCTCTTCTCGCCCTCCCTATCGGCTTAGGAGGAGGTTTGTTACGATTACTTACATTTTTAATTTATTTGGCAAATACCGTGAGAAAACGAAGGTAAGGTAATTGGAACAAATTACGGTGGTATCTGATGATTTTAAGGTTTTGATGAAGCAGGAAGTTACTAAGAAAAGGATATAAAATTCAATTGTTGAGTGGTTTTGTGCGTACACGACATTTTGAAGAAAATTCATAGGGGGATTACGAGGGTTAGGTTAGGTTAGCTTGGAATTAGTAGTCCGAGTCATTCGGCACTGGGTGGGGATAAAAGAAAGACCTTGAGGATGTTCTCCCCAAGGTCTCCTACATCAGTATCCATATGCTTTTTGTGTTGTAACGCAAAGTTTTCTTGTTAAATCACCCATATATGCCTTGGCTGTTTCAATAATCTCTATCTCAGTTATTAAGGATTCGAGAACAGAGACAACCAATACTTCCTGAACCTTTTCGTCTGATAGAGCCATCTCTTCCAAGAAGCCATAGAGATTACTTATATCTTTTTGCTCATTAATAGACTTTATTATGAACGGAGTGACCACCATACCAAAGATGACGTGTGGTAAATCCTCTTCGAGCCATTCGATTTCCTCTTCATAATATGGTCTAATTTGTGGCACTGCTATTAATAATCGTTCGATTAAGTTCTCGTATTCCAAGCTTCTTCACCTCTTATTATTTTCCTGCTAATGCTTTTTGTAAATCGTCATAAATTGCTTGTGCCACAGCCTTAATTTGCATATGATTTATATGAGTCGCCGTTAATGATATTCGCAATGACGGATTGAATCAGGGTCTTCTTGATATACCTTGGCTGATAAAGTCTCAGGAAGAAATGTACGTTCTCAGAGAGCACTAGATACGGGTTAGCCTCTAACTGGTCAATTCTATAGCGATTTACTTGCCCCCTTCTGCGTACTGTTTTGATGAACTTTTTTTCCTCAAGTGAGGTTATAGCCGACTTTACAGTGGATTCACTAATTCCCAAATTACATGCAATAGTCTCTTGAGAGGGAAAGGCTTCTTCGTTCTCCCCTAAATGAGATAGGATATCTAGTAGTACGCCTCTTTCATTCATGCTCATGCCATAGCACTTCCTAATCATATGAGGATACGGAATGTAATACTTATTTTGCTGGAATGTGCTATGAAAACAGTGCCAATTCTCGTCCAATGATAGCTTTATCAATCTTTCTTGAATATTTTTCGCCATGCTAATTCTCCCTTTCAATTTCGGTTTTTATATACGAGTGGGCGACTAGCCGAATCGCCCCCCATTCTATGTCAACTGCTCGTCAGCAGAGTTTTTTCTTTCGCCGTAACAATCGCTGTAAAGGTCAGTTCAGTTACTGACAGAATCAAAAAACCTATAAGTTTGACGCCCTTACTATGAATAGTCGTTCTATCCTTCCTAAAAGATGCGCCTTCCTTTCACGCTCTCTATCGGAACAGGGTAGTTTACAGTTGCAATTCATTTTGAAAAAACCGTGAGAAAGCGAAGATAACAAAAAACAGGTCAATCATGGTGGTATCTGACCATAATCGACCTATCCAACGCAACGGAACACCATTATTTAGGGTATAAAATTCAAGCATTGCATGTGCGTACAGGTATATTAGAGGAATATTATACGGGGGTGATGAGGGTTAAGTTCTTTCGGGACGTGCCGCCCGATTCATTCGGCACTGGGTGGGGTAAAATAAAGACCTTGAAGGTGTTAAACCCGCAAGGTCGAATCGAAATATTACTTCTCGTACTCCCAGTAAAAATAAGGGCTCATTTTCAGTGCAATTTCCTCCCACGTTTCGCCCTGACAATTCGTGATTATGTTATTTATTCTTTCTTTTAATAATTTTATATCAAATTCCTTTAGTATGAAGTATGCCCTTCCATAAATTAAGTTAGTTGTATTTAATTTTTTTTCAAGGGCTTTTGGGGAGATGACTGTAAAGTCAAAATTATCACATGCATTGGATTCTTTCGTACCAATACATGCTGTTCCTGATAATAGAAAATCATCCCCTAAATTAACAGTCTCATCAATTTCTAGTTTACCTGTAATAGCAGGATTCCCCATAATAATGATGTCTTTCAATTCTGGAATTATCAAAAACTTCTACCTGCCCTTCTTAAGGTTTTTGTACAGTTACATGGTAATTTGTAAGTTGATTATCACGATTAAAATCAAATGGATTTTTGAAAGTCTCAAAGTTACCTTCTAGTCCACCACTTTTACTCGCTTTTGTGCCAACCCTAACTCTTTTTGTACCATTACTGCTAATTAACCAAGTATAACCATTTTTCTGAATTGTGCTGTATCCACTTCCAACAAATTTTTTCCCTGCATCATATACGTGGTTTAATGGAACTACTGCATCTGATAAACCATCAATTTTCTTCGATTTGTTTGCCAATTTGACTAAATCGGTTGCAGAGCCACTAAAGCAACTCGTATTATGCACCCAAATCCCTAAATCCGTCACATAATACGTATGGAAATCAGCAACCGTAAAGTTATAAACTGTAACAGGCTCATCAAGCTTAACGAACTCAACTTTGTCAATCGTTAAGTTACTTCCATCAGCCTTTTGAAGCTTATCGTGTACTTGAAGTTCATCTGCAAAGACCCAACCTTTGCCTTCCACCCAGAACGGATGATTGTCGGTCGTCTCGATGATCTGCACTCCAACATGTAGCTTTATAATATCATCACGTTGGTTACGATATAAAGCAGTAACCTCTTTGTAGGCCAACTCACCGTTAGAATCATACTCAGACTTAGCGAGAACCCTATCTCCGACTTCAATGTCTTCGATATTCTTCTCCCCTTCGTCTGTTAGAACCTCCGTTCCAGCAGTAAAGCAATTGCAGCCTTTAGAAATCCATTTTGATACTTTTTTATAAGTAGCTGTTGCACTCTTTACTGC
>NZ_JBXCJA010000008.1:0-213545 GCF_056786435.1 Paenibacillus sp. Y916 | reverse complement strand
GCTAAAGCCATCAGCGACGTATCATGGTCACAATTCAAGAGTATGATTGAATACAAAGCGAAATGGTCGGGAAAACAAGTCGTTACCGTTGCTAGAAACTTTCCTTCGAGCCAGCTCTGCTCAAGTTGTGGCTACAAAAACATAGACGTTAAAAATCTCAGACTACGTGAATGGGACTGCCCAGAGTGCCACACCCATCATCAAAGAGATATTAACGCAGGAATCAATATTAAAAATGAAGCCATAAGACTTCTAACCGTTGGAATGACGGGGATCGCCTAATCAAAAACCAACCGTTAGGTTGGTGTTCTTAGGAATCTCCCACTTCAAACAGACCGTAAGGCGGTTAAGTGGTGAGTAGTTCAATTCTTATTTAATAATATGCTCGTTCACGGACAGTACTGGCAGATCCAATGTGAGTCTAGACATAGCTTCCTCTTTCTCACGACTAGTAATATGCGTGTAAACCGTAGTAGTCTGAATGGAGGAATGTCCAAGTAGTTCCTGTACTGTACGCAAATCGGCCCCTTTACGAAGCAACATGGTTGCGAAAGAATGGCGTAACTTATGGCTAGAATACGGTACTCGATGCATTGGTAATACATCATTTTGAAAGCGATCAAACGTATCCGATGCCGCTTGTTGAATTGCCCGAATGGACAATCTTTTTCCTTTTTGCGAAATGAACATGGCCGTCTCTTTACTACGTTTGGGCTCAAGTCGTTCTTCTAGCGCTAATTCTAATAGGGGACAGACCGCTTCAGGAACCGGAACCGTTCGCCATTTGCGACCTTTCCCGAATACACTTAGCAAGCGCCGTTCCATGTTATAATCTGCAATATCTAGTGTATGAACTTCCCCAACACGAAGGCCCATATAGGCCATTAATAAGAAAATCGCAAGATTACGATTACGGTACTTCCCCTCCACTGCACTGAAAAATTTCACCATCTCAGATTCATCAAGGTATACTGGCGCTCGATTCTTATCCGTCTTAGACTTTTTAATATCTAATGCTGGATTGACACCATGCAACTCTAAATCTATTAACGCTTTAAAAAAACAGGAGACTGAAGCATGCTTACGATTACGTGTTGCATCACTCACCCCTCGTTCACGAACAGATGATAAATAAGAGATAATATGAAACTTTTTTACACTCTCTAGCGACTTATCACCGAGTGAATTCAAAAACTCATGCACATCACTAAGGTATGATTTCTGTGTGTGCGCTGTGTACCCTGCATCTTTCATCCAGATTAGAAAGGCATCCAGCGCTTCTTCGTAGTCTTCGCTATAATTGTTCACGCCTTCGCCACCTCCACTTCTTTACAACAACCTATTCTACCATATAATAGCCGTGGAGGAAGTAGGATTTTAATATAATAAGGGTATGATTTACATATATTCCATATTGTTTGATTCGCAACGTTATTAGATGGGTAAGTATTAAAGAGATTGAAATTGACTATGATATCAAAAAGGAGACGGTTATTTATGAATGAAACGAACAAGATTGTCCTTGAACCTGCTGCTCAGAAATTTGCTGATGATAATGCTAAGCCTCCATTCCTACCTGATCTTGGTCCTGAAAAAGGACGCGCTACCGTCATTGAAGTTCAATCTGGGGATATCAACAAACCAGATGCTGATATAGAAGATATCATGTTGCCCGATGGTCCAAACGGTGATATTTCAGTTCGGATTGTCCGTCCTAAAGATTCTTCGTCAATAACTTTACCGGTGATCATCTACATTCATGGTGCTGGTTGGGTATTTGGAAATGATCATACACATGACCGCTTAATCCGCGAACTGGCTACTGGTGCTCAAGCAGCAGTTGTCTTCACCAACTATAGCTTATCCCCTGAAGCTAAATATCCAACTGCTATCGAAGAAGTATACCAAGTACTGAAATGGGTTGCTGACAACGGAGAGGAGCACGGATTCGATCCGAGTCAACTAACCGTAGCTGGTGACAGCGTTGGTGGAAATATGACCGCAGCGATTACGCTGATGTGCAAGGAGCGCAGAGGTCCGAAGATTAGCAAACAATTACTCTTCTACCCTGTCACCGATGCATCCTTTGATACGGACTCCTATCATCAATTCGCTGAAGGTTACTTCCTTCAACGCGACGGTATGAAATGGTTCTGGGAGCAATACACGGGGGATCCTAACGATCGCGAACAGATTACAGCGTCTCCACTTCGAGCAACGATTGAACAGCTACGGGATCTCCCCGAAGCTCTGATTATTACAGGTGAAGCTGATGTGCTGCGCGATGAGGGCGAAGCATATGCCAATAAGCTACGTGAGGCAGGAGTCACCGTTACAGCAGTTCGCTTTCAGGGCATTATTCATGATTTCGTCATGTTAAATGCTCTCGCAGATACTAATGCCAAAAAAGCCGCAATTAAATTAGCGACAACGTGGATTAAAGAAGGATTCTAATTGTTTAAGTCCTAATCACAAACGGACACCAATACTTCATCGGTGTCCGTTTGTGATTAGGTTATAAATCCATCCAAAGCGATAGTAGGTTTCATATCTGCTTGCCAGGCTCCTTTACTGTAACCGCCGTTATAACTTGGAGTAGCCTGAGGTTCCCAATAGAATACACCTAGTCCCTTACCTCCAGAGATGTTCCGAATCTTCGTCTTGATATCAGTAATAAAGCTCTTGGCCGCAGTAGGTTGATTATAATCCATACCTATCTCCGTTATCATAATTGGCTTATTATATCTAGATATCATATTATTAGCATTACTTATCGTTTGTGTCACCTTAGTAGACCAGTCTGTACTCGATGGGTACAAAGACATTCCAATAATATCAAAATTGGCCCCATTACTAATCAGACCACCGATATTCCATACGAAAACGTCATTATCATAACCATTAGCAAGATGGACAATGGTCTGCGTGCTACTACTAATTGATTTCACTGCATTATGACCGGTATTGACAAGCCAAGCATAATTTTTCATGCTAAGAGATGCCTTCCCATCATTCCATAACATCCCATTGTTAGTTTCATTTCCAATCTGTACCCAGTCTGGAGTGACTCCTTTACTTTTCATTGTATTCATAACATCCCTTGTGTGGTTCCATACTGCATCCATTTGCTGTTGAAAAGTATAGTTGCTCCATGAAGCAGGTTTATTCTGCTTGCCAGGGTCTGCCCATGAATCACTGTAGTGTAAAGTCAACATCACACTAAGTCCAGCATTTTTAGCACGTAGAGCAAGATCCGCTGCCCTGTCCTTATTCATGTAACCATTGCCATAATCGTTAGAAGGATTAACGAATACTCTAATTCGAACAGAGTTCATTTGATAATCTTGCTTCAGAATTTGTAGAATATCCCGAGTAGCCCCCGTCTTATCTTTCCATTTGTAACCTTGAGCTTCCATCGCTGCCACCCAACTAATATCTGCCCCCTTAGCAAAAGATGGTGCCGCTTCGACTTTCTCAGGAATCAAGAAGTATGCCGAGACAACTACAGAAAAACTAAGTACGATCACGAGCGAGAAGCTAATCACTTTTTTAAACATCTCATTGACCTCCTTTTTTAATAGTAGTAAATGTAATCGGAAAGACACTGTAGGAAGTAAATAATTGTATGCGTTTTCATTATATATTTATTAATTGAGCATTTATAGGATATATTTGCAATATTTATGCAGTTTTTAAATCTATTACACTTACCAAGAACCCACTATCCTTATATAAAACGCCCCACAATTGAAACAGCGTATAATTTAAGTTATACGCTGTTTTTTATGAGCTTTTTTGTGCCTTTTTATGTGTTAATTCATATACTTCGTGACAAACTAAATGATATTGTTGATAATGATGTAGTGGCCATTTTCATAACACATATTTACACAAATTTGCACTTTACACAGGAGGTTTATTCTTTGACAGGATCCAAGGCTCAATCATCAGCTAGCGCATCTGCTTCAACGACGGTATACCCTATACTGTTCGCGATTAGTATCGTTCATTTATTAAATGACACGATGCAGTCAACGGTATCTGCTCTTTTTCCAATATTGAAAGATTCCATGGATCTCAGCTTTAGTCAGATTGGTCTAATTGCATTCGCCATGAATATTACAGCATCCTTATTACAACCTTTAATTGGAATGTATGCAGATATTCGACCACGACCATACATATTGCCGTTTGGTGTCTGCTTTACTTTGTTTGGAATTATCATGCTAGCCATAGCGCCAAGTTTTGCTATAGTGTTGTTCGCTGTCATTTCCATGGGGATAGGGTCAGCCATATTTCACCCAGAATCCTCACGGGTTGCATACTTAGCTAGCGGGGGCAAACGGGGTTTCTCACAATCCTTATTCCAGGTTGGTGGGAACATAGGAAGTTCCCTTGGACCGATCATGACAGCACTGATTTTTGTAAAGATTGGCCAATTCGGTGTCATCTGGTTCACGATCGCCGCACTTACTGCCATTGCAATTCAGTTCAAAGTAGCCCAATGGTATGGTAAACAAATGTTGCATGTCACACCTGTTAAGAAAAAAATAGCTACCAACGTTCGTCGTACTGGGCTTAGTCGTAATCAGGTCATCGGAACGATCGTTATCTTAGTATTTCTTGTATTCTCCAAGAATGTGTATATGTCCAGTATCACTTCTTTCTATACATTCTTCTTGATGGAAACTCATGGGGTCACTATACAGCATGCACAATACTTTTTATTCGCTTTCCTCGGGGCGGCAGCCCTTGGTACATTTCTAGGTGGTCCCTTGTCTGACAGATATGGACGGAGAAATATTATCTGGCTCTCTATTCTAGGTACAGCCCCCTTCTCGATTCTAATGCCACATGTATCGTTGGCATGGGCAGCTGTCCTAAGTATATTTGCTGGTTTTATTCTTTCATCAGCATTCTCAATCATCGTCGTGTATGCGCAAGAATTAGTCCCTGGCAAGATTGGTCTCATATCGGGATTATTCTTCGGACTAGCTTTCGGTTTGGGCGGACTAGGCTCCGCAGTTATGGGGAATATTGCAGATCATACAAGCATCCCCTTCATCATGAATCTTTCCTCATATTTACCGTTACTCGGTATGTTGGCCATCTTGTTACCTAAAGATAAAGATATCGCCTCAGAGTATTGACACGATACAAAGAACCGGCTGTGACGTCCCTTACAAGGATGCGCAGCCGGTTTTTCTTGGTCCATTCTGCTTCATATACAAAGTGTTAGTTTACATAATATTAGTTATGTAAACTAATATTAATTTTAATCATATTTATTTAATTGCTTTCATTGGAATTCATCAATTTGTAAGGGCATATTTTCCCTTCACTGAAAGCTTTCAAGTGGTATTGTATACAAATTTATGACACTACCATCCTTTGCACTATATTCAAATAACTCAAGCGTAAGAGTTCCATTCAAAGGTAACTTTTCCTCAGGAATATGAATATCCAGTGCGAAAGCGGACCACTCTGGAGCACCCATGTCCAAGGTTAGAAAATCCTCCACTAAATAATAATGACCGTCTGAAACGGCATAATTCATCGTTGCTTCAAACACACGACCCTCACCGGTTATCGTATACTTACCCTTTAAGCCAGTAGCCTTAATATTTCGAAAAGCCTTATTTTCTACAGATCTTTCAGCAATCACTTCAATCTTCTCCGCTGTTCCTTGCATCGGAAATGATTCTGCCACAGGTCCATTAACCCAATATTGAACCTTTTGCCCTACCTTTAAGGTAGACGCTTGAGATGTTGTAAGCCATATGGCATTCCCTTGATAACTCCCGGAAATGTCATTCCACGATTTGTCGAAGTCCTCTGTGTTCACTTGATCCAATACCAATACGCTATGATCTGCCACTTCAAATATAAATCCTTCTTCCATTTGTGAAACCATGTCTTCATCATTGGGTACAGTTTCTCCAATAGATTTAGTTTCTCCAGTAGAAGTACACCCAGTGACGACTAAGACTAACATCATGATCATCAACACTAATTTGAGTTGTTTCATAGTATAACCCCTTCTTTCTACAAATTCATACTGCTCATATCCTATGACGATAATGAACAGGGATATGTTTCAATCGATTACATCATTAGAATCATGCCGATAACAAACATGTAATTGAGAGTCTCAATAATTCCATTAAAGATATTTCCGCACAGTATTGATACAATACTAAAAACCGATCGTTACGTCCCTAATTAGGACGACGCAACCGGTTTTTCGAAAAATATAGATGATAACATATTTCGATAGCACTTCCTAGGAAGATTCAAAAAAATACTATACTAAGTTCTTTTGAGTATATAGCACCTTTCCTAATTTTAATATTTCCTCCAAAAAGCCACTCTGATCCTTATCTTCTTGTATCAAGATCGGTTCAATTCGATCATCAATATTTCTTCTTAACTTATAAAGTTTGGCACTAGTTGTTAAAAAGTCATTGTCAACGCTATCTACAATAACAGCGAAATGTATATCGCTAGTACTATTTGCCATTCCCGTGACTTGTGACCCATAAAGAACAACTTTCTTTGCATTCACGTGTGATAGTATTGATTGTTGTGTAAATTATAACATATGTTTGGCTTAGGACGATAAGGATCTATACATTGATTATCCACCATTTTTACTAAATATACTGAAGGTTAGAATTATATCCTTCCAAAAATTACAATTTCATGAACGGCAATATACTCTAGACACTCCGCTGTCTTTTTGCCCAATTCTAAGTTAATCCATACACGACCTGCATCGCGGTTACAGGTTCCCCACACACAATAGTTCAACCTGCGTTTACTCAAGCCATTGGAACATGCAGAATCTAGTAGCGTAGGGTACGGAATTGTTCTGAAGAAGCGATAGCCTTCGCCTACAAGCTTTCCGCAGGAAAGCTACTTCGGAAGCATATGCTTTGCCATCGGATTTCTACCGCTATATGCGGTATATAATTAGGAAATCTGAGGGCACAGCGATCGTAAGTGCAATCCGTCACCGTAGCGGTTACCCTGCATAACGTTTTGTAAGTACCCATTGTAATATTAAGCCTTTATTATACAACAAACCCAACGCCTATGTGGCATTGGGTTCTCTTTACAGAATTTTTTTTTCGTTTTGCAGTGCTCTCTATTAAGGAGGTACTTTTAACCAAGAAAAAGTGATCTATAACTACTGTAATAACCATAATGCTGGCGTGTTAGTTGGCTCCCATCCTTCCAGAGAAGTATGGTTTTGTCTACAAGAGTATGTTGCTCCTCCGTAAGTTACCAATTGACCTGTTGTATAATTAGTATTAACTACCCAAGGATTAGCACCGTTCTGATTGGTTGTCGTTGTTGATTGAATAGATGTACTACTAGATATATTGCCAGCGCCGTCTGTGGCACTAACTGTAAATGTATATGTTGTACCTGCAGATAGACCAGAGATTGTGGCCGTTGTACTTGTTACAGTCACACTATTCGATCCATTGCTTACTGTATAACCTGTAACTCCCACATTGTCCGTGGAAGCCGTCCAGCTTAGACTAACGCTAGAAGATGTGTTCCCTGTAACCTGTAAATTTGTTGGTACAGTAGGAGCGGTCGTATCCCCGCTGGAAATATCCGTAGTTATCGTTACCGAGTTGCTCGCTCCAGATTCGTTACCTGAGTTATCAATAGCTTTTACGGTAAACGTGTAAGACGTGTTTGCATTCAGCCCACTAACTGTTGCGCTTGTTCCCGTAACAGATGTAGATAGTGTTGACCCGCGGTACACATTATATCCTGTTACTCCAACATTATCTGTGGATGCTGACCAATTTAATGATACACTATTCGTTGTTTTACCTAAAGATGCTAAGTTTGTCGGAATTGAAGGGGCTTCTGTATCACCACCTACACAGTTCTCAATAAATCTCCATACACCCCAGTCGCCGCTTTGGTCAGGTTGATCACCTTGGGTCCACCATTGGGCCTCATAAACTTTTTCATTAAATGAAGCGCGTTGACCTATGGTATATACTGTTCCTGATCCCCATGCAGGAGCTGAACATGTGTTGATATTTCCATTTGTAGTTGCTTGGATACTAGTACCCGTAGATACATTGCCAGCTGCATCTCTAGCCTTTACGGTAAACGTATAGGCTGTGTTCGCAGCCAATCCGCTTATCGTAGTGGATGTTCCAGTTACGCTTACAGAAGTACCACCATATGAAACAATATATCCCGTCACACCCACATTATCTGAAGATGCACTCCATGATAGGTTTACACTATTTGAGGTTTTGGAAGGCGTACTCAGATTACCAGGTACTGTTGGTGCTTGTGAGTCGTTGTTAATTGTGCCTTGTAAATCCGTTGCTAATTTATTTAATAATAGTTTATTGCGGTCTCCGCTGAACTCCCAGAACATAGCGCCAGCTAAGTTGTTAGATTTAATATAATTAATTTTGTGATCAAAGGATTCTACATCATCATAAGTGATGAAGTTCCCATTTGATGGATTAAATAAATAAGGTACCTTCGATACATTGTTCCAAAAACGTGTATATCCATTTTTATTAATATAATTATTCTGGAGATCAGTAAAGTCAAAAACACCATTTTCCCATGTACCTAAATTTGAATTACTACAATTTTCATATTGACCATTGTTAGTATTAGTACACCCACTCCACCCCCGTCCATAGAATGGAGTTCCCATAACTATTTTGTTAGCAGGTACACCTGCATTAAGATGACCTTGTACCCCTCCATCAGCATGGAAGTTCTCCGCGCCGGGTACACCCGCCGTTATTGCTGCTGGATCCATGTAAAGTGGTGAATTGTGTCCACTTTTACTATTAAATCCACCGTTGAAGTCGTAAGTCATGATATTAATCCAGTCAAGGATATTGGCGATATTAGCTAACTCATTGTTATCAACATAAGCAGGACTTGCACCTGATGCAATCGTTAGCAAGTATTGTTTACCATCAGCAATCTCAGCTGCATTAAGCTTATCCCGAACGGCCTGTAATAGCAGAACATGATTTTGTTTGTCTGCAGCGCGGTAGCTATTCCCCGTTAAGCCGTTTGCTACTGGGTATTCCCAGTCCAGATCAACGCCATCAAACTGATATTTACGGATAAAATCTACAGCGGAGTTCGCAAAGGCTTCACGTGTCGTTGCACTTGCTGCTACGTCAGAGAAGCGATTTGACCAAGACCATCCACCAATAGAAATAATAGTCTTCAGATGTGGATTGGCTTGTTTCAAATCAATTAATTGTCCCAAGTTTCCTTTAATGGGGTCATCCCAAGCATCTCCTGCTTGGCTCTTCTGTGCATCAATCCATGGATCACCTAGTACAATCGTTCCATTTGGAACATTAATAGTTCCAACCTCATCCTGGCAAGACCATGTTACTGGATTTGGACCCGTTGGATCAGGATTACCGTGTATACCGTTCCAGCATATGTCAGCAAATGCATAATTAATATGAGTCACTTTTGAAGCGTCGATATCACTAACCAAATAATTACGGGCATATGCCCCCCAAGCTGGATAGTAGCCTACTATTTTATACTCTTCTGCGGCTTGAACCTTTTCACTAGAATTCAATAATTGAAACATTGAAAAGAGTAATGTAAAAAATATAATCAAAACAACTGATTTTTGATATGATCTCTTATTCATTGTCATTTCTTAAATCCTCCTCTTAGTATAAGATTTGAAAACGCTTTCAAATCGGTAAATCAATTATTACACCATACCTCCTTTTTAAATGTTCTATTTCATTCTTGCATGACATGGAAATTTAAAGTAAACCCCCTTTCACGACAAGAAGAGAAATCAAATAGGGACGGGCATGTGAATGAATCTCATAAGAAAGGAAACTTAATAACGTTAGAGCTGAATTTGAACGAAGTGTGTCTTACATCTTTATTGTCTATAAAACTACGACAAAGGAAAAGGGATAACATTTTATTATAGGGGATAAATTTCTCTAATATTTAACAGAAGTGTTATTTTCATTTCAATCATATGATGTATATATCTATCCTGATGGTTCAACAATATATCGAGAACACATTTAACTTGTATTATTAAATGGGAGGACCTATAGTTCCCAATGACTCTATGAAATACATAACGTAATATATATTATGTTAACTAAATCGTAACAATCTGATCAATTCAGCCATTTTTTAATTTTAAATCATAAACTTTACACAGAATTTACACAGAATTTACATTTCTTCTCCGAGTTAATAGTAGAATGAAATAGTACAAACTAAAATTCAACAAGGTATGGTGGGAACATGATAAATTTAGAAGAAAAAACGACAATAAATCGTACACTGCCATCAGGATATCTAAACCGTGATTTGAGTTGGATTGAATTCAACCACCGTGTACTTCAAGAAGCACAAGATCCCAATAACCTTCTCCTTGAGAGAGCGCGCTTTCTTGCTATTGTGTCCAGCAATTTAGATGAATTCATGAGTGTTCGTGTAGCAGGTATTCAAGATCAGCTTAGAGCTGGATATTCTAAAAAGGATTTTACCGGTTACACTCCTTCTGGACTCTATAAACGGCTATTAAAAAAAGTAGCTAAAATCATTACTGATCAATATCGCACATTCCGTGATATTTCCAGGCAGTTAAATAAAGAGGGTATCTACTTCTCTGATTATGAAGATTTGAATATTGCACAGAGCCAAGCGATGGGACATTATTTTCAAGATATTATCTTCCCTGTTCTTACTCCTATGGCGGTAGATCAGAGCAGACCTTTCCCCTTAGTACATAGTCAATTTGTATATTTGTCTGTCGTCCTTACGAAAGAAGATGACATTGAAGAAGAGCCCTATTTTGCTATTTTACAAATTCCATCTAATCTTGCTCGTTGTATTCCGCTACCTCACCGTTCCAATAGTAAGAAACGCCAGTTCATATTTATTGAAGAGCTAATTAAACACCATATTCACACCTTGTTCAGCGGGTATATCCCTATCGCAGTTCATGAATTCCGCATTACTCGTAATTCTGATCTGAGCATCAACGAAGATGGTGCTGAAGATCTTTTGGAGGAGATTGAGAAGGAATTACGTAAAAGAAGATGGGGCTCTCCAGTATGCTTAGAGGTTGAAAAAGGAATACACCCCTTCGCGCTAAGCCAGTTACAAAATGAATTTCAAATTACAGATTCTATTTTTGAAATAGACGGACCTCTTGACCTTCATTTTCTGATGGATTTCGCAGGATCTTTGAAAGGTTATTCCCATTTGAGTCATCGTCCCATTGAACCTGTATATCCGATGGAATTTGATGAGAATGATGATTTCTTCGAGGTGTTAAGAGAACGTGATGTCCTTGTATATCACCCTTATGAGTCTTTCGAGGCGGTTACTGATTTCATTACCCAAGCTGCTGAAGATGATCATGTGATGGCGATTAAGATGACATTATATCGCGTAAGTGGAAATTCTCCGCTGATACAAGCGTTAGCAACGGCTGCTGCATCAGGTAAACAGGTGACTGTTGTCGTGGAATTGAAGGCTAGATTTGATGAGGAACGTAATATCGCCTGGGCTCGCAAGCTTGAGAAAGCAGGATGTCATGTCGTATATGGATTAATTGGTCTAAAAACACATGCCAAAATCACCTTGATCGTCCGCCAAGAAGGTCTTGAGTTGCAGCGTTACGTTCACGTAGGAACAGGTAATTACAATGATAGCACTGCCAAAATATATACTGATTTAAGCCTATTTACATCCAATCACAATATTGGCTTAGACGCATCAGAGCTATTCAATCAAATGACCGGTTATTCAACGAACTATGATTGGGATGCCATTACAGTTGCACCAACCAATATGAGCAGCACCCTCTTCGACCTTATTCGTAGGGAAGCTGAACATGCTGCTTCCGGCAGACCCGCAAGAATCATCGCCAAAATGAATTCCTTATCCAATCAAGATATGATTGACGAGTTATACGCTGCTTCAACCGCAGGAGTTCAGATTGATCTCATCATAAGAGGTGTATGCTGTCTTCGTCCTGGTGTTCCAGGTCTAAGTGAGAATATCACCGTGCGTAGTATCGTTGACCGCTTTCTAGAGCATTCGCGCATCTATTATTTTGAAAATGGGGGTACTTCCGAAGTATGGATCTCTAGTGCAGATTGGATGACTCGTAATTTAACTAGACGCATTGAACTGATGTGTCCCGTGTATGACCCTCACATTCAAGATCTGGTGTACACAATATTGAATTTATCACTTGAGGATAATATTAAAGCTAGATTCCTGCAATCCAATGGTAATTATGAGTTTGCCAACGACAACAAGGCTCCATTTAGGAGCCAGGCTGAAGCTTTGATTGTTAAGAAGTGGAAGGGAAATCAACTTTTATTTTTAGATCCCATGCTCCATTAAATACCTTGATTGCATTATCCATCTCATCCTGTTCAACATAGGTTTCGACATCGCTATGAACGGTAAGATGTAGTATTCCATTTCGAATCACAGTGGAGATGTCCGTAACAGCCTGTGTTTCACTTTGGTCAAGTGCGATACAAAGTTGTACAAGCGATCCTAACTTATGAATCCACTCTTCGTCGGAATGCAGCAAAATGTCCTTATGATCTGCGGACAATTTCTGCTTCCGGCTTTTTGTATTATAGGAGGATATTAAAGCACAAAGTATAATCTCTCGATGAGTAAGTCCACGAATAGTCGAATTCATGATCCAGTAACGTGTATGCTGATTGTATTGATAATAATTGATATGCCCACCAATACGGTATAACATGATAGAAGCATATAGTAGCTTCTTATGTTCCTTAGAATCCCCCTCCCCATGTAAGGATTCATACAAACGATTGGACAATTTAAGGAGATGTTCTAAATGAGCCGAAGAAATTTCAGTTTCAAAAGATAGCAGTCGATGAATGCTGAATTCCAATGTACTCGGTTTAACCGGATTAACGGGATCTAATAGTTCATGCAGCAGACCCTCACGGAGCCCTTCCCCACTAATAAGACATTGTGTAGACTGAATATAGTGATAGATCGTGTGAAAAATAATGAGCCCCGACACAATGATATCTGCACGACTTTTGGATAGTCCATTGACATGTTTACGTTTCTCCAAGGATAGATGAGGAAGTGTATCATATAATCGATTTACGGTGTCCGTTTCCAAGGCATAATGATGTGAAGTTGGCATCGAGTAATGACAGTGCTTCTGATCTATTTTACCAAGGGACCGTAGCGTTCCACCTAGACCAAACAGTGGCAAGTGTGGTCTTGACTGCAACCAATCATGTTCTTGAAGCTGATCCAGCACGTATGTACGAAGATTCTGTATCCGTTCTTCATTCCAATTCCCATGGTCTCCGAACATGACATTCGTGTTAACCGCACCGAAAGGTAAAGAGATGCTAGTCTGGTAACTACGGTTCTCAAACAGTGTAATCTCTGTACTTCCTCCGCCGATATCTATAACGAAACCATCCTTCGTGTCAAAAGAATTAATGACTCCTAGGAAACCGAAATACGCCTCTTCTTTTCCGGTAATAAGTTGAATATCTATAGCAGATTTCCGTGATAAGTATTCTATAATTTCGTCAGAGTTGCTAGCATTGCGAATTGCTGCCGTCGCACCCGCGCGGATTCTATCCACCCCAAATGTAGTGCATACTTGTTTGAATTGTTTGAGAATAGGGACAATCGTATTCATCTCTTTCTCTTCAATTCGCCCCTGCTCATTCAATTTCTCACTCAAGCGAGCAGATTGTTTACATTCTTTAATAACTTTGTACCCTCCATCGGTCGTTGTATCATAAATGACCAAACGGATGGAGTTAGAACCAATATCTACGATACCAATACGATTTCGATTATCTCTCATCTCTACACACCTCTGCTTGCTGATTGGACAACAAATGATTGATGTCTATGTTAATAATATACCCATAATAAGTGCTTGGCAAAAATTTGTGTGAAAAACCGCTGTGATGACGGATTGTCCTTATATTAAAAAACTTATTATAGTATCGTTTACAAATTCGTGTTTTTCCAATGTTAAAGCATGACCTGCACCATGCACAACACATGTCTGTATATTAGGAATTAATCGTTTCGCTTTAGATAACATCCTTTCGTAATCATAGATTACCTCCTGATCACCAACCAACAGTAAAACTTCCATAGAAAGACTTTGCAACTCGTGATCTTTAAATACAGATGGCATTACACGCATCTGAGGGACACAATTCATTCCGGATATTATAAACTGACGAATGAGCATTTCCGCCTGATCGTCTGGTTGATAGGTTCGGCTCAGGAACCACGATAATTCCTTACGAATACGAGATTCTTTAGGTAGTACGATCGCAGGATATACCTTCAACAAGAATTTGGGGGTGATTTTTTGAATACCAGCGGCCGGTGCTAATAAAATCATTTTCTGCACTTTCTCAGGGGAATGAAGGGCGAAATTTAATGTTAGCCAACCACCCATAGAGTGACCCATAAATATCGCTGATTGAAGTTGAAGTTCCGTGAGCAAATCTGAAACCCATAGTGCTGCATCTTCCCGTGTTTTTAGAACAGATGTCATCGTACTTTTCCCTAAGTCACCCATTGTATCGACGGCATACACCCTGAAATATTTAGATAAGATCTCAATATTCGGATACCACATTGTCGCACTGAACGTCATTCCGTGAAATAGAAATAAGGCAGGTGCCTCAATTGAACCTGTTGCAATGATGTGTGTCTCACCGAAACGTGTAGATAACATGAATTCCTCAAATGGGACAGTCCATAGACTCATTGTCTCATCGTATGCCTGATAGAACTGTTCTCTATTACCTTTTGCACGAAAAATAGAATAACTTCGTTCCATATATCATTCACCTCTCATATTTATTCATTTCGAATAAAAGTATCTGATAGCCTTTCCTTATCGGAACAATCGAAGCATAGCAAGGATTTGTCTTCCAATACTATGCCGTTAAGAAATCCATCATTGCAGTAAATCTTACTTCTACATTCTTTACAGTGGCCAACAAGTTCTTGCATACATATTGCCCCTCCCCATGTTGTAATCGGTGTGTTCCATGCAATTGTGAGACAATCATGTACTTCCTCTTTATGTAGTTACCCGGTGGGAGATGTCTTTTAGAATTCGTTGGACTTCGCTCTTATGGTCTTTCCCAGCAATGAACACGATATCTCCCGCTGTAGCTAATTCAAGGGCTCTAGTTATTGCTTGTTTCTGATCCACTATCAACCCGTCGATATTATTGTATTCAATGAATGAATGTTCCGTCGTTACGATAACAACATCACTGTGCTTAGTGGCAATATCATGCATCTGAGAAAGTGTAGTATCATCCCCCTCTTCTTCACAACTAAACACGGTGATTATTCTCTGATCGCCAAGCTCGAGTAAAGTAAACAGAGCATTCTCTAACGTATCAGGTGAATGAGCATAATCTACAATGACAAGAAAGTCCTGATCACCTTCCATAATCTCCATTCTCCCAGTAACATTAGTGAATTCAGACAATGCTTGTTGTATGACTTGAAGCGGGATTTGTTCAGCCAGGGCAGCTGCAATAGCGGCAAGAGCATTATAGACATTAAATGCGCCAACCATTCTACATTCGATAGTGGTCGTTCCCGTAAAAGAAACAAGTTTGAACGTAATTCCTGTTGTCGTTAATTGAATGTCCTCTGCCATCACGTCCGCTGGATGATGAATACCGTATGTAATGACTTGTGCTGAAGTTAGACTCTGAAATACTTCGGATGCTGGATCATCCGCGTTGAGAATAGCAAATTTGTGTTTGGCTGGCTCAGGTAAGAAAGAATTACCCATTCTCGCGAAAAGAGTCCCTTTTGCCATCAGATAGTTGTCCATCGTTCCATGATAATCAAGATGATCGCCAGTCAAATTCGTAAAGACAGCTGTTCGAAAATCACATCCCATCACACGACCCATATGTAATCCCTGAGAAGTTACCTCCATCACACAATAGTCTGTCAAACATTCCTTCATCTTTGATAAATTCGCCTGTAGCTTGTGTGGATCTTGTGTATTGATGTTACTTTTACGGATTGTGTTGCCGATTTTCGTCCCAATATTGCCCATCAGTCCTGTCCGAAAATTAGCATGAGCCAAGATCGATTCAATCATGTGACTAGTCGTTGTTTTTCCATTGGTCCCTGTCACACCTATTAACTTCAGATGATGACTTGGATAACCGTAGAAATGTGTAGACAGCACTGCCAATGCAAATCGAGCATTCGGCACTTTTATAGTAGGGACACTCGCAAAGACATCCCTTTCAACAATTAGAGCTACTGCTCCCGCTTCTATGGCATCATCAATATATTGGTGACGATCCTCTTGAAGCCCCGGAATACCTGAGATACATACGAATAAATCACCCTGCCTCACTTCCCGTGAATTCATATTGATACCCGTTATTTCGACGTCCAACTCACCTTGAGTTGTAACAATAGTTAACTGCTTAACAAGTTCTTGTAGTTTCAAGCAAGTGACCTCCAATTTCTATATGAACTTCTTCTTATATATGTATTCTCTAAAAAGTTATAATTTACCTTTAGGAAGTTACTATTGACGAAGTCTCAAGGACAAAACGTCAAAGAAATAATAGATTGGGACCTTTCTTGATTTATCACACGCATGACACACACATAACATAGCTAAGTTATGATCAATAGGTACGTACATAGTCCAATACATTAAGGGAGTGGAGTAAACAAAGATGAAGAAGGAAATAATTAGTATCGCAGTCAGTCTGGCGCTAACAGCGAGCATCACTTTACCGGTACATGCTGCTACAGAAAATGGGATTTTCAAAGATATTCAAACCTCACCCTATCGTCAAGCGATTCTCATGCTGAATAACAAAGATATAGTGAGTACTCCGATTGACGGCAAGTTCAATCCGCAGCGGCATTTGACCAAAGCAGAAGCAGCAACGTTGCTCGTCAAAGCGTTTAAGCTACCGACAATTCAACCACAGCCATCAGAGGACCCCAATGTGAAGAAATCAGTGCGTTATAAAGATCCTCTAGGTGTTATCGATGAATCCTTCACAGTACCATCAGCGGCTGACATCACGAGTCACTGGAGCTACTATTACATAGAAGGCGTATTGAAAGTCCGTGCCGACGAGGTGAGCGGTGGGCAATATATGCCAAACAGTGCAATAACCAAGGCGAAATGGGTTGATATGATCGTTCGCACGGTTTATGGGGCTGATCAAGTTGTTGACACTCCGGATAAAGCCGTCGAGCTTGGCATCGCTACGAAAGAAGAGGCTATCAGTACCGACCTAATTACCCGTGAAGAAGCTGCTGCTATCTTAGAGAAATTGATAGCCAACCCGGACTTCAAAGTCATCACGGTGTTCGCTACGTCTGATATTCATTCGCATCTCGAGCCCTATAAGCCGGCGAATGCGAATCGCAATATCGGCGGACTCGCGCGGATGAACAAAATTATTAACGATACACGTGAAATTCAACCGAACACATTGCTCGTTGACGGCGGTGATGCTCCTTACAACATGAACATTGGAAACCTGTTCGAAGGTCGATCATCAATCGATGTCATGAACGCTATGAATTACGACGCAATGGTGCTTGGGAACCACGACTTTGATTTCCCTTTTGATGTAATGCAGAGCAATGCAGAACGCGCTACGTTCCCATTCCTGTCAGCGAATACACTTTATCAGAACGAGCATCCTGAATTTTTG
Source organism: Paenibacillus sp. Y916 (assembly GCF_056786435.1). Lineage (NCBI taxonomy): Bacteria > Bacillati > Bacillota > Bacilli > Caryophanales > Paenibacillaceae > Paenibacillus > Paenibacillus sp. Y916. Next base: position 195,753 of record NZ_JBXCJA010000008.1, on the reverse strand, counting down.
AAGCCATACATCATTAAAGAAGTCGACGGTGTCAAAATCGGCATCATCGGTGTAACAGACGACGAGAGTCATTTCTACACACACCCGAAGAATGTGGAAGGTATCAGCTTCGAGGATGAGTTTGAGTCGACACAAAAGACAGTAGATGCGATTAAAGATCAGACGGATGTCGTGATCGCGCTGGCACATCTGCATGCGGACAACCCGGTTCTACCGACCAAAGTCCAAGGCATTGACGTTGAGATTGGCGGTGGACAAGATGTGGTCGAATTCCCGCAGATTATCGGGGACACATGGCTTATCTCTCCCGGCAAACACGCGGAAGTACTGAATCAGATGAACCTGAACATTCTAAATGGAGAAATGGTCGGACTCAACTTCGCTCACATATTCTTGACGGAGAACTTGGAAGAAGACCCTGTAGTCGCGAACATCATTAAAGATTACAACGATCAGCTTGGAGATAAAATGAAAGAAATCGTAGGCAAAACGACAGTTGCACTAGACGGTGAACGGAGTACGCTGCGTCTTAAAGAATCCAATCTCGGCAACGCTGTTGCAGACAGCTTACGCTCGATGACGGGTGCCGACATCGCTCTGCAGAATGGTGGTGGCGTACGGGCTAGCATCGACGCTGGAGATATTACGCTTGAAGAAATATACGCCGCACTGCCGTTCGATAACACGGTCGTTATGGTTGAAGCAAGCGGCCAGACGGTCTGGGATGCATTAGAGCACGGTGTCTCTTGGTATCCAAGTGCAGCGGGTGGATTCCTGCAAGTATCCGGGCTTAAGTATACGTTTGACGCTTCGAAAGAGGTTGGTTCACGTCTCGTTGAAGTCACGATCGACGGTAAGCCAATTGATAAAACGAAGAAATATAAAGTCGTTGCCAATGACTTCTTGACGGGCGGAGGAGATCTGTTCACGATGCTTAAGGACGAGACGAAGCTTTTATCCAAAACGAAGAGCTACCTGCGAGATGCATTCTACGAATATCTACAAAAGAATAAATCAATTGCACCTGAACTCGAAGGTCGTATAACTGTACTGAATCCTGTGAAAGCTGAATAAAGTGAACGAGGCTTCCCCTCACAGCATAGTTGATTATGATGCAGGGGAAGCCTCTGTTTATGTGATAGGACATTTAAACTCCGTTAGTTGAACAAGGAAATCAACCCAAGTCTCTAACGGAGTATCATTGTATAACTATTATATTGCTGTTAGTGCTTCATATTTGAGCATCATCGATTGTCGAATGGCACTTCTTCTCATCAGGTCACGTTGGACAGCAGCCGGCATATTATAGAATTCATCTACTTGAGCTAAGGCTAGCAATGTCATCTTCGTAGCATCCATCGCAAGATCCTCGTCTTGCAAAATATAATACGCCAATTGGTAACCATATGTCTCCAATCTTCTCAATGCTTCTATCGTTCTATTAAAGTAATCCGTTGATTGCATATTGATTACCTCACAATATATATTATGGCTTTGAATTCATCCTTTCATGGGATTAATAATTCCCACTATTCAGTAATCTTCATATATAACAATTGTACATCCCTCATATGCTCCTTACTTTCCGATGTTCCACTATCAAAGACAACTTCACCTTTGTATACAATGTCTCCATTCAGTGCTTCCACAACGGCAGTCACGGGAATATCGTTTTTGTAGAATAGAATATAAATTCTGTCATTCTTCAGTATTCCTTTTCCTATTTTATCAGCACCGAGTTGCTGGGCTGTTAAGGTGACACCTTCATTTGCTGCTTTGCCTGTCTCTAGGTTATAATTTGATGTTGTGATCATGTCGGGTTCATAACTCAGAATTGAAAGAATGCTGCCATTTAAACGATATGATACGTCAACATCCATTCCTGCTGCCTTCAGTATATAAGACAGATCTGTTAGTACCCCTGTCTTATACGTATAGGAGTATAAATGCTCGCCTACAACTTCCCGATAACGTTCTCCCTCTATTGTTGTTCGTTTCTCCTCACTAACTTTAAATAAGGTATAATCACTGGAAGCAGAATAGGTAGCATTCGTAATTATATTATGATGCAGTTCAACATTATCTTTAGCAGTAATTCCAAAGTCCAGAATCTCCTTGTTGATTAATACTCCATTGTTCATATCCACAACATAATCATGATATTGTAGCTCATCAATAACCCCGTTCCCTTCCTCAAGCACTTTTGGACGCTGGTATGTCAATATATGAATCTGATCTCCAATCAACTGCACATCTGCCACATCGCTGTAAGAATAGCCCGTTTGTTCATCTACGATCGTTTCATAATGACTAACCTTATCCGTCGTCTGATTAAGAAGTTCTATACTTAGTACAATCCCCGACTTATCATCATCAGCGTTATCGACATTAGCTTCCGCATATATAATCCATTCCTCATCCTTGTACAGGCTATCAGCGTACCATTTGCCACGCATAAAGGAACGATGATCTCTGGTGATCTGACGAATATCAGGCTCTTGAGTCATCACTGATCGTTCGGGATTCGAGAATTTTTTACGATAAATAGAGTGTCTGCTCTGATAATCGCTACCATCAGTTGTAACGTTTAAGACTCTAGATCCTCTTCCGCCTATTCTTCCGCCTATATAAGAGCCACTCAGCTGAATTTTTTCTCCCTCGGTAACATCACCCTCAATGGTCGAAAGCTTATACTCCGGTAGATGATCCGCAGCACCGAATACATAATACGTACTCATTCCAACAACGATAAACACACTTAATAGAATAGATAACCAATAACGTCTCATCATGCTCCCCCTTACACTGTTATCTTTTTAGATAGAAGTCGACTTGCAAGCCATATCGACATAGCTATTTCCCCTAAACACGTGACTATCTCGATTATTAAAATTTCGTTGGGATACAGGTACCCATGCTCATTATGCAGTCCCATACCGATCAAAGGGAATAGAATAGCCCAACAACAAATGGCTAAATAAAGAATGGCGTACACAATGCCTACACGGCGATAACTTCTTTCGATTAGAATAGCTGTACAAATAGCCAGTACTGCTATCGTTCCCAATCCGTAAGTGATCAGAAACTGATCGAAGTTCCCAGGTATAAGCAGCGCCAGTGCTTTATTCGCATTAATAGTATCCAAGAAGTGGGAAGGCTCTCTCATATCCGATGGTACGATAAGATTGAATGCCAACTTTTCTATTGGGAGTAACGTGAGCTGAAAGGCAATAAGTCCAAATACGAACATAAGAATCGCCGTAATTTTTGCGAAATAAATGTGGAGTCTAGCTGTTGGTATCATCAGCAATCGATACATAAATGTATTTCTACCGAACCAATCGCGGTACCAAATAAGAAATATATAAATAGCTAGCACCGCAATACTGAGCAGTATCGGAATGGAAAAAAGCAATTGTGTACTAGAGATCATATCGGCAAAAGTATTGTTACCCAACATCAATGAACTCCCATACTGCTTAATCATTGCCTCTCTATGGGATAGTTCATTCAAACTCCACCAGATCACGGCTCCAAATTGGAATAATACGGTTAGCCCCATTAGTCCTGCCAGTATGAATTTGAAGCGATTGATCTCCATATTTACGAGCTTTAAATATCTGTTCATCGCTGATACACCTCCCTCATGACGTCAACGACGGACTTCCCTTCATCGCTACGCATTTGTTCACAATTGAAATCCCTAGCGATGACTCCATCCTCCATCAGTACAGCTTTATCGATCAAATGCTCCATCTCTCCGATCTCATGCGTAGTCAGAAGTACGCCTCGATCTTCGATCAAATGGCTAGAGAATACATCCACAATCAAACCGCGACTGAACATATCAATTCCAGAAAAAGGTTCATCCATTAACACGTATTCTGTATCCTGTGCAAGACCAAGCATGAGATTAAATTTAGCTGCTGTTCCCTTAGAAAGGTTACCAATTCTCTCTCTCCGATCCAAACCGAAAAACTTCATAAGCTCTTCAGCCCGTTCCGTATTCCAGGTCTCATAGAAGTCCTCCATGAACTGAAGCGCCTCAGCCAGCTTCATTCCAAGAGGCATCGTTAGATGATCGGGAATGAATGCCACCTTCTCATACATGCTTTGGTTCATAGGCTGACCGTCGATTCGAATTGTACCTGATTTAAGAGGTGTCAGGCCCATGATTGCTTTCAGAATGGTTGACTTTCCAGCCCCATTGTTACCAATAAGACAAGTGATCTGTCCCTTCTCAGCCGTAAAGGTAACGCCATTAAGTACTTGGCGACCACGATAACGCTTTTGAATATTAACAATCTCAATCATGTCCGTCACCTTCGATCTGTTCTGAATTCTCTACTCTTGTTCCTTCAACATATTTCTGTTTGACGATATCCAACAACTCTTCTACCGGAACGTCAATCTTGCGGACAGATGCCACAAAAGCATCGACAGCCTCACTAATTAATTCGGACCGGATCATTCGTAGCACATGTTCATCACCTGTAATTCGGCTTGGTGAATTTCCTTCAGTTACAATCAACTGCTGTTCCTCCATTTCTTTATACGCCTTCTGCGCCGTGTTAGGGTTAATCTTCATCAATACTCCCAATTCCCTCCGCGAAGGAATAATCTGTCCAGCCTCCAGCCGGCCGGTTGCAAGTTGTTCTTTGAAATGACGTACGACTTGCAAATACACCGGGTCTCGACCATTGAAAGCGACTTCCGTCCAGCCTTCATTTGTTTTCATGCAGCTACCTCTCATTCTTTTTTCAGTGTGTGTACTGAGTGGTTCATACACTTTAGATGTATTATCCGCATAATACAGTTGGTTGTCAATAGCCGGCTTCATATTTATCTCAAAATCAAAAACACCACCCCCGCCTATTAGGCAAAGAGCAGTGTTTATTTGTCATCGTGTCCTCTATTATTCTTGAACTACTAATTTCAATGGTGCAGCAATCAGACTTTCTACGGTCTTGCCCTCTAGAACATCTTTGGCTGCTTGAACGGATAGTTCCCCAATTAATTCAGGTTGTTGAGCAACGGTTGCTGTTAAATTACCGGCTTGGATTGATTTCAAAGCATCTTCATTGCCATCAAAGCCTATAACGGGAATCTTCTTACCTGAACTTTGAATCGCTTCAATTGCTCCAAGTGCCATTTCGTCATTATGAGCGAATACGGCTTGAACATCACGATTTCCTTGCAGTAAGTTCTCCATTACCGTTAATCCCTTAGTACGGTCAAAGTCAGCAGATTGCTTCGCAATGACGTCCAGCTGAGTATCAGCCACTTCATGGAATCCTTTACCGCGTTCACGGGTGGCTGACGCTCCTGGTGAACCTTCCAATTCAATCACCTTTGCCCCTTTACCGAGTTGTTCGATAATGTACTCTGCCGCCATTGTTCCCCCTTTGGCATTGTCTGAAGCCACAAGTGCTTGAATATCTCCTTTATCAGAAGATCGGTCCAAGGCAATGACAGGAATATCTAAACTGTTAGCTGTCTGAACCACCGTAGAGATCGCAGATGAATCCACTGGATTAATTAATAGGGCATTCACTCCTTGTTGCATTAAATCCTCTACGTCATTACTTTGTTTGGCAGAATCATTTTGTGCATCGATCACGATAACTTTCCATCCTTGCTTATTGGCCTCAGTCATAACGCCATCTTTTAATGATACAAAGAAAGGGTTATTCAACGTTGAAATCGATAGTCCGATTTTTATATTGTCCAAATTGCTACTCTTGTTCGACTTGGCCCACTCTGGCGGTTCCAATGAACATCCTGTCATCAATATTAACAGCATAGAAATAATGATTAATGTACCCTTTTTCATGTTAGAATCCCCCCTCTTATGCCGTCTTCTTACGGTCTAATAATACTGCAATCGCAATGACAATCCCTTTGACTACCATTTGGTAGAAAGAGGATACTCCGAGCAAGTTCAATCCATTGTTCAATATACCGATAATAAGCGCACCAATCAGAGTACCTACAATCCGTCCGCGCCCACCTGTTAAGCTCGTGCCCCCTAATACAACAGCTGCAATGGCATCTAGCTCATAAGACGTACCTGCGGTCGGTTGCGCCGAATTCAGTCTAGAAGTTAGGATCGCGCCTGCTAACGCGGATAACATCCCAATTAATGAATAGATCATAATTTTGATGCGATCGACTTTGATACCAGAAATAATGGATGCTTTCTCATTTCCACCTATCGCATACGTTTTGCGACCAAATGGTGTTTTGTGTAAGACGACCCACAAGACAATGAAGACAACAATCATCGTAATTGCTGGAACAGGAATACCTAGAAAGTAACCACGACCAAATAATTGGAACATCATGCTGTCACCAAGACCGGTGATTGGATTACCATTCGTATATACAAGCGTTAATCCACGAAAAATAGTCATGGTCGCTAATGTTGCGATAAATGGAGCCATTCTACCTTTTGTAATCATAAGTCCGTTGACCATCCCCATCACGCCACCTAGCAAACAACCAACAACAATAGCTAAGATTGGATCTAGTCCCGAGAGCATAAGATTGGCCATTAAAGCACTGGATAGTGCGAGAATTGAACCGACGGATAAATCAATGCCTCCTGTCAAAATAACAAAGGTCATTCCGAAAGCAATCAGCGCATTAATGGCGACCTGTCTAAGTAGGTTCAGAATATTAAGCGGTTCTAAAAAGCTTGGGTTTAACGCAGTTACGATAATAATCAGGATGATTAGTCCTAGTAATGGACCTAGTTTCTGTGTGATTTGTCCGATTTGAAATCCTTTTTTTATACTTCCATCATTAGTGGTCATCTCTATTGCCCCCCTGTAGCTAGCGTCATAATATTCTCTTGTGTAGCTTCCTGTTTCGTAAGTTCGCCACTGATTTCACCTTCATGAACGACCAATATTCGGTCACTCATCCCTAGCACTTCCGGTAACTCTGATGAGACCATAATAATGGCAACACCACGTTCCGTTAATTCGTTCATGAGTTGATATATTTCCCGTTTAGCGCCAACATCAACCCCACGTGTAGGTTCATCTAAGATGAGGACACTTAAACCAATGCCAATCCATTTCGCAATAACCACTTTCTGTTGATTTCCTCCAGATAGGTTACGTACTAACGTTGCTGAAGACTGTGTTTTAATCTGCAAACGCTGAATGAGAATATCTACGAATTCTTGTTCTTTCTTTTCATTGATCAATCCTTTGGGCGCAAAACTGTATAGATTCGTAAGTACCATATTTTCTCGAATGGAGAAATCAAGAACTAATCCTTCGTCTTTGCGGTCTTCCGTCACAAATCCTATGCCTGCTTTCATTGCATCATCAGGGTTGCGGATCGTAACCTTCTCTCCACGAATCCAGATCTCACCTTGATCTAATCTATCTAATCCGAATAACGTTCTCATCATTTCGGTACGTCCCGAGCCCATTAATCCTGAGAAACCAATAATTTCACCAGATCGTAACGAGAAATTCACGTCTTTGAATTGCCCCTTCTTTGAAGCATTTTTGACCTCGAGCACGATTCCTCCGGGATTAAATGTCCGCTCAGGGAAACGGTCTGTTAATTCTCGACCAACCATCTTTTTGACCACTTCATCAAAATTGGTATCGGGAATTGCCGTCGTATCTACGGTTTGGCCATCACGCATAATCGTAATTCGATCGCAGATTGCGAAAATCTCTTCCATTCGATGTGATATATAGACGATGGAGACCCCTTCTTTCTTCAGGGAGGCAATAACATCAAACAGTTTCTGTATTTCTCTCTCTGTTAAGGCAGCAGTGGGCTCGTCCATAACGATCACTTTAGCGTCGGTCATCAAAGCTTTGGCAATCTCGATCATTTGTTTCTCACCTACTGAACATTCCCCAGCATCACGGTTCAATGGAATCGTCACAGAAAGTTTACGGAACTGCTCATTTGCCAGCTCCTTCATTTCATTCGTGTTCAATAGACCCCATTTCGTTGTCCGTTCCTTCCCTATGAATAAATTGTCTAGGACGGTCATGTCTGACCAGACATTTAACTCTTGATGGATAAAGGCGATTCCACTTCGTTCCGCCTCTTTGGGATTGGCAAAGTACGTTTCTTGACCATCTATTACAATCGTTCCTTGATCTCGCTGATGGAGTCCGATCAGTATATTCATAAGAGTAGACTTCCCCGCACCATTCTCACCCATAAGAGCGTGAACTTCACCATCTTGAAGATCGAAATCCACACCCGTCAGTACACGGTTCGCACCGAAGGCCTTATGGATACCTTTCATTGTAATGTGCATAATCGTAGATCCCCCTCTTTAACCGAAAAAGACACCGGCTTGTAAAATGCAGTTAGCATAAGGTTTAGCCTCGCCTGTGCGAATGATAACCTTGGCCTTCTGAGTGAGCAGCTTGAATTGTTCATGTGAACACTTCTCTATAGGTATTTCCATAAATTTGTGATTTAAGTACTCTGATGTTTCTTGGTTAGCTGTAGCTAACTCTTCAGCTATAACCACCTTTTCAATAACCATATCTTCTACAATCATATCAACGACAGCTTGAAAGCTGGGAACACCTAGTGTAAGTGCCAAATCAATCTTAGGAACACCTGCTGGAATAGGAAGTCCTACATCTGCAATAACGATGGTATCCGTATGCCCTAAGTCAGCAAGTATTTTGGAAATATGGCTGTTCAATACCCCGTGTCTCTTCATAATCTAAAGGCTCTCCTCTACTTCTGCTCGAGTTGGCATACCGCCTTGAGCACCAAATTTGGTGACTGATAACGAAGCTGCTCGGTTAGCAAATCTCACACTATGTTGCAATGATTTCCCTTCAGCCAGAGCAACCGCAAATGCAGCATTAAAAGTATCTCCTGCACCCGTTGTATCTATAACTTCTACTTTATAACTCGGAACTACGACTTCTTGATCTCCGTCGTAATAACGTACGCCTTGACTACCTTCTGTAATGAATAGCTTATTTGGATATTTTCTTAAAGCTTCAGCCGTACTCATACCAGCAAACAAAACCGTACATTCATGTTCGTTTGGAGTCAAATACGTAGCATTCTCTATTATTGTTTCAGTGATTGGACGTGCTGGCGCCGGATTAAGCAATAATGGAACATTAAATTTATGGCAAATCTCACTCACATAAGTTACCGTCTCTTCAGGTATCTCTTGCTGTATAAGCACCATGTCAGAACTACGAATAGTATCTAATGCTTGTTCAATGAAATCCGGAGTGACTTGATCATTAGCCCCTTTCACTACGATAATGCTGTTATCGCCTTCCGCTAATATAATATGGGCTGTACCTGTCTCCATACCTGTAACCGGTTTCAGATGCTCGACATGAATGTTGTTGCTTTGAAAATTATTCATAATTGCTTCTCCGTAATGATCATCTCCGATTCGACCGATCATCGTCACTTCAGCTCCTAAACGAGCCGCTGCAACAGCTTGATTCGCTCCTTTACCTCCGGGAACGGTTGTGAACTTTTCTCCAAGAACGGTCTCTCCCGCATTAGGGCGCTTAGATGAAGTTACCACTAAATCCATTGCACAACTGCCAATCACACAAATCTTAGCCATCATAATCAACCTTTCTTTTTGTCTTATAGTTATCCTTATCTTGTACAACTAACTTAATAAGTAACCCAACTTCTTTACATCTCGTGTCATATGTCAGCTGGCGAATGTCATTCAGCTCTTATCTGCCTGTTCATTGTTGTTCCTGAATAATAACCGATAACTAAATGCTTGAATCTTGTTCAATCTTGTTTGAACTGAATGTAGAAACAGGTTATGTAACCGGTTACACATATTATCTAATTAAAATATCATATATTCTTTTAAATTACAACTGCATATACTAAAAAAAAAGTAATACTCACACTAACTGATTTAACCATGGACACTACCTATGGTCCCTGATAAAATAGAACAAGTTAAAGAACGGGGGCACCATCGTGGATTATGTTATTTTAGATATTGAATTCAACGGCCGCAAATTTGCAAGCGACCTACCTATGGAGGTAATCGAGATCGGAGCTGTCCGATTAGACTCGCAATTACAACATATGGATGAATTCTCAGCATTAATCAAACCGGTTTATTTCTCAAAGCTAAACTCATTTATTAAGAAAAAAACAGGAATTCCGCAGGAAGATATAGATCAAGCTGCCGGATTCGTAAAAGTCATTAGTGATTTCATTAGCTGGTTAAATCAAAGTGAGTCTTATCTCCTTTTCACTTGGGGTGGCGAAGATTTAAAAAGAATTATATATGATACGCGGATGCATAAGCTTGATGATGCCTACTGGATGGCAGCCGACTATTTTGATTTATTGAAGGGTTTCACACGCTATAAAAATGTTACAAATGATGTTAGTGTCGAAGGCGCTCTGAATGATCTTAATATTATTCCCTCTGGCTCTGCTCATCGGGCATTAGATGACGCAAGAATGACGTCTGAGGTATTCCGAGCTATATTCGATAAGTTAGACTTCGCACATATACAACAATTTAAAGATGTTTACTCCAATGCGAAAGAACGTAGAATGGTGAAGAATGCGATTCGTTCGATGACACTTCAGAAGATCCCTCTCACTTGGGAGAATCTCCATGAACGTTACCTTAAAGAAAAGGTGGCTCTTGAGGATCCAAGAAAGATCTCTGAGTTACAACAATATTTCACCACAGAATTAACGAAAGAAAAGCAGCCAGTTGCTATATCTTCGAAATAAATAGAAAAATCACTATGGAGTACGCTCCATAGTGATTTTTTTACATCCATTTATCAATATTACAATCATTCATCAATATTACAATATAACCTGATCCTCTAAGTTCCTCCATAAGTGATGTGCTTCTCGAGCGACATGTTCTAATAAATCTGGCGGTGATGTTGTCACTGCAGCACATTGTTTAATTAAATCATCTAATTCCAATTTGAATGCTTCAAGGGCTTTTGTTTCTTTAATGACCATTTTATTAAATTGATTCAGAACTGGCAGTACCTCTTTACGTGGATGACGAATCATCGTTCTGAGTGCATTGGCCTGGAGAAATAGATTCTCAAATTTCTTGGTCATGGCTCTGACTTGATCATGTAATTCATAATTCGATGTATCTAAATAATGGCTTATGAAGCTAAGGTGATCGGCCATTTGTCTCAACCAAAAGTAATTCTCATGTATCGTTGCGTCAGCTGGTGAAACGCGATTACCCGATTGCAACAATTTAAAGACTGACACCGTCTCTTCCGCTTCGCGAATCATGTGATCAAGAAGTGCCTGTGGCGTTGATATGATGACTTCACATCGTAAAGCTTTATCCAACGTATGTGTGAGTAAACATTGAAATTCATGTGTTGCATGCTGTGCTTCATGAATTAATTTGCCAGGATCTTCTGTTTTTAATCTCGTCCGTTCATATATTGCTCCCAATTTGTGAATCATATGCTGGTTAGCACGAGCAAGTTCCATTTCATGATGGCTAATTTCTCTGTCAAAGAATCGACCATGATCATAATTGTTCTCCACCCAAAATCCTATAATCCCATAAATATCCCTTTCATAATGATCAGTATAGGGCATAGTCCCACCTCCTCGTTCATAAAATTGAAGCATCTATCCCTATGAGTATGCAGAACATTTGTTACCTATACTACTTATATATCTAGAATCATGTAATTCCGGATATAATCGGAAAACGTATCATTTAATAATTAATAAGCACTGCAAGCTCGTCATTAAGAGCTTGCAGTGCTTATTTCAATCCAATTTCAGCTTACATAGTTAATTACCGTAAACCGTACATTTTGTAAATAATGATCGCTGCCTCTGCTCGTGTTGATTGGCTTAGAGGATTCAGTTGTAATTTCGCATCACCTGTAACTATTCCCGCTTTCACCAACTCAGCAACCTCACTCACTGCATACGCAGAAACTTGGGTCCGATCAGTGAATCCATTCAATTCACTAACAGTTGCTTCGCCTTCTCCCCGTACTCCAGCAGCTTGAAGCGCTTTGGCCGTAATCACAAACATATCTTGTCGTGATATATTTTCTGTCGGATAGAACTTTCCGTCAGCCTTACCGCTTACGATACCAAGCTTCTTGGCAATCCCAACTTCATTGGAATAGTATGCTGTTGTCTTCACATCTGAGAAGTTCGCATCAACAGATGCTGAGAGTCCTAGAGCTTTGACAATCATAATGATGAAATCTGCTCGTGTAACATTCTGACTTGGTGAGAATGTCGTTGGTGTTGTTCCCTGAATAACACCTTTAGATGCCAATACTTCAATTTCACTTTTCGCCCATGCAACCTTAGCTAGGTCATTGAATGACTTCTGCACATAAGCGACAGCAAAATGACTGAAATGGGTCGTAATGAATGTTACCTTTCCGGTTTTCGCATCATATTTACCGTTCGGTACAGCAATTACCTTTCCTGAACTATCGACATACCAGATCGTAATATGACCTGAATTTTTAAGTTCCTCAGCAGTAGGCTGATATGGAATCGATACTTGAACAGAAGCATCCGAATTGTTGAATTCCACTTGCTTACCATCGGCCGTTGTGATGCTTAACTCGATCACAGGTCGGTTACCAATGGAGTTTCGAACGTCTGCAGGTAATGTAGCGGGATCTACCTTCGTCATCTTCAACGTGATTGTCCGTGAATCACCCAAACGAACACCGCTTAACATATTACCAGTCAACACAACATCGGCTAATTCCGTAGAAACGGCAATCTGCTGCAACTTTCCAGTCGTAGATATTGAAGCCACAGGCAGTGCCAGTTCATAGCTTGTAACTCCTGCTACCTTCGATATTTCAATTTGCACTTGCTTCACACCATTAGCATCTGCCTTCGCTTGAGCTAATGCGTCGTTCAACTGTGTCTGATTAACTGAGCTTTGAGCAGTATTGCCTTTTACAGTCATCGTAGCTTTAATAAGTGTGCTAAGTTTATTATTCGTCGTACCACTCGTAGTTGTACCTGAGGTGTTGGATCCAGTACCACCAGTTTCATTGTTACCGGGTCCGTCCTCTCCAGATTCATCGTCATCTGAACCATCATCTGGATCTTGTGTCGTAATGCGCTTCAAGAAATCTCCTAAAATGATCTGACCACTAGCATTTCTTGCGTAAGGAACAACCGGTACTAGACTTACAAAATCCGCATCCGTAAGTACTACTCCTGATTGGTTAACAGATTCCTTACCATTGAACATAAAGTTCTTATCTGAGTTCAAAGTTGTTGGATAAGTATCCTTAGCCGTGAAATCTTTCTGGTAAGATACAAATCCGTCAATTGTAAAATCAGTCGGAATATTTACATACGTCGTGAAGTTCATGTTACTTCTTGCATTATTAAATGCGATATTATCTTTCGCGATAACACCTGGATTACTATTACTAGCAAAACCGTAAGCTCCATTGCCGAAAGCGATGCTATTACGGATAATATGAGGGACGTGGATCCCTTCGCCTCCAAGTTTAAAGCCATTTTTGTCGCCAGCACCTATAGTGCCATTCGATAAAAAGCCATTATTATAGGCGATGCTATCTTCAATAATAACTGCACCAATCGCACCTGAACCTGACTTCGTGTATAAATCCCAACCATCGTCAATGTTGTTATGAGCAATACATCCTCTGAAGATATTTCCTTCACCAGATGTAAGCTTTGCTGCGAATCCGTCCGCATTATTATCAGATGGGTCACGGTTATCATGTGATGTGCTGTTCAAAATAAGATTGTAAGCCGGCCAATGAGCTTTGTCATTCTCAGTAATGTCTGTACGACTAATTTGCAGTCCTGTGTCACCATTCTCATAGAAATTACTGCTCTCAATGATGTTATGGCTTCCACCCACTGTAAATCCTTTTGTGTTTCCAGCTGTACGTGTGAAATCAATACCTTTGACATGCCAGTAACTTGCTCCAAGAACGACCCCTTCGGATTTCTTATCGAAATCAATGATCGGCTGTGCACCCGGGGCTGCTATCAGTGATTTCATTGCCCCTGCCTTACCGTTATTGTACTTCTTGATGTGGATCCTTGAATTACGTACGTATCTTCCATCAAGCATGATGATCTTCTGACCTGCCGAAACAAATTCGATTGCAGTATCCAAATCAAGTGGACTGTTCTCCTTGCCTGTGCCATCCCTTGTACCCGTTGGGGATACATAGATATCTCCAAGATAGGATTTCGTTGTTACCGTAAAGTTACGCACTATTTTATCGTATGAAGTTAATAGCTGTGTGTCATTAGGTAAATATGTGATACTGAAGTTTGTTCGACCATTTGCGATAAGCGAAGCGGGTATTGTAACTAGTTGTCCCGATTCGATTACTTGATCCTGTGCGATGACCCTTTGTCCCTCTTTTACTGTAATCGTCCCGTCGACATTTGCTTTGACCATTAAATTGTAGTCTTTCTCAGATGTCTTATCGAGCGAGACAATCTCAAATCCAGGAGTAACGGCCTGCAGAGGTGGTTTAATTCTCGGTGGATCGGTCTGTGTTGCCGTTACAGTAAAATGAATATTACTGACTTCAATCGTTGCCAGCCGAGCTGCATAGAATCCAACATATATTTTGGAATCTTGCTCGTGTAGAATATCTGGGGTAAATAATATCGCTTCTGTCCCATTATTTAATTTCCCCGTGTAGCCACTATTGGTTCTCGCAAGCGTTAGCCTATAAGGCTGAGCTGGATACGTATTGCTAGACGCAGGTCTTATATTTTCTATCATTCTCGCTTGAATACCTTGGCTCCCTGCACCATCCGGTGTTGTCACACCTGTTCTAACGAATAATTGCGTACCGTTCGCATTCGTTGTTGATCCGCTAAATCCACCTATGGCTGCTATATTTGAAGCGAATACACTAGAATCACCAGCTGTTCCGATCGCATCTCTAGCCATTATTCCGAAAGACTCCTGGCCATCATGCGGATTCTTCGCGTATTCAATGACACTAATATCAGCAGATAATACAAAGTTATCTTCAGAGGCATCGATCTCTGTATAGTAGTAAGAGATTCCATCATGATCTCCCGTAACTTTCCCTGCACTACCGGCAAGCGCTTCAAGCTTAATTGATGTATCCGTGTTAATTGTCACTTTATTGTTGGTATCGGATGTAGACTGCCCGAAACGGATTGATTTCCATTTGACTTCCGTCTTTTCCCTTACAGTGACATGTAAGACGATTGGTTGTAGGGTCGTATCCGTAGGAACAATATGGATCTCATAAACTCCGGGTTTTGTGTTGTCATAGTGAGTTGTCGAGTCAACGGTATATTCCCCTGCTGGTAAAAGAACTTTATCTCCATTATCGTATACCTGAGATATTTCTAACCCCGTATTATCGAAATCTTCGAGAACATAATAAAGAGTCTGAGGATATTTCGTGACCTCAATCCCGACGAGAGCTTTTACTTTCACTGTAACAGTAAAGACAACCGTCTTCCCTTTATGTGTAACTGTAAGTGATTTGGAACCAGCAGTCGTAGAATCAAGTGGCGATACGGTGTACTCGCCTTTCATTAGTCTAACTTCCGTATTGTCATCATATTTGGCATAAACGACCAAACCGTTCAGATTAAGATCGTCACCAATAAAGTAAGTCTCTTTTTCTGGTTTCTGCTTAATGAGCAATTCAGAAATGGCGGCGCTCTTCACTTCAATGTTAAAAGTTGTAGATGCGCCCGGTGTTTCTGTTGATGTAACATCCATCAATATCGTTCCTGGACTATCGAACACATAAGCAGATGTGATCTCCATACCGGAAATGGAGAACGTGTATAGATCATTCGTTAATTCTTTTAACATATAACCATTGTTATAGTTCGCTTCAACAACAAAACCTTCCGGATCAAAGTAATCACCTACATAATAATCCGTCTTAGCCGGGAAGTATTTGATCATTAAATCTGTAACTTCTAAAGCGATAATATCTAGATCAATCGTCTTCGTTATTCCGTTAAAATGTATAGTAACTTGATTCGTTCCCGAAATGCTACTATCAAAACCTGAATCGATATAGTCTAGCTTTGTTAGAACTTCTTCATTCCCACCAGCGTATACTGCGGTTACACTCATCCCATTTAGATCCAATTCCTCCCCTACTAAATAGGTTGTTTTCATGGAAGAGGTATCTATTCTTAAATCAGAAGGGGCTCTAGTATCCACTTTGAGTTGGATATTACTGAAGGTAATATCAGCGTCTCTCGATACATAAATACCTGCGTAGATTTGTTCGCTCAACAAGGTATCTGCTGTTATAACTTCACTCTCATTATTCACCGTTAATACATACGTATTACCTGATTTTTTAATTTTCAAATCATATGCTTCACCCTGAGTTGGTACGGTTATACCATTAAAAGGCTTTAGTTTACTAATTGAAGACCCAGATAGCAACTGATAAAACCCTTTTATTACAGTATCTAAAGCACCTACGGCAATATAATTTGAAGCATGCTTTTCTGTATTAGCATTTACGCCAATATCATCTTTAAGCATTAAACCAAATGACTTTTGGTTCGGATTATTGATGCTACTGTCACTATTAAAACTATTCACTTCAGCTTTTGCGACAAATTCAAAGTTAGTATTCGCCGGGACCCCCTTATAGTAAAAAGACATTCCTTCATCCTTACTAGCAATTTTACCGCCTGTAGCAGTCAGTCTTACAGAACCATCTGGGTTTATGATTGGATCAGGTGTCTTACCTCCACCTGTATTAGACCCAAATGCACTAAAATCCCAGGCCCCTATATCCACAGGTGTTTCAATGTTTAAATTCACATTACTAAATGTAACTGTAGTATTCCTTGCTGTAAAAAGCCCTGCATATTGAACACTTCCCAAATAATTCTCTAACACTTTTATTTCGTTACCAACCTTTAAAGTGTAGTTATTTCCGGATTTCTTAATACTTAAATCATATACATGGTTTGGGCCAGGAGCTTCGATCGGGTTATCGAAAGTAAGTTTCCCTTGTGCACCACCCAGTCTAGTGAATCCTTTTATACCTTGATCAAGCGCTCCCACTGCCACATAGTCTCCTACTCCATACACCGCCCCATGGACGTTCATAAATACTTCATCTCGAAGCATAATACCAAAAGCGACTTGGTTGTCTATTTTTGGGGGATCACCTGTTGTAGTTGACCAGTAGTCTACCGAAGCGGTTGCCGTTAATTCGAAATCTGCATCAACAGGAATGTCTTTGTAATAATAAGCTATCCCATCCGTGCTTCCTGATATCTTACCTCTGTCACCAGCACTTTTGAGTGTTACCGTCCCATCCTGATTTTCCTTAATTCCAAAATTGGCTGATGTGATCTTGTCTTGTCCCCCAACATCGCCAAACACACTACCTTGCCAATCACTGGTAATGTCAATCATTCCTACAGGCGGCTCTGCAGCAACCACCGGAATAGATATCGCAGGTATTAACAAGACGAATGACATCACACACGCTAACAATCGTTTTCCTTTTCCCATTAACAAAATCCCCCTCTCGTTACCATAAGTAATTGTCATCGGACCACATTAATTAAAACGCTTACAAACGATAAACTCCATAATCATTTGCTCAGGTGATCGTTTAAGTGATGCCCTTACCAACATTCTGAGATAAAAGTGTTGTAATGACACTCGTAATCATGTAGATTTGTCTTTTTCAAATAGATACCACGATATGATGCATATGTGAGTATGATCTAGATTAATTTGAGTTTACTGTTATGAATTATTCATATGGTGAAATTATCATATATTTATCAAAAAAAGTCCCCCTCTACTGTTATAGCTAGAGAGAGTCCCAAAGACGGTTTGATTCACCTATTTTATCTCTTTATTGCCTACGATACACGATCGTTTCATCAATTACGGTCATTTCGATACAATCTTCTAACAACTTATTTGGTTTATGCAGAAAAGGATCCATATTCAATATCGTAAAATCTGCATAATATCCTTCTTTGATGACTCCCTGACTTCGCTCATGACCACTCGCATAAGCGCTTCCTGTCGTGTACAAGGAAATGGCTTCGTACAAGCTCAGACGTTCCTCTGGTTGGTATACTGTCTGTGTTGAATCTTCGGGATTAACCCTCGTTATAGCGGCATAAATACCAAGCAGCGGTGAAACCTTTTCAATGGGGGCATCTGATCCCCCTGCACAATGAAGTCCATTCGCAAGCATTGTTTTCCAAGCATATAAATGTAGGTTAGACTCCAAGCCCACCCGCTCCATAACCCACGGGAAATCAGAAACGACAAAAGTAGGTTGAATATCAATCACAACCGGTAATGTCTTCATCCGTTCCATTGAGTCCTGACTTAGCACTTGTCCATGGATTAATCTATCTCTTGTTCCATTAATCGTAGGATGGCGTTCAAGGACTTCCAACACTTTGTCCGCAGCAAGGTCTCCGATCGCATGCACTGCAATAGGTAATCCGAATAAACGTGCTTTGCGAACCAATTGATTAAGCTCCTCATCCGTATGTATAGCGATTCCGTTGGTATTGGGATCATCTGCATACATACTGCTCAACAGGGCTGTCCTCCCTCCTAATGCACCATCTGCAAAAATTTTCATAGATCCAAACTCCAAGAATGGCGATTGTATAAGCAATGTTGGCTCTGCACTCTTCCAATCATCCACTACCAGATGATGGACTAGTAAATGCGCTCTGAACATCATATCTTGTCCATGAATAACGTTCTGAAATGCGCGCAACGTATTTGAGCAACTTCCATAATAACTTAAATCTTCCGTATGCCCCCCAACCAGTCCTTGACGCCAAGCATGTTGAATACCCAACATCAAAGCTTCTTCAAGATAAGCAACCGTTACACCTGGTATTGCATTAAGAATGACATCTTGTGCTGTATCTTTATAAATCCCGTCATGCTTTCCAACTTTTAATGTAACTGTGGCATCTTCATCTGGACTCATCTGCATCTCATTCATCTGAGCTGTCCGTATAGCTAACGAATTCGCTACTAATACATGTCGACAAATTCGTCTTAAGATCACTGGATGATTAGGTGAGATCCCATCCAATAACTCTCTTGTAATAGTGTCAACATTCAACCACCTATTCTCGTTCCATCCCTCAGCGATAATCCATGACCCTATTGGCATGATTTCAACACGATCCGCAACAGCCCGCAGTACTTCCTCTCTGCTATTCAACCTAGAAAGATCCAGCTTGAGAAAGGTCTCACCATACCCAATCAGATGCATATGGCTATCTACAAATCCGGGAAACATCGTAGCTCCCTGCAGATCAATCCATTCATCGATGTGTCCTTCCAAACTCTCTTCTATGTATTCTTTACTACCCGTAGTGACTATAGTACCCTGCTCGGTATACACAGCTTCTACGGTATGCCCTTCGTATTCCATCGTATAGATGGTTCCATTCCACCAGCATTTCCCCATGATGATCTCCTTATCTGCTTATGACTTGAAATACTGGCTTACATTTCCGCTGTCTGCAAGTACCTTCTCGACGTAGTCTTCACCCGTGTAGTCACCGATTACCTTCTGCCAGAATTTCTGAGCTGGTCTATTATTTCTGAGCTGCGTGACTTTCCACTTCCCTTTATATTGTTGAAAAAGCTCTTTCGCTGCCCAACTTCCTAGACCACTACGACGATACTTCTTCATAATAAAAAACTCCGTCATATAATAATCGGCTTCTAGCGAATGATCTAGTCGTTCCACCAAAGCGAATCCTGCAGGCTTATTATAAGTAGATATCAATATTGCAAATCTTCCTTCTTCCTCTTCCCAAAATGTATCCAAATCTGGATACGTTTCGAACTTCCCTGTCTCCTCAAGCTCGATATCCAAAAACTCTGTGAAATCATATAAATAAAATTGCATTAAATGATGAATAACGTCTTTATGTTCAATCGGAACCCATTCAAGCTTCATTTCCATAAATTCACCCCATCGCATCTTATCTGAACCTACTATATAACGTTGTCCTGCAACTTCGCAATTATACTCTTACATTTACTCTTCCATGCCATCTCTAAGACTTCTATCCATACCTATGGTAAAATAACAGTTAGACTCTATTAATTAAGGAGGTGCATCCGTGAATATACAAAAAGATATTGATCGCAAACGGCTCGATGAAAAGGTTCTCGGCATGCCCTGGTTCGTGCAACAATTCATCGATTATAAATTACCTGATCTCTCTCCATCTACGCTGCTAGAGTACATACGGGATTACGAAACTTTCTTTAACTGGTTACGTGGCGAATTACTCTCTGAAGCCGACCATAACTCAAAAGTGACCTTAACCGAACTGGAAATGCTTCGTATGGAAAACGTTGTGAGTTATAGGCTCTATCTCACGACCCGTAGGGAGGGTGCCAATTCCAAAGTAACCATCTCTCGTAAGTTATCATCCCTGCGTTCATTATTTCATTATTTAAGCCAGATCGCTGAGGATGAGGACTTCTATCCCTTATTAAAACGTAATATTATGGCCAAAGTAGAAGTCAAACGTATACACAAACCGAAGGATACGGCTGCTAAGTTAAAAGGAAAAATCCTTGAAGAAGAAGAGTTACTGGAATTTATAGGTTATATTCTTGTAGGCTACGGGATTGATGTCGCTGATAACAAACAAGCGCTCTACTCCTATGAGCTTAACAAAGAACGTGATGCTTGTATCGCTAGCCTTATTCTGAATTCAGGACTTCGTGTATCAGAGATCATTAATTTGAATACGGATGACCTAGACTTCAACAATAAACTAATATACATATTCCGCAAAGGGCATAATGACGAAACATTCAAAACGCCAGTCTATTTCCGTGAACAAGCGCAGGATGATTTGTCATTATACCTTAGTCTAAGGCAGACTCGTTATCATGCACCGAAGAAAGAGAAGGCCCTTTTTCTCACCATCCCAAATGGTCAAAAAGATGGAAAGCGAATGACCAAGCGTGCTGTTCAGGCTATGATCATTAAATACGCTACTAGATTCGGCAAACCCTTCCTGACGGTGCACAAACTGCGACATTCCTTCGCAACCGATTACTATCTTCAGAATGATATTTACAAGACGAAGGAACAGCTGGGGCATGCCTCTACGGAGACGACAGAAGTATATGCTCATCTAACAGATAAAACGATGTCCGAAGCGATTGAACGACGTGTGGAGTCAACGTAAATATCCGTACTTCAAATTCACAACCGTACAACCAGGTTTCACCTGTAACCCGGACGCTTGCGTGGTCGAACTACCAGCCAACTGCGAGAAAGATAATATCCAGTATGCTAATCAGAATGAATTACAATTAGTTAGTATCCAAGTTGAATCCAATGATCACTCTACTTTGATATATATGAAGTAAAAGAGATACCGAAAACATTAGGCAGAGACGGGTATCGTCCTTTTTCAAGGACGATACCCGTCTCTGCCTAAATATAAGAATTAGAGTATCAAGTGAAACTTATACTTCCTTATTAATTGGTTATTTCCTACTCTTCACCAAGAAAATACATTAAGTTGACCGTTATCATTCCATCATCGTATTTTCCAGTACCCGACTTCATTATGCCAATCATCAAAGTGTTACCATCCGATTTGGCCATTATATTCTCGATAGCCGTATCAACTGCTGCATTGCCCATGCTTGCATCAATAATATTTGTGTATTCAGCCTGTTCGACATATTTTCTGTACTGATTATAATAATCTATTACCTTTCCTTCAATCTCGTAGTTCACGATATATTGCATTTGTTCGCCTATCTTACTCTCGATTACACTTAATTCCACACCTGAAGGAATGGGGATATCCACCGGGAAATCATCTGGGAGTTTCTGTTCAGTCGAAACTTTCTGCTGAAACTCTTCACCCTTTTCATCCGTTCCTGACAATACCATTCCTCCATCTTTGGCCACAATATCAATATTCCCACCATTACCATCAGCTGACTTCAGCGTTATACCGTCTTTATTGACCTTGAGCGATTTACCATCTCCCGTTGGTACCGATACACATCCAACGACTACTACAGTTATCACACTCAAAAGAAAAGCGGTTATCCATTTCTTCATACTATGTTCATCTCCCTTGAGTTTGGCCTATTTCAGTTGGTTTTCTACCAAATCTCCAACAATCGGCAATTTGAACCATTTCCCCTGATAAGCTTTCAACATTAAAACGATCCACAAAATCAGCGATAGAGGCGTTAACAAGATACTCACGAGAAACCCGAATAGTGGAATCGCGTTGATGACTATACTCACGACAAATATTGCTGCAAACGTAAAAATCGACTGTAATGCATGGAAACGTACAAATCGGTTTTCTTTTTCAATCAGCAAAAAAACAATTCCGGTAACAAACCCAAAGACATAGCATAATAACCCCGCCAAATTTTCATCCAAACCTGAATCTGTTTTCCCTTTCTCAGAATTCAAAGGTTCCGCTGGAGCATTCAATTCTTCTTTAAATACCGTCTGCTTATTTCCGTTTTTCTCTAAATCACTCATTGACTTATCCTCCCTCACTCATGTGTATTCCTCTTGTCTTAACTATTTACACCTAAGTATAAAGCCGTAAGGTTAAGTCTAGGTTAAAGTTGCAAACAAGCAGAAACGACTATGCCGAAAAATAAGACCTAACTGTCTTCATTCATGCATCAAATGATGCTCACTCTATTCATTTATACTCACTTTACAAATAAATATCCGAATCCTCGAACCGTTTGAATGTACCTAGGTTTAGAAGGTTCTTGTTCTAATTTACGCCTAAGTTTACTGATATGCACCTTCACGGTTTCAATATTTCCGGTCGATTCTAAGCCCCATACATGATCATATAATTGTTCAGCACTCCACACCTGATTAGGATGCTGAACGAACAGCATTAATAATTGCGTTTCTTTGACCGATAACTCTATTAGCTCCCCGTTCAACTTAACATGACAACGATTCAGATCAAATTCTAACTCACCATACTTTAGAATATCGCTAGACTGGTCAATGCCGGATCCAAACTGATCATAGCGACGCAGATTCACCTCAATGCGTGCTTTGAGTTCACTAAAATCAAATGGTTTCGTAATATAGTCATCGCCCCCCAGTTCAAAACACTTCAATTTGTCCGAAATTCCTCTTCTGCTGCTTAAATAAATAATAGGCAAAGTTAATTTAGATCTTACTTGCCTGCATAGTTCAAAACCATCCATCTTCGGCATTTCAATATCCAATAAAATAAGGTGAGGCTGTTTTTTTTCCATCATCCTTAGAGCTTCTTCTCCATTTCCAGCAGTCACAACAAGATACCCATTCTTCTCCAAATATAACTGGATGAGTTCCCTTATCCCGATCTCATCTTCAACGATAAGAATGAGTTTATTAGCCATTATTGCCTCCTTTCCAGATAGGGAGAGCTACATAGAAGGTACTTCCTTCGTTGATACGACTATCCGCCCATACTCTGCCTTGATGTTGCTGCACAATTTCTTTAGCAATAGCTAATCCCAGCCCCGTACCACTCGATGCTTTGTGAACGACTGAGGAATCTCCCCGATAGAAACGCTCAAACAAATAAGATAGTTCCTCTTGTTCAATCCCGCATCCATTATCCTTAACCATCACGATCACTTCATCATCATGAACTCGAAACTCAATGCCAATCTCACCTTCTTCGGTAGTCGTATACTTTACGGCATTCCAGACTAAATTGGAGAAGACCTGAGCTATACGATAAGTATCTATTCGGCAAAGATCATCATTCCATTGCGGTCGATCATGGTGAGACTTAACAACGAATTTCCTATTCCCATCGGTAACGTTCTGCTCACATTGATGCAGCAAGCTTTCAGCCCATTGCTCCAGGTTAACCACTTTAAAGTTCATATTCATTTGACCAGCCTCCAATTTAGACAAGTCGAATAAATCCTGCGTGAGCCGCTCCAATACCTTGACACGATCTGAAACCATATTTAAATAACGGGTGTCATCTGAAACAATGATTCCCTCTTGTACCGCCTGCACATAACCTTGAATTAATGTGATCGGTGTTCCTAACTCATGGGAAATATTTGCTAATAAGCGTCGACGTGTTTCTGTCATATCTACTAAGTTTTCATTCGCCACAGTCAAGTTTTGATTGGCTGTAGCAAGTTCATACGTCCGCTCCACTACTTTCTCCTCAAGTAATTGGTTCATCTCAACTAGTTCCAAGTTCAATTGACGAAGATGAATCAACGTTTCCACTCGCGAAACCAATTCTTTCCGATCACATGGCTTAGTCAAATAATCATTAGCACCCACTTCAAATGCTGTAACGATATCTTGTACCTGGTTTTTAGCGGTTAACATTAATATGGGGAGATCCGTAAGTGAATATTGCTCTCGCAAAGTGCGACATACCTCGTATCCAGACACTTTCGGCATCATAATATCCAAAATCAACAAATCAATAGGCTCATTCTGAACATAATCAATAACCGCACTGCCTTCTCCTACAGCAACGACTTCATACCCTTCGAGTGCTAACTGATTCGTCAACACTTGCAGATTAATCGGTTCGTCATCCGCGATCAGAATCTTCACATTTTTCTTCTCTTTAGCCGTGATAGCTGTCACCATTGTGTTTACTTCCTCATATCCTAACATCGCAGCTTGGACAGAGGTGGCGATGTCCGATTTAGCTATCGTTGCTTCATGACTCATTGGAAGAGTAAAGCTAAATATTGAACCACGGTCCGACTCTGAATTCACTTTAATTTCACCATCATGCAATTCCACTAGTTTTTTCGTAATATTCAGACCAATACCTGTGCCAGTTGTTTCCCTCGCCGCACTGGAGTCTACTTGGTGAAATGGTTCAAAGATGGTTTCAAGTTCATTTGTAGGGATACCTATACCCGTGTCTTCCACACTAACTTCGACCCTTCCTTCTTTCAATCTAGCAGAAACCACAACATAACCGCTTGGCGTATATTTAATCGCATTACCCACAAGATTATATAAAATTTGCTGCACCCGATTCTCATCAGCATGGACCGCTGGAATATCGTAATTTACTTGATTAAGTAATTCAACAGGCTTATCTTTCACCAAAGGTTTACAAATTGTAATGACAACATTTATGACATCCGCCAATTGAACAGGTACCAACTTTAATTTCAATTCATTATTTTTCAACTTTGAAATATCCAAAATATCATTAATTAAATTGGATAGACGTCTTCCACTCATAATAATCATAGACAAATGGGATTGCACATGAGCAGACACTTCACCTGCAGCCCCATCTCGTAGCGTCTCAGCAATTCCGATTATTCCATTCAGCGGTGTGCGCAGTTCATGTGAAGTATTGGTTAAAAACTCATCCTTTAGCTCATCTGTTCGTTTGAGACTTTCCAGTGAAAGCAACTGACTTTTTTGCGACTTTAGTACCGCTTCTTCTTTTTCCTCGCGCATCATATTAAAACGGTCGCCTAGAGCAAATGACAGTAATACCATCTCTAGCAACGTCGAACCCTGCCAAGCGTACTTCGTGAATAATGTAAGTGGTATGAAACCCATATCGACGAGCAAAGAAATAGTCACCCCGACTGTAAAGACGCTCCAAGCTATAAGAAAGAAGCGTGCAGAACGGTATCCCTTACGAAGTGAAATGTATCCTGTAAACAGAATTAGAACAATGGTGAGCAAGTTAAATAGTACTGCAATATATACAACGAGCATATTAAAGTAAACGGAAAATTCCGATACTGCTAAAAACTCTTGAAATCGAATGATCAAAACTACAATGTTAGCAATGATGATGATCTTCATCAATCGATCGATTCGTGACATATATTTTTTCACTTCTAAAAAACTTATAGCGAACAGTAATCCCCCGATATTACCTAAAAACATAAAATTACTCACCGAACGACCATTCCAAAGGACTAGATCTGGCCATATGAATTGATATGCTAATCCTGTATCCGCCAAATAAAGCAATGTATTGAACGTAACAAACAACACATAATATAAATAACTTCGATTCCTTATCGAAAAGTAAAGAAATAAATTATACATGCCCATAATGATCGATACGCCAAACATGGTGCCGAATAGAGCATATTCAATGATTGATTTTTCACTATGGGCAGAAGGAGTCCATAATGTTAGCGGAATTTGCTTGGAACTCCCAGTTCCTACCAGGAGGTATATCATCTGTTCTTCGTTGTAATCCATTGGAACTTGAAATACAAAATTTCGGTGACGAATATCTCTTTCCTCAAAAGGCACAGAATTTCCAGTCGTTACCTTTCGCCAATGACCATCTGCTCCATCAGGAAGATAAAGTTGCAGCCGGTTGGTTTTGGGAGCATCAAGTTCCAATAGCCAATCTTGCTTATTCGATTGATTATGCACTTGAAAGCGAATCCAATAATCTGAAACGGAATAACCTAGATTTGGCCGACCATTGCCTTCGTATTTTTTAAATTGTGTGGAGAGAGACCCCTTGCTCACATCTTCGATTGTCCATTCTTTCGATTTATCCTCTAATATTTCGATATAAGAATCCAAAACAACTTTTTCTGTCGATTCATCCAAAGTGATTATTTCCTGCTGCGAAGCAATTGCAATACCTTGGCCAATTAGGAACAGTGGGGTCACAATAAGAAAGAATAACATACAGATCCATCTTGATTTCTGTGAATACAAGGCGATCATCGTTCTCCCTCCTATCTAAACACATATAATAATTGGAACATCATATAGAAGATACAGCCCATTTGCATTAATTTCAAGATAATTATTGTACTCGCAGGTAATAGATCATTTTTAATATCCAGAAAAAATAATCGCTTCAGCTTCGGACGTTACCCATCCAAGATCTTTAGTATCCATGATTATCATACTAAAAACGCAGCTTATAGGCTTAACCATCACCTACAAGCTGCGTTCTTTACGTTATTACCCTTTTTCCCGATCTGTATTATTGACTTGGATATTTGCCCATCATTGGTTCGCCGATTACACTCAATACCCCGTTAGTTCTAACATAAAACTCTTTCACATTTTTAATGTCTACTTCCAAATCATAGTATTTTCCAAATTCGATATCTTTACCGTCCATTACCAGAAGCTGTCCATTACCATCCACTGCAATTACTTCGATAAACGGCGCTTTTTGCAATGCGCTTTCCTTTGAATCCTCGAGCCAAATTCTCGCTTTAAATACATCAAAGTTTTTACTGTTATCAACAATAATTGTTAGATAATAAGAATGCATAGTGTTATAGGCATAGCCATATTCAAAATCACTTTTAGGTCCTCGATTTAGAATTTTGGGCTCCGTGCTTTTCAATCGGTATGCTGTTGCTCCACTAGCGTCAACATACTCTGTAGTTACAGGAGTAAAGATCGTTCCAAGCTCGCCAATTATCTCCTCAGCAGCCTCTTCTCCGCCTAGATGGATCGTCTGTGTCTTTCCATTCCAGCCCACTTCAATTCCAGTTGCTTCAGCTACTGCTCTCAGTGGCAAATAGGTTCTACCATTGTAAGTAATCGGCAATAGCTTTTCTCCTGTGTTCTCATCAATTGCCTGAAAATTCTTTCCATTTAACAAGATCGTTAGTTCAGAATTCAAATATGCCGTAATTTTTGTTAATTGACTCGCCGCAAATACACTTCCAGTGGCACCGAATAAGAATACGACTGACAATAATACGATTAACTTTTTTTGATTAAACCATTGTTTCATTGTGATTTTCCCTCCTAGTACCTTCAATTTTTTATACATACCTATGCTACAAGTTCAAGGTTAATTCTAGGTAAAGAATTCGAACTATTTTTCAAGTAGTTTCAATATTCCCTTTGAATTTTCAATCACTTCTATATCACCCATGTCACCTGGTTCGCTCCAATTCAAAAAGTCTTCGAATTCCTTTCGTTCATCTGGATCCATCTGATTGATAAACTCATCTGATTGAATCATATCTCGCAAATTGATGGATTCTGTAAAAGGGATTTCCCTAAATCCGCTGACGGTGACAAGCCCGTTTGTTTTAGGAGCATGATAGGCGGACGATAGCGACTCCAATGTATTTACGATATCGGAAATCCGCCATACTTCATCCCTCTCTATTCATTATTAAAGTGCTCACAAGCCATCCAATTAACGACAGGACAAAGAGCCTTAAGAACCGATTGTCTTTTCCAGTTACTTCTTCTCCGAAAAGACAATCTCTACATAGCCTTGACCCTCGCCCCATTCACTGTGATCATCTCCAATACCAAATGTAAATGTACCGTGATAGGAAATCCCTGCGAACTCTACCGTCCCTATTTTAAATACTTCATTCAGTATAGTTTGGGTCTCATAGCCAAGCTCTTCGATTACTTCCTTATAGGCTAAAGCCTGTTCTCGCTCATCTCCATCGAAAGTAAAAACAGCCTCCCAGTGCATCCCTTCATCATACTCCCTAACCTCGAAGTCCTCCTCTTTCCAGCCAGCCGATACAGGAAAGGGATACGTGTCCAAATGATCAATGACTGGTGGTGTTTTATCGGATTCCTTGGACTTCGTCTTATTATTAACAATCGATGCATCACTGGTTTGCCCGACAACCACTTGCTGTAAATCCCCTTGCTTATTCTTACTGGATGAGTTTGGTTTTCCTCCGCAGCCATTTAATACTGCTATGATCAATATACACGCTAAAACCAAAAATGCTTTTCTCATATTCAATTTCCCCTTTCTACATTGACGTACATAAGGATAGTCTAACAAGGTTAAGTCTAGGTTAATTATATAGAGTAAATTCCCAATCCGACCTTTACCTACATTTAACCTTGTTCGTCTAGAATAGCTTTGTGCAACAAGTCCATTACTTCAAGCATGTAAACTAATAAAAAGGAGTGTGTATTAAACTTGAGAAACAGTATTTTTTTATTTCTATGCGTCTTATTACTATTTTCGAATCTTCCCGTTGTTCAAGCACAATCAACTTCCACCTATGTAGTTAAGCCGCAATATGAGATGGTACAAAATTATAGCGAGGGATTAGCTGCAGTATTTATGAAGGATCATTGGGGGTATATCGACAAAAAGGGAAATGAAGTGATTCCGCACAAATATGATTATGCTTTGCCGTTCCATGAGGGATTAGCCGCAGTCGCAAGCGGTGGTAGCTGGGGCTTTATTGATAAGATGGGGAAAATGATCATCGAGGCACAGTTTGATATCATTGATATTCAACCAGATGATGCCGGTGGATTTAGCGAAGGACTAGCTAGCGTATCCATTAATGATCGCTGGGGATTCATCGATAAATCAGGGAGTTTCGTCATTGAACCGCAATACGATTATGCCTTTTCTTTCAGCGAGGGACTCGCCGCAGTGTCACTAGATGATCAGTGGGGATTTATTAACAAGAAAGGCGACGTTGTCATCGAACTTATATATGAATTAGCCTCGCCATTCAGCGAAGGGGCAGCTGCAGTTTACCTTATGGAAGGCTGGGGATTTATTAACAAAGAAGGCGATGCCTTTACCGGTTTTGTGTATTCCTTACCCTCCACGTTTAAGGATGGTCTTGCCCCTGTAGACGAAGGCTTTATTAACCTTGATGGTATTCTGGCCATCGACTTTTCGAAAGTACATTATTACGATATGGCAGACTCTTTCCACGATGGAATCGCAGTTGTATATAAAATCATGCAAGGAGAATATTATTATGGGTTTATGGATCGACAAGGCAGGGAAATCATTGCCCCGCAATTCCCTTTTATAAGACAGGTACATTTTCATGAAGGAATGGGTGCTATTTATGAAAATGATCGCTGGGGGTTTATCGATCGAACTGGAAAAACGATTATTCCGCCACAATTCGAAGATATCTCAGACCAATTTAACGAAGGGCTCATTGGCGTTTTCATTGATGGTAAATGGGGCTTTATCGATGCAAGCTTCCATACTCCAGCAGCAACCGATGGGAAGATTTCTGGTTGGGCGGTAGAGGAAGTCGAGGCTGCTGAGAGATTAAATCTCATTCCTAAGGGGATGAACAACAGCTACACAACTCATATCAACCGCCAGGAATTTAGTGAATTAATTGTCAATCTGTATATTGTCCTTGCGGGATTATCGACCGAAGATTGGATGACACGAATCGGAGTAAATCTCTCAAACAACGTATTTGACGATACAGATCATCAGATGGTGCTTGCCGCGCATCATCTAGGCATCGTTAATGGCAAGGGTATCCGAACGTTTGATCCAAACGGTGAAATTACACGACAGGAGGCAGCCAATATGCTGCAACGGGCTGCGCTGAATCTAGGCGTCCGGACAGCTCCGAATTTAACTCCATACACGGATCAATCCTCTATAGCAACATGGGCGATAGATGGAGTCATGTTTGTCGCTGCGCTTCAAGATACAACCGTTGGAAAAGCGGTCATGAGCGGCGTGGCTGGCAACCGGTTTGATCCTGCGGGGAAATATACACGAGAGCAGGCATATATTACAATCAAGAGACTCTTTCATTTATTTTGAAAGATGTTCATCTCGTATATGAAATAAAAAACATGTTAGTAAAAAACAGATAGAAAATTAGAAAGACGCCTTTCGGTGTCCTTGGTCGAAGAGTTCATGTGAAGATTAGGAGAAAGGAACTGCCGAAAGAGCGAGTGTTTAAGGATCATGAAAAAAAGTTGCTAGCGTGGGTGAAAAGGTACTGTCTATGGGTTACATCCGCTCTTAAAGTCGTGTTCGTTGAATCATGTTCCTTGAATCATCTTTAGCGGATGGAAGAGTACTTTAAAGGAAGAACGCAAGCTTCTCTATCCATAGCCATTCCCTTCTCTCATGCTACTTCGTGAGACTTTCAACTTTTTCTAATAGATGTAATAAGGGCACTTAAATTCTTCATATTCCCGTGAATCCTCAATATAGAAAAAGGACCCCGTTAGGAGTCCTTAGTTAATCCACATTGAACTACCTTCGACCTCTTCTACTAATTTTACCCGAACCTATTCTTGTTTTCGGCTTACTAATCGATTTCTTATTCTTAGAAGAACCAAAAATACTAGATCCACTGCCACTATCGCTTCCCTTACTAATGCTTCCCCTACTTGGGGTGCTGCCTCGGTTGAATATAGTGTCGTCAGATCGTTTGCTACTAGATGAATTGCTAGTATTTCCACGTCGCGTGATGAGCCCTTTTTTCTCCACGGTGAGTGGAGGTGTCATTTTCTTATCACTGGTCGTTGGTTTAGAATAGCTTCCCTGATTCGGTTTGTATACGTCCTTACTAGAATATCCACGATAAGTACCACTTCGCCCTAATGAATCGAACATGTTACCTATAATACTTGCAGCGATGTATCCCTCAAGGAAGCTCGAGTCATAATTCTTCTGGACATATTCCTTTGAGTCAACTTCAATCAGCGTATCCTCAGAGTTATCTGGATCCTGTTGTAAATGGTACCATTCATCATTATAAACAAGGAACATTCGCTCCGAATCTTCTGCCGAAATCTGATCCGGCTGACGATCCTCAGATAGTTCAGCAGCAACGTCAGGTACACTCTGACCTTCTGCCCGATATACATAAGATGTGGCATTGCCATCTTTATTTACGGATTCAAGCGGATACGACTTCATCGTTGTCCCTAAATCGCCCCAGCCACCCGCACCACAACCGCTCAATAGAGATACTAATAAACCAAGAACGATCAAACACTTTATTGAAAGAACTGAATGTTTCTTCACTTGATCCACTCCTAGCTTGCCCGAATGATCTTTACATCTGCCGGTATCACACTTTCGCCTTCATACATCATGAAGCGTCCATTTTGCCATTCAATCCGCAGCAGTTGATTATCATCAGATTGATATTGCCACACATGTTGCTCCCCACCTTGCATGAATGGTGCTTTCCCAGTTACAAGTACATTCCCGTCGTACTCCTCCTCCAAATGATAGGCTACATCATCCAAATCGACGATGCTCGGAACCTCATTTGGATTGTCCAACCTTCCATCAATCGGCTTATACAACGCATACTGGATATTTTCCCGTTCCTCAATATGAAAATAAGCGATATCCTGACCATCTTGCAACGTAAGTACAACCGCGTTCCGACTACGATTATGGACTCTTCCCACCACTTCGTACGTAACTAGCGATACTTCACATATATCACCTGGTGCAAGCCCCAACACATTCTTCTCTCGTATTGGCGGTTCCGGCTTAGCAAATAGATTCCCTACTCTTTTCCAAATACTCATATTCTGCGACCCCTTATCGACGTTAGTTCAACTTACAGACAAGCTGTAATGATTAGAGCTCCTACAATATGCAATGATCCAGCAAATAGTCCATAACCTAATTTACCTTGTTGTGTTCCTAGATCAAGATCCAGCTTAGCCCATCCTCTAAGTAATATACGGACAATACTTTCCAGAATGAGTAGTACAACAAAGGATATAATTGAAACAACGATCGCTTCAAGTAATACATTGGAGGTAGATATAGATACGGAAAGAATGTAACCCTGTGCGACAAGCTTCAGAATCATCCGGGTCGTTACCGCCATATTTCCCGCTTTAACTTCTTCAAAATCCTTATACTTTGTAAATAATGAGTCCACATATAGCAGAATGAACAGTAATACCGAACCTACACCTGTCCAGACCAACACTCTTAATACATATTCAAAATCCATGACCTCTTCAACCCCATTCGGCAATAAATTTCACATTATTCTCATATCAAAACGAAGGAGTTATGATCACATATTAGCTCCTTCGCCTGTCATATTACATATGTTAACTATTTATACTTATTACTGATGACTTTTTGAACTTCTTCTACTATTCTTGTTTCCCGAATTGTTTCATAAGTGCTGCAAGTTCATCTTCAACCGCTTGGTCTTTATTTAAACTTGCAAACTCATCGTCCAAAGATTTCTCGCTAGAAGTCATTTCGTTACTTGCTTCAGCTTGCGCTTCCATGTGTAACATCTTATCTTCCATACGTTTGAGTCCACTTGCCGCAGAATCCGTACTGAAGCCTGTCATAGCCTTGTTAATCTCCGTTTGTGCCTTGGCAGCATTGTAACGCGCTACTAATGTTTCTCGTTTATTCTTCATTAACGTTAATTGCTTACGCATTTCTTCAAGCTTGCTACGTAGATTATCAGCAGATGCTTTATTCTGATCATAGTTCACTTTATATTCATTCTTCTTCAACTCCGCTGCATTCTTCTCTTCCAAAGCGCGACGGGCAAGATCAATATTCTGCGCTTGTGCAGCTGTCTGAGCTTGTAGTGTACGTTTATTCACTAACGCCTCTTGTTCTTCATAGAGTTGTTTGAATTTCTTCTCGATAGCAATTTGTGCTGCTACAGCTTTCTCAGCATCTTCAAGATCTTCATGCATATCTCTAATATACTGATCCGTCATTTTGATAGGGTCTTCCGCTTTATCGATCAAGCTGTTAATATTGGACATCGTTACATCACGTAATCTTTTGAACATGGACATAAAATTCATTCCTCCCAGGAGTATGTTTTTTCTTCATACTAAGGTGTACGTGATAAAGACATAGAACGTTTCATTTTGTTCAAATAATTATCCATTCTTTCATTCACGATGGCTACGATCGACTGAATCTCTACTTTCGTAAGTTGATCATAATGTATACCTGCGGCCACGGTGACTGTCTTATCTAGCACTTCTGCAGCTTTACGCGCCAGATCCTCACTAATTGTATACTCTTTATGTCCTGGTATACTTGACGTTTGTACCTCAATCCCATCGGAAGTTCGATAAGCCGTGGATACAGCGCCAATGTGAGCAGCCCCACCTGTGATGATCAGCATCATATCCCGTCCCACTGGAACTTCAATGATTTGGATGTCATCTGGATTAAACTCAATCATATACATCCGCCTTTCGAAAGAAATATGAATCTATTATCTATTCTATAAGATTCCGCGGATTTCGTCCAAAGACTTAATATTCTCTTCCAGCATAAATTGCTCCAAACCCTCAACCAAATCCTGACCTGCACGCAAGTTCATGAAGTTATACGTACCCACCTGCACCACAGCAGCCCCTGCCATAATAAATTCAATGATGTCCGTCGCAGACACAATGCCACCCATTCCCATAATAGGTATCTTCACATGCTGTGCGACTTGGTGTACCATACGTAATGCAATTGGTTTAATCGCAGGACCAGACAGCCCAGCATAAGAGTTACGAAAAACACTTGAACGACGACGCACATCAATCTTCATCCCGGAAATCGTATTAATGAGAGATAGGGCATCTGCCCCTTCGTTCTCACACATCAGAGCCATTTCCACCAAATTCTCCGCACCTGGAGACAACTTGACCGTCAATGGTAAGCTAGTTGCCCGCCTTACTTGTCGAACGACTTCCTGCGCTGCCACCGTCTTTACTCCATAGGCTATTCCGCCTTCTTTTACATTAGGACATGAAATATTCAATTCAATCATATCTACGGCTACTCGACCTAGCGCTTGTCTTCTATTGTGATCTTCTTGGATCAGAATGGCACCCTGTATGTAGTCATCTAAACAATTACCGCCTAGATTAGCAATTCTGACGGTATCCAGTGTCTCCCAATAGGCGCATTCATGCTCTAGGAAATAGGGTACGCCTGGATTCTCAAGCCCAACACTATTTAACATCCCTGAGGGCGTCTCAAATACACGAAGCCCTTCATTACCCGCTTTAGGATGTAATGTGAGACCTTTCCCACTAATGCCACCGATCTTAGATAGATCATATAACTTACCGTACTCTCTGCCGAATCCGAAAGTTCCTGAAGCCATCACAATTGGATTTTTAAAAGGAATTCCAGCAACTTCACATGTTAAATTAATCATGTAGACATACCTCCTCTGCAGCAAACACAGGTCCATCTGTACATGCCTTTTTACGGCCATCTTTGCACGACACACTACACACTAGACATGCCCCAATGCCACATGCCATTCGGTTCTCTAGTGAAATATAGACATCTGCTGAACATTGTGATTGCTGTTGTTTCGACTGAACAGCTTTCATCATGCCATGCGGCCCACACGATAGTATCGCATCATATTGATGGAAATCGATGTCTTCAACAATGTATCCGCCAACATTTGTATACAATTTTCCTGCTACAGTATTAAAGTGATCTAATAAGTATGACTCTTTGCTAAAACCGAGATAGATGTCCGCATTCGGGATCTGTTGTGCACAATAATAGAGCGGTGCGATTCCAATCCCACCACCAACAAGTGCGACTCTCCCTTTTACCTCGGGAAACCCATTACCATAAGGCCCTTCAAGAGATAAAGAATCTCCCGGTCGAAGTCCAGCAAGTAGTGCCGTTCCCTCCCCGACCACCTGATACAGGAATTCTATCCCTCCATCCGTTCTATTAAATATACTAATCGGTCGAGAGAGTAACGGATAATTCCCCCATGCTCGCAACATATAAAATTGACCCATCTTACCTTCATAATGCCCCTCTACGTTCATCAGATACACTTGTTCAGATACCTGTTCATTGGTTATCACTTTCCCCATCCACAAACGCCTCCTATGTACCAAAATCCATTCATAATTAATACTACATTATAATTAAGTGACTTTTTTCACTAACTTCTCTAAGAATAATATTAACACATTCAGGACATAACAACATAGTTGAATTCCTCACATATTAAATAGTTCGGAGGTTGTACATATGTTCAGAAAAATTACTTTAATCATTTTGTTCTTTCTTGTCATAGCCGGAAGGCTCTCTATCATTTCACCACATGATATTCAGGCAGCGTTATCTTCCACAGAAAGTGCAATAGCAAGCTCAAGCCCCATGTCGGAACCTGTAGTTCATTCACAGAATGATCATTCTTCTTCGAAAAATTCAAAAGAACAACAGCAAAAGAATTCTTCAGCTACATTATCTGAACTATATCGGAAATTTCCTGAAACGATGAAAACTAGAGGCCCGAGGGAAAAAAGACTCGCTCTTACCTTCGATGATGTTCCAGATCCTCGATTCACACCCGTTGTGCTAGATATATTAGCTAAATATCATGTAAAGGCTACTTTTTTTGTTGTTGGCAAACGCGCAAAAGATCATCCTGACATTGTAAGAAGAATTCAGCGTGAGGGGCATGCCATAGGTAACCATTCCTATGATCATCCCCAATTCACCAAGATCTCCTTGGAACATTTTCAAAGTCAGATTAACACAACCGAGCAAATTCTTAACGAATTAATTCACTATAAGCCAAGGCTGATCCGTCCTCCTTATGGGGAAATTACTGAAGAGCAACTGAAATGGGCTAAGAAGCAAGGCTATAAAATTATTAACTGGAATGTAGATTCTCTAGATTGGAAAGGAATTGGTAAAGACGAAGTGAAGAAGAATATTCTGTCCCAGGTCGGACCGGGTTCCATCATTCTCCAACATGCAGGCGGGGGCATCGGATCAGATCTAACAGGAACGATAGAAGCCCTTCCTGAAATTATTTTGAACCTGCGAAAGAAAGGATACTCCTTCGTAACCGTTCCCGAATTACTTCAGATAAGTGTCGAGAAGATTCCGGTCCCTAAATAACGATAAAGAAGGGTAGTTCCATAAGCCATTATCATTGGCCTATAGGACTACCCTTTAAGAGGTTGTTCAAAAAGTCATCTTTTGAACACGCACTTTACGATTCTATTCCCTATTTCACTTAGTTTATGAAATACAACTCAATCTGTTGATATCCAAATACTCTTACACTTTGTTGGCTTCCCGGAATGAATATATCTATTCGATTGCCCTTTATTGCCGAGCCTGCATCCGTTGCCGTTGCAACAAATGCATCCTTGGGAAGACCATCATGACTATGTCCAGTCACTAATACTTTTGTCCCCATTGGTATAACCTTGGGGTCTACAGCGATGGTGCCTAGTTTGAGTGGATTACCGAAGTAATCAACGGCTCCCCATTTACCATTCTCACTAGCAGCAGCAGAATAGGCTGACGCTTTGACATTTAAAGTTTTGCTATAATTAAATGTTTTTCCCCATGCTTTCACCACTTTTTGATCTTCTGTGACATTTAGAATCGAAGCAGTTGAATTTACAGATGTAGCTGACACTGTCTTCTTAGCCGTTGGTATCGTTAATTTTATTCCTGGATAGATATTGTTTTCTTTCGTATTGGCATTGGCATTGATCAATTCTTTCAGATCCACACCATACTGTTGGGATAGTTTGAAGTACGTATCGCCCTTTTTCGTTACATGAACAGCTTCTGCATGAACAGGTGCACCCTGTACCACCATAGCAATTCCTATTACTGCTGCAAACATTTTAATTGTTTTAAATTTAATATTCATTGTGTTTGTGCTCCTCCTTGTATGAAAGCCTGCAAAGTTTCGGCTCAACTAATATATCACAACTTTGTAACCTTTAAATATGTAATGTTTCCCAAGTGACACTATGAACATGATTATGACGCCTTTTATCGTAAAAAAACACGGAGGTAACAATGACTTTTTCGTCATCTTTTCCTCCGTGCTGCTCTATATATCAATTCGTTTTTTTAGGCTATTTCATTGCTACAACACTTTACTAAGGAATTCTTTCGTACGAATATTCTTCGGGTTATTAAATACCTCTTCAGGTGAACCCTCTTCCATAATACGACCTTCATCTATGAATAGAATACGATCACCCACCTCACGGGCAAACCCCATTTCATGCGTAACGATGACCATCGTCATGCCTTGCACAGCCAATTTCTTCATAACTTCCAGCACCTCTCCTACCATTTCAGGATCGAGCGCTGAAGTAGGCTCATCGAATAACATAACATGTGGCTGCATCGCTAACGCACGAGCAATAGCAACACGTTGCTTCTGTCCTCCCGATAATTGATTCGGATAGACATCCTTTTTATCAGATAGTCCTACAGTTTGCAATAGATTATTCGCGATGTAATCCGCTTCTTTTGCCGACTTCATCTGAACGGTAAGTGGAGCTAACATAATGTTCTGACCGACGGTTTTATGAGGAAACAGATTGAAGTTTTGGAACACCATCCCCATTTTCTCACGTGTAGCATTGATGTCATGATTGGAAGATGTTATCGATTTACCTTGAAATAATATTTCTCCAGAGGTTGGCTGTTCAAGCAGGTTGAGACAACGTAGAAATGTACTCTTGCCTGAACCCGAAGGACCAATCACTACGACAACCTCACCCTTAGATATCTCTACATCAATTCCTTTAAGAATGTCTAATTCCCCGTATGATTTATGAAGATCTTTAACGATGATCACTAGCACTCAACCTCCTTTCTACAACTCCCAGTACCTTGGACAATGCAAACGTCATACAGAAATAAATAACCGCTGCAATAATAAATGGACTTAGTCCTTGATACGTAATATTCTTCACAACACCAGCCTGATACATAATATCAGCCATTCCGATGATGGAGATAATCGACGATTCTTTAATAATCGTAATAAATTCATTACCAATTGCCGGTAGAACAGCCTTAAATGCTTGCGGTAATATAATATGGCGCATCGCTGTGCTTCTTTTCATCCCTAACGAGCGTGCTGCCTCCATTTGTCCACGGTCTACGCCCTGAATACCTGCTCTGAATATTTCCGCAAGATATGCTGAACTATTAATCGATAACGTTATAATACCGGATTGCAGTGGCGAGAAATTAACACCAAATGTTAAGGCTATGCCGTAATGAATAATCATAAGCTGTACAAGCATTGGTGTGCCTCGTAACACTTCAACATAAGCTGAACCTAGCCACTTCAACAACCCTATATTTGTCATACGTAGTAACGAGATGAACAGACCGATAATGAAGCCAAATAATACACCTAGTGCTGACAGCAAGAGCGTATATCCGATCCCTTGTACATAATAACTTCTGTATTTCCAAGCAATATTAAATATATTCCCTGATACCTGCTTATCAGCCGCTAGAAGACTCGCTTCTTTAACCAATCGATCGATATCACCATTACTCTTCAATCGCTCCAATGTCTCATTGATCGATTGCAGTAGCTCAACATTACCTTTCTGAATTCCAATGGCTGCCAAGGAATCAGCATTTTCTGGCACAGCAGCAGCAAGAACAATCTCCGAATCAAAATACGCCTGAGCGACTGTATCTTCCATAATGATGGCGTTGATTCGTTTCGTCCGTAACTGTAAAATAAGATCCGGTATTTTTTCCAATGAAGTCAGATGAGCATTAGGAATATCCATTCCGATTTCTTCTTGAATCGAACCTTTTTGCACCCCTATCTTCTCATTCTCAAGTTCTTTCATCGTCGGGAATCGCTCTTGATCTTCCGCTCTCACCACGACAACTTGTTGTGCCAAATAATAATCATTCGAGAAGTCAATACTTTGACGACGTTCTTCCGAAGGCGTTAAACCCGAAATAACAAAATCCACTCTCCCACTTTGCAACGCAGATAGTAGACTATCAAAGCCCATGTCTTCAATGACAAGTTCAGCCCCAAGATCTTTAGCGATTTCCTTCGCAATTTCGATATCGAAACCAACAATTTGGTCTTTTCCGTCTATCGTCTTATGAAATTCATAAGGTGGAAACTCGGCACTTGTTCCAAGAACTAGTTTTTTGGTGGTCTTCGTAGTTTCTTGTTCTGCACTTACGATTTCTGTCGTCTGCAAACCCATAACTAACAGGATGATAGCACTGAGTAGAATCGCAATGATTCGATTAAATTTCTTCAACTTCCTGTCCTCTCCTTACCATTAATAAATATGACAGATCGTTAATCCGTCACAATAAAGTATTTTACAACTGAACAATCATAAGTGAAAATGTATTATTATGCAATGACATTCATTAAATCGTTAAAATAATAACTAAGCTAAATACTGTTACTAGTGCTTGGCAAACATTAGTCTAGGATGTCGCTACGTTGACGGATTATCCTTACGATCGCTGTTACCCTCCGATTTCTTGATTTTATACCGCTTAGCGGTTGAAATCCGATGGCAAAGCATATGCTTCCGAAGTAGCTTTCCTGCGGAAAGCTTGTAGGCGAACGCTATCGCTTCTTCAGGACAATTCCGTCACCTGCGCTGCTTCATACTTCCTACTCCATCCAACCTATTCTCTCTTATTATGGCTCAAGATTATTCAACCAAATAGGGCGATTCCAATTGAACAGTCAAGCTCTGACTTTTAGGTTAAGCCGATAAATAATCACTTTGATAATGGTTTAATACTTGCTTAGTAATAACAAAAGTCACTCTGAAGAGGAGTGACTTTTGTTATTAAAATTACATATGTAATGATTTTTCTAATCCATTCGCATTTGGAGTAGCTATTCTTTTTTCCCACATTTATCCTCAAATAATTCTCTATGTTCAGCCTCATACCAACCTCTAAAACAATCTGTATTATCATCAAGTCTTCTACATCGGCATTTGTTACGTCAACCAGCACCTCCAAGTATTGATATACTTGATTATAGCTATGCCCATTTATTACATTTAATATCTTGAAATTTACGGATATTGAAGTAACCCATTATTAATAGCTTATTTGTACCAAAATCATCTTGCAAAATGTACGAAATGCGCTTCACCCATGGTATGAGGCAGTAGATGAAACCTCAGAATAGAACAAAAGAAGGGATTTGGCATGAAGCGAAAAGCTTGCGGTCCGCCTTTAAATCCGCATTCCCTTCCCACCCTCAATAGTCACTTCCGCATCACGTTTAGACCCTCGTAAATATTCATATACTCACGCGCTGAGACGTCCCAGCTATAATCGCCATGGGATGCATTCTTCATTATCCGTCCCCAAGGTTCTGGCTGATGATAGAACGACACGGCACGGCGAATCGTATGCATCATATCATGCGCATTATATGCACTGAAAGTAAATCCATTTCCTTCTCCCGTAAACTCGTTATAGGCATGAACGGTGTCATTCAAACCTCCTGTCTCACGAACCACAGGGATGCTACCATACCGTAGAGCCAAAAGTTGACTAATTCCACAAGGTTCAAACTTGGATGGCATAAGGAATAGATCACTAGCGGCATAACACTTACGTGATAACCCTTCGTTAAAGGTAATCAGTGCTGAACATTTAAGGGGATATCGCTGAGCGGCTTCCTTGAACCAACGTTCGTAATAAGGATCACCCGTACCCATCATTACCAACTGAATATCGTCATAATACAACATTTCATCTAGAATCCTTATGACTAACTCTAGCCCCTTAGAGTCCACTAGCCGAGTGACCATAGCAATCAGAGGTACCTTAGGTGCTATGGGCAGACCTAATTCCCGCTGAAGTTCAATTTTATTCTCTCTCTTCAAATCAAAGTTCAACTGATAGTTAGTGTGAATGTTGGGATCATTAGCTGGATTATAACTCTGCGTGTCAATCCCATTTACGATCCCTGTTAATTTACCCCCTAATGAAGTTAGCAACCCTTCTAGTCCATATCCGTATTGGGAGGTCTGAATTTCCTTCGCATACGTAGGGCTAACAGTTGTCACATGATCAGAGAATTGAATACCTGCTTTCATAAAGCTAGCTTGTCCGAAATACTCAACACCAAGATAGTACTGATTATCCAACTCTAATAGCTCCCCCAACATTTCATATGGGAATATCCCTTGGTACAGTAAATTATGAATAGTAAACACAGTACGCATATGTGAGTAAAAAGGATCATGTCGATACTGAGCTTGAAGTAACAATGGGATCATCGCTGTGTGCCAGTCATGACAATGTAAGACATCTGCTTGGTAATCGATCTCACGAATCACCTCAAGAACGGCCCGATTGAAAAAGGAAAAGCGCTCTCCATCATCCGTATATCCATATACATTATCTCGTCCAAAATAATATTCATTATCAATAAAATAAATTGGAATACCATCCTGAATCATGACTTCAATCCCGCAATACTGATTTCTCCAACCCATCTGCACGACGATTTCACTCACAGGTATCATGCTATCACGGTATTTTTGATGGATTCCCCGGTATTTGGGTACAATAACAGCAACCTCTACCCCTTGTTGATGGAGTGCCTTAGGAAGAGAGCCAATGACGTCTGCCAATCCCCCTGTTTTGATAAAGGGTACCGCTTCCGCTGCAGCGAATAACACTTTCACAATTCATCTCTCCTTCTAACTTCTCTTTTATAAATAAGCATACTGAGCGACGGAATCGTAATGGTAAAACTCTGTTTCTGATGATGCCAAGGAACATTCTTTGTCTTCACCCAATATTCAATCTCTTCGCCTTCTCCTCCGAACTCGGTTTCGTCACTATTAAATACACACTTATATACCCCTTTTTTCAAAACACCTATGCGATATTCTCGTCTTACAATAGGTTGAAAGTTAATGAGAATGATGAGCTCATCACCTGTTTTCTTTCCTTTTCGTATATACGAAAGCACACTCTGTGATGAATCGTCTGCACTAATCCACTGATGTCCCTCCATCACATGATCCAGCTCCCAAAGTGCTTTTTCATTTAGATAGAAATGGTTCAATGCCTTCGTATAGGACTGGGTTTGACGATGTTTATCGTACGCCAACAACAACCAATCTAATTGTTCTTGATCTCTCCACTCGATAAATTGTCCGAATTCACCGCCCATGAAGAGTAGTTTCTTTCCTGGTTGAGTCATTTG
Organism: Paenibacillus sp. Y916; assembly: GCF_056786435.1. Taxonomy (NCBI): domain Bacteria; kingdom Bacillati; phylum Bacillota; class Bacilli; order Caryophanales; family Paenibacillaceae; genus Paenibacillus; species Paenibacillus sp. Y916. The sequence continues at coordinate 152,960 of NZ_JBXCJA010000008.1, read as the reverse complement.
ATATCCAAGCAAACAGCGTAGCCCAGCAAATTTTTCCTCATAGCTCCCAGGCATTTTATTCAAAAGCGACTTCTTGCCATGAACAACTTCATCATGTGATAGGGGTAAAGCGAAATTCTCTGCATATGCATAACAAATGGGAAATGTAAGCAAATGATGTTTGGAAGGTCTATCCCAGTAAGGTTGTTCTATGTATTCCAACGTATCGTTCATCCAACCCATATTCCACTTGTAATTGAATCCTAATCCTTGGAGATCCACGGGGGAAGTAACACCCGGCCATGCACTAGATTCTTCCGCCATCATTAATGCATGGGGGTGGTAACGAAAGATCGTCGTGTTCAGCTGCTTCAAGAAAGCGATCGCTTCCAAGTTCTCCACCCCACCAGCTTCATTCAATTGATGTTGTTCTACTTGTTTATCGAAATCAAGCCGAATCATACTCGTGACTGCATCTACGCGAAGCCCGTCAATGTGAAACATATCTAGCCAGAATAAGGCATTTGAAATAAGGAATGATATGACCTCTGGCTTCCCGTAATCAAAGGACAATGTTCCCCAACCTAGCTTCTCCGCTTTAAAGGAGTCTTCATATTCGAAACAGGGCGTGCCATCAAACATCCGTAAACCATGGGCATCTTTGGCGAAATGAGCCGGTACCCAATCCATGATAACTCCAAGTCCCGCTTGATGGCATTCATCAACTAAGAACATAAATTCATGTGGAGTCCCAAAACGACTACTTACTGCAAAAAATCCTGTTCCTTGATATCCCCATGATAAATCGTAAGGATGTTCGCTCAAAGGCATAAATTCAATATGCGTATATCCCATTTCTTTCACATACGGAATGAGTAAGTCGACCATTTCGGAGTAAGAATATAATGTACCATCCTCCTTCTGTCTCCAAGTGCCTAAATGAACTTCATATATGTTAAGTGGTTTTTGAAAAGGTTGTCCTAATTGTTGACACCATGCGGAGTCATTCCATTGGTATCCATCCACCGAAGACACTACAGATGCTGTAGCTGGTCTAACTTCTGCTTGAAATGCATAAGGATCTGCTTTGAGGAAACTTTCTCCTTCTGGACCCGTGATTTGATATTTGTATAATGTTCCAACAGTTACATCTGAGAAAAAGCGACTCCATAATCCGGTTTTGGGCATCTTATGTAATAAATGATTTAAGCCATTCCAACCATTCATATCTAACGCTAATCCCACGTGAGTTGCGCGTGGTGCCCATACGGTAAATCGGACACCATGAAGTCCATTTTCTATGGTTGGGTGTGCACCAAGGAAACGGTAACTATGGTTGGATGTTCCTTCATGAAACAAAAAACTATTTTGGTCTGAAATCAATTCCAGCGTACTGTTCTGATCCATCAACTTATCACCTTCTTATTCAATTATAGTCATCATTACCCCTAGCCTATTCCAATCAGAGTGAAAATATGAATGATATTTAATTATTATCCTTGTAATATTTCATGATTATTTCAATATACTCCTTTCATGTGGGATTAAAGAGCTTTACGTATTACTACATTGCACAACAATTAGGAGGGAACAACTTGATTAGAAAAGAATGTATTGCTATGTTACTTGCGGGTGGAGAAGGTCGCAGATTAGCACCTTTTACAGCGGAGATGGCCAAACCAGCAGTGCCATTTGGCGGTCATTATCGTATTATTGATTTTCCTCTTAGTAACTGCGTTAACTCCGGAATTAAAACAGTTGGTGTTCTGACCCAGTACGAGGCAAACTCATTACATGATCATATTGGCATTGGTGAACCTTGGGGATTACACAACAACGAAGGCGGCGGCGTTTCACTTCTGCCATCTTATAGAACGGGGACTGATTATTCAGGTACAGCAGATGCTATTTACAAAAATATCGATTATATCGATCGTTACAATCCTGAACATGTGCTCATTCTGTCCGGAGATCATATTTATCACATGGATTATAACGAAATGTTACTGCAACACAAGAGTAAGAATGCACAAGTCACCATTTCTGCTATGGAAGTTCCTTGGAAGGAAGCTAGTCGTTTCGGTATTTTAGGCATAGATAGCGATATGCAGATCAATACTTTTAAAGAAAAACCAGCACAACCTGACAGTAATTTAGCCTCTATGGGAATTTATATTTTCAAATGGGAATACTTAAAACAACTATTAATCGACGATGCTTCTAAACTGACTTCTTCTCATGACTTTGGAAAGGACATCATTCCAACGATGTTATCCAAACAAGATCTCCTATTCGCCTATAAATTTGATGGATACTGGAGAGATGTAGGCACGATTGATAGCCTTTGGGAAGCGCATATGGATCTATTGGATGATAATGTTGATTGGGAACTACATAAGAGCAACTGGCCTATGTACAGTCGTCCCTGGCACACAAAGATAAGTCCCCCGAAGAATAAATCCGGGAAAATTTCAAACTGCATGATGTCTGACGCTTGTACTTTAGATGGAAGTGCTGAGAAATCAGTCGTTTTTGGCGGGGTTGAGATCGGTAAGAATTCAGAAGTTAGAGATAGCGTCATTATGCCCAACGTTAAAATCGGGCGTAATGTTACTATAGAATATGCAATTATTGGCGAAGGAGCCGTTATAAAGGATGGTTCTGTTATTCAAGGTTCTGCAAACCATTTGTTTGTCGTTGGACCTCGGGAGATCATATTTCAAAAGTCGATTGTACCCACATTACGAACACAACCTGTCCGTTTGCTTAAGGAAGCATATGAGAACTCTGCGCTTCTTCGTGCTGAATTGTTGTAATTCAAACATGATGATCTTTTAATAAATACAAGTAAGAGCGAATTCCTCTATTGTGAGGATTTCGCTCTTACTTGTTGTCCTTGAGTTCCATCATATTCAATCTAAACAGATTCAGCCACTAATGGTAACATAACCCTAACGGTGGTACCCTCTCCCAGAGCACTAAAGATTTCCAGCGTTCCTTGATGTTGTTCCACAAGTTGTTGGGATATCGCAAGCCCCAAGCCGGTTCCTCCATTTAAAGGATTCACTTGGAAGAAGCGATCTCGCACTCTGTTAAGATGTTCTTCACTAATGCCCAAACCGTTATCTTGAACATCCACTTCCACTTGCCCAGGATAACAATTTAATACAATACGGATATCGCTATTTTCTTCTGAGAATTTAATAGCATTGTCAACGAGGTTCAAGAAGACCTGTTTGAGGCGGTTACCATCTGCGAATACGATCGGATTCTCATCCGATTCTAGAACAAGCTTAATAACCTTCTTCTCCGCTTTTGTCCACATATTCAACATAATTTCCTGAAGTAACTCTTTGAGAACAACTTCCCCAACGACAAGCTTCATCTCATTTTGCTGAAGTTTGGAGAAGTCCAATATTTCTTCAACTAAGCCAATTAGCCGTTCCGTCTCTTTAGAAATAATCTGCATGCCGATCTCAGTCTCTTCAGGGTCATATCCTCCTGAAGTGACAGTCTCACTCCATCCCTTAATGCTCGTTAGGGGTGTTCTTAACTCATGAGAAATGGAGGAGATGAAATCATCTTTGATCTGATTACCCCTAATAATTTCTTCAGCCATATGATTAAGTGTGCTTGCCAATTCACCCAATTCATATTTGTAATCGCCTTTTACTCGGACCTTATACTTCCCCTTGGCCATTTGTGCTGACACCGCAGTAATGTTATTCAGAGGCCTAACGATTGAGTTCGCAAGTCCTAAACTGAATGCAAGTACGACAGCTAATACTGACATCCCAATTCCGACCGATAGCATAGTTACATTCAATAACTTATCATTTAAGGTTTTTAATGACGTGGTATACCGCAGAACAAAAGTATCTTCTCCACCAATTTGTATCAGTTTACTCACGGACATGACATCTTCATTCGTTGAAGGTTGACGCCCTATCCATCTACCTATATTTCCTGAAATAGCTTGAGGGATATCACTCGTCGTTATCGTTGTATCTGGATTAAATTCGGTTGTATTGATAAGTACCTTGCCCTTTGTATCCAAAATTTGAAGTTCGGTATAGTCCAACTTAAAGTTGGCTAGCATGTCTGATAATAAATCAATGTTATCTTCCTCATAGAGCAGAAACTTCTGATAGAATCTTTCTGAATTTCTTACAGAGCTAGATATATGGCTGTACACACTATCATAGTAATACGTTCTTATTGCTAACAGAAAGATGACTTCCACAAGAAGTAGTGCCGTGAACACTACAATGAAATAGTGTAAGACGATCTGTCTGCGTATACCTTTCTTAGTCATTGGACATAGCCCTTCCATTTATAACCATGTCCCCATACGGTTTGTAGATATTCTGGTTCTGAAGGGTTTTCTTCAATCTTTTGACGTAATCGACGAATGTTCACATCCACAATCTTCGGATCTCCCATATATTCTCTTCCCCACACATGATCTAACAATACATCCCTACTTAGTGGAGTCGTTTCTTTCTCTAGGAAAAATTGAATCAGTGAAAATTCAGTTGGTGTTAGTTCAATAACGATACCGTTCTTCTTGAATTGTTTCGAAATTAAGTCCAACGCGAAAGGTCCCGAGTTAAAACTAACTTTTGCTGAATTCTGCCGATGAACACTTACACGTCTCAATAATGATTGAATACGAGCAATAAGCTCTGTTGGACTAAATGGTTTGCTGATATGGTCGTCAGCACCTACAGATAGTGCATACACTTTATCTTGCTCCTGCACTTTGGCTGTTAAGAAGATGATCCCAATCCGTTCATTTGTCTCTCTAATTCTTCTACACACTTCGAATCCATCAATCCCAGGAACCATAACATCTAGAAGTGCAATATCGATATCTGGTATCGTTGTTAATTTGTCAATCGCTTCATAACCATCTGCGGCTTCAACAACTTCAAACCCATTCCGCTTTAAATTAATGACGATAAAACTACGAATAGATTCTTCATCCTCCAAAATTAACACTTTACTCATTCGCGGCTTCCTTTCCTTTCGATTGGAGCTACATCCGTCTCCACTTTTTTATTTTTATTTAGCTCGAGATCTATGTCATAACTTTTATATGCAATCACTTTATCGCTAGCACGAACCAATAACTCCCATGTGCTATGGTCATTGTTCCACTCTTGTTGCGTAAAGAATTTGATCTCAGCTACCGTCTTATCTGTATCTAACATCTTAAATCTTAAATACTCATCTTTATTAGATTCGTTATCAATCGTAATGTTGTGATGCCATTCTGGCGAGAAGAAATTCAGCATAAATCTATTCTTATGATCATGATATTGCTGTCTAACAAAACTCATTCCTTCTTCTCCATCCCATTGATAGTAAGAGAAGAACCAAGGTATCTCTTCAAAGCTATAGTGTTCCCACCCTATGGGTGTCTCTAAGACACCAACCTCAATAATACCATCAGAATTGACGTCTTCACTGTAAATCTGGATATCTTTATACGTCTGATCCATATTGAGAACAGGAATTAACTTATTCTCCTCCATGACAATAACTTCAGTATAGAAATACCCCGCGCCTGATCCACTCGCCGCGTCTAATATGATCCCTTTCTTATCTGTGAACACATTTCCTGCGACAACCTTGTAATAATTATTAAGCAATGGTTCCATTTCTAATTTATCTATTTCAACAAAATCGTCAGCAGCATATTGATAAACTGTCATTCGAGCATACTCATTTCGTTTCAACGATACGATCGTAAGGTCATTCAGACCATCTTCATTCAGGTCATCGATGACGAAGTGGGTATATGAAAAGTCATGCACTTTATCAAGAATACCAGCATTATAACTATATATAACGAGCCCACTCTGCTGCTCCTCTTCACCTCTTGAGAATCCAGCAACTATATCGATACTACCATCATTCGTTATGTCCAGAAATTGCAATGATTCAAGTACTTTACCTTCACCATCAAACGTTACTTGTTGGACCCAAGTTCCATTCTGATCCTCAAAAATAGAACCATGTAACGGAACTGCTGGATCGTTCGTCTGATAGAATACAACAACTTCCTTTTTACCATCATTATTGAGATCAACGAAACGTATAAGACTTGTATTATCATTCTTACGAGCACGAATCAAATCCGCCCCAAAGGGAAGTTGAGTTGTAATGAAAGAACGCAACGACTCATTCTCTGCAGAAATCTGTGGTGTCTTCATCAGAGAAACCGGATCACTTATAATGCTGCAACCTCCAAGAATAAAAAGGGTCAAGCAAGCAGCACACGCTCGAATTAAGCTTGATTTGTACACCCACATCACTCTTTTCTATATTGACACTCATTGATTTATATCATGTTCTTCTCTTGCTGTGTGAGACGACGACCTTTAACGTCAAACATTATTTTACCTTTAGAAAGACCAATAATTCTGCTTCCATATCTCTCCGCAAGTTCAAGGGGAATGACAGTTAATACCGTTACTCTCTCTTCTTTGCACAACGTTCTTAACTGTTCAAGCACGCTTTCAACCGATTTGGGATCTAGTCCGACGACGGGCTCATCTGCAAGTATAACCTTCGCTCCATGTACAAGAGCGCGTGCAATAGCAACCCGTTGACGCTCACCACCGCTTAATTGCCCCATCTTTAAATGAGCCTTCTCCAGAAGACCCACGTTCTCGATAACGTCCATTGCACCCATATAGTCATCTGAACGAACCATACCTGTCAACATACGCCACCATGGTGTCTGATTAGATTGACCAATGAGTACATTTTTTAGAGCTGTACGTTTCGGACTAAACTGCGGGCTTTGTTCTAAGTATGCCCATTCTTTTTTGAATTTCATTTTGCCAACTATCCCGAGACTAAGCACATCAACCCCATCTACATCGAAAGTTCCTTGATCCCATTTCATATCTAACGACAGGCAGCGAAGCAACATACTTTTCCCGCTACCACTAGCGCCCACTATCGTAATCAATTCCCCTTTATGGAATTGGATATTCACATCATGAAGAACAACATCTTTTTGTGCCCCAACAAATTTACTCAGACGTCCTATAGTAATCATCAATATGACACTCCTCTTAGTCCTTTCCTATTAGTGTATTGGAAAAGACGATAGATTTCCATGCGAACAAACATTCTATAGCTATACTATTTCGACGGACGATACCGAAACCCTGCTATTCCAAACAATAAACAAGCTGACTTAGCAGTACAAGCACCAGCCCACTAACAATTAATTTCTTAAAGCCTAAAGCTCCTAGTACCTTTTCTGCCACGATCATCATCCCAAAGGATCCTATATACAGTGCGGCTGAATTCAAACCGTTCATCATTTCTGATACGCCCATCTGGTCTAATAGAATGGCTAACAACCGAAGAAGCCTCCCTTGCGTTATTCCTGTAACTACAATGACAGCGATGAGTATGAGATAATGAGAACGTGTTACTTGGTGATGCCGGAAGTTTAGTCATGTTAGTATCGATCGACACGCTGCTGCCTCCCTTAAACTATTCCACATTATAGTGGACAATAACGATCTGAACAAGCGATAATAAAAGAAGTGTACGAAATGATGGAAAGGTATGAATGACATGGATTATAAAGTAAATGTTGATGTATCATCGATCTATGAACTCATGGCAAGTTTTATGGTATATACTTCAAAAAAGTGGACTGACAACATGGATATTGGTCCTGATTGGATTCACCAGGTAGATAATCAACTTTCAGCAAACGTACGTACCGCATTAACTCCGGTTTCTTCTTGGCCATTCTCTGATTTTGATGTGTTGTATATCTGGATCATCCATAGACAAACAGGTGACAATGTTGATCCTTTTCTTGAACAAATACATCATTGTAGTGCCGAATCCCTATTCAATATAGCGAATCCATATCTGCCTACCTTGTCTATTGACGATATAAGACGGATACGTGATGACTATGTACCTTTGTTAAAACTATGGTATCTTCACTATTTCAAAGACATTGAACACGAGATTAAACCTCTTCTCGAAGAAGATGCTTTGGAAAAGAAAACTCTATTGACCAAAATGGATCCCGAGAATTTAATTGAATACGCTTCCGGTGGTCTCATAGTTGAGGATATGCAGGATTTAGAAACGATTGTGCTCTTCCCTACAGTTCATAATCGTCCTATTAATACGTTTTGTTTCTATACGAATATGCTACTTATTCAATATCCTGTAGATGTACCTGAAGATAATGAAGAAGAGCCACCTATGTGTCTTACTCGTATGACCCATGCCCTTGCTGATCACAATCGACTTCGTTTACTTCGATATGTCGCAGATCAACCCAAGTCGCTTGCTGATATGCACCGGGACCTGAAGCAACCTATGGAGTCACTGATGCACCATCTCATGATTCTACGAGTTGCCGGATTCCTACGTATTCATCTCAGCGATCGCAACAACGACAAATTCAGTATCCGTCCCGATGGTGTAGCAGAACTTCGAATGTTCTTAGAATCATATATCCAGCTTTAGGGGTGAAATTTATTGAATACGCGTCAACAAATTCTATTTGATCTGGATGATACACTCATTCATTGCAACAAATATTTCGGAGTTATTCTCGATCAATTCCTTGAGTTAACACATAACTGGTTCAGTGATTATGAACTAACAACCGAAGATATTCTACAGAAGCAAATTCAGATTGATATCGCTTCGGTGCAGGACGTTGGGTTTAAAAGCGGTAACTTTCCTGAATCACTCATCCATACTTACCGTTACTTTAGTTCTAAATTCCAGCGGCTAATTCATCCTCATGAGGAAGATCAACTCTTTCAGTTGGGCCTTAGCGTATACGATCTAGAGGTAGAGCCCTATCCAGGAATGGTTGAGACACTCGAATTACTTAAGAGCAATGGTCATCAACTGCATCTCTATACAGGCGGAGAGACAGTCATTCAACAACGGAAGATTGATCAAATGAATTTAAGATTGTATTTCGATGATCGCATTTATATTCGTGAACATAAGAATACAGATAGTCTTGAGCAAATATTACGAAGTGGGCACTTCGATCGTTCATCCACTTGGATGATTGGTAATTCCCTTAGAACCGACGTCATGCCTGCATTAACTGCAGGAATCTGTAGCATTCATATTCAAATTTCGAATGAATGGGAGTATAACATTATTGAACTGGAAAGAACTCCTAATCAAATCCTTTATACAGCTAACTCCATTGATGAAGTCCCTCGATGCATCGCCCATAAAATAGATCTTGAAATGAAACAACGGACCCTAGGTTAAAGGGGTCCGTTGTTTGGGGCTATGGCTCTACCATGAGTTCGCCTGTCTCCAAGCTCTTTATAAGAAGTTTACCTTCACTTGGTGTTCCATCCTCCAAGGAAAGCTTCAACTTCCCTGTCTTCCCCTTCTCAATAAGTGCTTTCACTTGTGTATCGGTTAATACTCGCCCACAATTTTCTTTCCAGATGACAAACTTACAACCTTCTTTATAATGAGAGCAGCCATAACCTTTACGCCCCATGAATATCATCCCACCACAACCAGGTCGTGGACACTTGCCAATGATTTGTGGAGCCCCTGTAGAAGACTCAGTATCTGAGGTTGAGCTTGCTTTAGTGGCTACTTTGTTTCTCTTCGCAGAAGCTGATTTCCCACTAGCTGCTTGAGTCTTCGTGGTAGTTCTCTGTGTTGAGGGCTCACTCTCAAAAGATGTCTTATCCGCTCGAGATTGCACACGAACCTTGTCCACGATCATCGTAGCGAATTTCTTCACATTGCCCATAAATTGCTGATCAGACGCAGTACCACGAGATATCTCGTTCAATCGCCGTTCCCACTGCCCTGTCATTTCAGGCGAAGTTAGAAGTTCAATACCCGCACCGCGAATTAATTCGATAACCATGCGACCTTTTTGCGTGAGTTCAATTCTTTTGCCTTGCATCCCTACATAGCCTACCCCCTTCAGCCGCTCAATGGTAGCCGCTCGAGTTGCTGGCGTTCCTAAACCAGAGTCTTTCATGGCATCACGTAACTCTTCGTTCTCAATCTGCTTGCCCGCACTTTCCATCGCTTTGAGAAGAGTTCCTTCTGTAAAGTGCTTAGGCGGTTGAGTATCCTTCTCTTTTACGATTGCATCTGTGCATGTAACACTATCATTTCGCATAATGGAGAATGGTTCATTTACTTCATTTTCCTCTTCGTCGTCTTCTTCCTTATCCTTTGCGTTCGACTTCTTGACAACTTCCTTCTTTTGATCGGAAATGATGATCTTCCAGCCTAAACTTAATAGCTCTTTAACCGTTGTTTTGAACATCTCGCTTTCCACTTCCGTCATCACGGTATGAACCTTATATTCAGCCGCTGGATAGAATTGTGATAGAAAACGACGCACGATGAGATCATATAACTTCTGTTCGTCTGGACTAAGATTGGTTGCCTTACGATGAGTAGGCATAATTGCATGATGATCCTCTACTTTTGAAGGATTACAAATCGCTTTATTACCAATATGAACTAAGCTACGATCTGCCCCCGCCACCAAATCGGAGTACACTGTACCTTGTAGAACAGACAATGTTTTATGCATTTCCGGTATGTTCTGTTCAGTCACGTAGTTTGAGTTCGTCCTTGGATACGAAATGACTTTGTGCTTCTCATAAAGTGCTTGCGCAATATCTAATGTCTTCTTAGCTGAGAATGAGTATTTCCCGTTAGCCTCACGCTGGAGAAGAGTCAAATCGTATAACTTATTGGGATGCTCTTTTGTTTCTTTTACTTCATAAGAAGCTATCACTCCATCTTGCCCCTTAACTTTAGCTGCTAAAGCCTCCATCTTAGGCTGATCCGTCATTCGTTCTCCTTGCCACATTCCTTTGTACGTAACTTCGTTTTGCGTGAAATGGGCTTCCAAATCAAAGAACTTTAATGATGAGAAGGCTTCAATCTGTTTCTGCCTATCGTAAATTAACGCTAGAACAGGTGTCTGTACCCTCCCTACGGATAACAGCACATTATGCTTCGTCGTAAACGCCCGAGAACCATTCATCCCAATCAGCCAATCCGCCTCACTACGCGCCCTTGCCGCTTTGGTTAAGTTCTCATACTCGGACCCCTCTTTTAACTCGGCAAATCCTTTCCTGATCGTTTCAGGAGTTAAATCCGATATCCAGAGCCTTTTGACAGGCTGAGTTAATTTCAAGTGACGCTGAATGAGTGAGAATATATGCTGACCTTCTCGCCCAGCATCGCATGAGTTAATAAGCAAATCACTTCGTTTAGCTAGTTCTTCAATAACTTTAAGTTGATCAAGTGTTCTTGCATTAGGCACCAACATAAATGGATCAGGAATAATAGGGAGATCTTTGATATTCCATTTCTTATACTTTTCATCATATGCATCTGGCTCTGCTAGTCCAATTAAATGACCTATGGCCCACGTAATAATATATTGTTCTCCTTCTAAATAAGAACGATAGTTTTTTGCCTTGGGCTCAATTGCGGCAGCTATATTTCGACCCATATCCGGTTTCTCCGCAATAATGAGTGTCTTCAATAGATTGTCACTCCTTACATACTAATTCATTCACTTTTAGAGGTTGTTCAAAAAAGTCCTCTTTTGAACTCACACTTTTAATATATCGTATCATATAAAAGTTATGTAAACTATGTTATTTCTCAATCTATGAAATCTGAGGTTTTGGTAACCTGTGTTAAACTACCAATAAGAATAATATTTTTTATGTATATTCTTTTGAATATTTTAGCGAATTTTGTCGATTAATATACTGTGAAAAATGTAATTAAATAACTTTTATTCTATTGGAAAATCTATCAAAAGAATAATAAGTGGTTTTATATTACTTTTTAGTTGACAACAGACTACAATTAGGAATAAAATTCAAAAGAAGAATAGCATAAAAAGTCGAATAATAGTTTTTTTGTCGAATTTTATGTTTTACTATAAAGGGGGAAATGAATATGTTAAAAGCAACAGGAATTGTAAGAAAAGTAGATGAATTAGGTCGTATTGTTTTACCTATAGAATTACGTAGAACACTAGGTATTGAAATTAAGGACGGATTAGAAATTTATGTAGATGGAGATCGTATTGTACTTAAGAAATATGAGCCTTCTTGTATCTTTACAGGAGATGCAGAGAACCTTGTTTATTTCAAAGGTAAAATGATTAGTAAAACGGCTCTTGAAGAAATGATGGAAGTATATAATCAGAATTTCTCCAAGTAGAACCATTTAATCTGATATAATTGAACAATAATAGGGCTGCCCCCTAAGACCACATTCTGGTTCTTAGGGAGACAGCCCTATTTCATATTACTTTCGTATATAAGTACAGAAATGATGATCATAGTGATTCTTGTCATCTCGGATTCCACGTGTTTCCTCAGTTAAAGTCCAAACAGACCAATCTGTCTCTGGAAAAACAGTTTCACCTTCAAAGTCAGCATCTATTCTTGTCACAAGCAGTCGATCCGCAAGGGGCATCCATTGTGCATAAATCTGAGACCCACCTATGACCATTAACTCCTGATCTTGTACAAAGTCTAACACCTCTTCTACCGTACGAATAACATGCGCACCTTGTGCTGTATAGTTCGGGTCACGTGTCATGATAATATTCATCCGATCCTTTAAAGGCTTACCACCGAAGGATTCCCATGTTTTCCTCCCCATTACAACTGGTTTCCCAATCGTTTGCTGTTTGAAGAAAGCCATATCATGTGGTAGATGCCAAGGCATTCCGTTGTCTTTCCCCACAACACCATTTCGTCCCATTGCCCAAATCATAGTAACAGTCATGTCTGTTCACCCTCCCCTTCTATATAGCGACTGGAGCTTTTATTCCAGGATGATATTTGTAATCAATGAACTCGAAATCTTCGAAGCAGTAATCAAAGATAGAATCCGGTTTACGTTTAATTTCCAATGTTGGGAGATCATAAGGCTCGCGTTGTAGCTGTCTGTCCACTTGCTCCATATGATTACAATAGATATGCACATCGCCACCAGACCAAATAAACTCTCCAACCTCTAGTCCGCACTGCTGAGCCACCATATGCGTAAGTAGTGCATAACTCGCAATGTTAAACGGAAGCCCTAAGAACGTGTCTACAGACCGCATGGTGAGCATACAGGATAACTTCCCGCCAGCTACGTAGAATTGGAACACAAAGTGACATGGAGGTAGCTTCATATTATCAATTTCGCCCACATTCCACGCACTAACAATATGACGCCGTGAATCAGGGTTATTCTTAATCGCTTCAATGACGTTTGCCAGTTGATCAATTTTCTCACCGCTAGTCGATTCCCACGCTCTCCATTGAGAACCATAGACTGGACCTAATTCACCATTCTCGTCTGCCCATTCATCCCAGATCGAGACGCCATTTTCTTGCAAATACTTTGTATTCGTGTCCCCACTAATAAACCATAGCAACTCATGGATGACCGACTTCAGATGAATTCTTTTAGTCGTTAACAAAGGAAATCCTTTGGATAGATCGAAGCGAAGCTGGCGACCGAATACGGATACCGTACCCGTACCTGTCCGATCTTCTTTTGGTGTACCATTGGCTAAAATATCCTGTAACAATTCTAAATAGTTTTTCATTGTTAATACGCACCTCACAATTATTCTATATCTGTAATTTTTTTATGATCCAACATTATACGACTACATTCATTATCATCATAAACACATCGTTTAATAGATCATCTATACTTACTTCTATTATAACTACAATCCGAACCCACTGTCACTTTAATAACTACTCCAGTATTCTGTATCTCTCGAAGGCGTTGAACGATGACTACTCTCTTCTTCCCTTCCCAACTAATGCAGTTCTTTCTTACCTGTTTTTATTTGTAGCTTTTTAATACTAGGAAATATTTTATGCATTGAATAATAATTATAAAGGATCCTCAATATGTTCCGCTCTAGATCCTCCAACACACTCTCATCTCTAAGCTATTTTATTAATAGGCTGCCATGCCAGCACATTGCCCTGGCTAAATGTCCGTGGTGATCCAGTCTTAAGGCAGGTCGCTTTAATCAGTCCATTGCGAATAGAATTCACCTCAATACGACGCTGCGTGATCTTACCTGATCGGTCCATATATACAATTTCAACGACTTGACCGACATATTTTACTGGCATGACATTCACCCCTTTTCTCGAACGTTCGTTCTTATTATATGCGAATATACGTTCTTTATTCAAGTAAATAAAAAAAAAATATCATTTTATATGGTAACATCTACCTAGTTCTGATAGACTAAGTTTGTCATATATTATCATATTTAAGGGAAATAAAGCATGCGGATGGCTATAAGTTTATTAAGCTTTTTGGCTTGTGGTATGTTGATTATACTAGGGGTAGTATCTTTGATTAGGAAAAAGGGAACCTCCAAAAAGATGTTTCTATATTCGCTGGCTAGGTGATGTGCTCCCATCATAGTAGACAGTAGAAAAGACAAAAACACCTCCTGCCCCTGCAGCCAGCAATCAAAGTGTCACCCTGCTGTTGCGCGATGGCGAAAAGATAACGGGAGTAGCGGAAGTATCAAATGATCCCGAACGCGCCAAGGTACGGACGTCAGAGGGTCCAGTGTGGGTACCTTGTGCGGATATACAAAAGGTTTCTAAGGTAAAAAATATGTTTCAGTAAATTAATGGCCACATGGGTGATTGAATCTCTGTGGTCATTACCTTTCTCGCTCTAATCTTTAAGTTAATAATTACCGCCTGATGAGTCTGCAGGAATAGACGAAACCTACCGGACATCCCGGGATGGTCGCGGAAGTCCGCCCCACGGTCGCAGTGCACGGTGCCCGTATTACATAGATATTTGATCTTGGGAGCTGTTCGATTTGGATATAATCCGAAAAATTGAAGAACTCCGGTTAGAATTGAATAAACTATCTATGATTAAACAACTGGCTGACCGGGAAATCATAGAAACTAGTCAGCGTTTAGATGAAGCACTGAATCAATTCACCATGCTTAAGCAGAAGCCTATAAAATGAAATAAGGGAGTCGCGCAAGCGGCTCCTTCTTGGATTTAGTTCAAGAAAACTATACCCATCAAAAAAAATCCTTAGATGGTACTACTTCTTTAAACATAAAATCGCTATCAGACCACGATAACTGAGCGCGTCCAAAAGTCGGCCCTTTGAAATATTCCATCTTTATATCGCACTTCTTACCAGCTTCTAGCCAAATTCGACCTGTCAACTCTCCATCTCCCTGGAGCTCCCAATGATCAATTATTAACTCTTTATTGATCCATAGTCACGCACCATCATCTGAGTAAATATGAAAAGTGTAGAACAGCAGAAAAAAAGGAGGAACGTAATTACGTTCCTCCCTTCTGATAATATTTATGCTTATTATTTTTTACGAGGAGCTATCGCGTGAATAGGATTACCAAGACCTAACTCAGCAGCTTCCATCACGATTTCACCCAATGTTGGATGTGCATGAATTGTCAATGCGATATCTTCCAAAGTAGCACCCATTTCAATAGCTAAACCAAGTTCAGCAATCAAGTTGGAAGCTTCAATACCAGCAATATGGCATCCTAGTACAAGATCTGTACCTTCTTCAGAGATTAGCTTCACGAAGCCGTCTGGGCTATTCAGAGATAGAGCACGACCGTTACCGGCAAATGGGAATTTAGCTACAACAACTTTGTAACCTTTTTCCTTCGCTTCTTTCTCAGTATAACCAACACTAGCACATTCAGGATCCGTAAATGCTACTGCAGGAATACATTTGTAATCAACAACAGATGTAAGACCACCAATCACTTCCGCAGCTACTTTACCTTCATATGAAGCTTTATGAGCAAGTGCAGGACCTGCAACGATATCACCAATAGCAAAGATATGCGGATAGTTAGTACGTCCTTGATGATCTACCTTCACTAGACCACGATCATCCATTTCGATACCTACAAGATCAAGACCAAGTTCACCATCCGTATTCGGACGACGACCAACGGTTACAAGTAAGTATTCAGCAGTAACTTCCTTCGTTTCTCCACCAACAGAATATTTAACTGTAACATCTTTATCTGTTTGTGTAGCACTTTCTGCCTTCGCACTTGTAATAATCTCAATACCTGTTTTCTCCATACTCTTCACAACTAGCTTAGTCATATCCGGATCGAAGCCGTTTAGAACGGATTCCAAGCCTTCAATGATCGTAACCTTCGTTCCAAACTTCGAATACATTTGACCAAGTTCTGCTCCGATGTATCCTCCGCCAATAACAATCATCGTTTTTGGAATTTCAGGTAAGTTCAACGCTTCCGTAGAAGACATGATACGACCACCGAAAGGAAATGGTTTAAGTTCGATTGGACGAGACCCTGTAGCAATAATACAGTTCTTGAAACGGTAACGTGGGGATTCGTGATCGTTAAAGACACGAGCTTCGTTCTCATTGATGAACATACATTCACCATTGAATACTTCTACTTTATTCCCTTTAAGTAGACCAGCAACTCCACCAGTCAATTTCTTAACAACACCATTTTTATATTCTTGCGTCTTAGAGAAGTCTACCTTCACATTATCAGAAGTCACACCAAATGCTTCGCCATGTTGTGCAGACTCATATTGATGAGCAGCAGCGATCAAAGCTTTGGAAGGAATACATCCACGGTTAAGACATACACCGCCGACTTCAGATTTATCTACGATAAGTACCTTCTGGCCAAGTTGAGCAGCTCGAATAGCTGCTACATAACCACCAGGACCTGCACCAATTACTAATGTATCGATATCTAGAGAAGCGTCTCCTACTACCATGATTAAACCTCCATTACTAGCGACTCAGGATTATTGAGTAGCGATTTAATATAGTTCATGAAATGTTGTGCAGTAGCGCCGTCAATAATACGATGGTCGAAGCTTAAGGACAATGCCATTACTTTGGCTGCCACAATTTCGCCGTTCTTAATTACTGGCTTGTCAGAAATACGACCTACACCCAAGATAGCAACTTCAGGGAAGTTAATAATTGGAGTGAAGAACATACCACCAGCAGAACCAATGTTGGAAATTGAAATCGTGCTACCTCTCATTTCGCTCGCGCTCAATTTACCATCGCGTCCACGAATTGCAAGGTCAGTAATAGCTTCAGCAATCATCCAGATGCTCTTACGATCAGCATCTTTAATAACTGGAACGATCAAGCCTGTAGGCGTATCCGTTGCAATACCGATGTTGTAATATTTCTTGTATACAATTTCATTACTTTCTTCATCAATCATCGCGTTAAGAGCAGGGAATTGACGACTTGCGGCAACCAATGCTTTTACGATAAATGGTAGATAAGTAACTTTGATTCCTTTTTTCTCTGCGATTGGTTTCATACGAGTACGGAAATCAACCAGATCAGTTACGTCTACTTCGTCCATAATCGTAACATGTGGAGCGGTATACGCTGATTTAACCATCGCATTCGCAATCGCTTTACGAATACCCTTGAATGGAACGCGTTCTTCTTCAAGACTAACATTACCCGCAACAGTTGTTGTGCTGGATGCTTGTGATGTAGCTTCTTCAGATGCACTAGCGGCTGCTGGTGCTGCAGTTGCCTGACCACCATTCTTGAAGGATTCAACATCTTCCTTCGTAATTTTACCATTCGTACCTGTACCCGTTACATTAGAGATATCAATCCCTTGCTCACGAGCGAATTTACGAACGCTAGGTGTAGCTAGAATGTCTTTATTAGGAGCGACTGGAGCAGCTACATCAGCAACTACTGCTGGTGTAGAAGTTGTATCCGCACTACCTTTTGCAACATCTGCTTCTTGTGTAGATTGTGCTTCAGCAGGAGCATCTTCTTGATGAGGGATATCGCCTTCAGCATCAATAATTGCAACGACATCGCCGATACGACATACTTGTCCGTCCTTCGTTAGTACTTCAAGTACTGTACCATTCACTGGACTTGGAACTTCAATGACCGCTTTGTCATTCTGTACTTCCATGATGATATCATCATCCGTAATTTTATCGCCTTGCTTGATATGCATTTTAATAATTTCACCTTCATGTAAGCCTTCGCCTAATTCAGGGAAACGATATTCAAATTTAGCCAATGTGTTTACCTCCTTGTTTGTGCAGGAACCATTTTAGAATTCCATTACTTTGTTTACTGCAGTAATAATACGAGCTGGTGTTGGAAGCCAAGCATCTTCAATTTGTGCAAACGGATAAATGGTATCCGGACCCGCCACACGAAGAACTGGAGCTTCAAGGTGAAGAATAGCTTTCTCGTTAATTTGTGCAATAACTTCCGCTGCAATACCCGCGCTCTTTTGAGCTTCTTGTACAACAATTGCACGATTTGTTTTCTTAATAGATGTAACGATCGTATCGATATCAAGCGGACTCAATGTACGAAGATCAATGATTTCAGCTTTAATTCCACTCTTCTCCAACTCATCCGCTGCTTTGGTAGCTGTATGAACTGTCATACCATAAGATATGATCGTTACATCAGAACCTTCGCGAACGATGTTCGCCTTACCTAGTTCAACGGTATACTCACCTTCTGGTACTTCTGCACGGAATGCATGATACAAATTCAAGTGTTCCATGAAGAATACTGGGTCATTATCGCGAATTGCAGCAATCAAGAGACCTTTTGCATCATAAGGGTTGGAAGGTACTACTACTTTTATACCCGGAGTTTGAGTAATTAAACCTTCTAAAGAATCCGTGTGCAGCTCAGCTGCCTTTACTCCACCACCGAATGGTGTACGGAATACGATCGGAGAATTATAACGTCCTCCCGAACGATAACGCATACGTGCAGCTTGAATTACTATTTGATCCATTGCTTCAAAGATAAATCCGATGAATTGAATCTCTGCAATAGGACGGAATCCTTGAATTCCTAGTCCAACCGCCATACCACCGATTGCTGATTCAGCGAGTGGTGTATCAAATACACGATCTTCTCCGAATTCTTTTTGCAAACCTTCTGTTACACGGAAAACACCACCAACATTCCCTACGTCTTCACCGAAGATTAGTACATTCGGATCACGCTCTAACTCAACGCGCATCGCATCGCGAATCGCTTCTTTCATGTTCATTTGTGCCATCGCTTCATTATCCTCCTTAAACATTCACATTCAAATAAAAGTCATTTATTAAAAATGGTACGGATCTATTTTTATTCGAAATCAGCTTTTTGTTCTTCAAGATGTTGCGGTGTGTGTTCAAACATAGTGTCAATCAAGCCTGAAACCGTCATTTTTTCAACTTGTTCTGCTTTCTTGATCTCTTCATTTACTTTCGCTTTCGCTTCTTCTCTTACGCGAGCAGTGTCTTCTTCATTCCAAAGACCCTTCTTCTCCAAGTATTTAGCAAAGCGTACAATTGGATCTTTAACGCTCCATTCAGCTTCCTCATCTTTCGTGCGATACTTAGATGTATCATCAGACAAAGAGTGCGGACGGAAACGATACGTAACTGCTTCGATCAATGTAGCGCCTTCTCCATTACGACCGCGTTCAGCAGCTTGTTGAACAGCACTTATGACAGCAAAAATGTCCATACCATCAATTTTGATTCCTCTAATGCCTGCGGCAACTGCTTTGTGCGCAATTGAAAGTGCAGCGGTTTGTTTAGAGAATGGAGTAGTGATTGCATAACCATTGTTCTGTACAAAGAAAATAACAGGAAGTTTATATACGCCTGCAAAGTTCAATCCTTCATAGAAGTCACCTTCAGATGAACCACCGTCACCCGTATAAGCGATTGCCACTTGTTTCTGCTTCTTTAATTTGAAGCCCATTGCAATACCCATTCCGTGAAGGATTTGCGCACCAATAATAATTTGTGGCATTAATACGTTAACACCTTCTGGAATTTGACCTCCATGTTGGTGACCACGTGAGTATAGGAATGCTTGATAAAGCGGTAGACCATGCCACACTAACTGTGGAATGTCACGATATCCTGGACATATAAAGTCTTCTTTCTGAAGAGCGAACTCACTACCAACCATAGTCGCTTCTTGACCAGATACAGGAGCGTAGAAACCAAGTCGGCCCTGACGTCCTAAATTAACTGCGCGATCATCCCATGTACGAGTAAATACCATGCGATACATAATTTCTTTCAATTGATCATCGGTAAGATCCGGCATCATATCTTTATTAACAATTTCACCATCTGGAGAAAGTACAGATAATGCCTCTACTTCCTCTGCATACACTTCATAAGGAACCTTACTCATTTTCTTCACCTCGACAAAATAATTTGATTTATCATGTGCACCTGTTATAGGATTATTATACACCTGTTCTATACGTTCGTCAAAGGAAAATGCTAGTTAATTTCATTATTATTGATTTTTGTATATATAACAGGGTAATATAAGTAGTATAACAGTCAACATTTGTTCACTTCATTGTCTCTTAACAATTTTATCTTATCACTTTACTTATTGCAAAAATACACTATGAGAAAAGGGGATCATTCATGACCGATTCACGGTATTTGAAAAGAACCATAATTAAGGATCATATAACCAGTAGCTTCTTAAATGAAACACGTAACCTCCGTATTTACTTCCCACCTGGTTATAATGAGCTTGTAAGTTATCCTGTTGTTTATTGCCAAGATGGAGAAGAATTCTTCAATTTCGGGAGAATTGCCACTATTGCCAATCGCCTCATTCTCGATGAAGGTGCAGAACCTTTCATAATTGTAGGTGTTGAAGTGGACACATCGGTCCGAACGGCAGAGTATGCACCATTCGGGGACAGATTCCACAACTATATGAAATGCTTCGCTGAAGAGATTATTCCCTATGTAAGTGGCAAATATCCTGTAAGAACAAACCCAGATGACATCGTGATCGCAGGTGATTCCCTCGGTGGAAGCGTATCTCTTCATATAGCACTTCAATACCCACATCTGTTCACCAGAGTTCTTAGCCTGTCTGGTGCATACTATGAAGCATCTCAAGAAATCATTGCTTCTCAACAAGATTTGTCTTGGTTGAACATCTACATGATTGTCGGCCTACAGGAGAATGAGTTCCAGACCGATACCGGAGTATACAACTTCGTTCAACTTAACAGGGACACACAGAATCTGTTACAATCCCGTGGAGCACAAGTCCACTATGAAGAGAAAGACGGTCGACATCTTTGGGGTTTCTGGCAGAAGGAATTACCAGAAGCACTGTTATATTTCCTACAAGAATAAGGTTTTCCCTGCAACCGTGAATCCTAATACTCTTCTTTCTATAGAAGGAGAATTAGGGTTCATTCTTTCCGCTCCTCAATGATTACGCTTTCACTTTATCTTTAAAAAATGGCATGTTGTGACATGCCCATGGGTGGAAGATCGAAAAGATGACTTTTCGAACTTCCTCTTTAATTGCGAGTTCAAAAAGTCAAATTTTCAGCACCGAGAAGATTGGATGAAGATAGGGAGTGAGGAGCGGAGCGTAGGCAGTACCTACGTGAGCACCGGAAAGACCGGCTGAATCCAATATTCGATGTCGAATACACTCCTTGCTATGCTTCGTGATCAAAAGATGACTTTTTGAACTTCCTCTATGTGAAATTATAACTTTTCTTGCTTTATCTTGTCTAGTAATACTGTACAACCAGCGTCCATTAACGCGTATACCTCTTCAAAATTCCCTGTAAAGTATGGATCAGGCACTTCGCGTAAAGTCTCATTAGGTAATAAATCCATATAACTAATAATCTGAGCGTCTTCTCCTCCTTTTACTTTTCGGAGGTTAGACAGATTGGATTGATCCATACATACGACATAGTCGAAATTTGTAAAGTCTTCGCTTGACACTTGTCTTGCGACCATCCCTTCGTAACTAATACTCCGTTCATCTAATAACTTCCTAGTTCCTTCATGTGGAGGATGACCAATATGCCAATCCCCTGTTCCTGCGGAATCCACTGTAATCCGTTCATCTAATCCATGGATCTTAATTTTATCACGCAGTACAGCTTCAGCCATTGGTGAACGACAGATGTTACCCAAACAAACAAATAGTACGTTAATCATACAATCCTCATCCTTTTTTTGAATTCTGCTTCCCTTTAATTGTACCAACAATACTTAACATTTGTACAACCCTGCAATCTCAATTATACTTATTCCTAGGTTTCTCACTGCATTTAGAAGATAACTACATTGGAGGATCAATAACATATATGATACAGAAAAGAGTAATTATTTTCTCAGGAGGTCAACTCTATCCAGAGTACTTGAATGAGATTAAAGAAGATGACTTCATTATAGGTGCAGATAAAGGCGCATTATTTCTAATACATAATCATATTCACCCTCATTTATCTGTCGGTGATTTCGACTCCATCACACTACAAGAACAAGAAATCGTTTCTTCATCAAATGGTACAATGATTGCCTGCGATGCTTTTGACAAGAATCTTACGGATACTGAATTGGCCTTTGAATTAGCGCTGGAACAACAGCCTACTTCTATTTTACTTGTCGGGGGAACAGGTACTCGTCTCGATCATACTCTAGCTAACATTCACTTGTTAAATAGAGCATTAGAACATCATGTCTCACTGGCTATACTAGACAACCACAATTATATTACAATGACCAATTCTACTATTGAAGTCAAAGATCTAGGTTATACCTTTGTATCTCTACTGCCCATGACATCTGAAGTAACAGGAATTACATTACAAGGTTTTGTCTATCCTTTAGATCATGCCACTTTACGTCAAGGACAATCCCTCGGAATCAGCAATCGGCTTTCTAGCAATATCGGAAACATTACTGTCGAATCTGGATCACTACTTGTTATTCAAAGCAAAGATTAATAACTACATTTTTGTAACTATTCTTAATCTATAAGATACAAGCCGATAACACCTACTATAACTGGGTATATCGGCTTTTTTGTTGTTTTTATATGAACTCTAGCAATCTAACATTAAATTCTAATTAAATTTTAATAAAGTGGCTCTAACCATTGATATATTCAATCTTTTATGCAAAACACTAAAAATTAGGAGGTTACAAAACTGTTATACTTGGTCTCGTACCCAGAACAACAACAATAGAAATCAACTAACGGAGGTATTACAATATGAAAAAACAGACATGGACACATAGATTAGCAGTCGTAGGAATTTGCTCATCATTAGCTCTTACAGCAGCGGTAACGGTGGCAAGTCCAGTAGTCGAAGCAGCAACCACATCAACGGCAGCAACAACCAAAGCCAACAACATCGCTAACTACGGTAAAACCTTTTTGAAAACTCCCTATAAATTTGGGGCTTCAACTTCAACGACTAAATACTTTGATTGCTCATCTTTAATGAAACGAATTTACGGTAAATTCGGAGTGAATCTACCTCGTACATCTGTTGCTCAATCCAAGATGGGGGTTGCCGTTTCCAAAGCTAATCTTAAAAAGGGAGATTTATTATTCTTCTCAACTGGAAGTAGAGCGAACGGAAAGAATGTAACTCATGTTGGTATGTATGTCGGAAATGGTAAAATGCTTCATACTTATGGTTCACCAGGTGTAATGTACACAGATATTAATAAGGCTCATTGGAAGAACACTTATTTAAAAGCACGTCGCGTTCTTTAGTATGTAATTGAATCTATCAAAACTTGATAAGAGTCACTTCATATTCAATATCTTATATTTCAACAGAGACGGCTATCGTTCTTGAAAAAGGCCAGCATAGCCGTTTCTTCTTTTTGCGCGTCCATTTTCACTCTGCAACTAACATATAGCCTATTCCACGTGAGGTTCGAATCATTTTATGGCGATGACCTTTATCAATCTTTAATCTCAAGTAACGTATATACACATCAACCACATTGGTCCCAAGCGAATAATCATATTTCCATACTAACTTCAGAATCTCTTCCCTACTACATACTTGATTCACATGTCTTGCTAAATACAGCAATAGATCATACTCTTTGGGTGTTAATTCAATACTCTGAGTATTACGCTTAACCCGACGACTTCTAGGATCAATATGAAGTTCACCTATCGTGATAGGTAGATCATTCTCATCATTTTTAATTTCTAGCAGATTAAATAGATTCCGTATTCGAACGAATACAATCTCCGTCTCAACAGGCTTCGTTATATATTCATTGGCTCCCGCAGCGAACCCCTCTACAATGTTCTCACTAAGCATCATGTTGGACAGAATCATGATCGGGAAGAAGCCCATCTTTGTTCGTAACTGCCTAATCACACTTAATTCATTCCCCGTACTTCCATAATCTAGTATTAACATATCAACCTCACAGATATCAACGTATTCCACTACCTCGTTATCATGACCTACCACGATCATTTCATATTTCTCTACCTTTAATGCTTCAATAATGGGTACAGCAGATTCGCCTTCATAATTCACGTAAAGGATCGTTTTATTCACAGATTCCCACCCATTTTCCGCTAAAATGACAACGCATATGACGCTATCCCCTTAGTTTTCTCCAAAAAGAAAAATCCATCCCTCAATATTGAGGGATGGATCGTCATGGATGTTCTCATTTCATTAACTGATTAATATTATGCGTTCTTGGAAGCCCACTCTTCTACATTCCATTCTTTCGTTACCCAGTCTGCATAGAACTCTGGTTCATGGGATACTAGAACAACGGTTCCTTTAAACTCAGTAAGCGCCCGCTTCAGTTCAGCTTTAGCAAGAATATCTAAATGGTTCGTAGGCTCATCGAATAGAATCCAGTTCGCTTCACGCATCATTAACTTACATATCCGAACTTTAGCTTGCTCTCCACCACTCAACATAGCTAATGGACGTGTAATATGGTCATTTTTGAGACCTACACGCGCTAAATGCGAACGTACTTCACTTTGAGTGAGTGATGAAAATTCATTCCACACGTCATCAAGAGGCGTGATTTTGCCAGCAATCGCTTCCTGCTCGAAGTATGCCGGTTGCAGATATTCACCTAGATATGTTCTACCGCTTAGCGTAGGTATTTTACCGAGAATGGTCTTGAGCAATGTAGACTTACCTACACCATTACAACCAACGATAGCAATTTTATCGCCACGTTCAATCAGCATACTCATCTTCGGAAGTAGAGGGTGAGTATAGCCAATTTCGAAATCAATCCCTTCGAACACGGTCTTAGCACTTGACCTAGATTCTTTGAAATGAAATGTTGGCTTGGTAGCTTCTTCAGGTTTTTCAATTCGATCCATCCGATCCAACTGCTTCTCACGACTCTTCGCCCGAGTAGAAGTTGAAGCACGTGCCTTATTACGATTAATAAACTCTTCTTGTTTCTTAATGTATTCCTGCTGTTTCTCATATGCATCGAAATGCTGATTCTTATTCATATCAGCCATCTCAAGGAATTTCTCATAATTCGCAGTGTATCTTGTTAATTTAGTAAATTCCAAATGATAAATAATATTCACGATTTGATTCATGAAGTCTGTATCATGTGAAATCAGCATAAAGGCATGCGGATAGTTCTTCAAATACTGTGTCAACCATTCAATATGTTCCACGTCCAAATAGTTCGTAGGCTCATCAAGTAGTAACACTGTCGGTTTCTCAAGCAATAACTTCGCAAGTAATACCTTCGTTCGCTGTCCACCACTTAAAGAAGCTACATCCCGATCTAAACCAATGGCTGTAAGCCCAAGACCTTGGCTCATCTCTTCAACTTTGACATCAAGCAAATAGAAATCACCAATTTCCAACTGTTCTTGGATGTCTCCCATTTGCTCTAGAAGTATTTCTAGCTCTTCTGGAGAAGCATCACCCATTTTGTTCGTAATCTCGTTCATTTCCTCTTCAAGTACCAATAGAGGTAAGAAAGCATCTTTGAGAACATCACGAACCGTTTTACCCGGTGTTAACTTCGTATGTTGATCCAAATAACCAAATTGAACTCGCGGAGTCCATTCCACTTTTCCGCTATCTCTGAGCAATGTACCCGTTAGGATGTTCATCAATGTCGATTTACCAACTCCATTGGCGCCTACAAAACCTACACGCTCCCCTTCCAACAATCGAAAAGAAACATCTTTAAACAACGTACGCCCACCAAAATTATGGGATAGATCCTCTACAGTTAATAAACTCATTTCTACTCTTTAACCCCTATCTATAATAAAAATCATTTGATTCCATATGTTTGACCGTCAAGACTTCATTATAACATAAATAGAGGGTGTGACGAAACTATCATTTCTTATTCATTTTACTTTGTTAATGTGTTCCATTTGGCGCGTAATCATCATACGAAGATTTATTTGCATCATAGAAAACGACATCGCCATCTTGCAAGATGAATTGAACACCATAAGGATCGGTAATGATTCGGTCTCGCACTCCATCTGTACCATCAAAGCCTTCCATATCCCACCACTGGTTATTTAACGGTCCATGGATATATT
The DNA here is from genome assembly GCF_056786435.1 of Paenibacillus sp. Y916. Taxonomy (NCBI): domain Bacteria; kingdom Bacillati; phylum Bacillota; class Bacilli; order Caryophanales; family Paenibacillaceae; genus Paenibacillus; species Paenibacillus sp. Y916. The sequence goes on along the minus strand of NZ_JBXCJA010000008.1, from coordinate 126,492 downwards.
GCAGATGGGGTTTCTTTAAATCTGCGTTTCGAATCATTTCAATATTGAAATTGACAGAGATATAACCTTTACGTAAAAAGATCGGTGAAGCTTCATCTAGTCGATTCGATCTGCCATAAGCGGCCAAGTCGGTTCCTTTGGCAACGACATAGGCTGCAGCCGGTAAACTGTATTCTCCGTACCACTGTTGATTGGAAGCATTCGTTCTAGCTGGACTTGCACTTGCATTGTCGGGCCTGTTAAATGTGTTAATGAATGTACGTAATGGGGATGGAAGTATTTCAAATCCATATCCACCTACATACGTCTCTTCTTTTGCTCTTTTTTGGAATGCTGCTAAATACTGTGGCCTTGTGATCGACCAACCCGTATTCATATCATATATCGATCCGGCTGTGTTCACGATGTCAGCAACAGGAACATTGCGTAAGCGTTTATCAAGGATGATATTTCGACGATCTAAATCCGCAGCCGATCCGATCTTCACGAACTTTGCAGTGTCCGAATGGTAGTACAGATCAACTTCAATTCGTTTCGCAGGTGTTGAAGCATCGTTATCCTGGAAGTAAAAAGTCGGCGTGATCTGAATTGCATCCTTATCTTCACACTTGGAATCTATTTATTTCGATAACCGACTGTACAATCCAAAGGGATATACCCATTTACTGCTGCGTCCTTCTCTGAGGTGAATACCTCCTCAGTTGTAAAAGAAGACACGCAAGCATTTCGATAGTAATAGTATTTACGTCCGTTCGCGATAATCCCGTTGTATACAGGTTGTTTCACGACACGGCTACCTCCCAATGCGTAGTTGTTATAATATTTCTCTCCCATTGGAATTCCTTGTACGAATGCCAATACTCCGACATCATCAATTGTGTTATTCCATTCTTCTTGGCTTATGAGGGGAATCGTAAAGGTATATGCTACTCCGAGACGCTTGGAGAAATTGTTATATTGATTGATATAAAATTCAAGGTCTTGTTGTAGCAAGTTCACAATCGAGGTTCTACGTACTTGATCGAACGTATCGGAATTATGTAAGAGTGATATAGAAGTCTCTGAAGCAATTTCACTTCGAAAACCTTCAAACCATTTTTGATCTCCATTCCGGTTAACATTGACATAATCATCTAGTGTAAAGGCAAATGTATTTCCGTCTTGGTCCGCATAAGAATATGGTTTTTTAGGACTCCATACATGCTGGACTTCTTTCTCTCCCGAAGCATTACTATACTCATCCCAAGAATACACATAGTAGCCATCGTAGCCGACGATCATTAATGCTGGAACATAGTTCTTCAGCACACCTTGTCCATCTCGATCATTAAAAATATTGAAATTTAAATACAGCGTGTTGAAGAACGTTTGTACTGCTTCATCTTTATTGATTTTCACATTTTTTATCGTTTCATATTCCGTCTCATCTCGATGATGACCATTGCTTAACAACGCTTTGGCCGCATCTTGTGTCGCCGTATCAATTGCCCTGTTATATCGCATTTCGGTAATCAGGTTTTGGCGATGATGATCAAGATTAATATTATTGAACACAAAGTAAGGTAAAAGGATCAGAACAGAAAATATCGCAAGTTTAGTAATAGTCTTCATTGAGGACCATGCCTCCATATGGAATTACTATTGTTTCATTCGGGCTGTTGATACCCGCTGTAAGGAAGTCATTCATCAATGTTCCCATCGTTCGATTCGTATTTTTGACGGTCACATCGAAGAAGTCGCCGATTTTTAATTTATAAATCCGGGTAGGTGAATCTACAGGCTCACTTGAATTTATAGGAAATATTTTCTCATTGATTTGAGCATTAAAGAATTCCTCATAATGAACGTTGAATCCATCCTGGAACACACCATCATCACTGTACACAGGATCGTATCTCTTATGTCGATGAACCATTTGGATATCGTAGGTGTTCCCCGTTAAAGCCATTTGATCTACAAACTCTTTGTACATCGTAGGGGTCATATATCCCTTATCACGGACAGAATCCACAAAACGGGTAACTGAGTTGAGAACGACAACCTCAGAAATATCATCTTGTTTATTCAACGCACTGGATACAGGCCATATTAAGAGAAGAACAATCGCTATAATCGCAGCAAATACTTTTGCAACTGAATTGGACAAGATGAACATCCCCTCTAATTAAAACGTAACATCCTTAATACACCTTTAGAATCTCTTACATATGTAGGAGTATATTTTTTATTAAGATCAATAGCAGACACATTCAGTGTAGTTGGATCTAATGAACTGGAATAAATTAAACCATTCACTTCAATATCAACCCCAATCTCACTTATCGAATAAAGAGACTGCCTTACTTCAGCTCCGCTAACAGAATACTCCGTCGGTACCTTCAGAGTAGAATGCATATTTTTATCAGATAGCGTATTCATCTCGTACGTTTTCTGTATCGTATCCCCAGTCGTTATAAATAAGTATAAGGATACGGACAGAGACACAATGAACACAGAAACAGCAAAACTAAGACCAATGGCGTCAGATGCATTATTTTCAATATCGATTATAATCACCTTCTTTTATTGTTAGAAAGGAGATGTATCGTATACATCTCCTTTCATATATTGAATGAGTACTATTATTTCTGTTTGAAGGTAATACCACGAATGACATTGCTGTTATCCTTCACTACATTTGCTTCAAATTTACCGGATGGATTCACATAATCATTTTCGGATTCATTGCTAGCATGAGCAATAGTACCGGATGGCGCGGTTCCTTTAACAACAGATCCGTATCCGGGGTTTCCTGCTGGAGTTACAGTATCAATCGTTTGAAAGTACCATGAACCAAAATCGTTTTTACCTGTTTTAACTTCCACACCAAACTGACCTTTATCTTGAAACTTACGCAGAGCATTCAGCACCTGACTTCCTGATACCGTTGTGTTGTCATACACGGTAAAAGACGCTTGGGACATTTCAGTTTGAATATCAGCAAAGTTATTTTGTGCTGATTTGGTTGCTTCCTGTGCAGAGATAAACAGAACTACGACAATTGTGATCAAAGCAATGGTTAGAAAGATACCTGCAGATACTTTTAAAGCTGTTGAAGCGTTATTCATAATTTTTCCTCCTAAGTGTTTTTAATGGTGATCTTGTTTATAGTCTATTGATTTGATCGTAGTACACTCCCATTTGGGTAAAGCTCATATAAATCAATGGCAGTACTAAGTAGAGAAAAATAATGGCATACAGTGGTGCAAATCCAATCATTCTACCCCAACTAGCTTTTGAATCAATGGTTCGCTCGTAATTTTGTTTGCGCTGCTCATAATTGTAATTCCTCTCCGATTCGAGATCATCGAATGCTAGTTTAATAGGAATTCTTTCAACAGCTAACTGTAGACTTTCCACAGTCCTTACCAACGGTACAAAAGGTGCATCGTTCTTCAACTTTTCAAGTGCAGCATCTGCCCCACTCTCGAAGTTAATCACGCAGGTGTGAAGAGGTGCTTTAAATATGGAAGAGAATCGCTCCATCCATTCCAGAATGATCTCAACGGATACACGGTCAATTTCAGACAACATTGCAATAATAGTATGAAACTGATCCACTTCGTTTTGCATATCCATCGCTCTCATCTTCTTTTGGAAGATTAATATCCAATAAGGGATCTGGTATCCTGCCCAACCCATCCATACACAAATTAATATTTCCCACCATTTTAAATATTCAGAATCGATCTTCTGAACTTTTCGAATAATTCTCTCCACTGAAGAATTGAGAAGTGTATCGTTTGTAGCAACCTTCTGATCCAATTTCACCCCTTGAACAATACGTTCCTGTAACTGTTCTTTGCTCGCTCCCTTTACCTGCATAATGATGTTACTATCAAATTCAGTGAGGGATTGGGCATCCAGCAGGTCTTGATCTGACATTTTCCCAAATAAAGAACCGTTAGAAGTAGGCGCCTCCATCACATTTTTGATTGCAATGGAATGCATCGTTACAAAAGAGAACAACAACCCGAGTGCAAACACTAGGCTTAGTAAAAGACGGTGAAGAATATGCCAGTTCAGCGGATACCCAGCATTGGCATCTTTCAGCAACCTACTTATTTTGAAATATTCCGGTGAACTCTTAGTAGGTGTTAAACGAAATACTAACCAATCAACAATAGGTATTCGTAGAACTACTTTTTCCCATGGTCGCTTTCTCTCCACAGCAACATAAGTACCTTCTTGTTGATCTTGCATCTTTTTTAGCAATACATAAGAAAGCAATACTGTTGCAAAACAAACAATTTGAATAATAAAACCCATTTTGCTTGCATAAAACTCCTGCATAGCTGGAAACATCTTACCCGCCCATAATTGGATCGGCTTAGTGAAAATAATAGGTACTAATGCAATCACTGTAAGCCCCGAGAATAAATAATTGAGCTTAGATCGTTTTAGAATTTCTAAATTTATTTCCTCATTCAGTTTGTTTAAATTTTTCAAGTAAAGAGATCCTTCATCTACTTCCTTATCTCCAAACTCTTTCACTAGATAGGATAAACCGGCAAAAGATTTCAAAAATCGGTTCGGTGCAGAATGATAGTATTTCTCCAGTTTTTCCTCAGGACTTTCTCCATCATCTTTGATGATCTCATGGACCTTCCTTGCATGAAGACTTGCCTCAGAAGTTGTTGCATCAGCTGCTTCAATTAGAGCTTCTTCGATCATTCCGTATTGGTGATAGTGATAACGGATATCTTTATTAAGATCTCTCAGCTGTACTAGCAGACGATCTTCTACTCTATGAATAAAGGTATCGATCAACATGCCATTTACGACTAAGGCACTCAATAACAACATAAAAACAAAAGTGATATCTTGATTGATAAACAATAGAAGCAACACTGCTGCTGACATGATGCCCAGTGTTGAGAAAACAATCTTCATCGTCTCTCGGCGCATCGTCATTTCATCGTAAGAATGAATCGATTGCAATCTACGTCTTATTTTCAGAACGTATGCGCGAAGTATCGGCACCTTATAGTAGGCAAAGTATGAATCCTGCATTAAATGGTTAAATTTACTTTTCCAATTTGGTTTATTTGAACCCACAAGATCTTCATAACTTTTAAATACTTCACTGGAACCATTTCTATCGGCCCTTCTAGCCAAAAGCTTGACAATCATAAATAGGATGATACTAAGGGAAATAGAAAGTATTAATATGGTTAATGCAATAGCTTTCATATCCACATCTTCTACCCCCAGAATTCTTCCATAAATTGTTGAAAATCAACTTGTTCTGATGATGACATCAATTCCATCATTTCATGCCTATTTCTCTCTGAAATTGAATTTACGGCTATATACTCACCATTCCTATACTCAATGATATTAGATTCAGCAAATACTTTGCGATCTGTACTACGGTCATAATATTCGGTAGTGGCTTGATAGAAAGCTTGAACCCGTTCTTCAGCATTGCTGATGCTATCAAAGTCGACTTGTATGTTATTTTGCTCTAAAGGAATACACTCTGTAATGCGAGAAATATATCTACTTCCATCCGGATCTTTGGATAGATGGATATTAAAGTTGATGACTCGAACGACTTCCTCCTCCGCAATCCTTTCATCATTAAACACATTCGTTTTTAACAATGAATTGCGAAGTGAATAAATCAGATTCTGGAAAGTCTTCGCATGATGAGTGAAGATTGTAAATAAACTCGCAACTTGCGTCATTTGAATCATCCAAGCAGCCACTCGATCTGTCGCTACTTCCCCAAGTATATTTACAGTGCCATCTGTTTTCTTTTGCAGATCAAGACCATCTTGACCAGAGATCGTATCTGTTTCTCTAAAGGTCAGGATATTTCGTCGCTTGTAAATTTTCCGAAGATGTAATTCAAAGGACATTTCTTGTACGCGCAATGTATAAGTGGCGTTAATATACTTAACGAGAGCCATTAATAACGTCGTTTTCCCGCTCCCTTGTGAACCTGTAATTGCTGTTACTCTCCCTCCTTTGATCAGAACAATAAGAAGGTTGATAACTAGTTTGCGATTTCCGATGTTATTATTAATCAATTGATCTAATGTTGCACTTTGAGTATCAAATTTTCTGACAAAAAAGGCCCATGATTCAGCGAAAGGTGGCCGAACAACGACAATTCTAGACCCATCTTTCATTTCATTTACCTTAAATCCGTTATGTTCAGAAAGTTGACCAGGGTTTTTGTACTTGTAAATGTTCTGACATACACGGATTAATTCACTTTCAGAGCCAAAGCTTAGGAAGGATAGATGAATGGACTTCCCTTTGAAAAATATCCAAACACTATCATGCGCCATTACATGTTCATTTTTATTGATCTGGTCTGCAAAGTGGATCATGCCATCATCGGGATCAAGTTGATTCAGTGGCGTTCCAGATACCCCTCCGGATACGCCATCAATCCGCATATCACGAATTTCATCAATTACACTAAACCCTTTGAATTGTTGATAAATCCTTTGAACGATAATATAGAGCTTGTCTTCAAAATTAAGAGGAATAGATTCTTTTTGGTAGACCTCATCAATCTCCTCGGGGGTAATGATGTATGATTCAGATTCAGCATCTTTAAAAACATTTTTAAGTTCTGCCAGTCTATGCGTATCAATCCATTCAGTAAGTGCATTAAATCTATGTTTTTTCTTATAGTGGTATAACATAATCTCAAATTTGTCTTGATGTGATAACTCCCGTTTATTATCAAAGGGAATAACCCAGTTAATATTCTCTTCATTCAGGCTATAGTTCTTAAGAAATAAATCAAACATCGTTTCTTTCACGTACAGCTTGTCCTGTAGGTCCCCGTGCGTGCTACCCTTGAGTGACTTTTTGAGTAGTAGCATTTGGTTAGTACGTCGGATATACTCCTCTTCAGACAAACCTAAGTGTTCGAGATTCGTCTTTGTCATATCATCAAAGGCTGCTCTCATGTAGTCAATCATCCCACCAATCGTATATTTTTTGTCTAACTGATGGGGGTCAATACGTAATTGTCGGTTATCCGTAAGCTTAAAAAATACAACAATCCCTACAAGAAAAATAATGATGATTATGAAAGAAATATTGATTAAGGAGCCTAGACTCATTTCTTATTTAGGCCCCCTTCTCACTAAAAATCCTCGTATCAATATCGACCGCATCCATGATTCCCTTAGCCAGTTTTCTTACTTCGACCATGAATAAATAATTATCATGATTGGCTCTCACATTTTTATTTCTCAAGAAAAACTCGACTACTGATTTGTCATTACAAGCATCCAAAAAACTGGAAGTATGGGGAATGGTGAAGATCGGTGCTTCACATTTAAACAATCTTTTGATGTTTGCCGCCGTGTATTTGGATTTCCTATCATATTGCCCAAGAACGATAATATAATTCTTATCCATTAGGCAATCAGGAATTTCATTGAAGAACTCGGTCAACACATTGATATTTTGATTAAGGCTTACTACGACTAGGTCTGTCATAGACAAGACGGATTTAGTCAACATGTTCTTCGTTCCACTATTCACGTCTATGAATGATAAGTCGTAATACGATTTAGCAGCATTAAGAATAGAGCCTATGACTCCATTTACTGCTACGTACATTTCTTCTGAAGGCTTTGATGTTCCTACGATTAGATCTAATCTGTCTCGCAAAATAGGAATAGCGTAGTCTTTCACATTGGTAGGCTCGAGTCGATTACTTTTAGCTAATCTCTCAAGGGCATCGATTCCTACATTGGTATAATCCTGATTCACATCATAGTTAAGCTTTCTTTCCTTTAATAATGTACTTTCTAATGTAGACATTTCCCAATGAGTATGACTTATCAGTATTTTTGTTAAATACTCAATACCGATCAACATAGACACCGCGATCATATTACCAGTATTCCCCGTTTGTCCGTGACGATTGCTCCAAAATGCAACTTGTCCCATATCTATGACCTCCTCATTGCAATCTTCATAGCTACTTTCATGTCCTTAGCTTCTAGACCAGTAATTTCTTTACTAATCCGACGTACAACATGTTTATAATTCCTAGAGAGTTTGCGCATGTTTATTGTTCCGTTATGTTGATTATTGATTTTCGTCGCATAATCGATTTCGTCAAAGATGAGTTCGAAGGGTTCATCAGACCATCCCAGTGGTAAATTAGATAACACGGTTTCTAAGTAATCATCTGCGATATTGGAATCAACATTATTTACAATGATTTTTGAAAAGAGATCGATACTTGATTCTCTTTGTTCATCAAAAAGTGATTCCAATATGCCAACAGTCTTCTCAATGCTCCATTTCTCAGTAGTTGTAGCAACATATTTGTTCTCAATCTTTGTTAGATCATCTCCATTTAAAAAATTAGGAGTGCTGCAGTGTATAATGACATGATCATATCGAGTGTTATCAGATAACGATGTTTCCAATTCACTAAAAGTGGAATAGCCTGAACATACATCAAACCCACCGAACTCGATTAGTTTCATCTTCGGGTCTGGGATTGGTGTACCGTAATAGATAAATCTTTCTACCGTAGTATCGACAAGGAGTGTCTTTCGACCTGAACTTGTAATGACTTTACTTATATATTGAAGTAAGTCACTAATGTCTGATGCCCCCACAAATAAAGCATATTTCACTTAAAGTCTCCTCTCCTTATTTAATTAGTTGTTGTTCAAATACATCCATCTTTTCAGAGTTAGTCATAACTTGATGATCCGTCATATAATTGGGTTGAACGACCTCTTCTTTTGGAGTAAGATCCATATGATTGGTAGGTTGTTGCAATATCACACTGCCATTTTCTATCTTCATTTTGTCAATTTCATTCATTTTGGAAAGATTCAATTCTAAGTTTCTTCTAACTGACTTTTTCAGTTGCTCACTTGCTTTTACCAATACGTTAGGATCTGATTGAATCAAGTCAATAACTTGTAAATTCACTGGATAGTTCTCAATTGCCTTTTGCTGCATGAATGGGTCTACATAAGTAGTCGCATATAATTTTGCACTATTGAGGTAGGCGTCAACCGTTGCGCTGGACATGGCTAAAATTTCGGATTCATTGACGTTATACCATATGGTCGTTCCAGATACGTCATTGACTTTTTTCTTCGATAACACGATGAAATCTTCGCCTGTAGGAAAAGCTATACGGACATCAACATACTGTCCCTTTTGGATCTTTGTTGGTAAATCCATCACCATGTATTCTTGCACACGGAGATCATTTGGCGTTGCACCTTCTTCAAATACCATGGACTTAATTAAAGGTGTATTTAAACCTACATCTAGCTTTACTATTTTACCTATCAAGTCTTCCTTAGTTTGGACTATATTGGCCGGCGCTTCCGTCTCTGGTATCTGTATTATTTTTAGATCTTCCTCAGTCAATTTCACACCGGCAGATAGCTGCTTTGAAGTGACTATTACTTTTCTCATGATCGCTTGTTGATCTTGAAGTAAGGTCTCAACTTCTTTCAATTTAGTTTCATACTCAACTCGGAGCAATTTTTGATCATTTGCTTGTTGATTGATCATATATATTGCACCACCGGAGGCTACAATCCCCATGGTGATTGCCCCGACAAGCCCGGCAACTATAAGATTTTTAGTACGCTGCCTTATCTTCGACACAGATATACACCCCTTACTTAATGATTCACCCTACGCATCTAAATTAGCTTTTGCCTACGCTACGCTACGCTCCTTGCTCCTTTCTTCATACAATATCCCGAAGATGAAAATTTGATTTTTTCACTAAAGCACTCAGATCTAACTGCGCAATAATATCTCTAGATAAAGACCTAACGCTTTCATAGAATGAGAATGCCGGTTGTTGTTTATTCAAATGACGACTTCTGTGTATAAAAGGTAATACGGCCTTCATATTCCACGCATCAAGTAAGCCCGTTGAGTACGGAATCCCATGAATTGAGCCGTTAAATCCAAATCTTTTCTTTATATTCTGAATCGTACAGTAACAATCACCGTCATATCTTCCTATCGCAACAATATATGGTTTATCCTGTATTGCTGCAGGTAGCTGGTTACCAGAGAAAAACTTCTCCAGAGATTGAATATTTTGTGTCAGACTAACAACAATCAAGTCTGCAGCAGACAACAGTGCTCCGTCTCCCCTCAGATCCAGTTCTTCGTTCCCACATCCAGCATCCATAAGTACTAGGTCATAATATTCATTTGCACAGGAAAGAATGGTCGGTAATAATGATGTTCTATAACCAGGTAACGTTCCTTCCCTCTTCGCATTTCCAGCAACAAAATCTAATCTGTCAAACATTAAAGGAATGGTATAGTCACGAATATTTCCCTTGTTAAGTCTCCGATTTAAACATAATCGCTCTAATGCATCCATCCCACTATCTTTATTTGATATAAATGAATGATCTAAAACTACCTTCCCACTCTGAAACGCTCCCTCAATACGTTCACCTACTGCGCCCCCGTGACCTAGCAATAACCGCGCTCGATATTCCAAACCAATCATTGATGCAACAGAAACGGTATGCGCCGTGCTTCCACTCCCCCCCTGAAGAGGACTCCAAAATGCAACTGTACCCATAATGTTTCCTTTCCGCGTCTAAGACGCATGCTTTATGATATATTGGATATTCCACAAACGTTAGGAAAATAAACATGCATATGTTAACATCACCGGGAACCTACCCCAAAGCGAAACTTCTTCTTTTTCTTTAGTATGGGTATGTACCGGTGTAATACTTCGGACAGCACTTCATCCGTTTCTTCATCTATATCAAAAGGATCTTTATGCAACGGTAAACTATACACTTTCATGGAATCTATCTGCTTGCGAAGACGTTTCACTGCATCTGGTTCAGCTAGAGGCATACAATAGACCCATTTGTTCTGTCGATGTCGTGTTAAACTACTAATAGCCTCCTCCATATCTTGCATACGCCACTCTGAACCCCAACCTACAATAATTGGGATATCAGCACGTAGAAATTCTTCCAGTCCATCACTCTCTTGAAACGATCCCAAATCCAAAACGATATAATTGTAATTCTCACCTAATAATTCAATGATATTAGTTCTAGTACTCTGTCGATAATAATCGACACCTTCTACAGAGAAACAATGTTCTTTCTTATTCTCATAAACATTTCCTTCAACAATATGCTGGATTCTAGCAAATGCAGATGCATATCTATTCAATTCAACAATGGCTACGTTATTAAAATTTCTAGCTAAGTAATGAACGATGCTGATCGCTGTATGCGTAGTCCCTGCACCGCCACTCGCTCCCATTACAGCGATAACATAAGTTCCTTTATGTTCAGATTCAAGTCTCTGCTCTTGAACTCGTGATGCTCCTCCTACCATCAAAGCCTTTCTAACCTCACTTACCGATGGATAACGATCTTCAGGATATGTTTGCAACAATTTACGTAATACCGGGATCTTATCTCTAGGAAAGTCAGAGCGTATACAAGACTCTACCCCCTCACTCCATTCACTTCGGACCCCTTCTGTGGCGAGGTATAGGAGCAATGCCCCTAACCCATATAGATCAGATCTAGCATCACTTTGACCACTACCATACTGTTCAGGAGCTGCAAAACCAACAGTTCCAAGCTTCACAGTATCCTGGTCTTGTTCTTGTTTATAATTTCTAGCAATTCCAAAGTCAATAAGACGTAACTCCAATTGCGATGTCAGCATAATATTGGACGGTTTGAGATCACGGAATACAATAGGTGGTTTATGGTTATGTAGATATTCAAGTACATCAAGAGTTTGATCAGCTAATTGTAGAATGAAGTCACTCTTCAATTTTCTATTAAGACTATTGAAATACTTCTCTAATGTCACTCCATGAATATAATCCATAACCAAATAGGAATTTCCTTGCTCATTAGGTGGAAAAAAATCTACAATCCGCGGGAGTCGAGGATGACCCAAAGTCGTTAGTAACTCTGCTTCATCCCCAATATTGCTATACTGTTGTGGTGATGAGAAACACTCTTTCACCGCCCATTGCTTACCTGATAATTTCAGATCATCAGCTAAGTAAACATGACTCATCCCTCCCGATCCAATTATTTGCTGAATTAAATACCTTCCACCAACGATATGACCCTGACGCAGTAAAGATCGTTCGTTCATCATTTCACCTCCATTTCGCAACAAAAAAAGGAAAGCATCTAGAAAAGGAAAGATACGGTGATAACCGATTATCTTTGAACTCTTCGGGATACTTTCCCTATTCATATTGCTTGGTTAAATTTGGAACTAGCATAATACAAACATGTAGACTTGTAAAGTGATATTTTCACAATCTATAATTAATAACGTTTTACAACATTAATATTTAATCATGTGAAGTGTTATTTCGTCCCGATTATGGAACAGTTGCTTAGCATATTGTAATTGCATCTGGTTTTCTTCAAGCGAAGCTATCACTTCCTTGATTAAGGCCATCGGCTTTTTATGCATTAGCTTTACCGTCACTATGGCCGTCCCACCTGGGGATAGACAATACAGCAGGTCTTTCACAAGCTTAACCATTTGTTTAGGGCTCCAGCTCATATCACATACTAGTAGGTCGAATTGGTTATCACGAAAACGTACTTCTGAAGCATTCTTACGCATGATCTTAAGTTGCGGATGACCGACTAATGATTCGTGCATCTTGGCAGGATCTACAGCCGTCACATGAATGCCACGCTCAAGTAAGAACGAGGTCCAACCTCCAGGTGCAGCCCCGATGTCAAGTGCATGGCGAAAAGCAGTGAAATCAATTCCGAAGGACTTCTCTGCCTCCAACAATTTAAATTTAGCACGTGAAATCTGCCCTTCTTCCCGCTGAAAGCGAACCGCTCCACCGTTCCAATCGGAAAGATTATCCTGCGGAAGAGACACTCCTGCATAGATATGATCTGACGATACGAATACCGAAAGAATCCAATCTGCATCCTGAACAATGAACTCCGCATGAAGGTCTTGTAAATCCTCTAAGATTTGTTCTCGTAGCGCACCTGCACTTACTTCACTTAGGCTATGTTCAGATTTACGAACTTGCAGTGAAACCGTTGCACCCTGGAGCTCTTTCTTGTCCAATACATAGACCTTCAACTCTTTCAGTCCACTACCCAATTCTTCAGCAGATATCTCAATATCTACTGGCTGTATATGACGCACGAAGATTGGAGCTTGTTTGGCAATCATCGCTGCAACTTCATTCCATGTATAAGCCACGCTAACTAGAAATACCTCACCCGATACGAGGACGGTACTCTTAACACTGCCGAATAAACGCCGTAATTCTTCCTGAGCAAATGGAGCAAATCCATGATTGGCCGTACAAATAAACCGTGTTTGTTGTTCTTGTATTTCCTCTTCACTTACATTTACATTAAATTCATCCAAGTTGGATTAACCTCCAGAAGTTACCTTGATCCAGGGACGTCCACCGTCCCATTCCAGTTCAACTGGAATTTCATAGGTACGCATAATCATTTCTTTATTTAGAACTTGTTCTTTAGGTCCTGCTCCAACCAACTTACCATCTTTTATGAGCGCAACATGGGTGAACAGTGGGACAATCTCTTCCACATGATGAGTGACGTACACAACCGTAATATCACGTTTCCGTAATCGGTCTACTTCCACTAGCATCTTTTCCCGCTCATATAGATCTAGACCTGCACATGGCTCGTCCATAATGAGTAGCTTTGGATCTCCCATTAAACAACGGGCCAGCAACACCTTTTTACGTTCACCTTGAGACAAGGTTCCCAGTGTATGCTCTGCTAATCGAGCAATATTCATCTCTTCTAATAGACGATACGACTGCTCTTTTACCGCTTGAGGTATCGCTTCATAGAAGCGCAAGTAAGCATAGGCACCCGTTGCCACAATCTCCCACACCGGATCTGTCAGAGACATTCTTTCCAACAATGACGGACTTATGTAGCCAATACTTTTGCGTATTTCACGAATGTCACACTGTCCGTATACATTTCCCATCACTTCGACTCGACCTTGGCTAGGAAAGAGATAACCCGTCATCATCTCAAGTAATGTAGTCTTTCCAGAGCCGTTGCGACCTAAGATGACCCAGTTCTCACCACTTTTTATATCGAGAGATACATCATTCAGTATGGTATCATTCTCTCTTCGTAGCGAAATATGTTGCATAGATATCATTCCATCACACTCCTTATAGCTACTAACAATTCTTCTACTGAACCCATACGGTAAAGAAGATTGGGTGGATCATTCCGATCTTCATCCATCAGTAGCATTGCAGGTACACTCCTAATTTTATATTCCTGAGCCAATAAGGGCATCATATTCACATTCGCCGCTGATATCGTACCCTCAGGAAGTAAATGTTCAGCAACCGTAAGCATTCTTTTGACTGCATTACAGGTTCCGCATAAAGGTGTGTATAGGAATACAACGACAGGCTTACCTCTACTGTCCATTTGTGAGCGTACTTCTAGTTCATTAAGTTCTCTCATATTCGGTCAGCACCCATTGCTATATCATGTAATGTCTCTTCACTCATAGGTCCATTATGAAGGATCATTTCAGCCGGTTTATGTTCATATAATAACTGATACATCTCACGTTTCCCAATGAAACTGGATGTATGTAAATAAACTTCCCGCGGGAACAATCCTTCACGAATGATAGCCATAACCACATCTTTACCGCACATTTCACTATGGAATCCCAGTTCATAATCAAGTGATAGAATATTCACTTTGCATTCACGAAGCATCACCAAACAATCTTCACCCGTACGAGCCAATGAGAATCCTTTGGGACAACGACGAATATCATCTAAGAACAAGTGAATTTCAACATCATTGTTCATGCTGACAAGTCGGACAAAAGAAAGTTTTTCGCCCATTCAACTCCACTTTATCTATGACTCCATCACATTGACTGCATCGTTCACCCTCACGGTTATATACTTGCAGTTTGTAACTTCCCGTGTGTACATCTTCATTCGCAAATGGTTTATTAATAGAACCACCAGACTCCACAGCATGATTCAATATTAATTTCATACTATGGTACAATCTCTCGATTGCCGATGTCTCAAGATCTTGAACTTTAGTTGATGGTAATAATTTGGCTTCAAAAGAAATTTCATCGGCATAACGATTGCCGATTCCTGCAATCACACTTTGATTTACCAATAATGTTTTCAATGCTCCACGGCGAACTTTCACCATGTTAACAAAGCGATCCATTCCCATCCTACGATCACTTAGTTCTGGACCAAGTTGACTCAATACTTCACCAACTTCCTTCGCAGATAACAAATGAATATAACCTGAACGAGGCAACATGAAATACAGTGTAAATTCGCCAAATCCAATTTCTACCTCCGCATTGCGATCTGACGATTCCCCTTGCTTACCATATTGTATATACCCACCTACCATAAGATTCACTAACAATCTCCGACCATTATCTAAATGAAAGTTCAGAAATTTCCCACGTCGTTCTACAAAAATAACCTTGGTACTTTCCAGTTCCGAAACAAGAGTATCTACATCCAAATTAACAGTATTCTTCTTATTCACTGTTACGTTAATAATAGGAGCATCCAATATTTTCTCGGAAATCAACTTCCGATAATTTTCTAATTCAGGCATTTCAGGCATCTGTCATTCGCCTCTTTCTAATGAGAGTTGTGTAAACCACATAATTGATGAAGAAGTTCATGAAGATCATTACAAATCATATTAGGTTCAATTCCGGCCATACGAATATCCGCCTGTAGACTCGCTTCTGTTGTAATCCCCGTTAGAACAAGTATCGTTTCACAACCAGCCGCTGCTCCAGCGGAAATATCAGTCCGCATATTGTCACCAATCACGGTAACTTCAGAAGGTTCCATACCTAGTACATCCATCGCATAGTTCATCAAATGGCTAGCTGGCTTACCAATAACGAGTGGCTTCACACCCGTTCCCGCTTCAATAGCTGCGGCAATTGTTCCCGCACCTGGAATAACTCCTACATCGGAAGGTAGACGTAGATCGGGGTTCGTAACAATAAACTGGGCTCCCTCACTAATCCATTGAACTGCCGATGTTAACGTGTCATATGAGAATGTTCTATCAAGTCCTTGCACGACATATTCTGGATTCTGATCAACTTCTAGTAATCCCGCCCGCATGATTGCCTGACGTAATCCATTTTCACCTATTATGGCAACGCGGGCACCTGGAGATCGTTCAGCTATATACTTAGCGGTAGCTTGTGATGACGTACACACTTCGTTAGGTTCAGCTTGAATACCCATGCCATTTAATAAGACCGCTACATCCTCTGGTGTACGTGTCGAATTATTCGTTACAAACAAATAGGGAATATGATTAGCTTTTAATTGACTGATTAGAACGTCAGCACCCGAGATCATATGTTGTCCATGATACAACGTCCCATCTAAATCTATTAATAGACCTTTGCAGATTGTCATTGCCCATGCACTTCCTTTCAAAATAGAGAGTACAATCACTTTATATCATATAATAGTTTGTCAAGCTCTGTCGTTCTTCACTTGAAAAACCGTCATTTGTAATCATTTCCGCTCGTCATTCGTCACATTTAATCGAAGAGACGATCGATATTGTACCGTTATTATAGAATCCTATGTCATTTCCTGCGCTTTCCCGGAAAATAATTCATTTCTAATCGTTGATTTCCCACCACAATTATTGATTATGCTGAATAGGAATAATGGTAAATTCCTCTGCCAATAACGTATTTGGAAAAATAGACTGGGCCTCTTTTAGCAACTGACCCAACTGCTCCATGTCTTTATAACGGGAGCTGAAATGGGTTAGGACCATCTGCTTCGCTACCGCTTGCTGTGCAGCTTCAGCAGCTTGAACTGCAGTGCTATGGTAATAATCATGAGCAGTATCTGCCATCTCATGAAGGTATGTGGATTCATGGACCAACATATCCGCATCCTTAGCAAGTGTAACAACAGCAGGACAAGGTCTCGTGTCCCCTAGTATAGTTACAATCTTGCCCTTTTTAGGAAGTCCCAACACATCTTCTGATCTTATAACTTGACCGTTCTCAAGTTCAATACTCTCTCCACGTTTAATCTTACCATATATAGGCCCTGGTTTGACTCCGTATGATTTCAATAAGGCCAGATTAAGTGTACCTGTTCGGTCCTTCTCAATCACTCTGTACCCATAGCTATCGATCCGATGCTCTAGTAGTTCAGAATGAACAGCGAATGTCTTATCTTCAAAGATCAACCCACCGTCATGCTCCACGACTTCTAATATATAATCCATCCGAGATTGACTCAGCTTCATCGAGGTTTCTATAAACTCCTTTATTCCATGAGGTCCATACACCGTTAATGGGGATACTCCACCTTGATTACTTCGGCTTGCGAGCAGTCCAAGCAGACCGAATATATGATCACCATGTAAATGAGTAATAAAAATTTTCTCAAGCTTACTGAGCTTTAACGATGACCTGAGAATCTGATGCTGGGTAGCCTCACCACAATCAAATAGCCAGAAGCAACCTCTCTCCTCGAATAGACGTAGAGCAATCGAAGTCACATTCCGTTGTAGCGTTGGTACACCCGCATTCGTACCTAGAAATAATAATTCCATCTTGCCCACGTTCTCCTTCCAATAACTCAGCATAAGATCCCTCGTATTATCGAAGGATCTTATGACTAGTATGAGCTAGCGTAACTAATCCAACTCTAAGAGGTTGTTCAAAAAGCTCACTTTTTGAATTCACACTCTAAGCTTTTTCAACATTGAAGTATTGGGCTTGAGGATGACTAAATACCATCGCTGATACAGATGCTTCTGGTTCCATCATAAATCCTTCAGTTAACTCAATTCCAACATCCCCAGGTTGTAATAGTTCAAATAATGGTCCTTGTAACTCTAGATCAGGACAAGCTGGATAACCAAAGGATACTCTAATCCCTTGATACCGGGCACCATGTCGCTTCTTCATTGTCATATCTTCTGGATCAGGGAACCCCCATGAATCACGCATCATATGGTGAATACGTTCAGCCAATCCTTCAGCTGTCTCAAGGGCAACCGACTGCAACACGTGAGATCTTAGATAGTCCCCATTATCCTTCCATTGTCCAGATAACTCCGACACGCCATGCCCCGCAGTTACAATCAAGAATCCTACATAATCCATAACCCCGCTATCCACTGATTTCAGGAAATCCGAAAGACATAGATATGGCTCCACTCTCTGACGAGGGAATGAAAATCTTTGTAGCACCTTTGTGTGATCCTCTGGATCATAGACCAAAATATCATTTCCTTGAGATTGTGCTGGGAAGAAACGATATATTGCATGTGCCTGAATAATAGCGTCTTGCACC
Organism: Paenibacillus sp. Y916; assembly: GCF_056786435.1. NCBI lineage: Bacteria > Bacillati > Bacillota > Bacilli > Caryophanales > Paenibacillaceae > Paenibacillus > Paenibacillus sp. Y916. The sequence continues at coordinate 108,068 of NZ_JBXCJA010000008.1, read as the reverse complement.
GCTTCATTCATAATTGCGTCTACTGTTTCTTTTAACGCAACTGCCTTCTCATTGCCCTCCGCAAGCAATTGCTCCACTGATCCGCGTAATCCTAGATGGTGGCCCATCAACATCTGCATATTCACATAAGGCATGATATGGGAGATTGGATAGTTACGTAGAACGTGGCGATCGGTATCAGGCGGAATTAACACTGGGTTATCGGTCGCAATGTTCGACTTCATAGCTCGTGTCAACACCGGTAGTGCTTTCTCTTCAAGTTTTGATTCGAGAAAAGCCTCAAGCTCTTCTTGCATCTTCACTCGCATTTCTTCACGTTGTATTGGATCCATGAGCCTATTCGCTATATCAAGTCCATCCATCGCATCCTTAGCATACACAACCATACCGTCATACTCTGGTTTGATTCGGGTCTTCGTAAACTTACGAGTTAGTGCTGCTCCTCCAACCATGATTGGAACATCAATTCCTGATGTTCTCAAATCCTGAGCAGTGATGACCATTTGCTGTGCGGATTTCACGAGAAGTCCTGATAATCCAATGATGTCTGCTTTCTCTTCACGATATACTTCAATTATTTTTTCCGGCGGTACTTTTATACCTAGGTTAATAATATGGTACCCGTTATTAGACAGTATAATCTCGACTAAGTTCTTACCGATGTCATGTACATCACCTTTTACGGTTGCTAACATGATTTTCCCTTTTATACTACTCTCGTTCTTCTCCATGAAACCTTCAAGATAGGTGACTGAGGCTTTCATAACTTCAGCGCTCTGCAATACTTCAGCTACGATGAGCTCATTATTATTAAAGAGTCTACCGACCTCAGCCATACCTACCATTAGCGGACCATTGATGACCTCAAGCGCAGAATATTTTTTCAACGCCTCAACCAAATCAGGAATTAGTCCTTCTTTCGTACCTTCAACTACATAAGAAGAGAGACGTTCTTCTAGCGATAGACTAGATATCTTCTCTTTCTTCTCCACTTTCTTCTCACGAAACGCCGCTACAAATTCAGCCAACGTCTCATCATTCGTATTAAATATAAGGGCTTCCGCGAGACGACGCTCTTCCGCTGGGATCGAAGCATATCTCTCTAGCTTTTCCGTATTCACGATGGCGTAATCAAGTCCTGCTTTCGTACATTCGTACAAATACACAGAATTAAGCACTTCTCGACCTGACTCTGGCAATCCGAAGGATATATTACTTAGTCCCAGAATCGTTTTCACCTTAGGGAACTTTTCCTTAATCAATCTGATCCCTTCAATCGTCTCCACAGCTGAACCAATATACTGAGGGTCACCTGAACCAACTGGGAACATGTTAGGATCGAATATAATATCTTCTGGATTCAACCCATATTTATTTACAAGAAGATCATACGAACGGCTAGCCACTCCAAGCTTGGCTTCACGAGTGACCGCTTGTCCAGTCTCATCAATTAGGATACACACCACAGCGGCACCATAACGATGTATAAGTGGCACAACGTTCTCGAATTTTGATTCACCATCTTCAAGGTTAATGGAGTTAATTATCGCTTTACCTTGGGAATACTGAAGTCCTAACTCAATAATATGATCATACGTTGAGTCAATCATTAGAGGGACTTTTACTTTCTTAGCAACCAAAGGCAAGAAGTTATGCACCGCATACTCTTCATCGATATCCGTATCTTGGAGGTTAATGTCAATAATCTGAGCTGCTCCTTTAACTTGAGAACGAGCAATTTCAGATGCTTCATCAAACTTTCCTTCTTTAATCAAACGTTTAAATTTACGCGATCCTGAAATATTCGTACGCTCTCCAATCATAATCGGACGATTATCTGGTTCTACAAATACAGCATCTACCCCAGATATTGCAGGTGGGTGATCTCCATATTCACGACGAGGCTCATATTTCGAAAGTGCCTCGGCCATAGCACGAATGTGATCTGGTGTCGTACCACAGCATCCGCCCGCGATATTTAACCATCCTTGTTCAGCGAAAGCGACCATTTTCTTAGAAAGTGATTCTGGTGATTCATGGTAATTCCCATCTTCATCTGGTAACCCAGCATTTGGATAACAGCTAACAGCTGACTTGGAGATTGCAGCTAATGAGCGAATATGATCTCTCATAAATTCTGGTCCAGTCGCGCAGTTGAGTCCAACTGATATCGGATTTAAATGCTCAAGTGATATGTAGAATGACTCAATATTCTGTCCAGCTAATGTCGTTCCCATCGGTTCAATCGTACCCGAAATCATGATCGGAAGCGTCACACCACTTTGTTCAAAAGCTTGACGAATACCAATACTACCTGCCTTCACATTCAATGTGTCTTGACTCGTCTCCAATAGAAGCAAGTCAACGCCACCTTCGATCAAAGCAAGTGCTTGTTCCTCATACGTTGCTACCAATTCCTTAAATGTAACTCCACCTGTGACAGACAACGTCTTCGTTGTAGGGCCCATAGCCCCGATGACATAGCGTGGTTTAAGATCTGTACTATATTTATCAGCTGCTACACGAGCTAGCTCAGCTGCCTTTAAATTGATTTCACGGGACTTCTCAGGTATATCATAATCAGCAAGTACAACGGATGTTGCACCAAATGTATTGGTCGAGATCATATCTGCACCAGCATCTAAATATGATTCATGGATTTCTTGAATCGCATCCGGTCTTGTAAGAACTAGCATCTCGTTACAACCATCTAACTCTTCTCCACCGAAATCCTCTGGTGAAAGATCAAGCTGCTGAATCATGGTCCCCATTGCACCATCCATAATGAATATCCGTTCTTTTAATGATTCTTCTAAGTTCTTTATACTCAACTCGAATCCCTCCCACTGAAACATTAATTATTAGTTTAACAGAATAGCTCTCATTATAAAAGGAAAACACGGAGTTTTGTTAACATCCATATGCAACATCATCATTTATCTAAACACGAATGAATACATCATAATTACGAGAATCGTCCGTGTTTCCATATAGTTTCAATCTACTTTAGCTTAACCATAATAATCATTATAATTTGCGCAAAACCCCATTCTCCAATAATGGAAAACAGGGTTATTCAATCTCAGTTAAAATATTTCGACCTTATTCAGTAACCACTAATTCTTTCTTAGGCATCGAATGCATAGCCCCAACCGTGACATGAGAGATGACGTTATATGTATCTGCTTGATCCAAGCTTGTCTCCAATACATATTTGCCTTCACCTGCATGTGTAGCTTCAAGTTCAGTATGTATACCACCTTCAGTTGAAGGAACGAATTCTATTAATACTTTATCTGCATCCGTTACATTTTTATCATTTTGCGTCACTAGAACCTCAATCATAACCTTGTCATTCACTTTAACCTGTTCAGCTTGAATGCTTAATTCAACTAGAATAGGCATAAATGAATCATCGTTCCCCATATTCATTCCCTTGCGATTACTTCCTTCACTATTGCAGCCTATGATGACTATGAAAGACATAATAATAACTACCAAGCTGATTCGATTGCTTAATCTCACATGCTCCCAACCTTTCAAAATATAATTAAATAAGCTCATTTCACTACATTTCAAGATGTTGTGACATTAATCATATTAACATAAAAAAGCCTCTTCGTCTGCTGTTGAAGCAGGGAAAAGGCTTTTTGTGTCGATTTATGAGAGTCTCTCAATAATCTTATGCAACTCTGACAAATGCTCTATCTCAAAGTCTGGTGTAATCTCAGGATCTGTCGGTCGGTCTGTACGATTGATCCATACTGTTTGGATGCCAGCTGCAAGGCCGCCACGGATATCTGTCGTTAATTTATCGCCTACCATGAGCGCTTCGTCATTGTTCACTTCAAGTATAGATAACGCGTGATTAAATATAGACACATCGGGCTTACCTATACCAAAGCTTCCAGAAATCACAATTCCATCAAAATAAGGAGCCAACTCCGGAACCCCATCCAGCTTCTCTTGTTGCAATGCCGGACAACCATTCGTTAGTAGAAGCAATTTCACTTGTCCGCGCAATTCCTTAAGCACATGAAATGTTTCGTCATACACATGCGGACGAGAACGTCTTTCTGCAGCGAATTGGTCAGAAAGTTCAAGAGCTAAATTGTCATCATCTATACCCATTTTCAAAAGACCACGTTGCCATGCATCTTTACGGTACACCTTAACTATTTGTTCTAACTGTCGAAATTCAGATTGTTCCCCTGCAGTAAAATTCGCCCACAGCCCTTCAAAAGGATTGATACCGATCTTAGTAGTGAAAGGAAATGTATCATACGATTCATATAATGCCCTCGCTTCACTTCGAACGGCTTCTTCAAGCGCAACATGATCGATGCCTGAAACCTCAGCAGCCCTCTTACATGTAGCTTCAAAAGACTCCAACACACTGCGTTCATCCCACAACAGAGTATCATCCAAGTCAAAAATAACAGCTTTTATCGACATATCTCTAACTCTCTCCCTCACCCATTACTTTTCAATAGGAATATTGTTATCCTTCGCAAATCGTTCCAAACCTTCACCCATCGCCTTAGTATCGTACCGATTAATTAGACGAGTGAACACCCAATTAGCTCCCTTAGCTTTCGGCTCAATGACAACCGATCCCCTATTAACTTTAATTTTAGCTATACTGGATGCAGTTAATGTACGAACTCGACTTAGCTTTGTCGTTTGTAAATTATCTTTATTTACTTGTAAGTAAGGACGTCTCAAGTAAAGTATGACCGCCAATGCGATATAAGCGATCGTGACAACCCATGTCATTACAGGACTAGTAGTTGCTGTTTGTTCTTGTTCGGGCAATGTACTCGATGCCCATCCAAGAAGTGCATATAATATAGCTAACATGATCAGAACAATAGGAAACACATATTTACGCCCTTTATATGTATCGCCGTTCACGATGACACCATGCTTAATCATACCTGATTGACCTTGTTTCTTGCGTTGCTTATTAAGCTCTGTTCGATTTTTTTGAACCATTCTCTCCCAAGAACGTGACATACTTTAGCCTCCTAATGATGTGGATTATTGTAATCTATCCTTTACCGATTCCGTGTCTTCCTCTACGAATTCAATGGAATCCAATTGATCTCGAACATTTCTACGAATGTTCTGAAGGTACATCTCACGAAGAGCAACCCGTTCTTGCAATTCATCCTCCGTTAGACCCTCAGTTTTCTTCTTACGGGCAAGTTCGTTAATCCGTTCTATCACGTTGTCAATATCCATAAAACTGTCCTCCATTCATAAATATCAGTATTAACTTTGACATGATAAAAAGAGCTTGTCAAGGAGTTCACCCCACCAAGCTCTATAGATGTAATAATATTTAATATACGGGCAGCTTCAGTACCTCTCCAGCCATGATATTACCACTCGTTAATCCATTTAATTGTTTCAGTTTTTTAATATAAACCCGTGTATCCATATTCGTTGGTTTCTCTTGAACAGCAACACTCCAAAGTGTATCTCCATACAGTACGATAACATTCTTCTCGACTCGCTCTTCCTCAGCAGAATTAGCAAAGGCCTGAATCATTCCAGAGGAACCTACAGCTACTATTAGTAACAGCCAAATTGATATCTTAACAAATGAACGTGGTACTATCGATTTCACCCGATCTCTCCATAAATATGTATGTGTGTTTCTTTCATTCGTAGTTTTGTAAATACTCTCATAAGTACTGTATCTCAACATAATAAACTCATCTCCCAAACGTTTGTTCTTGTTATTAAAATTACTATAACACGAACACTTGTTTTGTTCAACACTTTTTAGAACAAATGTTCTGAAAAGTTTAGAACCTACGTTTGTGCGAACGGTAGTTCTATGTTATAATTTCACAAAGTAACTTTAATGAGGTGGAACAATATGTCTAAGGTATCTAGCCGACAACAAGCAATAATAGAATTCATACGTAGCGAAGTACGCACTAAGGGATATCCACCATCTGTGCGGGAGATCGGAGAAGCGGTTGGATTAGCTTCTAGTTCAACTGTTCATGGACACTTGGACCGTCTAGAGAAGAAAGGTCTTATTCGGAGGGATCCAACTAAACCGCGCGCAATTGAAATATTAGGTCAGGATGATTCCGAGAACCAACATCAGTTTAGTCATACTGTAGCTCGTGTTCCCGTTGTTGGGAAGGTGACTGCGGGTGTTCCCATTACGGCAACAGAGAATATAGAAGATTATTTCCCTCTACCACAACATTTTGTAGGTGATGAGAAGGTATTCATGCTCAACGTAATGGGTGATAGTATGATTGAAGTCGGAATACATGATGGGGATATGGTCATTGTTCGCCAACAGCAAACGGCTAATAATGGTGATATCGTCGTTGCCATGACTGAAGAAGATGAAGCCACGGTCAAGACTTTTTACAAAGAGAAAGACCATATTAGGCTTCAACCGGAGAATCCAACATATCCACCTTTACGTTTGAATCATGTTACGATCCTTGGTAAAGTTGTTGGTCTCTTCCGTGACATTCACTGAACTCGTACATTGCCATTATTAATCATGATAACTATTAGAAAAGGATACGGTTGCTTATCATGCGCTGTATCCTTTTCTTTGTATAAGGAGAATTTAACATATGAGTAAGAAGAAAACTTTAAAAATTGAATTACCTAAAATATCTCAAGCAATGACGGACCTCCCCTCTCTATCATTAGATATACAATCCGAGGATTGTATCGAACGAGGTGTGTTCCAGGATTGCTCTTTAGATAGTAAAACGCTTCAGCGAGTGACATTCGATGAGGTTATTTTTAGAAATGTAGACTTTTCTCAATCATCATTCATGTACCTCGAACTGACCGACGTCATCTTTGATAACTGTGATCTTTCTAATACAGATTTCAGCAATGCAAGCATACACAGAACAGAATTCAGAAATTGTAAACTCATTGGATTAGATTTATCAGAAACTACACTTCGAAACGTTCTATTTCAACACTGCTTAGGGGATTTTGCAAATTTCCGTTTTTCCAATATGAAATCGGTTAACATGGAAGACTGCTCCCTTTCTAGCTCAGATTATTGTTATTCTACTTTAGAACATGTGAATTTTCACAGATCTAATCTTGATCAATCTCAATTCTCTGGCTCAAAGCATAAAGGAATAGACTTCAGCACCTGTGAGTTTTCTTCCTTAAGTATCAACCTAGAGGATTTAAAGAATTGCATTATTTCTAAAGAACAAGCTTATGTATTTGCAGGCTTATTAGGTCTGGTGATTAACGAGTAGGATTAGGCGGGTTAGATCAGATATGCACCTTTTCTTTTTCCTTAATAAGTCTCCTTCAGTCAAATTCGCAAATTGCTCACACCCACACTGTTCCTTTATTAACTTTATAAGCATGAGCTAGCAAATACCCTAGCTGATGGGGATCACTTATTTCAGGAGATACACAATGAGCGATCAAATATTAAGTCAAGTATTAGAAGAACTGAAACAAATGAATTCTCGGATAGGTAGTTCAACATAATATTAATCACGTTCAAATATAATCTCGCCCTTATGGGCTTTTCTTTTTACCAGAAAACAGAACATACGTTTCATCTCCAGAGTTTCTACATAGAAAATGGCTCAACACTACAATCATCACTTGACTACTTACTATCGCGCTATAGAACAACACTAACTGACGTGTGGTATAAAGCCTGCGCTTTCGCAGGAATATGACAACCACCTCAACAAGTAGGTAGGAAGAATGTCTCCTGCTGATTCCGCGGTCTTAAGTTCCTAATAAGTGGGATTGGGTCGGGTGAAGTGGAGAAGTACGAAGCAGCAAAGATGACGGAATTGTCCTGAAGAAGCGATAGCGTTCGCCAACAAGCTTTCCGTTGGAAAGCTACTTCGGAAGCCTATGCTTTGCCCTCTGATTTCAACCGCTATAGCGGTATATAATCAAGAAATCAGAGGGCAACAGCGATCGTAAGGACAATCCCCACCATATGCCCCCAAAATAAAAACCCCCGAAGCTTAGAGCCTCAAGGGTTTCACGGATTAGTACATCGTCATATATTGATCAAGTTCCCATTGATGAACTCGTGTGCGGTACATATCCCACTCAATTTCTTTCAACTCATAGAAGTAAGCAAGGGCGTGATCTCCGAGCGCCGAGGTAATCACTTCACTGCGGATCATCTCATTCAAAGCTTCCTTCAAATCTGCTGGTAGGCTTGGAATACCCTCTTCAATCCGCTCTTCTTCTGACATGACATATATATTACGGTCAACTGGAGCAGGCAATTCAAGCTCATTCTTGATTCCGTCCAGTCCAGCTTTCAACATAACAGCAAGAGCTAGATATGGATTAGCTGCTGGATCCGGGTTACGTACTTCCACACGTGTACTAAGACCACGTGAAGCAGGAATACGAATCATTGGGCTACGGTTGCTACCAGACCAAGCTACATAACACGGAGCTTCGTATCCAGGTACAAGACGTTTATATGAATTCACAGTTGAGTTGGTGATGGCTGCAAAAGCACGTGCATGCTTTAGAATACCTGCCATATAATAACGTGCTGTACTGCTCAACCCTAATTCATCTGTCTCATCGTAGAATGCATTCTCTTTGCCATTGAATAGAGATTGGTGACAGTGCATACCCGATCCACTCACTCCATAAAGCGGCTTAGGCATAAAGGTTGCATGAAGCCCATGTTCGCGCGCGATCGTCTTGACGACCAGTTTAAACGTCTGAATCTGATCAGCGGCTTTAACAGCATCTTCGTATTTGAAGTCAATCTCATGTTGTCCAGGCGCAACTTCATGATGTGATGCTTCAACTTCGAAGCCCATTTCTTCAAGAGTTAGAACGATCTCACGTCGACAGTTCTCACCAAGATCCAAAGGTGCAAGATCGAAATATCCAGCTTTATCATTTAGCTCCATCGTTGGATTACCTTGTGCATCTGTTTTGAATAAGAAAAATTCAGGTTCTGGACCCACTTTCATGGACGAATAACCCATTTCTTCCGCTTCTCTCAAACAACGTTTCAAGATACCACGTGGGTCCCCAGCAAATGGAGTTCCGTCAGGCATATAGATGTCACAAATTAAACGAGCAACACGCTCTTCCGCTACCCATGGGAATACCACCCAAGTATCAAGATCGGGATATAAATACATATCTGATTCTTCAATCCGCGCGTAACCTTCAATCGAGGATCCGTCGAACATCATTAAGTTATCTACAGCTTTCTTGAGCTGACTTACAGGAATCTCCACATTCTTGATTGATCCTAGCAAATCAGTAAATTGTAAACGAATAAATCTTACGTTCTGTTCCTTAGCCATTTTAAGGATTGCTTCTTTGGTATAACCCACAGTACCCTCGCCCTTCGCAAATAGAATATTATACATTATTTATCAAAAAATCGGGATAATTCTCCTTTAATTAAGGAGCCTCGACCCGGTCTCCTATTTTCTGAAAGTTCTTGCTTAAGATCACGATGAAGTTGTGAATCATATAATCCTCCACGTTTAATTCCAGTATCGAGTGTAATGACTGTAGCCTCATCAGATTCCTTCGTAAAGGGCTTCATGACTTGCTTCATGCCCGCGATATTAACACCTTTCTCAATAAGCGCCTTAATCTCAAGCAATCTTCCCACGTCATTAAAAGAAAACAACCGTTGATTACCAGCTGTGCGAGCTGGAACGATCAATTCATGTTCTTCATAGTAACGAATCTGTCGTGCAGATAAATCAGTCAGTTTCATTACGATACCAATTGGGAATAATGCCATATTCCTACGAATATCATCACCCATGATTCATCAACCTTCCAGTGATCTAATATCTATCATTCTACATACCGCATTTTCTAGTGTCAATAGAATGTCAGGTAAGCTCACACAAGTTTTTTATCGATCATCATTTGTAGTGCCTTAAGCACCCCGTACTTCACATGAGCGTAGGTCAATCCACCCTGCATATAAGCAATATAAGGTTCTCTAATAGGTGCATCTGCTGATAATTCCAAGCTTCCACCTTGAATAAATGTACCGGCAGCCATAATAACAGGATGTTCATACCCAGGCATCTCCCATGGCTCAGGAACGACATAACTATCTACCGCTGCAGCACGCTGAATACCTTGAACAAATGCGATTAAATGCTCTGGTCCTGTAAAAGAAATCGCCTGAATGAGATCCGTTCGCTTCTCGTTCCAAGCTGGTTTCGTAACAAACCCAAATTTCTCAAACATAGCCGCAGCAAATACACTACCTTTAATAGCCTGTCCTACAATAGTAGGGGCCAAGAATAGGCCTTGATAAATCCCTCGTGTCGTTCCCATCATCGCTCCTACCTCACTACCAATTCCCGGTGCGGTCAGACGATAAGATGCTTGATCTACATATTCTCTCTTGCCACAAATATATCCACCCGTCTCCGCTATGCCACCACCAGGGTTCTTGATTAAAGATCCTGCTATTAGGTCGGCACCCACATCTGTTGGTTCATATTCTTCTGTAAATTCTCCATAGCAGTTATCAACAAATACAATGAGTTCTGGATTAATCGCCTTGACACGTCGAACCATTTCCCCAATTTGCTCCACCGAGAATGAGGCACGCCAATCATATCCCCTAGAACGTTGGATTCCAATCACTTTGGTTGATGCTGTTATCCCTTTCTCAACAGCATCCCAATCCACACTCTCATCCTCTAACAATGCGGCTTCTCTATATGTAATCCCGAAATCTAATAAGGAACCCAAACCATCGCCCGCTGCACCTATAACCTTATGAAGCGTATCATAAGGCCGTCCTGTAATATAAAATAATTCATCACCTGGGCGCAACACACCAAATAAAGCTGTCGAAATAGTATGAGTACCCGATGCAAAATGAGGCCGAACAAGTGCTGCTTCAGCCCCAAATACATCTGCATATACTAAATCTAAAACTTCGCGACCACGATCATTATAGGCATAACCTGTAGAGCCAGCGAAATGATAATCGCTGACTTTATGGGTTTGGAATGCATCAATCACTTTCCACTGATTCAAATCCACTATGCGATCAACTGCTTGCACCTGATCTTTAATCTGTTCTTCCACCGAAATCATATACTGTTCCAATTCTTCCGTAAATCTTGCCATTTCTTTTCAATTCTCCCTTGCTGTCTTCATTCTCTTCTAGTTACTTCACTTTAATGTCTCAATATATTCTTGTAGCAAATAGCCTTCTCTCTCATAATCGGCCTTATGAAGCAGAACCGTATAGAGTGAATCACTACCATCGAACTCCTGATCAGTGACCTCACCAACACGATACAAGAGTGACACTATATCTCCACGATTTGCAGGAATACGAAAAGTTAAAGTATCCCCCTTCAGAGTCGTCTGAATCGCATCACGTATCGCTAATAAATCCGTTTCATCGAACGCACTAATCTTTAAATACCCTTCACCCGAATTCAGCATTTGCAGTTGTTCCGGTGTACAAGCATCCTTCTTATTATAGAGAACGATTTGTGGTTTGTTCGATGCCCCTAAATCTTCAAGGATAGATTGAACGACAGCCATCTGATCTTCTCTCATATCGGATGACGCATCCACCACATGAAGGATCAATGTTGCCTCATTCACTTCCTCCAACGTAGAACGAAACGCTGCAATCAGGTCATGGGGTAAATTCTGAATGAATCCTACAGTATCCGTAAGTACGACTTCCTTACCAGTAGGTAATTCTAACACACGTGAGGTAGGATCTAAAGTAGCGAACAATTGATCTTGAATATATACGTCAGCATCCGTTAATTGTTTGAGCAAGGTAGATTTACCCGCATTCGTATAACCAACAAGTGCGACTTGAACCACTTCACTTTTCTTTCTACGTTCGCGATACAGCTTGCGATGACGGGTAATCTCATCTAATTGATGCTTCAAATCATCTACACGACCTCGTATATGGCGTCTGTCCGTTTCTAGTTTACTTTCTCCCGGCCCTCTAGTCCCAATACCGCCACCTAGACGTGAAAGATTCTGACCCTGCCCGGATAGACGTGGCAGTAGATAAGTTAACTGTGCCAGTTCAACCTGAATAATACCCTCACGCGTATTCGCTCTTTGGGCAAAAATATCAAGGATCAACTGCGTCCTGTCGATAATTTTAGCATCTAACATTTCTTCTAAATGCCGAACCTGTGCTCCGGATAGCTCATGGTCAAATATAGCTGTATTGGCGTCATTCTCCTCCATAATCATCCGAAGTTCATCTACTTTACCTTTACCAATGAAAAATTTAGGATCCTTTTTGGCAAGATTCTGACTTAGGGAATCCACCACTTCTACACCTGCTGTTTCGGCTAATTGAATTAATTCATGTAAAGAATGCTCTGGGTCGATTCCTTTTCTTTTTACCTCATCTGTCACTAGACTTACTAGGACTGCACGTGCTTGTATTTCCGCTTCTGTATCAAACGTGATGGTGTTTGCCATAAATTTAATTGCCCCTTTATCTGCTAAATCATAGATTGAACCTGAAATCTTCCGTACGTAAAGTCATCAACTCTTGCTTGCCTGGGTTACTGTTCTCATATTGATTCAAAAGCCTTACAGCATGATTGCGAATCGACTTCTCAATCATATTACGAACATATCTTGCATTACTAAACGCATGTAAACCTTCCGTCTTCTCTAGTACAATATGTTGCCTTAATTTTAGTATCGCCTGTGGCATTAGAATATAATCTCTATCTTTTGCCATAAGTTCTGAGATTTGAATGAGTTGATCCACCGTATAATCAGAGAAATCGACCTGTATTGGGAATCTCGAAGGAAGCCCAGGATTGGTCTGCAAAAAGGTATCCATCTCATCGCAATATCCAGCAAGGATAAGAATAAATTGGTTCTTTTGGTCTTCCATTGATTTTACTAATGTATCGATCGCCTCTTTACCGAAGTCCTTTTCCCCGCCACGAGCCAAGCTATACGCCTCATCAATAAAAAGAATGCCACCTAAAGCCTTTTTCACGAGATCTCTCGTCTTCTGAGCCGTATGACCAATGTATTCACCAACTAAATCCGCACGCTCAACTTCAATTAAATGCCCTTTAGTTAGCACACCCATCTTCTGAAATAGTTTAGCTATAATTCTCGCAACGGTTGTCTTTCCTGTTCCGGGGTTCCCTTTAAAAATCATATGATAGACTTGAGAACCACTTGCCAATCCCGCATCTGCACGCATAACCGCCACCTGAAGCAACGCAAAAATTTCAAAAACCAACTCTTTGATGTTATCCAAACCCACAAGTTGTTCCAGATCTCGCTGAATTTCTTGGTATAACCCTTGTTCAGGGGTTACTTTTGGAACCTTGGGGTTCTCGCGATCAGACACCACTTTAGTCAGCACAGGTGCATCCTGGCTACGTAAAACAACATTGATTTGTCTAGATGGTCTGCCATCAGCCTTGCCGTTTGATGCGACGACACGCCCGCTCATGCATCCATCACCTCATTATCTACTGGGATGATATCTCTATTCAATGTATTCTACTTTACTTGGGGTTATTAACAGATTTCAACGATTTAAACCCAAGCTTTAACAAACATTCATCTAGCTTCCACTTTGAATATGCCAGAATCTCTCTGCTCTTATGATAAGACATCGAAAGAACCTTCGAATCCGTCGTTGACAGTAAAGGATGAGCGTAATCCAAATGTTCTGCTATTTCGAATGCACGCATCCCATGGTATGTATGTGTAATAATGATTGCTGAGGACCATCCATGCTGATTCATAATTAGTTGGCTAAATTTCAAATTCTCCAATGTACTCGTTGCCTCATTCTCCATCATAATGACTTCATCGGATACACCATGATCTAGTAAATATTGGCGCATACCTTCAGCTTCAGTGAAATTGAATTCAGGCTGGTCCAGTCCCCCACTTACGATAAACCAATCAAACTTACCTTCATTATACTGCTTTAGTCCATGATCCAGTCTTTCCTTAAGACTAGGGCTCGGCACATCGCCCCACATAGAAGAACCAAGGATGATACCAACTTCCGCAGATTGACTCGCATCAGATGATTGCACAGAATTAATCTTCCATAATGCATAGCCTGACCACATTAGAATCAAGAAGAAGATTACGGCAATCGTGATAACAATCCTCTTGAACCCATTCATATTTCTACTATGATTCCGAATCATGAATTCCTCCTGAACTCATCGTTCTCAAACAATTGTTTACGATGTTCTAATGACATCAAGAAGTAAGGGAATTTCTGATTATCAATCTCATCCAATAGGTTCTTTGCTGTTGATACAGCTAATCGATAATCCTCTTCTGTAATATCTTTTCGTCGCAATGCATCATCCAACTCGTCTTCATCTAGAAGGAATACTTCACCATTTCGAAGCACGACAACATCTAAATACAAATCATCAAACCAAGGTACGCCTTGATCGGTAACTCCTTGTATTTTGCATGTATCAATATACCATTGAATAATTTCTTCTCGCTCATCAAACATAGCAGTGACAATATAATGACTGTTCTTTGGATAATATTGTAGCCAAGAATATCCCTTATCAGCAATCCGACACGTGTGTTTGCCATACGTTTTCCATAGCGGTTCCTTCAGATTATAAATGGTATACAACGTAATATAGCCTGTAAACCTGTCGGATTCTACATACCGGCAGGTAAAGCGGCGGCGTGAGATTCTTCGCCAGTTCGCACGATCTCCAAATTTACGTTTCATGGAAATTTCCCTCTCCAACTATGTTAGCTACAGCTTATCACATATGTGATTCACACTCAAAAAAGAGCCATACTATTCAAACCGCCTCTTTTAGAGGTTGTTCAAAAAGTCATCTTTTATAGCTTAATTATACAGCATACCACCATATGTCCTACTCTGAAAAGAAAAAATCCTGACGGAAATCTTACCGTCAGGATCATGTGTCACTATTTGCATATCATATTACTGATAGTGCGAGTTAAAAAGATAACTTATTAAACTTCCTCTTATGGAGATGTCGTCTCTGGAATTACGTAATCACCTATAGTAGTATCACGGCCTCGATCTTGAGATGTCGTTTCCCCAACACCTCCTCCTTCCGGATCAACAGGAGTTACCTCCTCAGCGGGTGGAATGATTTCACCCTCATTCACAGGTGGCGTTTCGACGCCAGGACCACCATTCCCATTGCCGTGTCCATTGCCGTGTCCATTGCCGTGTCCATTACCGTTGCCGTTGCCGTTGCCGTTCCCGTTTCCATTACCATTACCGTTGCCGTTCTCATTTCCATTACCGTGTCCGTTCCCATTGCCATTCTCGTTTCCGTTACCGTTATCTGGTTGTTGATCAAAGTCTGGGAGCTCGGGAAGCTCCTCGATAGGTTCTTCAGGCGCGGTCACGATCTGAACAATATTAGATTTCTCTGATTCCACGTTATCATCTGCGAGAAATGCTGTAACGTAATATTCGTAAGAAAGTCCTTCGATCGTGTCGAAATCCTCTACACCACTTGATGATGTAGCTTCCACAACTATTCTAAAATCTGCCTCGGAAGATTCTTTACGGTACAGACGATACTGAACATTACTATCTTCTATACCATTCCAATTCAGCGACACAATTTGTGTATTCGGATCATATGAGCCATTTAATCCTGTAACTACCGGAGCCATCTCTGGTTCTGGTTCGGGTATTGGCTCTTTCGCCTTTTCAGGAGCCGGGAAACTTAACGGATCGAACCCTTGCACCGCCTGTTCCATCACTTTTCCCCAAAAGGTTGAAGCTACAGAACTGCCCTTCTTGAGCATGTGTGTTGCATCAGGTTGGTCATATCCCATCCACACTGCTGCAGTGAGTTCAGGTGTGTAACCTACAAACCACACATCACGGTTACCACTATTCCCCTTAATACCACTCTGAGTTGTGCCTGTTTTCCCTGCAACCGGTCTACTTATTGCTGCTCTTTTACCCGTACCACTAACTACAACATTCTGCAACATTTCTGTCATTTGAGAAGAAGTGTCCTTACTCATCACTTCTTTACCATTCTGCTTACGCTCATATTTAACTTTATCTTTACTATCCTTAATGATTTTGATTGAATAAGCTTCATTCAAAATGCCATCATTCGCGAATGCGCTAAAAGCCTGAGCCATCTCTAACGTATTGGTACCTGAATTAAGACCACCCAGCGCTAAAGACAAGTTCTTATCCTCTGGCTCTAACGTTATTCCTAATTTCTGTGCAAACTTAAAGCCGGTATTCACACCTATTTCATTCAATAACCATACAACCGGTATATTCTCGGAGGTCTTTATCGCATCAGACATACTGATCGTTTCCGAATATCCACTCAAGTTACGTGGACAGTAATTACCGAAACATTGCTTCATGTTACTAAGTAGTGAAGTACTACTATATTCTCCAGATTCTAGTGCTGGCGCATAAGAAACTATTGGTTTAATTACCGATCCCGGTTGTCTTCGACTGCCCGTAACGCGACTAAATCCCTTCCGTTCATAATCTCTGCCACCCATGAGAGCCACGATAGCCCCACTCTGATTATTCATAATAACCATAGAAGCCTGCACCTGAATATTATCCGGGCTCTTCTCGAAATTATCGCTATCGGCGAACTCTTTTTCAATAACCTTCTGCGCATTCGTGTCCATTGTCGTATAAATCTTATATCCACCGACGTTCAGGTCATCTTGCGTTAATCCGGTCATTTCTTCAGCCTCACTCATCACATAATCAATGAAGGCTAAATACTGTTGCTTCTTCGCAGGCGGAGTGTAGTCATACACTACATTCTTTGCTTCTTCTCGCTCTGCACTCGTAATATATCCTTGCTCCTCCATCAACAGTAACACTACAGAGCGACGCTCCATAGACAACTCTGGATTTCGTAAAGGATTATATTTCGTTGGCCCTTTTGGCATTGCCGCCAAAGTTGCCATTTGCCAGATCTCCAAATCATTCAAATTCTTCTTGCCAAAATAATACTCTGATGCTGCCTTGATCCCATATCTTTGACCACCGAAATTGATCCGATTAAGATACATCGTAATAATCTCATCTTTAGACATCTTACGTTCTAACGTCATCGCAATCGACATTTCGGTTGCTTTACGGAAGAATGTCTTCTCACGTGTCAGAAATATATTTTTGGCGAGCTGCTGAGTAATCGTACTACCACCCTCAACCATAGACCTTGCCATAATATCTTTCACGGCTGCACGGCCAATGGACCAAATGTCCACTCCACTATGCTCCAAGAAACGTTTATCCTCCGTTGCGATAAAGGCATCCTTTAATAGCTGAGGGATTTGATCACTCTCAACAGGGTCGCTTTGCTGAATAGATAATTCGTACATCAAGCTCCCATTACGATCATACAATTTCGAGCTTTCATTCGGGATAAGCTTATCCTTATTTTCCATATATAACTTCTCACCACTTAAGGTGATATATAGAAATCCTGCTAATGCGCAAAACACGGCAATCGCTATTGTAAAAAACAAGCTCCAAAAAATCTTCTTCTTGGATATCTTTCTCTTGTTTTTCTTCTTGGGCTGATCTGTATTTGTATTCGCCCTAGTAGGTCGTTTATGAACCATTGTAATTCCCCCCTTGACTCCTTCATTCTAGTACTGGAATGAAAAGAACAACCCTTAGTAGGTTGCTCAGTCTATTTCCTATTCATTTAAACGTAATAACACTCCAAAAGGTTTCACAATGACTTATCCCACAGTGGGAGGTTCTTGCATCAATGAAACATTACGTTGCGGTGTAATCGTTGATATCGCATGTTTGAACAGCATTTGTTGACGACCTTCACTATCCACAACAACCGTGAAATTATCGAATGCTTTGATCGTACCTCTGATTTGAAAACCGTTAACCAAAAATATGGTAACAGAAATGCTCTCTTTACGTAGTTGATTTAGAAAAGTATCTTGGATGTTGATGGATTTGTTCATAAAACGTTCCCCCAATGTTTCATTTATTTTTCTTTGTTAACTATTCCCTATTTGAAAGAAGCTTTCCTGCTATTATATCATGAATCTGGGCGAAGTTCTCGGAAAAGTTTTCTTTGTCCGTTACATCCACCCATGAAATATCTTTCATATGGCGGAACCAAGACAACTGCCTCTTTGCAAATCTCCGCGTATCCCGCTTCAATAACGTGATCGTATCTTCCCATGTCAACTCACCCTCTAGGAAGGAAATAACTTCTTTATAACCCAATCCTTGCATAGAGATCAGACTCTTGTCAAAACCTTTATTCATTAAATTCGTTACTTCAGCTACTAAACCTTGTTGTATCATCTCATCGATACGCGCTTCAATTCGTTTATATAGTATTTGCCTATCCATTGTCAAACCAATGATGCTTAGATCATAGGGAGACTCTTTCGTTTGGGCGGCCATTTGCGCAGATAGTGTCGTATTCGTTAAATGGTGAATTTCCAAAGCACGAATCACTCTACGTTGATCATTCATATGCAATCTCTCTGCACTGATGGGATCTACAAGCTTTAATACATCATGTAATGCCTCCGCACCGTAGCTTTCTGCATATTGAACCTGCTCACTACGGAATACTTCGTCAGCACCAACTTCAGTAAACTGAAACCCATAACAGACAGACTCAATATACAGCCCCGTTCCTCCAACAATAAAAGGGATACGCCCCCGACCATGAATTTCTCCAATGAGACGATGGCACTGTTCTTGGAACTCTGCGACTGAATAAGCCTCATCTGGATCGTGAATATCTATTAAATGATGTGGAATGCCTTCCATTTCATCGACGGAGATTTTGGCAGTACCTATATCCATCTGGCGATACACTTGCATCGAATCACCCGATATAATTTCGCATCCGAATAATTTAGCTAGTTCAATACTCATCTTTGTCTTGCCGACGGCGGTTGGACCCAGGAGTACCAATAAAGATGGTTTAGTTTCAGTTGTCAAGGAATATCACTCCATACGTGATTTTTGATTGGTTACGTTCTAACATTCGGAAGCCGAGTCGAGCAAATTCTGGACTGCCCCATTTCTCTTTAAGCATGACAGTCTTTCTAGCAACTCGGACAGCTTCTTGTATACTATCTAAACTCAGTGCGTCCCCATTTGCAAATTCACGTAAAGGATTAATCGCTGCCGAATCCATCAAAGGTTCACGAAACATAGGATCGAAGTATACGATATCTACACTATCATCTGCCATTTCTCGCAAAATATCTAGATGATGTCCATGTTTCACTTTTATTCTGCGCATCGCCTGATTGACCGTCTCCATACCTGTTACATAATGACCGAATCCTTCTTTCAACAATACAGCCATATCGATCGAGCTTTCTAAAGCTGTCACTTGACCCTCGGATCCAGCCTTCACTGCAAATACGAGTGAATCACTTCCTAACCCGGCTGTACAATCAAGGACCGAATCACCTGGCTGCATACCTGCCGCATCTAACATCGGATCAGGGTCACCCTTTATTACCCGCTTCGCCCGTACATACCCCATACTCGGATGATACTCTATCAAAGAACCATCTGGTCTAACTAATCTCGCGCCACCCTCTAAGACTACAAGGGCTACTGTTTCACCTGATCTTTCCATCAGTTTCGTTAACGAGGTTGACTCACGCGGCACATATGTAAACCCTGTATCCACCGCTATAGTCTCAGCACGCTTGACCAATTGTTGTCCAGCCGCGTTTCCTGTCGTAATAATCATTATGTTCTCCTATCCTCTGTAAGAATAATCCTTCAACCCCTATTAAGAGGTTGTTCAAAAAGTCATCTTTTGATCACGAAGGTTACCAAGAAGCGTATTCGACATCGAAGATTGAATTCAGCCGGTCCTAGTGTATGCTTTCGAAGTATGTTTCCTCCGGAAACATTTCAGGTGCTCACGTAGGTACTGCAAGCGTAGGCTTCCGAAGTCATTATCTACGAAAACGTGTAGCTCCGCTCCTCACTCCCTATCTTCATTCAATCTTCTACGGCGTTTCGAAGAAACGCAGCATCGTAAGCATACACTTTAGTGCTGAAAACCTGACTTTTTGAACTCTCATTATAATTAACTACATGACACGTTTAAATAATTTCTCTAGATCATAAGCCGAGAACGAAATAACAATAGGTCGTCCATGAGGGCAAGTGTAAGGTTGCTTGCAAGCAGCCAACCGTTCTAAGAGAGTATCCGACTCTAACGGAGTCAACCTTTGATTCGCTTTAATTGAGGCCTTACATGAGCATAGAACAGATGACTTCTCTCTTAACTTGGCTAAATCAATCATGCGTTCACTAAGGACCCACTCTGCCATCTCTTCAATAATTTCCTGCTCTTCTCCCTTAGGGAACCAGTAGGGATGTGATCTCACCCGAAAGGTCTGCCCACCGAAATGTTCTAAATAAACCCCTACCTGTTCGAACCAATTCAGCTTTTGTTTCAGTTGCTCAGACTCCGAGGGCGTAAATTCTAACGTTATCGGTAGTAAAAGCTCTTGCGAAGCATCGTCAGGACGACCAAATTGTTCATAATAAAATTCATAATTGATTCGTTCATGTGCTGCATGTTGATCGATCAAATAAAGCCCCTCTTCGTTCTGTGCGATTAAATAGGTTCCATGATGCTGACCGATAAGCGTTAATTCAGGAAATGGAGGAAGTTCAGGCGAACCACTTGCTGGTGCAGCATAGACTTCCGGGTTGAAGGATACATTCTTCGCCTCTGTAGGTCGGTAACCCATTTCCTTATTTGCTCCATAATTCTGATCTTTACGTTCTCTCATGGGAGAACTTACATCTGTGCGAACAGGCCATTCGGATCCAGAATTCATAGATGAAATAGGCTTAACAGGCAATCGTTCCTCTTGACCACTTAAACCTTGCCCCACGCTCGCATTAGACTGATCCTTCGTGAACCGGAACTGTTCTTGAATAAAGGATGACCCACTTTGACCAATGTGATGTTTCACAGGTTGTGGAATGAGGACTTGTTGACGTAACACAGCATAAATGGCTTGTTCAACGAAAGGATACAATTCATTTTCTTTACTGAAACGCACCTCAAGCTTGGCCGGGTGTACGTTCACATCCACAATCGAAGGATGCATCGTTAGAGAAAGAATAGCTAGTGGAAAGCGATTGATCGGTAATAACGTATGATAAGCTCTCGTAATTGCTTGGTTCAAGCCATAACTACGAATATATCGACCATTTACAATCGTTGAAATTCCGTTCCGATTCGATCGCGTCCATTCCGGGCGACTAACATATCCTTGCAAACTGAAATCCTTGTCTTCTACTTGCAATGGAAGCATCGCCTTCGCGGCTTGTGTTCCGTATATTGCGGCAATTACCTGCAACAGATCCCCATTACCTACGGTTTGTAGTAATGTATTCTCATTATGTCTCAATATAATACCGATCTCAGGATGAGATAAGGCAATGCGGTACATATAATCTGAAATATGACCAAGTTCTGTCTGAATGGTTTTCATATATTTAAGCCTTGCCGGTGTATTATAGAATAATTCCTTCACGACAAAAGAAGTCCCCCGAGATGAGGCTGTATCTTCGTTTTCAATTAGCTTTCCGCCCTCAATAACTAGCTTGCGGCCCAGTCCATCCTCATTGCTCGAAGTGGTTAACGTCAACTTAGATACCGCTGCGATACTCGCTAACGCTTCACCTCTGAATCCTAAACTAGTAATGTTAAAAAGATCGCGTCCATTCGTTATTTTACTTGTCGCATGGCGATAAAAGGCCGCTTCACAATCATCCGGTTCAATACCTGACCCGTTGTCCATGACGCGAATGCTTTGCAGTCCACCTTCTTCTATAATGACTTCAATCTTGGTGCTCCCGGCATCAATAGCATTCTCCACTAGCTCTTTAACAACAGAAGCAGGCCGCTCCACAACTTCACCTGCGGCAATCTGGTTAGCAATGTGCTCGTCCAATACATGAATTTTGGCCATGGCTATTCCCTCTCTCGTACAAAAATATAGTTTTTGAAAAACAGTAGTGTAGAATGACCGCTGCACTGACGGATTGTCCTTTCGATCGCTGTTGCCCTCCGATTTCTTGATTATATACCGCATAGCGGTAGAAATCAGAGGGCAAAGCATATGCTTCCGAAGTAGCTTTCCTACGGAAAGCTTGTGGGCGAACGCTTCCGCTTCTTCAGGACAATTCCGTCACCTACGCTGCTTCGTACTTCTCCACTTCATCCAACCCAATTCCTCTTATTAGGAACTTAAGACCGCAGAATCAGAATAAGAGATTCCTCGTACCTACTTATTCAGATGATTGTCATATTCCTGCGAAAGTGCAGGCATTTCTTTCGAAACCAATGATATCACGAAGATACCTGCGATCATGCAGGTATTTAATCATAAGTAGGAGGGTTTGTCCCTTTAATAGGCTAAAAGATGTATTATCGCAGGTATCTGCAGTGAATCGATAGATCAAGCAGAAAAAGGATGTACCGTTGCAGGCTTATACCATACGGCGGTTGGTGTTGGCTCTATAGAACGGTAGTAAGGTGGTTCTTAAGTTACTTCACAGCGGATCAAGACGGGTATAAGGTTTAGTTGAGTACAACTGCAACTGCAACTGCAACTGCAACTGCAACTGCAACTGCAACTGCAACTGCAACTGCAACTGCAACTGCAATCTGATCTTATCGAAATAGTCAACCGCTGATTTTAGTGTTGAGCCTCTAATTCATATCCCTTTCGCCTTCACACTAAGCTCAAGTAACAATTGCATCGCTTGTAACGGTGTCATATTCATGAGGTCCACATTCTTAACCGATTCAATAATATGAGTGACAGAAGGGTTCATTGGCGCTGGTGTTTCCTTCTTCTTGTGTTGTATATCCTCTTCACCAAATATAGATAGCTGCACAACAGCGCTAGCTTCCTTTATCTCGTCTGTGTGATCAAAGCAATCGCCCTTAACTTGCTCAACACTAACTGCCACTTGCGAAGGCGCATGTTCCAAACCTTCCAGAAGCGTATTGGCTCGGTCAATAATGGAATCTGGCAAGCCTGCTAAGCGAGCACAATAAACGCCATAACTACTTCCGGCAGCGCCTGGAATCAGTTTACGTAGGAAGTGGACCTTATCGCCACTCTCCTGCACGGACATAGAGTAATTGCGTAAGCCAATCAAACTTTCTTCCATATGTGATAATTCGTGGAAGTGCGTTGAGACTAGTGCTTTACAGCCAATTTGATCATGTACAAATTCAATAACCGCTTGAGCAATGGCCATCCCTTCACTCGTTGAAGTCCCACGTCCAAGTTCATCAATAATGATCAGACTCCGCGAGGTTGCTTTCTCTGTCATCACTTGAATGTCAGCCATTTCAACCATGAAAGTACTCTGGCCCCCAATTAAGTCATCCGCTGCACCAATTCGAGTAAATATACGATCTACCATAGGAATTTCCGCTCGATTTGCAGGTACATAGCAGCCCATTTGAGCCAGTATAGATATAAGAGCCACTTGACGCATATACGTACTTTTCCCTGCCATATTAGGACCCGTAATGAGTAAAATATTGGCCGATTCCTTAGATAATTCCGTTGAGTTAGCAATGAAATCAGCATCTTTCATCACAGCCTCGACGACAGGATGACGTCCACCTTCAATGATCAGATCGTAATTGTCCGTCAGCACCGGCTTCACGAAACCATGTTCTACACTAATCGCAGCGAGAGATTGGTATACGTCCAATTCAGCGACCTTCTCCGCAAGGGATTGTAGTCGTTGGATTTGATTACTCAATTTCTCTCTTAGCTCTGTGAAGAGTTCATATTCTAAGTCCACCATCTTCTCCTGAGCCTCGAGAATCAATCCCTCTTTCTCTTTCAGTTCAGGCGTGACATATCGTTCCGCATTCGCCAGCGTCTGTTTCCGTTCATATCTTCCTTCTGGTAATGCCCCGATATTAGCCTTGGTTAATTCGATATAATATCCAAACACTTTATTGAATCCAATCTTCAATGACTTAATTCCCGTTACCACGCGCTCTTGCGCCTCTAGCTCCGCAATCCACTTTTTCCCGTTAGTGCTGGCCTCTCTAAGCTCGTCCAAATGATGATGGTATCCAGCCTTAATTAATCCACCCTCTCGAACTGAAATAGGCGGTTCATCGACGATTGCCTGCTCAATCGCGTCATGCAGATCACCACAGGGATCCAGCTCGCTTGCAATCTTCCCTAATGTCACCGATGAGGAAGCAGCACATAGCTCTTTAAGCGCTGGAATCTGTCTTAGTGATAACTTGAGCGCTATCAGATCTCGACCCGTAGCATTGCCAAAGGCGATTCTGCCTACAAGCCGCTCCAAATCATATATATCACTGAGTGAATGCCGTAAATCTTCACGTAATATAAGCTGGTTGTACAGCAATTCTACGGCTTCAAGCCTTTCCTCAATTCGACTACGATGTAACAACGGTTTATCGATTCTACGTCGTAATAGGCGTGCTCCCATGGATGTCTCTGTTTTATCTAGAAGCCATAATAGTGAGCCTTTCTTAGATCTGTCACGGACGGTCTCTACTAACTCTAGATTACGGCGGGTAAAAGGATCCAGAATCATATAATGTCCAGGTTCATACGATGAGATCTGTGTTAATTGACCTAGCGAACGTCTCTGTGTCTCATTAAGATAGGAGATCAGTACAGAGATACAAGTTCCACGCTCTTGGTCTAGTCGAGCCCATGCGGCTTCGCCGAATTGACTTCTGACCATCTTCTCTTCCTTCTTCTCCCATGGCGTATAAAGGACAGGTCTATTCCCTTGAAGCTGTAATGACCGAATGCTCGCAAGCATCCCTTCATCTCCAATAATCTCAGATGGTTCATATATGTTAATCTCATCACGTAACCATTCCAGTGAGGATGGGACAGATGTCACGTATAATTCTCCCGTAGACAAATCACAAGCAGATAAGCTCATCATCCCACCTGAAGTTGTCACACAGACTAAATAATTATTTGATTTATCAGCTATATTCTTGCCGTCCATATTCGTTCCTGGTGTCACAACGCGAACGATACCTCGGCGTACCATTCCTTTCGTCGTTGCAGCATCCTCAAGTTGCTCACAGATGGCAACCTTAAATCCCTTTTCAATGAGACGCTGGATATAGCCCTCCGCGGCATGGTAAGGAACACCACACATCGGTATTTTGCCATCTCCTCCACCACCACGACTCGTAAGCGTAATCTCAAGCTCACGAGATGCACGGATAGCATCTTCAAAGAACATTTCATAGAAATCCCCTAGTCGAAAAAATAAAAATGCATCTTGTGCTTGTTTCTTCACATTCAAATATTGTTCAATCATTGGCGTATATTGGGACATGAGTTACCTCCATAAATCTAATTATGCTAATCCTGATTATAACACAGGAACCTTCCAGAGCGGACGGATATCCCGTGATTCATCCCATGATCTTCCGCTAGACATACGATCCAACAGAGGATCGATATATTTTGAATAGTTTGAATAGTCGCTAAGTGATCTCATATCTCGGAATAAGGGCTCGATACAATCTCGAATCGGCTGCTTCAACCCCTCATAGAAAGCGCTATGAATTTTCTCTTGCTCTAATGGTCGCAACATTAACTTTTTATAATTACGAACCACGATATATGCAAGACAAACGACACCCTTTGTAACCATTGGAGATACTAAGAAACTAGGTAGAGTTCGATATTCAAAGCCCCCATGAGGCTGTCTTCTGAAATCCCCAAGATACCCATAACGGGGTCTCCTTGCCAAACTTGATTGATCCTCAAGTAACATTACGGGGAGAGTGAGATAATTATCCAACACTTGCAAAAGAGCCGAAGTCAGAACGATACCACTGAAGTGCAAGTGCCCACCCAAAGGTAATCCAGGCACTGGCATTCCCCCAGCTTTCCACATTAAGGATCTATCTTTGATCATGTGAGAAGCAGAACTCATGGCGTGCATAAGTTCCACAAGTAATCCACGCGGTTGTAGACTCGGTTCGGGGCGCAATTCAGCAACAGGGAAGCTAGTAATCCCCCCCATATGAACAGCATCGCATCCTACCTCCCCTGTACGTTCTAGGAAATCTGATGCCGGGACGACTTCCATTGAAGAAGAATCAATAAGTAGAAATTCAGGATCCATGCCCATCATAAGCTGAATCCCTTTCCTTTTTTCCATACGTAATGCGTTATGTAGATTGACTTGATGCTGATGATATAACCCTAACAACTTCGGGTCTTGTAATCTCGACAACGGCGTGATCTTCTCCAACACATAGCGACGTTCACCATAGGTTGAGACTATAGCTTCGCCTGATTCTAATCCTAATGTATAAAAACTTCGAACGGCCACCTTCGCCAATCTATTCATTAAAGAACTTTGTTCCTCATCCACTCCAGACGTCATCGTTAATCCCGTCCTTATTCCTCCATTCGCTAGCTTGGAGACATTGAATCCACGTAAATCACACACTTGTACAGCATATCTACTGCGATATGTAGATTCCTGACGGCGATCTCTCCTACCTTCCGCTAATTCAGACGATACTCCCGAACGAATGAGCCGAGCTTGACGGACAGACAATGACATTGATTCAAAGAACCGCAACCCTAGATCCACTTAAATACGCCCCCTGCTATACTTCGTGATCAAAAGCTGACTTTTTGAACATCCTCTAAAATAAAAACAAAAAAGGAGGGCATCCGCCCTCTACACAGACGCCCTCGCAACATATACTACCTTAATACTTCACAAATTAACCGCATGCGTTACAGATCATCATCCAATAAGTCGGGATCCAAATCTTCGTAGTCAACATTATCCTCGGCAAACTCAAATTCCTTGTCATCAAAAATCTCGTTACCGACGAGAACAAATACTTTCGTCTCCGCAATGAGTTCCACTGTGAATTCCCGTTCGACACGGATGATGACACTTCCACCTCCCGAGGACACACTTGCTTCCACACAACTAGGTTCCTGCGTTGCATCCGCAGAGACTTCAACTGTGGATGCCCGATGTCTCGGGTCTACATACGATAGCGAGACAAAATCTACATAAGGTACAGTTTCTTTCGCTACATCGGTTTGAGAGTTCTTGTCATAGGAATACCAAATGTTGATATCGTAAGTACCAATAACTTCAATTCCGTCCCCCGCCGCAACAGCCTCATACTGATGATTAATGATCCAGGCACCTAAAATACTGGTTGGATTATGCGGCGGAGTTACGGTATGTGTTACGGTAGAGAACTTACGACCTTTGCCACAGATCGCTTTCGTTATGATCTCTCTACTTTGTTGTTTACGACTTAATGACATCTTCGAACCTCCTCCATACAATCATTCACTACTAAGTGTATGCAGGGACTAGGCAAAAGTTGATTAGCCTAGTACAAATAAATAAAATTTTCTATTAAAGCAACGATGTTTGAGTAAAAATCTACTAGTGCAAGTTCAAAATGTTAGCTTTTCAGGAATAGGAGCCTTACTCTTCTTAGCAATTTTCAGATATAAGGATAACTCGCGACATAGCTGTAAAATAGAAGATCTAATCTCGAATTCCTCCCTAGTGGTTGGAAGATCCATTTCTTTGAAATCTTGTTCCAACTTTTCCAACAGCATCTCAGTACGACCTGTATATACCGATTCCGTTACATCATGACTAAGTTGTTCCATCAATTCGGCTACCAATTCACCCTGAGGAAGTTTCTGATATACTTCAGCAATTCGTTGCACCATGACTAGAATTAAATCCAGCTGTTCCCTACGCATATAGAAATAAATATTCCATGCTGCATCTGGATGAACCACTTGATTCTCCATCCCCCGGTTTGCTGCTTGAGATCCTTCTGCAATGGCTTTTCCCGCTTCGATTAGTTCGCTTCCATCCCAAACATAATTGGGATTATGTAAAGTATGGCTAATATGTTGAAATATTATAGCGAATAGCCCGTCCACCTTGTGACGAATCTCAATCATCTGTGTACTCACCTTAGGCATATACACCATATTAACGACCATCGCTGAACCTAGTCCAATGATTAGCAATTCAATTTGTGTTAATAGCACGGGCAACGATAGATCCTCGCCACCAAATATACGAAACACAACGACGGAGCTTGTAACAATTCCTTCCTTAAAACTCGTTTTAACGATTAATGGAAAGCCGAACAATACAAATAACCCGAGGACCCAGTAGTGGAAACCGAAGACGGCAAATAGCATACATGCAAAAAGAAGCCCCACGATAGAGGCGAAAAAACGAGCTGAAATCGTGCGCAAACTCCTTTTACGAGTAACCTCGACACCTAAAATGGCTAATAAACCCGCACCCTGAGGATTTGGTATACCGACCATATCAGCGATCAGAATAGACATAAGTGTAGCTATCGCTGTTTTTATAACTCGAATACCCATGAGAACACATCTCTTTTCTGTCATTATGATTGTAGTCTCATGGTACTTTATTTAATAAGTCAACACAATGTGAGTTATCATACGCTTTGAGTATGAGGGTTCTCAACTTCTTATATTTCCGCTGAAACGGGCATCGTCCTTGATAAAGGACGGCGAAGTCGTTTCTACTTGTGGATTAACAGCTTGCGCTCCATATACACAACCGCCTGGTACATCACCGTTGCTACAACTGCAATAATAAACAGACTCGACATCACTAACGTAAAGTTAAACACTTGAAAACCATAAATAATTAAATACCCTAGACCCATCCTCGCCACTAGAAACTCACCCACAATGACACCGACCCAAGCCAAACCAACATTCACTTTCAAGGTGGAAATAATGGCAGGAAATGATGCTGGTAAGATCACTTTACGAAATACATCCGAACGTGAACCACCAAATGTCCTCACCACTTTGACTAGGTTCGCATCTACCTCTGAGAAACTATTGTACACGACTAATGTCGTAATAATGACGATGACCGACAACGTAGTTACAACGATAGCTGTAAAACCAGCACCAAATACAACGATAAAGAGGGGGCCCAATGCCACCTTAGGCATACTGTTGAATACGACCATGTAAGGATCTAGCACCTTCGATACGAAGGGGGACCACCAGAGCAGAACGGCAATCCCAGTCCCAAGCAACGTACCAAGTACAAATCCTACAACAGTCTCACCAACGGTCGTTCCGATGTGCCTCCAAATCTCTCCACTGACGATGTCTTCCCAAATATGATTAAATATCTTTGTAGGATAACTAAACAGTAATACATCAATCCACTTGAGTTTCCCCGCGGTTTCCCACAAAATTAGAATAAACAACAACAAACCCAGTTGGACCGTTAATACATTTCTGCGTAGTTTATTTTTATGCGCGAGATATTGCTGATATCGTTCTGTAAGCAAGTTCCCTCTCGCTATAGAAGTTTCATCCTCTGTTGGATTCGACCTGTTCATACTGATCACACCTCCTCATTTACAGATCACTCGTCATTTCCATCGCGCTCCAGATCTCATGAAAGAGAATTTGAAAGCCCTCCTGATCACGAGCATGAAAAGGCAATACGTCACGGATATTTCTCGGCACCTCAAATATTCTTCTTATTCTACCCGGATTGCTGCCAAGTAGAATAATTCGATCACTCATGGCGATCGCTTCTGATAGATCATGAGTGACCAACACGGCCGTTTTGTTACGTTCACGTAAAGTACGAGAGATAAGATCTTCTAATTGTAATTTCGTCTGATAATCCAATGCAGAGAAAGGTTCATCCAACAACAATAGACCCGGATCTGTCGCTAATGTTCGTACGAGCGCCACGCGTTGGCGCATCCCACCTGAAAGATGTTGCGGATAAATATTCTCTTTCCCTTGTAGCCCCATTTCTTCAAGCAATGCCAAGGTCATCGCTTTATTCTCTAATGTGACCCCCTCTGTTAACTCTAAACCGAGAAGCGCATTATTTAGAATGGTCCGCCATGGAAACAGATAATCTTGCTGCAACATATATCCTACTTCGGATGATGGACCCATAAGCTTCCGTCCATACACAAGAACCTCACCTTGGCTTGGTGTAATCAGACCTGCAATGATCGAAAGAATCGTTGTTTTCCCACAGCCACTTGGCCCAACAAGACTTACAAATTCTCCAGGATGTACAGTCAGTTGAAGGCGATCCACAGCCAGAGAGGCTTCACGATCGGTGATATAAATATGAGCAACATTATTCAACTCTACAACAGGTACCATATGCACTCTCCTTTTGGCTGGGGTAAGTTACTTCACTGTAGATTTGGCCTTCTCAGCAAATGTATTATCCACAATATCTTCTCGTGCCACCCGTTCTTTCAATTCACCAGCGTTCTCCATCACGTCTAACAGGTTATTCCATTCCGCATCGTCTAATTGAGGATCTGTTGCGTACGTCCCTTGTTCTTGATAACGTTTCACTGCAGAAATAATAATCTCACGGTCTGTGTCTTTGAAATAAGGAATGATCGCATCTGCAATTTCCTCAGGACTATGATCGGCTACCCAAGTTTGAGCCTTTTGTACCGCGTTCGTAAATTTCTGAACGGTATCCGCATTATTCTTGATATAACTTTGTTTACTCATGAACACAGTATAAGGTAGGAGTCCGCTTTCCACGCCGAATGAAGCAACTACATGACCTTTACCCTCTTTTTCAAAAATGGAGGCTTGTGGTTCGAACAACTGTACATATTGTCCAGTTCCCGAAGCAAAGGCAGAGGCTATATTAGCGAAATCAATATTCTGAATCAATTCTAGATCTGTATGTGGATCAATTCCCTGCTTATGAAACGTGAACTCTCCAGCCATTTGCGGCATACCGCCTTTACGTTGCCCTAAAAATACTTCTCCCCTCAACTGATCCCAGTTAAATGTGCCACTGTCTTCTCTAGCAACAAGAAACGTTCCATCTGTCTGAGTCAACTGTGCGAAATTGATTACGGGATCTTCAGATCCTTGCTGATACACATAAATGGACGTCTCCGAACCAACTAATGCCACATCTATAGCGTTCGACAATAAAGCAGTCATCGTCTTATCTCCGCCAGGAATCGTCTGTAACTCGACATCCAATCCCTCTTCTTTAAAAAAGCCTTTTTCCAGGGCCACATATTCTGGTGCATAAAATACTGAACGGGTCACTTCCCCAATCTTCACCTTCGTTATAGTATCTTTCCCTCCGCAACCGGCAGCAACTGTACTACAGATGAGAAGAACAGCTATAGCTGCCACAATCGTTCTTTTTGCTTTCCACATAGGTATCCCTCCATTCTTCCAAGTAAACATATTGCATCATATGCTACAGCCTACAAAAGGTTATTCTTGATGGCATATTTCAGATATCTTCAGCGCAAAAAGCCATGATTCCCTACAACATGCAGAGGTTCATGGCATTAAATATTAACCTTATAAATATAAATATATTAAATTGCATTTTCAATCTTACAACTTGTATATTTCTTTATATTTCGCTTCCAAGTAATCTGCCAAGTAATTCGGGTTCAACTCTTCACCTGTCACTTGAACTATAATTTCTGATGGTGTCAGACTTTTTCCATATTGATAAATCTTATCCGTAAGCCATTCCTTAATAGGTAGTAAATTCCCCTCAGCGATCCATTCATCATATTGTGGCAGCTCTTTACGTATCGTATTTAAAAATTGTGCCGCATACATGTTCCCAAGTGAATACGATGCGAAATATCCGAAATCTCCACCAGACCAATGCACATCTTGAAGGACACCGAGTCCATCATTTGGAGGTTGAATGCCAAGATACTCCTGGTACTTCGTATTCCATACTTTCGGCAGATCTTTCACTGATAAGTTGTCATTAAACAGCATCTTCTCGATCTCATAACGAATAATGATATGAAGATTATATGTTAATTCATCTGCATCAATTCGAATAAGAGAGTTCTCTACGCGGTTAATTGCACGGTAGAAGTCCTCGACCGCCACATCTTGAAGCTGTGGAGCGAAATGCTGTTGTAGATCACCGTAATATCTTTCCCAGAATGCTACACTGCGTCCAATCATATTCTCCCATAAGCGAGACTGTGATTCATGAATACCCATTGAGGTGCCTTCAGCGAGTGGAGTCCCGGCAAATTTCACATCAACATTTTGCTCGTAGAGCGCATGTCCGCCTTCATGTAATGAGCTGAATAACGCATTCGTCACATCCCCTTCCACATAATGCGTCGTAATCCGTACATCACCAACGTTAAGACTCGTAGCAAATGGATGCACACTTTCATCTTGACGTCCTGCCTCAAAATCATATCCCATTTGTTCAAGAATAAAGAGTCCAAATTTCTCTTGTTGCTCTTTTTTAAATATTTGTTGGAGAAAGCCTTTTTCCGGTTGATGTGGAGAGGCTTGAATCGCTTCGACTAATGGTACTAGACGGCTACGAAGTTGGCTGAAAATCTGATCCAGTTTCTCCACTGTCATATCAGGTTCATACATATCGATCAGTGTATCGTATCGAGTTCCCTTAACACCCCAATAATCGATGAACTTTTTCTTCATAGCAACGATTTTACTTAAATACGGCTCGAACCCTGCAAAGTCACTCTTTTCCTTCGCTTCTTCCCACAATGTCTGAGCATGTGCCGTTAAGGCAGAATATTCTTGAAATTGATCTGCTGGAATGAGCTTGTTCAGTTCATACTCCTTTTTACAATCCAGAATGATCTTTCGATCTACATCATCAAGTTGCGCAATAACATTCTCATTTGAAAAATACTCCAAGTATTTCGCCATATCATCTGAAATTTGTAATTTGAACATTTCAGTATCTAATATACCAATTGTTTCTGATCGGAATTCAGCACCTTTGCGGGGAGCACCTGTCCTTAGATCCCAGTGCAATAAAGATACAGCCTCATAATAACCTCTTATTTTACGAACTAATTCGCGAAATTGATCTAACTTCATTTTTACTTCATTTTCCATTTTATTATTCACCTCGTGATATTTTTCTACTTTCCTCTTGATGATACTTATTACAAAAAGTATAATCAACTGTTAAGAACGAATTTATCCTAACAGAGGAGGGATCTTCCCTATGACCCACATTTCTGAAGTATTGGAGTATAACCAACATTTTGTTGAGAACAAAGAATACGAGGCTTACCGCACTAGTAAATTCCCTGACAAGAAAATTGTTGTACTCAGTTGTATGGATACCCGACTTACAGAACTACTTCCCAAAGCTATGAATTTCAAAAATGGCGACGTTAAACTTATAAAAAATGCCGGCGCCATTATATCCCAGCCTTTTGGTAGCGTAATGCGTAGTATATTAGTTGCCATTTATGAACTACAAGCAGATGAAGTCTTCATCGTAGCTCACTTAGATTGTGGCATGGCTTCATTGAACTCAGATCATATGATCGAAATGATCAAAGATCGTGGTATCTCAGAAACCGTGTTATCCACTCTCGAGAACTCAGGAATTCGATTATCTAAATGGCTTAGAGGATTCAATGATGTACATGAAGGCGTCATTCATACGGTTAATGTTATCAATAAACATCCACTGCTCCCGGCAAATATACCTGTACACGGAATGATTATCGACCCGGACAATGGCGCATTAGAACTTGTTATCGATGGGTACAAAAATTTGTAACATACACTATGATACGTACGAACACGAATCTATCGGATTCGTGTTTTTTGCGTAACTCATGTCTGTTTATTTGCCAAACCATACAGTTTCAGTGTACACTTCTCTCTGTTGAAACTTTAATAAGTATCAACGTACATCACTAGATACACAACACTATTATACTTCAGGAGGATTCAATTTCGTATGAAAAAATGGATTATGGTTGTTATGGCTTTCACTCTTATCTTTGTTACAATTTCCCCAACTAGTGTCGATGCAAGACGTGGTGGTGGATTTAAATCCGGAACGAAGTCTTTCACGAACACACCTAAGAAATCTACAACAAATAGTAATGTAAGCAAATCTACAACGAATAACAAATCCACAGCAGGAACGGCTGCAGGATCAACTGGGAAACGTGGGTTTTTCAGTGGCGGTAGCTTAATGAAAAGCTTGATGATTGGTGGATTAGCTGGAATGTTATTCGGAGGCATGTTTGGTAATATGGGCTTCATGGGCGATCTTATCGGATTAGCAATCAACGTGCTAGCAATTTATGTACTAATCTCCTTAGCACTTGCTGGATATCGCGCTTACAAGAACCGTCGTAAACCAGATCCACGTGACGGAAGGTACTAATAGATATGGAACTTTCCATGGATGAGATTATTAATGCTATTTGCCTACACATGGCCGAACGCAAAGGCATACGTCCTACAGATGTTCAAGTAGAATTGAGTTGGGATGAAGAACAGGGGTATTCTGCCGAAGTGTGGACACAAGGCCGGAGTCAATATCTCGTTGAATCGAATATGATCGAAGCAATCCTTCGCTACTTGCAGAGTGAATACGATATTCGTGCCTTCCGTGAACAGGTAACATTAGATATCGATGAAGAGATTACAGCGAATGTTGTGACGACTTAAACATAAGAGGATGTCCTAGTGAGTCAATGAACATGACTTAAGGACATCCTCTTTCGTCTGACAACTAGTTACTCTATATTGTTATTCCAAGGTATAATCGTATCGCAGAAGCGTTTAATCAAATGCCAATCATGGCTAATGACGAGTAGTCCTAATTGACGAGCCTTCGCTATTTCAAGCACGGTATGCCATATCTGTGCCTGAGTAATCGCATCTAACATCGTTGTCATCTCATCTGCAATCAAAAAGCGAGTATCTGGTCCTAACGCACGAGCGATGCAGATTCTCTGCAGTTCACCGCCTGATAGTTCATTTGGCCATCGTTCTAGCCATTCTTCCTCAATCCCCATCTCTTGAATAAAAGAAGCTTCTGGAGCCCATCCCTCGGTTAGCGTTCGTCTCATTCTCCAACGTGGATTAACGGCTCGATCTGGATGCTGAAGAACCATTTGGACAGGATGGTGACCACTTCGAGGTATCGCTGACTTATTGAAGGTGACCTCTCCCCCTTCCGGCTTCGTATACCCAGCTAATATACGTCCTAATGTCGTTTTGCCACAACCACTAGGTCCAACTATTCCGACAACTTCACCAGACTGAACAGCTATATTGATATCGCGAAAAAGATACGGTCCTTGTCCATATCGAAAACTTAAATGCTTACCTTCAAGTTGCACGAATACACCTCACACTTCCGCCACGAACCTCTCTAATGCTTGGTCGCTCACGACTACATTCTGGTATAACCCAAGGACAACGAGGTGCGAATAAACATCCCGTTGGCAAATGGTTGGGACTTGGCTGCGTACCTGCTAGCGGGATGAAATCATTATGCGGTAAAGCTTGCCATAGAGCACGACTGTATGGATGTCGAAGCTGCTCTCCTCGATCTGTGAAGTCTTGAGCAGAAGCAATTTCAACCGTAGTTCCAGCATAGAAAACGACAACCCGATCAGCAATCTGAAGAGCCGATTCAATATCATGTGTAATGAACAATACGGCACATCCGTCATCTGCCAATTCTTTAAAGCGCTGTAGCGCTTCCTTCACATCGTCTGGGTGCATGCCCGGTGTTGGCTCATCTGCTACAATCAGACTTGCGCCACTGACCGTTGCTGTAGAGACCAGCACCTTCCGCGCCATACCTCCAGATAATTGAAATGGAAATAATCGCTCAACATGTTCCGCCAGTCTATATCGCTTGAATATTTTCCGCTGCTCTGTCACGGGATCCTTATCCCTTACCGACGTGCGTACTTGCGCGCCCACTCTGATCAAGGGATCTAGATAGTTAACGGATTGAGGCACAAGTGCAATCTCACGACCTCGAAGAGCAGCTTTTCTTGTCGCATCCAATATCTCGCCCTGGTAACGAATCGTTCCAGATAATACAGCATGATCCGGGAGTATGCCTAATATGGCGTGGGCAAGCAGGCTTTTACCAGAGCCACTAGAACCGACAACCGCCACGATTTCCCCTTCTTCAACTGACAGATTAACGCCATCTAATACCTTCGTAGTCTGATGACGCATTCTCGCTGTGTACTCCTTAAAAGAGGTAGATAAATCATGTACTTCCAGAATAGCCATATCTAATATGAACCTCCTTATGCATTAATATATTTTCTTTCATTCACAATCGAGAATATTCGTGATAAACTGACAATTATCAATTCACATAAGTGAAAACAGTCACAATGCAGCGAAACAGCTATACTCTATTTTGTTATGCTTCTATTATAATATCGGAGGGTTATGAATGAGTAATTTAATTAACAAGTGGAATCAAGTCAGCCTAGTAAAACGAATACTTCTGGGCATGATGATTGGTATTATCTTGGCTTTAACAATTCCTGATGCCGCACAATGGGTATCTATCTTCGGTTCATTGTTTGTAGGTGCATTAAAGGCTGTTGCCCCCATCTTAGTCTTGTTCTTAGTTATGAGTGCCATCTCTAAACATCGAAGTGGACATCAAACAAATATGAAATCGATTATTGTCCTGTATGGTTTAGGTACATTCCTAGCCGGATTAGTGGCCGTTGTAGCTAGTTTTCTATTTCCGATTACATTAAAACTTACAACAGGCAACCTAGATCTGATACCTCCAGGTGGCATTCTAGAAGTTCTTGAGTCGATACTATTTAACATCGTTGCTAACCCGATCGATGCTCTTATTAATGCCAATTATATTGGCATACTTGCTTGGGCTTTACTTCTTGGCATTACGTTAAGAAATGCTACTGATTCTACCAAAAACATGCTTTCTAATTTCTCAGATGCTATATCTCAATTAGTGAAATGGGTCATTAATTTGGCGCCTATTGGAATTATGGGATTAGTCTTTGATGCAATCGCAACAAGTGGGCTTGCAACCTTGCTCGACTACGGGAAATTACTTTTAGTGCTACTGGGCTGTATGATTTTTGTAGCTATTGTCGTTAATCCATTGATCGTATTCTTATATATTCGTAAAAATCCATATCCTCTTGTCTTTAAATGCTTGAGGGAAAGTGGTATTACAGCATTCTTTACTCGTAGCTCAGCTGCAAACATCCCGGTAAATATGAGTTTATGTGAAAAGTTAGGTTTAGATGAGGATACGTATTCTGTTTCGATCCCATTAGGTGCTACCATTAATATGGCAGGTGCAGCTGTTACGATTTCTGTCTTAACCCTTGCTGCAGTGAACACTCTCGGCATTCAAGTCGATATTGGTACTGCGCTTATTCTTAGTGTCTTAGCAGCTGTATCGGCTGCAGGCGCTTCAGGTGTTGCCGGAGGATCACTCTTGCTCATTCCTCTAGCATGTAGCTTATTCGGAATTCCGAATGATATTGCTATGCAGGTCGTTGGTGTTGGTTTCATCATAGGTGTGTTACAGGACTCTTGTGAAACGGCACTGAATTCATCCTCCGATGTCCTTTTTACAGCAACAGCTGAGTATGCCAAAACACGTAAAGAAGGTAAGGAAATTATTATCAACGCTTAGAAACTAATTTTTATAGATTCCACTTATTTAAAATGTAGACAATCCTATTCACAAATCCAGGATTTGTGAATGGGGTTGAATTTTTTACAGCCTCAGAATGTATCACTCACGCGACCCATGGGGATCGACCCTCAAACGTAAATATTCACCAAGCCATTCGAAAGAACGTACGACAATAAGAAGACCTAATCCAGGAAAGATAGCAAGCCACCACATCCCCGTTGACAAATATCGCATGGATTCAGACAGAATAATACCAATTGCCGGTTGATGTGGGGACAAACCTAAGCCAAGAAATGTAATCGATGATTCATGTAAAATAGCATGTGGGAACATGAGCAGTAATCCAACAAGCAATTGCGGTACGAGATGTGGCCACAAATGTCTTGAAGCAATCCACCACCTAGATTTCCCTAGACTCCGAGATACAAGTACAAAGTCAGCCGATTTCAATTGCATCGCTTCAGCGCGAATGACACGTGCAAGGCTGGGCCAATGCGTTAATGAGACGCCGATAATAACCCCTTTCATTCCCCCACCAAACACAAAAGAAATCAGAATGAGCAACACTAAATGCGGAACACTTAGAAACAAGTCGATGAGCCAAGAAATGATTCGATCGACGACTTTGCCCATCGTTGCAGACATCAATCCTAATATAGCCGCTATAATCACACTGCTGATTGAACCTAGTAAGCCCACTCGAATGCTAAGCGAAAGTCCTTGTACAGTTCGAGTAAACATATCTCGGCCTAACCAATCTGTACCGAACAAATGACTTAGCCCTGGGGAAAGATTACGAGCATCTAATTGTGTTGCGGATGATTCTGAACCGAGCAGCATACTGCCAAACCCGATTGAACATAACAACAATACAGCCCCTATAGCAACTATGAATGTACGTTGTCGCCTATTGATGATCCTCATGCTGTCTTACCTTCTTCCCGGATTCGCGGATCTACCCAGTGATAGAGGACATCTGCAATGCCATTCCCAGTAAAGACAAATAAAGCACTACATAGAACGAGTCCTAACAACAGTGGGACGTCTCCCCTTAGTCCCGCCTCTACCGTTGCTTGTCCAAGACCTGGATATGAGAAAACCTGCTCCGCTAGAACCGCCCCACCGAACAATTCACTGAAAGAAGCGAACTGTAATGTAATCGCTGGTAGAGCAATATTCCTCAGACCATGTCGCCGAAATAAGGTGAAACCCTTTTCCCCTCTAGCTCTAGCAAACAATACATAGTCACTTTCTAGCACATCTATTAATTTCTGCCTCGTATGAAGAGCAATAGACGATACACCTACAATACTGAGTGTTAGTGCAGGCAGAATCATATGCATGATTCGATCCCCCAACGTCACTTGATCCGCAAGCACTCCTACGGGTACAGCTAATCCAACGGGGAACCAACCTAACCATACCGCGAACACTATCAAGTGCAGTAAGCCCATCCAGTATGTAGGTGTAGATGCTAAAGTATAGCAATACCATTTGATCCAACGATCCAACCATGTATTCTTCTTAAGCGCTGCAATGACACCTATCGTAAACCCGATGACACCCGATAATATCCAGGCGGATGCCATAAGGACCACAGAATTTATAAATCGATCACCGATGACATCTGTTACAGGTTTGCGATATATCATCGAAGTACCGAAATCGCCATGAAGCAATGCAGATGCCCAGCGTGTGAATTGCTCTATTGGGGATTGATCTAGCCCCCAATAGGTCGCTATTTCCTGTCTTTGCTCTGCACTTACCTTCATCATATCTGCACCAATATAAGCTTGTACGGGGTCAACAGGTGATAAATGAACTAAGGTAAATGAGACGATACTGACCATAATCAAGAGGGTGACTAACCGAAAAGCCTTCCGCCCTATAAAGAAAACACCATCCCGGACCATCATCATTCCCCTCTCTATTTATTCTTTCCATTTCCAATCCTCAATATTGTCAGTGATCAACCATCCATGCGTATGAGGCTGAATGCGTTGAACACCGATATCAAGCTTATCATTCACAAGATACAAGTGATCAATATTGACGAGCCAGGCCCATGGCGTATCTCCAAGCCCACTGAATCCTGTCTGTCCATCCCATTGCGCATTCTTCCAATATTGTAATGCCTCTTCTTCAGTTAACGCTCTCAAAGCTTGTTGCATCCAATCATCCACAACTGAATTGCTATAATAACCGGGATTAAAGTATTCTACACCTTGAAAGTCAGTGCTATAAATATTGTACATCTCCAATGGATCATGACTACCAAACCCCATCAGAACAGCACTCGAATGCATCATCTTCTCAATCTCATCCCAACTCTTACCTTCAACATTCATTCGAATTCCGATAGACTTCACCATGTCAGCAGTCGCCAAAGCTAAAGATTGGCGAACCATATCGCCCGAAGGATATACTAAAGTGAACTCAGCTCTGCGTTCTCCCTTCTCAACAATACCGTCACCATTATTGTCACTCCAACCCGCATCTGTTAGAAGCTGCTTAGCCTTGTCGATATTTCCATCTTCAATCACGGTGTCAGGATTCCACCAAGGAAGATGATCACTCGTTGAATAGGCTGGAGTTCCATACCCATTCAGCAACCCATCTACTAGCTTCTGACGATCGATAGCGATATTAATGGCTTGACGAATGGCGATATCTGACGTCACATCATTTCCGATCGGATATCCCTCAGTAGTCGTTCCACCCGAAGGGATATAAGGAAACATAATTCCACGATTATCAACGGTCTTCACATCCTCAATCCGCATTCCATCAACCATCTGATTACTTAAGGATGACACAATATAGGCAACATCCAATTGGCCACTCTTCGCACTAGCAAAGGCAGCGTCTTCATTTAAGAACACATATGTCAGTTTCTTGAAAAAAGGAACCTTACCGTAATATTCTGGATTCAATTCGACGATAACCTGTTGCCCTTTATCCCACTGGACCATCTTATAAGGACCAGACCCGATTGGATTCTCTGCATATCCCTCGCCATAAGCGTGTTCAGGTACGATCCCCATTGATACTAACATCGATATGAAAGTTGACTGTGGCTCTTGTAATGTAAACATCACCGTGTCGTCACCCTGAAATTCTACACTCGCCATATTCGTTAAATCTACTGTGGAAACATTTTGTGCTGCCTTCTCGAAAGTAAAGACAACATCTGCCGCAGTCAAAGCCTGCCCATCAGAGAAATTCACATCGTTACGAATCTTCAGTGTCCATACTTTCCCGTTATCACTAACTTCATAACTTTCTGCTAGATCGTTTACAATCTTTAAGTTTTCATCTCTCTTGAGCAAAGTACTCTGAAATAATGGTGAGCCATAACGTCCCCAACCAGTCGTTGGATCGAACCCATCCTCTGGCTCGGCACCGACAGCCAAAATTAATTCATCCTTATTCGGTTGCACAGTATTGCCCTGATCTTCAACTTTCGGCGAGGCAGACTTAGAACACCCCGCTAACAGTATACATAACACGATTACCGATACTAGCGAACATTTTAAAGACCCCTGTAACATAAAACTTATTCCCCCCACTAATGTCTGTAACACGTTTTAGCATTATTGTAACACTAACAGATAGGAAATCCATTATTTTTCAACATAGATTGAAAGTATACGTTCTTTGGAGGGCTTACTGCTCTACCCTTTATGATTTGTAAAAGTCTATAGAAGGTGAGACGAGAATAGATGCATAGAGTACACTTAATTAGTAGGAAAAGTAGCGATAGAGAGAATTAGTTGTACAAAGTACAGTTAAAAATGGCGATAACGCTGAAATGTGGAATTTCCAGTAATTTAGATGTACTCCATGCAACTAAAGTTAGCTTCAGAGGAAAGGGATTGAATTTAGATGTACTTATGGCACTTAATAGTGAATGGTGGAGGGGCATCAGTCTCTTTATGTATGCTTTAAAGCATTTGATATACGAAAGAAGAGGTTAAGATCATTGAAGGGGATTATTCCCTATTAGCGAGACTATACTATTAAAAAGGAACAAAAAAGGAAGGAAGGTGATTGATTTGAATATATTAAAAAAGTTGTTCAAAAATGAAAAGAAGATGGTCGAAGTGAAGCCAAGTCTCGTGGCATCTCAATTAGAAGAAAGGCATAACTCCATATACTTAAATGAGAATCCACTTATTGTTATCAAAGGAGATAACGCAGACGCCCGTAACTTACTGTCTAAGAGAATGAAAGAGTTATGTAAGAAGAGCGGGTATACGTACCAGGAGAATATGTTAAAAGAAGAAATAACTATCCTTACAAAAGACAACTCATACCGGTTAATAGTCGATTATTATTATGAGGTTTATGAAGAGAAAGTTAATCTTCATATGGATGAAATGGTGATATTGTTCCCTACAGAAGATAATGAAGTAAACTTTTCAAATGCTTACTACTTTCTAATGACTACCTTTTTTCGTCAATTATAACGTGATGAAGAACATGTACAGAACATGTTCTTTTTGTTTTAGGTACTATGTATGACCATGGCCAAGCTCAGATGAACCTTGATCATCAGCATAAGTTACCGAAAGTTCTGCGTAGAACACACCATTCTGTACTTGAATTTGCTGATGAAGCGATCTAAGATTGGCTACATTTCCCCGAACAACGATAACTTCTAAACACTGTGCATGGTTTAAATGTACATGCATCGTAGAGATAATGTCGTGGTGGAACTGATGTTGCAATTCCATGAGTACCATAGGAAGCTCACTTATGTGATGGTCATATACCATAACAATCGTACCTGCTACTAATTCATCAGAACGCAGCCGAGTAGGCTCCAATAAAGAGCGTCGCACCAAATCTCGAATCGCTGCTGAGCGGTTA
This sequence comes from Paenibacillus sp. Y916, assembly GCF_056786435.1. NCBI lineage: Bacteria > Bacillati > Bacillota > Bacilli > Caryophanales > Paenibacillaceae > Paenibacillus > Paenibacillus sp. Y916. The sequence goes on along the minus strand of NZ_JBXCJA010000008.1, from coordinate 65,584 downwards.
GTATATCCCTGATCTTCAATATATTGATCGAACTGTTCAATTAACGGTGCTGGAAATGACACACCGAATCGGGTTAACTCTTCTTTTTCTGCCATGTTACCACCCTGCCTTATTATTTACCCCAATAATAACATGTTTCCGTTCCTTGGTCATGATCGTATTCTATTTGTATCATAATATCGTAAAACGTAACAAAACATAAGATTTTACGTTTAATGAGTAAAAGATCATTTTTATAAGAGGAGGAGGAGGTTGTAGAATGCGAATGGGATTAATCATTTCAATTGTAATCATTACTGCTCTATCAACTAGGTGCAACAGTATTGAAGATTCAGGCTTTACATTGATGATTCACAATAAATTAAACGTAGATTCAGAATATCAACCTTATCATATAATATTAGATCCCGAATCAGTATCGAACGCCCATCTAATCCTCAATGGTGATGAATGGAATCCAATGCAATCGAACGAGTCCAGCCCCGCTGATTATCGCATTTACTTTCAGCCAACAAATGATCCTCAAACGGTTGAAGTGTTTTACGATGTTTGGTTAACGAAGGGCTATGTAGAACGACATATTCAAGGGCTCCAATCGTACACGGAGCTATCCGCAACGCATGTTGAAGATCTGAGAACAATCATTATCCAAAAGCATTCTTCAGCAAAGGAATATACAACATTTCTGGCGATGATTCTCCCTTCGCTCGCTACTGCTGCAGAGGCTGATATGGAAATAATGGAATTGGAGGAGTTTTACCGTATAGACCTGCGTAACACTTCTACTATCTTTCTGAGTGAGCGCAATATATCTGCATACCGTAATCTTATGAACCCCATATCTTTGGAAGACGTAATGAAAATTACCGATGATCACGCTAAAAAGTTGGCCATTGATGCAATCGAAGGTAAGTACAAGCTCATTGAGGGAGAAGGTGTCGTATTACCTATTGTCGACTATCGTAGTCTACTCGATTATTCCACTTACCTAAGCCCTGCTATGGTTGCCTACTTAGAACTTAAAGCAATTGAATCAGACAATCCTATGATCGCTGATGGAAGTATTGTCATTGAATGGAGCCAGATCGCCAACAGGGCATTATCAATTGAAGCTTATTTAAAAGAATATCCTGAATCGCCACGATATGATCAGCTCAGCCTTGATTTACGTAGTTACTTATTTTCTTTTTTCATCGGATCAAGTAATACCGACATTCTCGAATCCGATAGAACTATTAAACCCATTGTAAGAACGGCATACGATCATATTATCGCTTCTCACAGCGATACTAAGACAGGTATATTAACACAAGAGTATACTGCGTTATTGGAGCGCCTTATCAAAGAGTATCCAACTGTAACAGACGTATTTAACGACCCTATGCATCAAGAAATCCATACATTTATCGAAGCATTGGATGAGAGATTGAACTACTCACCACTTAACCGACCTTACGGTCTGTTTGAAGTGGGAGATTCCTAAGAACACCAACCTAACGGTTCGTTTTTGATTAGGCGATCCCCGTCATTCCAACGGTTTGAAGTCTTATGGCTTCATTTTTAAGATTGATTCCTGCGTTAATATCTCTTTGATGATGGGTATCGCACTCTGGGCAGTCCCATTCACGTAGTCTGAGATTTTTAACATCTATGTTTTTGTAGCCACAACTTGAGCAGAGCTGGCTGGAAGGAAAGTTTCTAGCAACGGTAACGACTTGTTTTCCCGACCATTTCGCTTTGTATTCAATCATACTCTTGAATTGTGACCATGATACGTCGCTGATGGCTTTAGCCAGTTTGTGATTTTTAAGCATATTCGATACCGACAAATCTTCCATCCCAATCATGTCGTGGTTTTTGACAATTTCGGTTGAAATCTTGTCTAAGTAATCTTTTCGTGCATTGGTAATCTTCTCGTGAATACGTGCTACTTTTATTTTGGCTTTATGCCAATTTGAACCACCTATGTTTCGTCTACTCATGATTCTTTGCGCTCTAGCTAATTCCTTTTCAAACATGTAGAAAAACTTAGGGTTACAATGGATCGTTTCATCCGAGAAAATAGCAAGATCTTGTAAGCCTAGATCGATTCCAATGATCGATTTTGTTTTAGGTAATTTCATGACTTCGATTTCAGTCGTTAAAGAAACAAAGTATTTACCAGATGGATTACATCTGATGGTGGCACTCAATATGCGACCTTCGACTTCACGACTTTTGGCAAAGCGAACACATCCAAGTTTAGGCAACTTCATGCGATTTTCTATGACAGCTATATTTCCATTCGTATACTTGGTTGTATAAGATTGAATAGGATTCTTTTTTGATTTAAAACGTGGTTGTTTGTTTTGCTTTTTGTAATAGCGTTGGAATGAATCTGCTAAGTTCTCGACCGATTTTTGAAGGGAAATACTATCTACTTCTTTAAGATAAGAATAGTATTTTTTTAATTCACGCACAGCTTTGACAGACTCATATTTATTGAAAAAGGCACCTTTCCAGTTGTTTGATGGTAATTGGCCATTCTGTCTCATTTCTTCAACGTTGTACCAATAGGCATCTTTTTCTTTCTGTTTGGCAAGGAAAAAATTGAAGACGAACCTTGAACAACCGATGGTCTTATGTATGAGTTCTGCTTGTTTTCTGTTTGGATAGATACGAAATTTGTATGCTTTATGTACTAACATGAGTCATACCTCCATCATATCAGGAACGTTTGTTCTATTATATCATATGGAGGAAGTATTTGGCTATCGCCAACCGAAATTCATCTCCCACCTACTCATTGGCCTTCGCCCTTGACATTCATTGAGGTGGGAGTCTTCTTTCGGAAAATGATAAACTTAATTGAAGTTAATTGAAGTTTATTCTGATTTAATATTTAGCGAAACCTCCTACCAGGCGGCTTTTTAATGGATATTTCGTTTAATTTCCCACGATTGTATGAGAAGTTAAACGAAATAATCTTCAGCATTACTTTGTCCTTCATTGTTACGAGCCAACAAATTCAACTCCTCTTCCATCCACGTCCGACTCATTTCCAATTGGTTAAGGTCAGTGACCAGTGACCTCACCTGTTCACGTAGCACTCCTGGTTTATCCGTTCCCTCAAAGAAGCGGCTCAAAAAATGAAGGAACACATCTATTTTGCGCAGACGCATAAGTACAGGAATCGCAGCAATTTCTTCTGGGGATAGACAAACCCTGCTGCCAAATCCAGTACAAAATTGCCGAACGGATTCGATTTCTTCTGTATGACCTAGAAGCCCCGAGATGACGACAGCTGGCTCCATCGCCCTGACATCGAGCGTACAAAACTCAAAATCAAGCAATGCAATGACCTGATTAGTACTATCCCAATGGACCAGCAGATTAGATTCATTAAGATCACCGTGTACAAGCTGCTGCGGCAGCTTCTCCAGACCTGCAAGCGAATCACAGATTTCCTTGTAAGCAACTCCAAGTATATGCAGATCCTGACGCAGATCATCAAATGCTTCCGGTGGATTTTCGCAAAAGTCATTGACGACCTCTCTAGTACACACGGGATAAGAATTCTGCAACTCATAATACGGTCGATAAACAGGTGATATCCCCGGAGTGACCGTCGCAAGTGAAGCTGATAGTTCTCCCGCTACTTCACCGAATGAATAAGCTATAATCGCACTACTCTCCTTCGGAGACACGCCTTCAATATATTCGAAGAGACATGCGAACCGTTCACTCCCATCCTCCACCTTTACAATCGTCTCACCCGCTAACGTTTTGATAGGAATAGGAACCTTGAAGCTCAGCGATTCATGTTGAAGCAACTCTAACACAGCATGCTCAAATTCAATCTTATCAGTATCCCTATGCGTATCATAACAACGCAGCACACAGCTCCGGTCTTTATTTTCAATAAAATAAGTGGTGTTATTCCACCCCCCTACTCCCTCTCGGATGGAGCCACTCCACATAGGCCAATATTTCCTCATCAAGGCGTCAATCATTCCTTCAACCCTTTCACTCTATGTTATTAAGAGATTATGAATATATATAATTTTCAAGCGCCTTAGGTAATATGGTAAGAAAAAGACACCAACCATTAGTGGTCGCTGTCCCATCACCCAATTTAAGTTTACTTTATTCAATCATTGCATATTGATACTTATGAATTTTCCGTACAAAACCTAAAATCACTATATATATTGGACTGCTGTTCCACAATAATCACAATTTGTTACTTGAGTTAGATATACAGTCGTCTTAGATCCGCAGCCTGGGCAGTCTATGAAAACCTGATTTTTAGCGACAGTACCTACCGTTTGAGAAATCGATCCGTTCAATGTCTGTTCTATTCTCGACTCCTCATCTGTAAGTGGTTCCTGTACATAACTATTACTCGAGTTAGCGTCGAATGGATCGAATGAGGGACCTGTAGCTGAATGGATAGACTGCTCATTTATATTCTGAGCTGGATGATACACTGTAGGTTTATTGAGTTCTTTTAACATTTTGGTACTACCAAAAAGTAATAACAAACCGGGAATTAAGATGATTATCATGACAAAGATAAATGTAGCAATATGAAAGTCAGTCAACATAACTACTGACAGTATTAGAAACATGAGTAGTAATAGATAAGAGCCAATCAACATCAAAATGGCAAGCGTTTTTTTCAATTAAAGAGCCTCCTTCGTAAGCAATCAGATGACATAACCTATGTACTTGAATATCACCTTTCTTTATATTTTACGATTGTTCCACAATACTCGCATTCCGATAACTGGTTCGGATTTACAGTTGTCTTAGATCCGCAACCTGAGCAGTCTACAGAAACCGGCTCATTAGAGACCGCAGTTCCCTTCACATTAACGCCTGGATTGTCAAAGTCCAATGTATAAATCACTTCATTCGACTTTGATGAATTAGACTGTTCAGATCTAGCCTGCGCTCGATATGGGTTCGACGTTTTATTAGGTCTTCTTAACATTCTGATGCCATAAACAAGTAATAGCGCACCCGGAATTAGGAATACAATGGATGCCATTAAAGTTAAACCTACTCCATTTCCTTCCGGCGGGCTTTCTGTAATGACTGCAACATATATGAGTAACAAGAGTGGCGACAAACACAGCATAAAAGTGGCAAGCACTTTTTTCATTAAATAAACCTCCTAAGCCTAAATTTCCAGTTCTACTATTTCAATATCTTCAGCTGTTCGTTACGCTGAATCAGTTGATGTTTAAGTTCGTCTAACCGATGAATGATCGTCTCGAATGCCACTTCTTGATCGCCAGCACCAGCAATGATCCCCGATACTTCTTCATCCAATAAATAGATATTGTATTGTAGCTGATGATCAATATATACGATGGACTTCGGTGTAACCGGATCACTATATTGGACTTTCTCAATGAGCATCTTCATGATGGATTCCATTTCTTTCGTTTGTGGGACATTCAAAGATACCATTTTTCTATACAACTCTTGTAATGCCGATACGATCTCATGCCAATGTACAATTTGTGACTCTGTCTCTTGTTCATGCACCTTAACAGATTTAAGGAATAACAGAATCAGTCCGCCAACGATTAGTGTGCAAACAAAGGTTATAATATGAATTAGTGTGTACCACCGCAAGGCAAGATCTGCAATCCCATTAAAGAATGCGTACACGAACGCTGCCCCCAAATAGGCTACGATTACAACACCTAAAGCTACATACCCGGGAATGATACGCTTAACATCATTTAGATTGCGGATCAAATAATGAACATAACACCACAGTGCCGTTTCGGCTAAAAGTACCGCTGCAAATGAAATAAAGAATGATGCTGAAAGAGCGTTGCTATCAAGTAATGTAATAAAAGTGACCCATGTAGAAACCACACCGAAGAGGTATAAGACAAATGAAATCCATGTCCCGTACCTATTTAATGTCACTCCGCGTTACCCCCTTCCAGAAGATTACACCCACATTCAAGACAAAACTTCTGATTTGGTTTCACTTCATGTTGACAATTCCTACATTTTAAAATGAGGTCTTCACCACAGTTCATGCAAAATTTAGTTTTACTAGACACTAGCTGGCTACAACTCGGACATCGCCGGGGCATAGCTTCATGGCAATTGACACATTCTTGGCTATCCTCAGTATTATCTGCACCGCATTTCGGACATGGGTAAAATTTATCACCACAATTCGCACAGAACTTCGAGCCTTCTTTCATTGTCATTCCACAAACGTTGCACTTAGCGACAGTTTCCATCGCAGCCTGCTTAATTACATCCGCTAGAGGTTTGCCACAACTGCTGCAAAATGTGGACTCTTCCATATTTTCATGTTGACAATTGATACACATACGTAATGGAGTCTTGTCCCCTGTATTCATCACTTTTGATATTTGCGACATTTCATTACCTAAAGGACCTCCGATGCCATACCCCATACCTAAGCCAAGACCCGCTCCCATGAGACCAGACTGCATGCTACCTTCATTCTTCGCAGCCCCTTCCAACGTATCAAAGGTCCGCTCTTGTTGATATGTATAACCAATAATATCCATCTCTGCCTTGCGTGCTAGAGCTTCTCTTAGCCGTACGACGGAAGTGTCATCTTCCGGAAGGTTGACATTGTGAATATACAGATTGAGAATTTCGATGCCATACTCCTCAAGAGTCGGAGCGATAATCGATTCAAAATGACTGGACATTTCGCCGATGAAGGCGTTGATCTCTAACACACTTATTTTCTTGTGTACCAGGTATGATGTGAGCATAGAATTAATATTCATAATAATTAAACCACGGAAATAATTAATTAATGTCGCTTGGTTGAATTCATGAAGTGTTCCTACCAACTTAATCAGAAACTTGCGCGAGTCTTCAATTCGAATACCAAATTGACCAAAAGCTCGAACAGGTACAATAATATTATATTTGGGATCTTGTACTTGTATCGGGTTAGCCGTCCCCCATTTCACATCCAAAGAACTCACTTTGTTGATATACCATACTTCAGCTGCAAATGGAGAATCTCCTCCAAACGGTAAATTGATAATATTGTTCAATATTGGTATATTTGCCGTACTTAATGTATGGCGTCCAGCACCATATAGATCAAGCGCTTTTCCATCTTTGAATAGGATCGCCTCTTGGGATTGATTCACGATCAGTTGCGTCCAAGTCCCCAATTCCGTATTTGGATGTTTCCATGCGTATACATCTGGAGAGCCATCATATTTAATTACATCAATAAGAGCCATTTCTAATTCCTCACTTTATAAGGTTTTGTCTGAAAATGTCGTAATTCAGTTCATCCTAACGAATCTTATAAGTATGTATTCTACATTTATTACTCATAACCCTTTAGTCACTGTTCAAATTCCGCAAACTCTTAAATCGAAATTTAGAAGAGTTTTTCACTCTATTATACTAGATTAGCTCATTCAGTATAAGCCTCTTATAGGGATAATACTTACTATTAGTTGTATAGTACTTACTTGATTTGGAAAGAGACTAACAAAAATTTGGATTTTTCACTTTGTAGACTTCTTCTATGTAGTTCATGAATTGTTTTCAGGCCTAGCTTTTCGTGAAATCACGAAACATAGTAATTTCAGTGGAGACACGGTATTGTTTGCATTTCTGGTGCCAGGGCTACTCGCGATATGCTACAAATAAACGGTGACGATATCAGTTGCTTGTCACATATTGCAGGGCTTGGACATTCGATTCTAGGTGTAGATATCATTTGGCTGCTTATTCTATTAAATAAATGTCGAAAGAGCTGCTCGGTCTGTTTGTAATAGGCTTCATTCTTGTGAAATAAACCCCCAATCAGAATAGATAGGATGATAGGTTTGTTTTCCTGTTCGGCTTTGTTAAAAGCAACTTCCGACCAAGGGAATCAGTTCACCGGATTATGCGCGTGTTGCTGTAAATAGGGCTAGTCTATTAGGTACTTTTTGCGTTGTCATGGCGCATCACCTCCCTTTTAAGCTATTTCGAGCTTAAGGATATTTCCCCATATTGCATCACGACTTACCCTAATATAGGTTATACTAATTATGAATATCTTACCATTAACGATATTAATATAAATTATTGCAATTAACCAATTGCTTAACGTGAGGGTGAATAAAATGTTTGATTATCACAATTTAAATGACGTCGAATTTGAAGATCTATGTAAAGATGTAATGGAGAAAAAACTCTCCACTTCCTTGCGTTTATTTTCGAGGGGAAGAGATGGTGGTATTGATTTAACAGACAATACTTACACACATAATATTATCGTGCAATTCAAGCATTACATTAGAAGTAGCTATTCCAATTTACGAACGTCTCTAAGAAATGAATGTGGATGGTCACAGAGTTGTTCATTTGGTCATTTCTTTCATAGCTTCATTTCACTTCAGTAATCCTATAATAATTGATTCACACAAATATCTCATCAATAACATGTACACGTGAGTCAATAATTAGCTCTATACCCAAGAAGTAACCGCACTGCTCCAACCGCCTGCACGCGTTGCTGTTTCGAAGATTACACCTATTATTGAAAAATCTATGATGCATTTCATTCTTCTCTCGTTGCATATCTCCTATCAAATTTAGCTTTATTCCACCCACTCAACTACTTCCTGTGCGCATCGACGTGTCTTTTCAGCTGGGTCATGTAATCTATAGCCAAAAGCAGCCATAACAGAAACACCAAAATGTTCAGGGTCCATTATTCCTTCTGCAACTAATACATCACTGATCTTCTCTCTATTAAATCCTTCAATTGGGCAAGAATCGATACCAACCCATGCGGCAGCAGTCATCATGTTTCCTAATGCAATATAAGTTTGACGGCAGGCCCATTCGAACATCACTCTCGGATCATCTTCAATCGCAAACCCTGTTTTCAAAAAATGGTCATAGGTGGTCTGCTTCCCCTGTGCAGTTTCGGGTGACAACTTCTGAACACTCTCCATCATTCCCTGAATATAATCAGAACTTGCAACCATATCTTTCGGCAATCTTGACAGAATAATCATAAAATGACTTGCTGTTGATAATTGTCTTCTAGCGCCTGAAGCATACTCCGCTAACTTAGCACGAACGTCCTTATTTTGCACAATGACAAATTTCCAAGGTTCAAAGCCATACGAGCTTGGAGATAATCGACCTGTCTCTAATATGTACTTAAAGTCAGCATCACTTATTTTCTTATTAGGATCAAAATCTTTAGTGGCGTGTCGAAATCGGAACGCCGATAGAATCTCATTTTTCTTTACGTCTATATCACTCAATATATAAACTCCTTTACTCATTCTTAAGTTTCACGCTTCAACAGCTATATTATCACATTTTTCAAAAAATACATTTGTTATACCTCATCACTTTGATCATCTGAATCACTCAATAGCTCATGAAGTACCATCTTCTTATTTTTGAGAAAATGCTCAAATTCAATCTTTTCATAGTCCCTATGCGTATCATAACAACGCAGCACACAGCTCGGTTCCTTATTTTCAATTAAATAAGTGGTGTTACTCCGGCCTCCTATTCCCTCTCGGATGGAACACCTCCTCTTTCTCCTCAATAAGAAAAGTCGATCTAAAGATCGACTTCTTACAATACGATTTACGATTTGATTTATATGATTTTTCGAACAAAAAGGATGCTATTGCCGTACAATGCGGCTGTTTGTATGATTTTTCACACAAGTTTGATCCAATGTATGATTCATACAACCTTATATACGTTTTTTCACACAAAGTTCCACCTCATTTCGAAACCACATCATTAGATATCAATATTGCGGACATTCGGCCGAATATGCTCTTGATGTTTATCGAAAAAGATTTTTTTTAAGATGTTCGAGTCCATATCTCCATTCTAATAAAATATATACTTTCTTATATTTCAAAAAACTCCCGCTAGCATAAAGCCGCGGAAGCCTCTAATTAATTGAATCACCTTTAAACGAAAACATATTCTCCTTCACCAATCTGAATGGTCTTCCCTTTTAGTGCTATCGAATCCGTTTCACAAATCACCTGCTTGAATTGGTTCTCGTCTCCTTGTACGAAAGCAAACGACTTATCACCAATCGTAAGGCTGAAGGTATCGCACTCTGACTCCGTCACAGGAAGTCCGAATATCGTCCCCCAATGTTTAGCGGTAGCTGCAGGATTGGAGACGTGGAATACAGCGCGCACGATTTCGACATGCCCCGCAGGATGGGGCTGGATAACTCCAGATGATGTTAATCTTTCCAATCTCTCTGCATCTGTTCCGCTCCATTGAATGATGAACGGATAGACCAGTCCCTCAAAGTCGCCATCAATAGTCATCATACGCCACTCTATTAATCTGCCCTCGTTATCTAGACGCTTACCATCGATTATAGGAGATAATGATAAGCCTGCTACTTTGAGGGAAGCAGCTATTTCTTCAATATCATCCGTCCGGATAACTACTCTGCTTAAGATTTCATGCTCCGGTAAAAGTCTTACCGCATCTTTCACCACAAGATTATGTTCCGTTGCCTTTGCTAACTCTAGGTTCTCAATGCCCAGAAATTCGAGATAGGTTAGCCCAAAATAGCTTAAGGCATTGTAGGTTCCCCAATCTTTATGCGAACCTCCCTTAAAAGCAACCAAACCATGATCTCCGAAGATTTCAACCGGTTTGGCCAGATCATTGACGTAGTGCACTAAATGATCCCATTTCACCGTTGCCATCATTATTTCACTCCCAGCTCAGTAGTACGCTTTACGGCTGCTAGTACACTTCTTTGCAAGCCGGCTGCGAAATCACTGTTGTTCAATTCGTACAAGCCATGCATCCCGACACCACCAGGTGAATTATTAATATCAAGAAGTTGTCTTGGATGCAGCCCTGTCTGCTGCAACATAGCTACCGATCCCATCATATTCTCCAGTGCAACCTTCCAAGCTTGCTCACGCGGTAGTCCGGCAAGCACACCTGCATCCACAAGAGATTCAATGAAATAATAGATATAGTTAGGGCCAGCCACACCAAATCCAGTGAAAACATCCATTAATGCCTCATCCAAATATTGTACCTTTCCAAATCCGAGTAAGAAATGCTCCACTTGATCACGAGTCGCGTAAGCATTTAACGCTACTCCGCTATATCCGTACCCTGTATCAGTCAATGTATTAGGAATGACCCGGATAATGGGCCGGTTAGCTCCAAAATAACCAGCTAACTGATCATTCGTCACACCCGCTACAATCGATACAATTGCAGCAGCAGATGAAGCGAATTGTTGGACGATTTGTCCAAGTGAAGTTAAATCATCCTGTGGGCGAACTGCAACTACAATTATATGTGCTGTAGACAAGCTATGCTCTTGCGAACTCCCCGTATCTACTCCGTATTGGGTATTCAAAAACTGGAGACGGGACTCATTAATGTCTGAAACACTGATTTGGTCAACGGATAGGGTGTTATTGGATATACATGCGCGAATGATAGCTTCCGCCATCTGTCCACCACCAATAAAATGAATCTTTTCTTTTGTCACTCCGTTCACTTCCTTCATTAATTGTTCTCCCAAGCTTCAGGCAGGATGAAACCATCATATTTCTCTATTCCAACAATATATTCTTCAAACTCTTTAGATTCATAAGCTGCTTTCAAGTCTTTAGCCCACTGAGAATCTTCATCCTTTTTATTAACCGATACGATAATTCTATGTTCCATGGGCGTATTTTCTATTTTCAAGGCATCCGTAATCTTTCTGTCCGAATTAGCAATATAATTACCGTTTACAACACCATAATCAACATCTTGAAGTGAAACTAGGATTTGTGCCGGGTCCAATATTTTGATATCAATATCATATTTATCCGATTCTATACTGTTAATGTTAAAATCAGCTACGCCTGCCCCTTCTTTAATTTTGACCCAACCCAATTCTTCCAGAATACGCAGTGCACGTTCTTGGTTCACCGGATCGTTCGGAACAGCTACGGTTGTACCATCTTTAACATCGTCTAGTGTCGTATGATTTACAGAATAAAGACCCTGTGGAGCACCTGGCACATAAGCGATTCCTACCATATCCGCATTAATTTCTTCGTTGATTGCCCCCATATACACTGTACTTTGGAATATACTTGCGTCAATAGAGCCTTCCTTCATCGCTGGATTAACCTGCATGTTTTGCGAGAAGGTTTTAATATCAACGGTATAACCTTGTTCCTCTAGGATCGGTAGAATCGATTGACGAAATTGTTCCTCATAGGTTCCCACACCAAATCCAAAGGTAAGCTTCTTCTTATCTCCAGTATTATCCGCTTGATTATTACCACAAGCTGTCAACACTGCTAGAACACCAATCATCAATACTATCATTAACTTTTTCATATCTTCTTCTCCTATTCAAATACAGATTTTTTTAGTTGTTCCAACGCGTCATCCGTCACATTTAGTGGAATTGCGCAATTGGGAGAAAGAATAAACGGCTGATCTTTCATTAACGTCAATGCTTCTTCAGCCTGCTGCTTAATTTCTGCAATATTGTTTACAGCAAACAACCCATGATCGACTCCACCTACTTTAGTCGCTTTAAGGTTTGCATCTAAACCTGGGTTCCCCTCGGCTATAGTATCCCAACTGATCCCATCAATCCGATAATCGTTGAATTTCTCAGGTTGGGCATGGGCACCGCAAGTATGAAGAATGTTTTTGCCATAGCTTGCGGCTTCTAAAACGATAGAATCATAGGGTCTCGAGAACTCATCAAACATAGCTTCATCGAATAATCCTGGGTGAGCTGTGCCCGTCACTGCGTAGAACAAACCGTCAGAACCTGCTTGCTGCAGCTCTTGTACATAATCAGCTAACGTTAATGAAATCGCATGTAACGCATGGTGTGCTGCCGCTCGATGTTCCTTAAACAAGGATTCCAACGTTACAGGGTGCTCAATGCCAAACACCGTTTTTGTAACATAAGCAGAACGGCCTGCAATAAATAGCAATACAGTTAATGGTGAGAACACCGTTTGGATTAGAGGCGTATCTGGTAAGCCTTGACGAATTTGCCTAACCGCATCTAAATGCTCTGCCAAGGGTGCTGTATGTGCAGCCTTTTTGACTTCTAGATCCCATAAATTAGCCGCTGCTTCAATGACAGTCGTTTGCTGCCTCGGAAATACGGTCTCATAATCCGTAAAGTCGTATTGATTACCCCATGCTTCCGCTAAATAAGTCGCTCTTGGATTAATCTTGACCCAGTCCCAATCATATTTTTTCGTAAAAGAAATTGTAGTTTGTGCTAAATCATCAGCATTTTGTTCTTTGTCGATAAAATGGCGCCATCCACTCACAATTGGACGATCTGCTCGTTCTCCCGATAAAATCGCTTTAAATCTATCTTGCTTGCTCCATTCACTCATCTGTCGATTCCCTCCTAGAATATATAATGGCTAGTAACGGCGAATTTTTCTAGCTAACGTGTTGCCTAAAGATTGAATGCCTTGCACTAAAATAATAAGAATAATTACGGTAGCTACTACGACAACAGTGTCAAATCGTTGGTATCCATATACGATAGCCAAGTCGCCGACGCCGCCGCCCCCTACCGTTCCGGCCATTGCAGTTGCACCTATCAAACCAATCGTCGCAGTTGTCAAAGACAGGATTAATGATCCAACGGCCTCTGGCAACAAAAAGTACCATATGACTTGAAACGGAGTAGCTCCCATCGCCTCAGCAGCTTCAAGAATTCCTGGGTTCACTTCAAGCAAGGAGTTCTCTACCAAACGTCCTATATAAGGTGCGATATAGATAATGAGCGGTACGATCGCTGCGCTTGTCCCAATCGAAGTATGAACAATCAATCGTGTGAAAGGCACAATCGCAACTAGTAGAATAATAAAAGGCAAAGAACGAATGATGTTGATAATCGGATTTAGTATGGCGTAAAGCGCTTTGTTCTCCAACACCCCACCAGGACGAGTGATTACAAGAAATATCCCAAATGGGATCCCTATCAGGGAGCCCACAAACAAGGAGATGCCTACCATTTGAATCGTTTCTATAATCGCCTTCATAAATTGCTCACCTGTTACTGTTGTCGAAAACATTAGATTCTACCTCCTCTACGCCTACTCCATTTCTTGTCAAGAAAGATAAAGCATTGTTAATCTCTGATGTCTCACCATCGAATTGAATAATCACTGTTCCCAATGTTGTTTCTTGAATCTCCGTCGTATTCGCAAATAAAATATTGACCTTTATATCATAGGAGCGAATCATCTCAAACAGGATAGGTTCAGAGGCCCTTTCCCCCACAAAATTAAGTTTATAAATCAGACTTCCGGGTTCTGTTTTGATGGATTTTTGTACGCTTGGTGTAATGCTATTTTGAATAACCGTCTTCACGAAATTTTGCGTAGCCTGATGTTTGGGACGTCCGAATACATCGAGAACGCTTCCTTGTTCAATAATCCGGCCCTCTTCCATCACCGCCACCTTGTTACAAATCTCTTGAATGACAGACATTTCATGTGTAATGATCATCACTGTAATGTTATATTCAGCATTGATTTTCTTTAAAAGCTGTAGAATAGAATGTGTCGTCTGTGGATCTAAAGCAGATGTCGCTTCATCACAGAGAAGGATAGACGGATTCGAGGCAAGCGCTCTGGCAATTCCGACACGCTGTTTCTGTCCACCTGATAATTCACTCGGATAACTCCCCGCTTTGTCACTTAATCCAACAAACTCAAGTAGCTCCAGTACCCGCTGGCGTATTTCATTTTTATTCTTTTTTAGTAGAACGAGAGGGATCGCTACATTATCAAATACTTTTTTAGATTCTAATAGATTGAAATGTTGAAAAATCATGCCTATATTCTTCTTAGCAGCTCGTAGCTCTTTATCGTTGTATGTTCCCAAATCATGCCCAGCAACCATCACCTGTCCTTTAGTGGGTCTTTCCAAATAATTGACTAACCGAATTAATGTGCTTTTCCCCGCACCACTATAGCCGATAACTCCAAATATATCGCCCTTTTCGACCTTTAAATCGATCCCTTTCAGCGCATCAATAGTGATCCCTTTCCGAGTGAATGTTTTGTAAACATTCTTTAATTCAATCATTTACATTCCCCCCAGTCATATTTAGGATTTAGGATTCTCTATCAGCTTCAACAGTGCTTGTTCTGCCAATGATGCAAAATATTTAGCAGCTGGTAATATCGCAGCCTCATCAACATCGAATCGAGGGTGATGCAAAGCATAGGCCGGTCCGGTTCCTATATTTACAAAAGCACCCGGTATCCGCTGTAAATATAATGAGAAATCTTCTCCTCCCATTTGCGGTGGGATATCGTGTACATCATATCCAGCATGCAAGGCGATTTCTTTAGTAAAGTCAGCCCATTCGCCATCATTTATAGTTGCTGGTGGACCTGGATACCAATGCAATTGTGCCTCTGCTCCAGCTGCTGCAGCAATCCCTTCAATTATTCGAGTCATTTGGATGGGAATGAGGCGACGAATCTCTTCATTATGAGTTCGAACCGTACCTTCTAATTCAACCTTTTCCGGTAATACATTCCATGTGAAGCCCCCGTTAATTCTGGTAACACTTAACACAATCGGCTCCATAGCACTGTTTTGGCGGCTTATTATGGTTTGTAACGCTGTAATGATTTGAGCCGCAATCAGAATGCTATCCACACCTTTTTCAGGAGTAGCAGCATGAGCGCCGACACCTTTTACAGTGATTTCAAACCGATCGACACCTGCTGTTAAAGCTCCCGTTCTTGTTCCAAACACACCTGTAGGTAAGTCTGGTGAATTATGTAAACCAAATATAGCAGCTACATCTTCGAGACCTCCTGATGCTAAAACACTTTCCGCTCCGTGTCCTGTTTCTTCTGCTGGCTGGAACAACACTCTAACCCTTCCAGGTAATTCACTTTCACGATCCTTCAACAAGAAGGCAGCACCCAAAATAGTAGCCGTGTGAAAATCGTGACCACATGCATGCATTTTCCCAGGAATCTCAGAGGCAAAAGGCAATTCAGTTTGTTCTTCTATCGGAAGTGCATCAATATCACAGCGAATGGCCACAATGGGACCGTCACCCTGTCCAATTTCTGCGATAAGTCCGGTTTGTAACGGGAGGTCTAGAATATGAATATGGGCATTTGTCAGCCACTTCCGTAGTTTCTCTGTCGTTTTAAATTCTTCATATGCTAGTTCAGGCTCACGATGTAAATTTCTTCGAACGTCTATTAATTGATTTGCTAAAGCTTGATCAACCTCATTTAGTGGATTCATAGGTGAAGTGCTCCCCTTTCGTTATGCTTCCAATTTTTCTTCAATCCCTTTAATACGCTCGAGCGCAGTAGATAGACTGCTTAAAATGTGATCACGCATGGCTTTTTCTGCACCATCTTCATTTTTGTCAGCTATCATTTGCAAGATAAGATCATGTTCTACATCTGCCTGCGTGTTCCAATCCCCATGCATGGAGACGAATCGACAATAGCGAAGAGAATGATCTCTTAGTTGATTCAGAACTTTCTCGAATGTTGTAAGTTCACTGATTTCAGATAAATAATCATGGAACTCAAAGCCGTAGGATACAAAATTCTGACTGTCGCCAAGCTGAAAGGATTGTTTCATTTTTGTGATCAACGTCGTTAAATTGACAATATCCTTATCTGTAGCATGCTTAGCTGCACTTCTTGCAATATAGCCTTCAAGCATGCTGCGAATAAGAAATATTTCTTCAACCTCTTTAAGGGTTACTGAAGCTACCCGTAGCCTTCCATTCGGCTGCCGCACGAGAAAACCCTCGATCTCTAATCTCTGTATTGCTTCTCTTAGTGGCGTGCGACTGACCCCGATTAGCGCTGCTAAATTTTCTTCATGTACAGGTTGATTCGGCTCTAACTCACTATCAATAATTTTTTCTTTTAATGCATAGTAGGTATTATCCTTTGACAACCTTCGTGATCGTATCACCATATCTTTACTACTCCTCATCAATCATCTGTGAGGTACGAACCCAACAATATATTTGTATAATTGTATACAATTATTAATTTGAAATTCAGTACCACTCTTTATCTTTACCACGTTGCTACGCCTAGCCTATATTACTTTTATAAAATCTAATATGTTGAATACATTGTTATTTGTAAATTTATTTCATCCCAATCAAGCTTTTTTATACTATATTCCTATTATTCCACCTAGTCAAGTGGGTATTAACAAATAAGTGCACTCTCAACATAAAAAAAACTACAACCACAAATGAAAAGTCCCCTATAGAATAGACCTTTTATAAGGTCTATTCTATAGGGGACTTTTTAAAGAATCCTTCGGGTTTCTTTTTACGACCCATTAATATTTTTGGAGGTGTGTCAGTTACCACTTGCATGCTGTATTAGTTACTCATCATCACTTTCATCATCTGAATCACTGAATAGCTCATGAAGTACTGACTCTCTATTTTCGAGAAAACGTCTAGTGATGATGTAGTGTAATGTATCTTCATACCTAATTTCCCCAACGGGGTGTTCATCGAAGTTAAGTATCTGTGCATCTGGGTAACCGAGAAGGATCGGAGAATGAGTTGCTATGATGAACTGGGCTTCATTTTCCAAATCCTTCATGATACGTAATAATGCTAATTGCCGTGCTGGTGAAAGTGCTGCTTCTGGCTCGTCTAGTAAATAGATTGCCTTTTTCCCAAAACGATTGTTAAAGAGAGACAGAAAAGCCTCACCATGTGATTGCTCATGTAAGGATAGCCCCCCATAAGATCTCAAACTCTCTGGCATAGTATCTAGATGAGATGCAAATTGATAAAAGGTTTCCGCTCTCAGAAAAAAGCCGTTTGTAATCTTGGGCATCCAAGACAAGCGTATATGATCACCTAGGACAGATTGAGCAGCATCTACCTCATAGGTGTTGTTCCTTCCACCACCTGCCGTATTAAACCCACATTGATAGGCTATTCCCTCTAGGATAGTCGATTTTCCTGAACCATTTTCTCCAACAAGGAAGGTAATATTGCTCTTGAATTCAAGAGTGTCCAGATTCTTTATAGCTGAAATAGAAAACGGATAGTCGCTATCGTTAATGTCATTTTTCCTCATAATCTCTAGACTTCGTAAGAACAAGATACCCTCTCCCCACCATTTTTCTGCCATGCAGAAAATATAATCATTGTAATATACTGATCTTCTTATGTTACCATAGTCGCCTTCTACAATTTTACATTAAAAAACCGACTTCTCTGTGAACTGCACCCCGATTGTTAGACAAAACTAACCATTGGAGGTGCAGTTTTTCTATGACCAAGTTCAGTACAGATCAAAAAAGACAAGCAGTCTGCCGTTATCTAAATGGAGTAGAAAGTCTTAAGACGATTGCGAAATCAATCGGTGTCCATCATTCCGTATTCATCAAATGGATTAAACAATATGAACATCATGGTGATGAGGCTTTTAAAGAGGGCTATACACTGTATTCTGTACAGGATAAACTAGACGTACTTCATTATATGAACGAGAATGGGACGTCAGCGAGAGAAACGGCTGCTATATTTAATATTGCTAGCCATAGTACCCTTTTAAGCTGGCAAAGAAGCGATGCATACTACAGTTTATATAGACATAGATGGAAGAGTGAGCCCTTTTTCAGAACAATGGACCATCGATCTGAATGATTGTGGCATACCGATTCACTATACAACCCTAGCTACATTGAGGCATCTGTTTACATGCATCCACCTTTGAGGTTCGAGTCTTTAACTAAACCATAAGATTCATCCTATTCTCGAGGCAGAAAAAAGACGTATGTTCTTATGACAGAACATACGTTTTTTTAATGTTTTTACGTAGTGAATATTTACAGTCTGCAGAGAAAATCCTCTTTAGAAGGAATCCTTATTTATGAAACTCGAACGATCGTTAACGCCGCACCTACACCGCCACCAAGGAGCGTTGCCGCACCTATTAGACCGAATAATTGCAATTGCACAGTAGTTCCTGCCCCTAGAACCGTTATAACGGTACTATTAAAGCTTGATAAGTTTATGAGTGGATTGACAATCGAAGGCGTCAATGCTGTGCCATTAATTAGAAGCTGTGAATTTACAGCTAAAGCTGCAGTCAGGTTGATTTGATAAGATATCATATACGTTCCAGCAGTTGGGATCGTGATGATTGTACTCGCTCCATTAATTGTTATTCCGTTTAAAATATGATCATCAGGAAGCGGAATACTAGTACCACCAAGGAGAACTGCAATTACTGCACCAGAAGTATTAGCAGCAAAAGCATTTACATCGGTAAAGACATCTCCCGTGGCTCCGGTATCACCTGTTGCTCCGGTATCTCCAGTTGCTCCAGTATCACCTGTTGCTCCGGTATCACCTGTTGCACCTGTATCACCTGTTGCTCCGGTATCTCCTGTTGCTCCGGTATCACCTGTTGCTCCGGTATCGCCTGTGGCACCTGTATCACCAGTTGCTCCGGTATCGCCTGTTGCTCCGGTATCACCTGTTGCTCCGGTATCACCTGTTGCTCCGGTATCGCCTGTTGCTCCGGTATCACCTGTTGCTCCGGTATCGCCTGTTGCTCCGGTATCGCCTGTTGCTCCGGTATCGCCTGTTGCTCCGGTATCACCTGTTGCTCCGGTATCACCTGTTGCTCCGGTATCACCTGTTGCTCCGGTATCACCTGTTGCTCCGGTATCTCCTGTGGCACCTGTATCACCAGTTGCTCCGGTATCGCCTGTTGCTCCGGTATCACCTGTTGCTCCAGTTGCACCTGTATCACCAGTTGCTCCGGTATCACCTGTGGCTCCGGTATCGCCTGTGGCTCCGGTATCGCCTGTTGCACCTGTATCACCTGTGGCACCTGTATCACCTGTGGCACCTGTGGCTCCGTCTGCTCCGGTTGCTCCTGTTGCTCCGTCTACTCCGGTTGCACCTGTTGCTCCGTCTACTCCGGTTTCACCTGTTGCCCCAGTCTCACCTGTTTCACCAGTTGCTCCAGTCTCTCCAGTTGCACCTGTTGTTCCGTCTGCTCCGGTTGCACCTGTTGCTCCGTCTGCTCCGGTTGCACCTGTTGCTCCATCTGCTCCGGTTGCACCTGTTGCTCCATCTGCTCCGGTTGCACCTGTTGCTCCGTCTACTCCGGTTGCACCTGTTGCACCGTCTGCTCCGGTATCACCTGTTGCTCCGGTATCGCCTGTTGCTCCGGTATCCCCAGTTGCTCCGGTATCACCAGTTGCTCCTGTTTCACCAGTTGCTCCGGTATCACCTGTGGCACCTGTATCACCTGTTGCTCCGGTATCACCTGTGGCACCTGTGGCTCCGTCTGCTCCCGTTGCTCCGGTTGCACCTGTGGCTCCGTCTGCTCCGGTTGCACCATCTGCTCCCGTTGCTCCTGATGCACCTGTTGCTCCATCTACTCCTGTTGCTCCATCTGCTCCCGTTGCTCCTCTTTCACCTGTTGCCCCAGTCTCACCTGTTTCACCAGTTGCTCCAGTCTCTCCAGTTGCTCCTGTTGCTCCATCTGCTCCGGTTGCACCTGTTGCTCCGTCTGCTCCGGTTGCACCTGTGGCTCCGTCTGCTCCGGTTGCACCTGTTCCTCCGTCTGCTCCGGTTGCACCTGTTGCTCCGTCTGCTCCGGTTGCACCTGTTGCTCCGTCTACTCCGGTTGCACCTGTGGCTCCGTCTGCTCCGGTTGCACCTGTTGCTCCGTCTGCTCCGGTTGCACCTGTTGCTCCATCTGCTCCCGTTGCTCCTGTGGCTCCGTCTGCTCCGGTTGCACCTGTTGCTCCGTCTGCTCCGGTTGCACCTGTTGCTCCATCTGCTCCGGTTGCACCTGTTGCTCCGTCTGCTCCGGTTGCACCTGTTACTCCGTCTACTCCGGTTGCACCTGTTGCTCCATCTGCTCCGGTTGCACCTGTTGCTCCATCTGCTCCGGTTGCACCTGTTGCTCCATCTGCTCCGGTTGCACCTGTTGCTCCGTCTGCACCTGTTGCCCCGTCTGCCCCGGTTACACCTGTTGCTCCGTCTGCTCCGGTTGCACCTGTTGCTCCATCTACTCCGGTTGCTCCTCTTTCACCTGTTGCCCCAGTCTCACCTGTTTCACCAGTTGCTCCGGTTGCTCCTGTTGGAACTATTGGTAAATTAATAGCGACGATTGTAGAACCTTGAGTAACCTCAATATCTAACGTCGTAGATACAAAGGATAATGTTTCACCCACTAACATCGTTGCTACATCACCCAGCGGACCTTCAATAATGAACAAAGGCTCTTGTGGATCAAATTCTCCAGTTGGACCTGTTGGGCCTGTTGGGCCTGTTAGACCCGTAGGTCCTGTTGGTCCTGTTGGTCCTCCAAATGGACCTGTAGATCCTGTAGGTCCTGTTGGTCCCAACAATGTAGGAGCAGACAGAACGGCTTCTAACTTATTCGTTAAGATCCATTCCTTTTTAATCGTTTCTCTTAGTGTGTCACGTACACTTTCATTTACATTTAAAAGATCTGCTATCGTTGCTCCAGGGCCAGTAATACCAGGTAATGTCCCCAGAACATATTGAAGCTTCTCCCCCTCTGCATTAATAATGTGACTCAGTCCTAATTCTTCCATCGCTATTGATGATAATAGCAACGTTATTGCATCGTCACGTGTTACTGAAATGCTGGGAGTAATATTCGGAATATTAGCTTGTGACATATTTATAACTCCTTTACTTGTGGGATGCTCTATCATATGTAAACTATCATTCTGTTGTTTGTGTTTTTTCCATAATGGGGAAGATATCTTCTTGGATACTAGATTTATATTTTAATCTTGTCCACTATCACTGGATGCACTATACTACTTTAGTTATTCACTCTTGAATTGCTCGTAATATAAGATCTAATTTATCCGTAAGAATCCATTCCTTTTTTCCAATTTCGCGGATTGTTTAGTTAAACCTAATTTGGATATATCTAATAGCTCATGAACGGCATTACGAAAGCGGAGATTAGAATTATTAC
This sequence comes from Paenibacillus sp. Y916, assembly GCF_056786435.1. Classification (NCBI taxonomy): domain Bacteria; kingdom Bacillati; phylum Bacillota; class Bacilli; order Caryophanales; family Paenibacillaceae; genus Paenibacillus; species Paenibacillus sp. Y916. The sequence goes on along the minus strand of NZ_JBXCJA010000008.1, from coordinate 43,547 downwards.
GGAAGAGCCGATACTGTGCTAGCAAGTGCGACTGATTATAGCTAGCTGGAAGAGGACCATAATAGTTGATGATTTGTACACTACCCAACCAATACTTATTTTTTTTTACACATTTCGTAATAATTCAACACTTTCTCCCTCCACTTCTTCATCAGCATCAAGCCAGAGCACCCAATCTCCTGTGCTCTTCTCTAGACCATAATTACGTGCAGCCGCGAAGTCATCATTCCACTCGTAAGAATAGACTGAAGCATTGCGCAAGTCTTTCCTCTTCATTTCGTACGATCATACAGAGTGTCAACTTCTTAAGTTCCTCCGAATTATTATCCACGATTGTATATCCTCCCATTTATTCATAGTTCGACATTGAGAATAAGCAACACAAAATGAGTTAGAAATTAGAGACTCATGTAATACTAAATATATGTCTAGGGCAGTTTTCTGTTACTTATGACATTTGCTCATAGAGCACGGGGTTGTTACCAAGCAACAAAAAGAGACCTCTCACAAGTTCAATGAACTCATGAGAAGTCTCTCTGTGTGAATTGCCATTCAGAAGGAAACTGAGGCTGGATATGAATACCTTCTTTATTACCCTGTAGTCCAAATAGACCATCAATCAAACAGCGATAAACTCATGGAACGGTTCCTGTATTAAATAAATGGCTGGAACGTCCAGCAGTATGCGGAATTTGTCTATATGCACCTCTATAATAATTAGGTATGAATACAGCCAATTGACCTCGTCTAATAATGTACTCTGAATTGGGTCCTGGAATCATTTTTCGAAGTAAACGATAGGCATTATCCTTCTCTCCTACGGCGTACAACCCATAGATATAAAATGCTGCAGCGTGATTATATACCGCCCCATTCTCTGCGGTTCCTTGATGTTTCTGCGTTACTTTACCTACATCCTCTCGCATTGCTGTATAAGATGGTGCTAGCTTCTCAACTCCATAAGGTGTTTCTAATTGCTCCTTAGCAGCTTGAATCAGCTTACGCTGTTTCAATTCAGCATCCTCATGTAGAATAATACCATCCGGCATGGCACCGTTCACACTCTGTTGGCTTAACGCATCCCCTTTCCTCTTCCGCCCATTGACCAATGACTAATAACCTAAAAACCCAACCTCATTATCCATTCAACAAAGCGCTCCTTCTCCTCAAACTGCGGATAATGAGCTGATTCTTCAAATCGTACGAATTCCTTTACTGGTGCATCTAGTATATCGAAGTAATCTTTTGCCGATTCCATAGATGTCATGTAATCATATTGTCCCATAACAAAATATGTGGGTATTTCCAAGCGCTCAACAATATCGGTGATATGGTTTGTTAATACTTCCTTCATCAAGAATCGTTGTGAATTGGATATCCCCTTGATTGAGCGAATCACATCGAGCCCATTATTCTCAGGATTCAGCAGTAACCCCAAGTAATAATCTTTGTTATCGTTGATGAGTCTTGCTGAACCACCATATTTCTGAACAAGATTTCTGGGTGTGTACTCCTCCCCTCGTTCGATAGGGTCTCGAAGAAGCTCTAAACTTTCCACTTCATCCAAGTTTCCCGCTTGCTGTGCCTGTTCAATAGTGTATTCCAAGCTATCCAGTTCACTCTGAATCGTATCCGCCATTTGTCCTATTCCTATGTATGCTTTGAATTTATCAGGCGCTTTAGCAGCAGCCTTCATCCCAATATAAGTTCCGAACGAATGTCCAATCAGCAGAGCTTTATCTTGATCTAATTTCGTTGTAACATAATCTGTTAATGCCAGTAAATCATCAACAAGTAAATCGGTTGTCAGATTCGAATAGTCCTCAAAAAAATGATATGACTTCCCACTTCCACGTTGGTCATAATGAACGATAGTAAAATGCTGCTCAAGCTCCTCCTGATATTTTCTCACATACGGAATCTCGGAGACGCCTGGACCTCCATGTACAAAGATCATGATCGGATTGCTCCGATCGACTCCTCTAATCATGATCTCATGTCCTTCACCGTTGATTTGGACCTGATCTAGTACACTGATGCTGTTCTTGCCTTTAATTTGTGGTGTCCATGTAGGAAATACCAAACCTAGTACAGCTATTATAATGATGATAAACAAGCTACGTTTTAATATTTTTGACATCTTCCTGCGCATGTAACGGCTCCTTAAAGTTGGATAGTATCCATCTTTTTAATTTGTATCTAAGATATGTACTCTTACAGTATAATACATATTCAAAATATTGTACCCCCGCCGCAAGAGTTAATTTCCAGAAACGGGGATACGGTATTCAGACAAATATATTTAAGTCTGATGAAACGGTATTAGTTAACTTTGGTAAATAACCATTTCTGCGCGTCCGTTCCGTTGTCTGTCCACTGTTGGACCGCTGCGCCATCTGCCGAAGAAGATCCGGATATATCCATTGCTAATCCACTTACTTTGGAAATAAGCTTGTAATAGCCTCCTCCTACATCAATTATACTCCACCTTTGGGCATTGGAACCATTGTTTTCCCACTGCTGAAGTTGTACACCACTTGAGGTTGAGGAACTTGGCACATCCAACACTTTTCCACTGTGTACAGCCGTAAGCTTGTAGTAGCCATCTCCTGTACTTTCCACCTTGAACTTCTGATTGTTGGTACTAAAGTTGGTCCATTGCTGAATTTTCGCCCCGTTCGCTGTGGAAACATCCACTACATCCAGCACCTTACCACTGGTCTTGGAGCCTAAAATGTAAGTACCATCGCTGATAACATTTGACGAAGAACCTGCCTGATACACACGTACATAGTCAACCATCATTTGCGCTGGAAATGAGGTTGAACTATTGGGACTTCCGGGCCAATTTCCACCCACGGCTAGATTTAGAAGAATGAAGAATGACTTTTGGAATTCCTCCGTATTTCCAGTTCCATTCTCGATATAGAAGGCATTAAACTGGGTTCCGTCCACAAACCACTTTATATAACTCGAATCCCACTCAATGCTGTACACGTGGTACTGGGAAAAATCAAGATTTCCGGATACTTGTCCATATTCGGCGTGCCCATTGGCATCCCAGTGCACAGTGCCATTGACATTGGCGTTATTGTTTACACGTTCCATAATGTCTATTTCCCCACTTTTGGGCCAGCCCACTGAATCAACATTCGTTCCCAGCATCCAAAACGCCGGCCAGAGTCCCTGTCCTGAGGGCAGCTTGATTCTTGCTTCGATTTTTCCATGGGTAAAGCTTTTCAATCCCTGTGTCTTTATCCGTGCAGAAGTATAATTCATACCCCCATAAGATTCCTTTTGCGCCTTGATTACGAGATTTCCACCAGTAACCTGCAAATTCTGTGTTCGGTTCGTATAATATTGTAGCTCATTGTTTCCCCAGCCGCTGCTACCGGTACCAACTTCAGCCTTCCAATTTGCAGTATTCAGTGAAGTTCCATCGAATTCATCGCTCCATGCCAAATTCCAACTTGTAGCTGCATTTGATTCCGTAGTAGGTAGAAAAGTTATCAAGAGTATGAATACCAACAATAGACTTAGCAATTTCCCTCTTTTCAACATCATTTCCCTCTCCTTCTCAAATGAATTTTTTAATAACTTAGGAGCGTATGAGACAACACTTTGCTCATGATGAGCCTTTTAGACATCACCTCTCTTATTTCATGATTATTTCAATGCACGCCGCGCGGTCGCGCACTTGAAACCGGATTAATATGTTACGAAGCCTTAAGGTATGCAGAGAAGGTTTTCCATTGATTATTTCCCTTAATAGCTATAAATGATAGCGCTACCATTTCTGTCTTTACCTGATTATATACTTGTTCACCTTCTTTTCATACCTAAATTTGGCTATTATCCATTAAAAGTATCATTTTGATACTCATACCTTTCGAGTGAATGACTGCCTTACTAAAAAGACACTAACGAGGAGTTAGTGTCTTTAATGGTAATAAGCACGAGAATATTTCGAGTGGTATGTTACTTTCTTCAAAAGTTGTATTACTTCAGTCACGTTCAAATACTATAGCCCCTTAGGACAGCGCCAACATCGCGTTCATATCCTCTGCGGCTGAAGTAATCAACTTCAATCCAAAAGTCTCTACCAGAACATCCAGCACGCCGGGCGAAATGAACTCAGGTGGCTTCGGTCCAATGCGGATGTCCTTAATACCGAGGCTGAACAAGCCTAGCAGGATAGCAACTGCTTTTTGCTCAAACCAAGACAACACGATGCTGATGGGTAGTTCGTTCACGGTACATTCAAAAGCATCAGCCAAAGCCAGAGCAATTTTTACAGTAGAACCGGAATTGTTGCATTGTCCAAGGTCAATATAACGCGGAATGCCCGTATCTCCCACCGTGCCATAATCTACATCATTAAAGCGGAATTTCCCACAAGAAGTGGTTAAAATGACAGTATCGTTCGGCAAGGATGTCGCTAACTCACGGTAATAATTACCGCCTGGACCTGGTGCATCACACCCTGCGATGACGAAAAAGCGACGGATATGCCCGGCTTTGACTGCTTGAATGATCTCGGGAGCGAGTCCGATCACGGTCTCATGGTGGTATCCAGTCGTGAGAACACTCTCTGACTCTACATCTGCCGCAGCTAACGATAGAGCACGCTCAATTAGTGGAGAGAAATCGTCATCCATAATCTTCGCAACACCTTCTAGCCCCGCTACTTCATAAGAGAAGAAGCGATCCGCATACGTTCCTTTAATCGGCATTACACAATTCGTCGTTGCAAGAATCGCACCGGGAAAGCGCTCGAATAGTCTGCGCTGATCATACCACGCTTTGCCGATGTTGCCTTTCAAATGACTGTACTTCTTCAACGCAGGATACCCATGAGCAGGTAGCATTTCCGAGTGGGTATAGATGTTGATACCCATTCCCTCTGTCTGCCGTAGCAACTCCTCCAATGCATACAAATTATGTCCTGTCACCACAATACATTGACCTTCAATTTTATTCTGGCTGACTGTAATCGGCTGCGGAATACCAAAGCGATCTGTATGCGCGCGATCTAGCACATCCATGATCCGCACCGCTGCATTCCCGACCTTCATGGCCATCTCCAGATGCTCTTGCGTATTAAAGTTGGAATTGGTCAAGGTCATGTACAAGGCTTCGTGGGTGATCCGATCCACTTCTGGATCGCTATATCCTAACTGCCTAGCATGTGTAGCGTAGGCTGCAATCCCTTTTAACGCAAAAATCATCGTATCCTGCAAGCTCGCTATCGTTTCATTCTTGCCACACACGCCAACTATCGTACACCCACCATTCGGTGTCTGTTCACACTGGTAACAAAACATATCCATATCCTCCATATATCCATATAACTGGTATTTTCGTTGATATTCATAGCGTAACAGAGCTACAAACATAAGTTTGTGCTTACAATCACAAACTATAAATACACGCAGATGGAACTTGGGAAATTGTCGACCATCGTGGACTTTACCGATCGTTTCGATGGCTTGAGTAGGATGTTCCGTGGATTCCACTAATAATAGATCTTTGGGGATACGAAGACAGCATCTACTCATACATTTTTTTAATTTGTAGCTTAAGATATACGTAGAACAAGAGCACGAAATATGCAAACGAGACCGATAATGTTACAGCCGATTTCAATGCTGATTGCTTATCATAGTTCATAAGAGTAGTGAACGTTTCAACGGCAGGAGGCAGCACCCAGAACAGTAACGAGAATCCCGAACCTGCAGAATTAACTAGACCTTGCATCGCCAACGTTACGATTAATACCAAAAGCATCCCACTAATCGAGAGGCTTGTATTTTTCACAAAAGTCTTATTAAAGAATAGTGCTATGAGCATTCCTAACAGGGACATTTCAATATGGACTGCGAATGCTGTCAACCACTGCATCCATGTTACCGATTGATCAAACATATTCGTGACTATAGGATATACCATTGCAAATAAACTTAAGGAGGTACAAAGCAAAAAAATCATTACTGTTCTCCCGACTAGATAGGTTTGAATACTACCTGCATGCAAAGACGTAATCTGCTCCTGAACCTCATTCATTGAAGAAAGAAAACTGGAACATAACCAAGTAGAAATAAAATAAAGAAAGATTGAGGATATAGCATAGCTATCCATTACTGGATTAGGTCTATATGAATAAAGCATCATTACACCTATGAAGTAGCAAAGAAAAATCGGGAAATATCTATAGGATCGAAAATAACTCTTAAACAAAAATACAATCAAACTCACCGAAAATTCACCCCCTTTCCTCTCGATGATGAATAACCTTTCTTATGTCAGTGGGTTTATAATCTCGTTCTACTGAAAGGATGGAGTACTTCCGTTCTAACAGACAGTACAGCACGAAGTCACTATTTTCCTCTTTTACGATAAGTTCGTTGCCATTCTTTAACTTTTGAATATACTCTAGGGGCAACCAATCTGTGACTTCATTACTTTCTTCAGGTTTCGGGTTTGAGAACACTATTCTGACTGCAGATTCGATTTCTCGTAAGTATGGATTATCTGATTCGACCACTCCACTATTAATAACGATGACACGGTCAGCAATTTGATTCAGCAAGTCCGTTTCGTGGCAGGACATAATAATCGTAATGCCCTCTTGTTTAAAAACACTCAGCATTTCAGCCAGATCGCTCTGAGACGCAACATCCAATCCCGAAAGAGGTTCATCCAAAATCAATACGTCTGGATTGCCCAAAACAGCCTGCAACAAATTAACCTTTTGCGTCATTCCTTTAGAAAAATAGGCGATACTATGAGTTTCTCTCAAGTTGAATCTATCCAGTAGACCACCTATTCTTTCATTGAGATAAGGTTTAGAAAGTTTCTGTATCCTTCCCATTGTATATAGGTACTCTTCAGCAGTGAACTTTGGCTTAGGAAAGTGTTCCGGAGCAAACCCAACACGTAATGGAGAAGACGGATTATAGATCACTTTACCCGTAGAAGGACGAATAAGACCTGCAATTATCTTTAGCAAAGTGGTTTTACCCGATCCATTACACCCCAGAAATGCAATAGACTGATTGTTAAAAATGGAGAAGCTTATATCCTTGAGAATAGGCCGATGTTGAGTATAAAACTTATTAATATGATCAAGACGAATGATAGTATCCATTGGATCCCCCCATTAGAATATAACTCCCACCTGAATATTTATAACCCTACCTCATTCATAGAACGATTGATCGTTTTTAATTTGATTGTAGGTTCTGTCAAATTCATCAGTCAATCCTTTCTTATATTTGAACAAAAAGCAAGCCATCCCCTTGGCTGTATCTCAGGGAATGTCTTGCTTTCTTATGCTCTAAGTCTCGCGCGCTTTATCATGCTCTTACTCTGCCGTTATTGACGCTCTCATAGCATCGAGATCCGATCCTGGATACGTGGAAATAGTCTAAATGCATTCTCGTAGAATACCTTCTCATGATGCTGCTCCGGCACGAGCCGGCGGATGAATTCCACATATAGGTCGATCGGAGCGAGCGGCCAGTCGGTTCCAAACAACATTTTCTCGTAATGATCACAGTACACGAGCGCCCGGCGGAAATGGTCCATGTACAGCGGTTCGTTCATGAACCGTTCGAAATGGGGTCGATCACCGACGACAAGGCCAGACAAATCCGCATAGACGTTAGGGTTCTTGGCCACTACTTCGGCGGCATCCATCACCCAAGGATCACCCAGATGACAGATCATGAAGTTCAGATTGCGGTGCTCATAGGCCAATTCATCTACGGTAAGCGGATGGGAGTACTTGAGCAATCCGTTCATTGAGTAGGTATCGCCCGTATGGATTACCACTGGCATATCGTACTTAGCAGCCAATTCATAGATCGGCGTGTAGATTTTGTCATAGACGTAATGATGATAGTACCCGGCATATATCTTGATTCCCGCCACCTCGGGAGCTTGCAGCCTCGCTTCGATCAGGTCCAACTCCTCCAAAGCGTGCTTGCCCGCGAGCCTGTTCGGATTGATACCAACACATTCCATTAGGAATGGCGGAACACTGTCTTCCAAATCTAGGCCCATTGGGTTGGGTGAACTGGAATCGGGAAATGCCCCCTTCGTCTGCTCGCTGACACCCATTCCAATGCCGAGAATGACGTTGTTCTTGTCAAACTCCGCTTTGAGTCCTGTAGCGGTATAATTGACTTTGGAGAGATCGATCGCTGTTTGATGAAATTTGTCGATGTCTGAAAGATGAATATGGATATCAATAATCGGCATGTGCGGACTCCTCTTTGTCGGTAGGGCTTGTAAAGGTCAGCTTCAGAAAGTCACGGACATCCTCCAGATTCAGATCCATACGACCCAAGATTAGAAAAGTCGGCTGTGTCCAGGTGGTTTCCCCATTCTTAAGGGAAAGATGGTGATTCACGCTATGACAGAACACCTTGTTGTTCACATACGCTGATGAGTTCTGATTGTAATCACTATTCACTACATGCAGCATGTTCTGACGAGATACCGCGCCGATTCGTAAGAGTCCCTTGGACTGAAGATTGACTTCCAGATTCCCGAGAAGGAACTTCTCCTCTCCTGGGTTTTCCAACCATCCTTCGGAGAAGACAGGCGAAGGCTTGAAGAAATTATCGTCCGAGAGCGAATAATGCGGTAAAACTACGCCACTTTCATTGGTAACCGAATGCAGCACACAGAGAACAGGGACACCGGGCAGCATAAGGTAATGCTGGTTTATCGTGATCCCCCGGTTCGCTTCCTGCTTCTCGATGACTGTGGTCATTCGGAGTCCCTTCCAAATGTTTCCATGCACATCACTCCGCTCCGCCCAGGTCGCACTTCTTCGCTCCTGCTGTCGGCTAAAGCCACCTATGCCGTGGATACCCACGCCAAGTCCACCGTACCATGGATTCCACCAAGAACGCGGGGCCGCTTCCGGATACGAACTGTCCAACCATTCTTCGCCTTGATGCTTCAGGGAATGCACAACGCTACCGAATCCGGGGGCAGCCGCTATGGAGAGGACTCCGTTGTTCACCGTGTACACGGGACCTGTCGTACTTTCCTCTATCTCACAAACAACGCTTGACTCCGTATGAGGAAACCAAAGAGCCGACCGTTCCTGAACCCGATCCTCACCGCGATAGATGGCCCGGATCTTACAACCTGATTCTCCATTTCCCGGATCTTGCTTTTCCTCAGGGGAGAACTCAAAGCTTGCAGAACGAAGATCCTGCTCCCTTAACAACTTCATGTCGGCAACCTTTCGCTCCGTTCCCTCACCGTTTTGCACATACAGTTCCAAGCTACCTGCGAGCGGAACCATCTTTCTTTCGATAAGTTCTACGTTCAAAGGCTCAGCCACGAATGGATTACTACCGCCAAGCGTCAGTTCTAGATGATTCTCCAGCACGGGTACGATCGGATTCCGCAACTTCCGAGCGAAGGAACGGAAATCCCACCACTTGGCGAAGGTGTTCAGTGCAAATACAGTCGCCTTCGTCCGCACGACGGCTCCGCCGGAAATCCGACCAAGATCATGTTCCAGCCCAAGTGGATATTCCGGGCGAAGCAGCTTCAGGGAAGGGTCCCAACAAATACCGCAAGCGAAGTTCTTTTCCTTGTTGAACAGCCAGTTCTCCGTGATCTGGGCACTGTCCCAAAGATTCGGATCACTGGAATATGCGTCGCCCATATCCATATAATCGCCCTGATATGGCAAGATGAGTCGATTGCCGAAGAACCCGAAATTCGTCAGGAGATACATATTCTCTTCCAGCTCTTTGCTACTAGTGTTGCAGATTTCATGATGGAATTGGGCAATACCACTTGAGAACAACTTGGCGACCGACTTTATTTGCAGGCCAGGGAAGTCTCCCGATTCGTAGAGGGCTTCAAGAACTTGACTCTCCCCTTCCGAGTAGATCTTCACTTCTTTGGCCTGCTTCTTGGAGAATTCTTCTGCAAACGGTTTACCCAGCTTCGGATAGTTCCACCAGAAACTGTGATGCGAACCAGGATATTCGATCCACATGTTATTCTCGAGCTTGTTAAGATGGAGGGAGAATGCGCCGTTCACGGCGACCCATTGTTCCCCGCATTCCCCACCAAAGCGGCCGTGTGTTCCCTTCATCAGGACGGATAGCTTGCTTGTGAAGGAGACCACCTTACTGTCTGCCGGGACAGCCGTCACCTCAACCTCTCTCGAGTAGAGTCCGTAGGACCGCAAGGTCAAGGTTACCGGGATAGATGCTTTGCCCTTAGCTGGAACTGTGAAGCGTACCGCACGCTCAGCCCATTCCACGCATTCATCCTCTGGCCATTCAAAATCGAACTCCGCTTCCGAAGCAAAATTGTTCTCCACATTCAGATACAGCTCAGTCGGAATACCCGGATAAAGCTCGCTAACTGGTAGCGCTATCTTCATCTTTACCGGGAATTTAGGAGCGATACCTATACGGAACTCGGCTCGCTTACCACCAATAACCCATTGGCTCTTGACAACAGGATGGGTCTTCTTATCATTCTGCTCCTCCCGGACCGGATCAAGTTCGAATTCCCCCTCCACGATGACCGTTTCTCCTGGAGCGATTGTTTGAACAGTAGCCAGCGCAAATCGGATATTCTTATCGTCCTGCCCCATGATCTCAATCGCCAGCTCAGAAGCCGAACAGTTCTTGATGCGATAGCGAACCTTGTAGGCGCAACCGAACACAAGATCGTGATCATCGATTTCGGTGGAGATTGTATAGTCAGGCGTGTCGAGAGCTGTCAGTCCGCGACCTGTCTTTTCAAATTCCGCTCGCACGGAGACATCTCCCTTACTCCACGTGTAGTCAAAGTAGTCGAATCCACGCTCCCGACGACCATCCGGCTCGATGACGAGCTCGCGGGTGCTATCTGCATACCAATCCAGCTCTTCAAAATAAGGAGCGAGTGCTTCGGTTTGCAATACGGTCGGAATGAAGTTCATCAGGTGGACGTAATCTTCATTCTTTTCCCAGAAGAACCCACATTTCTTATACATGGGCACGGCTTTGGTGTTGCCAGCCCAAGTAAATAGATCCAGCCGTGGCCACTCCGCTTCCACTGTCTTGCGGACAGCATTCAAGATGAGATTACGACCAACCTTGTAACCGTGATAATCAGGTCGTACATTCAATAGCGGTACATACAAGGCCCCTTCGTCTTGACGATAGTGGGCGAAACTACAGAAGCCAATAACCTCTTTCCCATCGACCGCAAGAAACTCATGAAGATTGGACGAAATCTCCATCTCCCGACGTACAGTCTCCTCCGTACTCTGCTTGGTGCCACCTCCCCAACTTTCGTTGCTCAGATTCCACATATCAGCGATCGCTCCAGCGTAGGAAGGATCGTATTCAATAATGCGAATTTGTTCTACGGTATCATTTGTTGTCATTCTCTCATCTCCTTAGCTTCATCTAAAGGTATGTACTCTTCAAATTTATCCTCCACAAATGGAGTTGTGTTTCTCGCCACAGGTTACTCTGGCGAACTCTATAAACAATACTCATATCATACTATAAAATGGAAGTCTTTAACTACGGATAAAACAATTTAAAAAGAAATAGACCGCTCTCATCCAAGATAGCGATCCAAAAAGGATGTCATCGTTTTATCCTCTCAGTTACGGTATAGGTTCATATAAATGATGCTCATTTATTTTTACGTCTCAAATTCAGAACGGCCAATCCGAAACAAACAACCGTAGTTAAGATTAGATACAATATACTGGTCCAAGCGGTTACCTCATAATCTCCAAAATAATAGGTTACTCCCATCATTTTCTCAAATTCAATTAACGTCCCAGCAGGTGCTCCCGCGAAAGCTTCAGAGAGGGGTACATCCATAATGGCCTGGCGAAAAATCGATACGGCATGTGATACTGGAAATACTTTGATCACGAACTGGACTCCATCCGGCAAAGCACCAATAGGTAGGTATATCCCTGTTAGAAATCCGATCATTGTACCGATGACCGTACTAGCTGTAGCAAAGGCATTATTACTTTTAAAGAAGGAAACAACAAAAAATATGATAGCTGTATTCACAAAGGTACATCCTAGTATGAGTGCGATAACTTTGCCTAACGCCACTATGGACAGCAATTTCCCACCGTTTGTGACGATATAAATTTCTACTAATACAAGTGCCACAGCACTCATAATGCAACCGATCACAAACGCACTAATGACATATCCACCGGCAATACTGCTTCTTCTTACAGGCGAGGAATGAAAGTCCTTGTTAATTTTCTTCTCTCGATCGCTGACCAGCGTTCCAAAGGCACCCATTGTCGTTGTTACAGATGTCACTGCCAACAGACCAGCCATAATCCAACTATCCATAAGAAAGCGAATATCCGCTATGTCCGGATAACTTTTCGCCCACACATCTCCCAGAAACAATGCGTACAGACCAATAATAATAAACACAGCCAGCAGCGAAAAGAAGACGGCACTTTTATCCCTAAAAAAGAGGAAGAGATTTCGTTTAGCAAATCCTATCATGGTCTAATCTCCTTTCCAGTTATCCCGATAAAGGCATCATCCATTGTTCCATTTAACACTTCGAATCCTTTAATATACGGTTTACATTGTTCAAGAATCGGCAAAGCATCCAATGTGGAAGGGATTTTAATCGATATTTTATCAACGTTTCGGGTGAAATCGATCTGTGCTTCTGTCAGAAAATCCACTGTTTCTTCAATATCTATCGGAAATAGATTTAATTGATCGCTGGCATATGTATTTTTCAATTCTGTCGGAGTTCCTTTTGCCGCAATGCTACCATTGTCAATCACGACGACATAATCCGCATCGGCTGCTTCCTCCATATAATGTGTAGTCAGAAATACGGTCATGTTATTTTCTTTTTGTAGCTTTTTAATAATCTCCCACACATTTTTCCTCGTTTGAGGATCAAGTCCTGTTGTTGGTTCATCTAGTATTAAAATTTTGGGAGTATGGACTAGTGCGCGGGCAATATCGGCACGTCTACGCTGACCACCTGATAATTTACCGTAAGGACGGTTCAAAAACTCGGTTACGCCAGCGGCCTCTGCTGCTATTCGTACTGACTCAGCTAACTTCTTCCCTTTCGTACCATAGAACCCTGCCCGAATCTTCATGTTCTCTTCCACTGTTAACAGCGAATCTAATAATCCATCTTGAAATACAGTACCAATAGCTGAGCGAATCTTATCATCATCTTGGCCTAACAGGTACCCATCTATGGATATCGTGCCAAAGTCCGGTTTTAGAAACGTACAAATAATATCAATGGTTGTTGACTTCCCCGCTCCATTCGGTCCTAGAAAAGCGAACATCTTCCCCTTCTCAACGTAAAAACTGATATCCTTAACTGCCTGAACCTTGCCATATGATTTACTTAAGCCAGTCACTTCAATAATAAGCTCCATAACTAATTCACCTCTCATCCATCGTCATAACTCAACTTTACTACAAGTATAATCCATATATTTCCGTAAAAAAAGAGACTATAATCACCTTGCTTCAATATTTTATCCTGATTGGTGTCGTCCCCTACCCCATTGGGATTGAATAATAAGTCAGCAGGCTATCATTCTCATTTGAACACATCAAAAACTTTGCTTTCACCATCTTCATACTGGAAAATAACAATTTGTAAGTTTTTCATATTCCAGTCTGAGGAGCGTAGATATATAAATGAATGATCCAACTCTACAATTTTGTTACTCGTAAGATAGTGTAAATCGAAATATTTATCGTATTGCTCATTATAACCAGGAACGGGTTCAATAGTTGTAGGTCTATACATGCTTGATGGCTGTTGTCTAGTTCTTTTGATTACTCTAGTACTAATATCGTATTGATGAGTATATATAAAGTCATTATACATATCATCATTTCCAATAAAGATTGTTGTACCATCTTGCGATACAGATGCTAACATCATTGAGATGCCATATGACTTACTATGCTCATATGAAATTCGATTAGTAACTATTGAATCTTGCATATTATATACCACTACTCCAAATGTACCCTGCATAACCGCTATGTTGTTATCGGCATATAAAAGTCGGGGCATTTCGGCACCAATGTTCATTTGTTCAATATCAGACATGTCTACCGCTAATTCTTTAGCATTACTCTTAGGATTTGTAACTAGTGCAATTCCTACAATAATGACAGTTATCATTGATATAGCAATCACCCGAAAGGAAGATTTTTTGTAATTCAACACATTTTCAATCCGCCCTTTTACATTGCCCTCGCCAAATGCAAGCGGGCTTCCATTGAAAATATGCTTTCTGGTAGCAAGTGACAATAACGAATAAGCATAAGGCTTTTTAATATCTTCATTCATTTCTTTCAGTACCTGTTCATCACAGGAAAGCTCCATATCCGTACTCATTAACATAAACGCAATCCACACAAGAGGATTAAACCAATGTATGGATAATATTAAGAAGGCTACTATTTTAATGATATGGTCTTTTCGATGAATATGAGTCTGTTCATGTAGCAAAATATAGCCTCTTTCTTCAACGTTAAGTCCAACCGGTAAATATATCTTTGGTCTTATTAAGCCAAGCACAAATGGTGTTTTCAAATTCTTCGCTTCGAAGATATTCTTCTCTATTAATTGTGCACTTTTAAGCTGTCTTTTTAAGATAAAAGTAGATACCAGGCTATAAACAAGCAATGCTATTATTCCTAAGACCCAGACGTATGCCCCTATTTCTGTATAAATCTGTAATGGATTTACACTAGCGCCAATACTCGGTGCAGGAAGTGATTTACTTACAAAAGAATCAACTACTTCTATCCCGCTATTAATCTGTGGAGATTCCTGATAGATAATATCATGGGGGATAGGAACAGTATTCGTATTCCGTGGCATCAGACTAAACATACTTTCAAAAGAGAATGGAATGATAAGACGAAATGCCACCACACCCCAGAGTGCATATGAGATAAACTTCGGAGCTTTTTTGAGTGGAAACCTGATAAGTATCACCAAAAGGATAACATAGCTTGCTGTAAGGCTCATATTTAAAGCAGTAAGAAATAGTTCACTCATTGCTAAACCTCCTCATGCTCGTCAATCAATCTTTTCAACTCTTCCGCTTGATGCTTACTTAATTTCTTTGCTCCAATAAAAGTAGTTAGAAATTTAGGCAAGGACCCACCAAAGGTATCCTCAACAAAACGTATACTTTGCTTAGCGTAATATCCATCCTTTGTAATTAGAGACGAAACCACAGCATTTTCATTTTGAAAAATGTCCTTTTCACATAACTTTTTCAGTACTGTATATGTTGTTGACTTTTTCCATTTCATTTCTTTTTCACATAGCTTTACAAGATCGCCAGAGCCAATCGGCTCATTCTGCCAAATTAAATGCGCAAACTTTTCTTCACTTTCTGTTAGTTTATATTCTTTCATAATAAACCTCCTTGGTCTATATATTATCGACCTACTCTTAATCTAAACCTTATAGACCCAGATGTAAATGAGTATTATTATTTCCAAACAAGCAGAAACGGCTTGCCGTCCTTTTTTAAGGACGGTATCCGTCTCTGCCGAAATATAAGAAATAGAGTATCATGTGAAACTTATACTTCCTTATATTTAAAAAAAAGCGAATCCTATCGATCATAAGTTGACCGAAGACTTCGCCTTTTGGAAGTTAGCATCCATAAGCTCCTATTCATTCACAACATTTTTATTGTTAAGATTTTTAGCTGCTATCAATTTGTACTGCAGATTAAGTTCATCACGGTAACTGTCGATGTATTTCAATCCATAAACACCAGAAATAGAATACCCCATCAGAATATATTTTTTTTCACATCGATAGCCTGTAGCGCCTCGTGGATTTCCTCTGTGACGTTTTCAATCGTACGTTCATCCTCAATTATATCGCTTAGACCATAGCCTAATGGTTCGACTACCACTACACGATACTTAGAAGATAGCTCCTCCAATATTTTTGTATAGCAAATTCCAGGAGCAATATCTCCATAGCCCGGTATCCAAACAATAGTCTCCTCACCCTCGCCCACTGTATAAAGATTCATCTTTTTTCCTCTAACATCAACAAGCTTTCCGTAAGGTTTAATTTCCTCACTGTTAACGTTTCCTGCAGCATTAGAGGAGTCCAAATCCTGATTACCTGAACCCTTTGGAGCACAACCTACCATAGTTAGTATTATAGTAAGTATCAATCCAAGTGTAATTATCTTTTTCATTATTAATCTCCTATTTACTTTTTATTAGAGGTTGTTCAAAAAGTCACCTTTTTGAACACGCACTTTTAGTTTTATTTAATTCCAGTATAGCGTTCGCCTGATTTGTAAGATGTTTACTATGTGTATTTCCTTGTAACATAGTTCCATCCTCCTTTAATTACCGGTTCTTACCTTCCCTCCTTACTTTATAATCTTACTTTACATCCCCAATATGAAACCTATGACTTTTTGAATTCAATAGTAAATTTCATCAATCTACTTATCTTAGGCACACCAAAAAATCCCAGCTGCAGTTGAACAGCCGAGATTCTTATACCATCTTTTTATGCATTAACCTAAAGGTTTGTCAGAAAGAGCCCCCCTCGATAACTCTTGCACCGATAGGATCAGGTTTTCTTTGAACTGCACGAACTCCATGGTTTCTTGTTCAATTTCCTCACCAGTTTTCTTGTTGATATTTTGCATTTGATTAATTGAAAGTTCAAAGATTGGAGATACGATGTGATACAAAAAACAGCAAAAGCAAGGCTATACCTGAACGATTGAGGTCTAACCTCGAAGGTATAATTAAGAACGAAGATCTCTCAGTTGATGGAAGTCAGCTAAGGGATACATTCATATTTGCAAAGATAAAATGACTAATAAACAGTCATACAATGTTAACTTAACTATATTTGGATTCAACTAACGCAGAACGATAGTTCATCGGGTAAAAGAAAAAGAGGGGCTAATTCCCCCTCTTTACTATTTCCGTCAATATATCTCAACTATTAGTCTTTCCTGACCAACAGTGAACAGCACTCCACATGTGTGGAGTGCTCATATTTGACAAGCCGTCTGTGATTTTTAGCAGGGAAATCTGCCGCTGAACCACTTGTTATGGAATTCCCGCCTAATATTGTCACAAGCTCTTTCACTAAACCTTAATAGCTTTCCAGCAAGCTTCAAGAGTCTGTTGTATCTGATATTCATCTAAAGAATATTTACCTGCCAAATAACCTTTTATGACAGAGTTGATCATTCCAGTGAAGAGTTGGCAACATAATATGATATCCATTTCCCGAATAACACCCTCTTTTTGTCCCTGTTCAATGATTGAGAAAATTTCGATGGCCGAGGGATCTAGCCTATTCCTCAATTCTTCGGAGATATAGGGTGACTCGCAATAATTCTCAATAAACGAAAGTTCCTTGGGGTAGCTAAGTGCATAATCCATCGTGCTTTTTAGCATACCTTTTATTCTTTCATAGACAGTCAGACTGGGATCATTCCCCATCATAACTGCTTCTCCCATATGAGTACGAGCATTCATAAAGAGCTCACTAACCAATTCCTCTTTGCTTTTATAATAATTATAAAAGGTGCTAGAACCTACATTTGCCCTCTTAAAAATTTTCGAAAAGGTAACGGATTGCAAGCCCTCTTCAATAATTAAATCAAGGGTTGCAACCAAAATGTCTTCACGTTTAGTCATTTTGCACCTCACTAAGGAATTATTATTCTAATTAATTATACAACTTGATTAATAGCGTGTCAATTAAGGGAATGAATATTCCGTAAAAATAACGGTTATACGTTTAAAATCAACTATTTAACGTACAAAATCCATAAATTTAGAATATTTTTTCTGATTTCATTGACTTTTTTACATTTAATTCTTATAGTGGAGTAGAATAAATATTCCAACGGAGGGGATAAACAACACAGAAACTCAAATTTTATATCCAGGAGGTTTTAACAATGGTCGATTACAAAGGCAAGGTGGCACTGGTTACCGGTGCTTCAACAGGTATCGGCAAGGCATACGCTACGGAACTGGCTGCTAAAGGTAGCCATGTGATTGTGGTGGCGCGGTCGAAGGATAAATTAGAGACCCTGGCAAAGGATTTATCATCTAAATATGGTATAAAGGCATATGCCTTACCAGCTGATTTATCCAACCCAGGTGCGGCGCAACTGTTGGCTGAACAAATCGCCGAGCTTGGCCTGAACGTGAATATTCTGATCAATAATGCAGGTTTCGGTACACATGGTCGTTTTGAGGAGATTTCAAGCGAGCGGGAACTGGAAATGATTAATCTAAATGTATGTTCACTCGTAGATATGACGCATCAATTTTTGCCTTACATGCAGCATCAGAAAGATGGAATTATTGTGAATATAGCTTCGCTTGGTTCCTTTCAGTCGATCCCTTATATGGCTACTTATGCCGCCACTAAAGCGTTTGTTCTTTCCTTCACCGAGGCGATCTTTGCAGAAAACCGCCACCTTGGGGTACGCATCCTTGCTTTATGCCCGGGAACAACCAAGACAGAGTTTTTCGATGTGATCGGCACAACGGATATGCCAGCAATTAATGGCACTCCCGAGTCAGTTGTGAAAGCTGGTTTCCGAGGGATAGAGAAAGGCCGTAGCTATACCATAGATGGCACCTCAAATTATTGGTTGGCTCAAAGCAGTCGTTTTCTGACACGTAAATTTACTGCCATCGTAACCGAGCGTATGACGCGTCCAGCTTCATCTAAGACTGCCGCTTCAATACCAGCTTCGGGTAAATCCAAATAAGAGGTTGGGCGTGTGGAAACTCAAAAGTGAGTTGTATCACTATTATATTCTAGGAGGTAGAATGATGAATTCGAAAGCCATACAAAAAAGAACCCTTGGACGTGAGGGATTAGAGGTTTCAGCATTAGGTCTTGGAACTATGATGATGCCAAATAACGAGGAATCGGTTCGCGTCATTCATGAAGCACTGGATATCGGCGTCACTATGTTTGACACAGCGGATATTTATGGTGAATTTGCGCAAGCGCGGTTTGGAGAAAATGAGAAGTTGGTAGGGCGGGCGCTTAAGTCTAGACGGGATAAAGCGGTGATTGCCACGAAATTTGGTGTAACGCATACCCAGGGGCCCAAAGGTGATCGGGCGTATATCAAAAAATCCGTGGATGCCAGTCTTTACCATCTCGGATTGGATTACATTGACCTCTATTATCAACACCGCTACGATCCGAATACCCCTATTGAAGAAACCATTGGAACGATGGCCGACTTAGTCAAAGAGGGGAAAATTCGTTTTATCGGTCTATCCGAAGCACCTGCTGATATCATCCGTCGTGCGCACGCCGTGCATCCCATTACGGCAGTGGAAACGGAGTATTCTTTGTGGAGCAGAGAAGTGGAAGATGAAGTACTTCCGGTTCTCAAAGAATTGGAAATTGGTTTTGTACCGTATAGCCCGCTGGGACGGGGATTCCTGACAGGACAAATTAAAAAGTTCGAGGATTTAGCAGAGGATGATTATAGACGAAATTATGAACGGTTCCAAGGCGATAACTTCATTAAAAATATGGAAGTCGCAACGCTGATTGAAGAGATGGCTACAAAAAAAATGTGTACATCTGCTCAACTTGCATTGGCGTGGCTGCTCGCCCAAGGAGACTTCATTGTGCCCATCCCTGGAACAACGCGAATAGACCGGGTGAAGGAGAATCTTGGCGCTCTGCAGGTTCAACTTACTCCAGCGGATTTCGAAGAAATTGAACGTATCTCTCCAAAAGGTTTCGCTGCCGGGGGGCGTTTCTAAATTCAAAGTAGCCATTCACGCGCTAACATTGCTTATGAAAAAAACTCCTATATAGGAGTTTTTTTGATTTTTACAAATACGTTCAAGATAAGTCGCCAATTACTGTAGAAGCAGGTTCGAAGTACTGATAATAGAATCATCTCTACCTTGTAATGTTTCCATTTGAATAAATTATCTTTCGATCCCATACTGTTTTCCCAACCGATGATTTCCAATCCATTTTCGCCGCTTAGCCCACAGCATCAATGAACTGACATATAGGCGTGCTTGAGCAATACTGCCACACCTCATTTTCGTACCATCAATATTACGCACTCCACATGTGTGGAGTACTGTTCAGTGTTGGACAGGTTTATGTTGTGCCCCTAACTGTAGCATATAATAGAAAAACACTGATTATTATCTCAGTGTTTTTCTCGTTTTAATTTTTTAGTTAGCAATATCTTCTTCTGCCTTTGATATTTCGAATAGCTCTATTAAGGGTTCGTCGACCATAGTCCTGCGTGTTTTAATAGAACACGTGGATGAAGTTTTAACTGTGCAACCATTAATTCTGCCAAATCTTCTGCTTGCATCACATTTTCTGGATTGCCGTCTGTTAAATTTAACTCAACAGCCATATCTGTTGCAACCGTACTCGGTGTTAACGTTGTAACGCGAATATTTTTCTTACGCACTTCAAGCATTAATGACTCACTTAGTCCAATAACTGCAGCTTTTGAAGCCGCGTATGCACTTGTAGTTGGTGCACTTCTTTGGCCAGCTGTTGATGAGATGTTAATGATGTCGCCTGTGTTGCGCTCTATCATTTCTGGTAATACCGCACGTGTTGTATAGTACACACCTTTTACGTTGACATCGATAATATTTGTCCATTCTTCAGGCGTTAAGTCCATGAAGCTACCGAATTTTGCAATGCCGGCATTATTTACTAAAATATCGATTGCACCGAGCTCGCCACGAATTGATTCAACCGCTGCTGTGATAGAGTCTAAATCCGCTACATCCGCTGCCGCGATTGCCACCTTCACGTCATACTGTTTAAGTTCCTCTGCAACTTGTTGTAAATTTTCAAGCGTACGTCCAACAAGACCTACGTGAATACCTTCTTGCGCGAAAGCTATTGCTGTGGCACGTCCAATTCCACGCCCTGCTCCTGTAATTAACGCTACTTTTCCTGTGATTGTTTGCATGTTTTTTTGCTCCTTTAGATGAGATAGATTTATTATTGACGAAGTAGAGTGTATTAAACCAAGCAGAAACGGCTATGCCTTCCTTTTTCGAGGAGTTTATGCTTCCGATGCTAGCGATACTTCGTATCGCTTTAAGGTACCCGTCTCTGCCGAAATATAAGAAATAGAGTATCAAGAATCAATTTCATAATTACGCAACTCGATTTAGCTGGATCGGCGATTATGAAATTGATTCAAGTAAAACTTATACTTTCTTATATTTTAATAAAATAATAATTAAGTTTGATTCGTTTTATAAAACCGTTCTAGTGGTATAATTAAATACGCTGTTTCACTCAGAAATGCTTGCCTCCCAAAACAGATAAAGATTTGTCTTTAAGACTAACTTCATTCTACCTTCAATTCTCTACATTGTGAAGAACGCACTTTTTTGAGCGGAGGTTACCAAATGGTTACTACCTATGATAGAAATAGAAAAAGGAGTTAATACCCATGTCAGATACATTAAGAAAAGAGATCAAAAAGAGAATATTAAGTCATGATTATCATTGTGAAAAAGAACTTACCTTATCGATTATTAGTGGGAAATGGAAAGTTGTTATTTTGTGGCATTTAGGTGTAGAAGGGACACATCGATTTAGCCAACTTCAAAAACTTTTCCCGAAAATATCCCATAAGATATTAACAAACCAATTACGTGAATTACTAGAGGATGGAATTGTTCATAGAGAAGTCATTCCAGATATTCCCCCGAAAGTCGAATATTCAATGACTGAACTTGGGATGACGTTATTACCAATCGTTGAAATGATGTATGAATGGGGGAAAAAACGAATGGATCAAATCAAACTAGAATAACCATACATTACTAGTGTTCAAAGGCCACTGGATTTCAATCGGCATGAACTCCCGGAAGTTCAACACTTATCTCTAGAAAGCCGCCTACTATGGAAGCACTTGTGCTACCACCCAATTGCTCGGCTAGAAGCCTGACAATGGACAACCCTAGACCTGTGGTTCTGCTCTTTGCTTTATTGGCAGTAAAGAAACGTTCAAAAATCCGATTAACATCCAGTTCAGAAGTATTCTTCACGTGATTTCTAAACGATATGACCGCATTTTGCGCAGTCCGTATTTGTACCTCTATATCTCCATCGGAATGCCCGACGCAGTTGCGGATGAGGTTCTGAATAATTCGGTTGACCATTTCTTTATCAGCATAAGCAAACACAGGTACATTTCCCTCAATATGAACCGCTATATTGTTTTCTTCAAGCCAACCAAATACCAAAAGAAGACAAGTATGAGTTAATTGAACGCATTAAAAAACTTAGTGAAGAAAGAGATATATTTCACCTCTACAATAATATGTGGGATTTAGGACAAATCCACCTTGATTATTATCTTGGCGGTAAGGAATATAATGAAACGCTAGCGGAAACAGATGGACATGGGCGTTGGTTCGAATGGAAACAAAAATAATTAGTTCTCTATAATCACTTTTGGTAATTCACCAAATTGCTCTATATAGAGTGAACCAAAGTCTTCAAATTGCCATATGCCGTTATTTTGAGTCATGTGTACTTGTAATCTTAAATCTTGACCTAATGCATAAGCAACATTAGCAGTGAAAGTAAAGAAAAGTTCTTTGTTCTGCTCATCCATACGCACGTCACTAGTACCCCAGTAGAAAGGTCGAGAGTATTTCATTTTATTTTGTGTTATATACTGAAAGCTTTCTTTCTGCGATGCCTGTTCACTAACGCGCTTTAATAGATTCTTCCAAGATTCTTCGGTTGCATCAATAACATGTTGGCTGTCTCCTACTCCATAGAATAATATAACTTCTAACACTCTAGCTTGTTCTTCAACTAGTTGATCTATATTGAGGTAGGTTTCATTGATAATTTCAGCCTCTACTAGCTTTCCTATTTTTTCATCAAGATCGATTTTAAAGGTAAGTTGGTGTGCTTCAGGTGAAGGGCTAAATACTATTAAATGTTCGGAAGTATTTGAAGGTTGAAAATCACTGTGGACAGTCAGCTCTTCAAGTTCAGTTTCACCTTCCTCTGTATGAACGAGAAAATGTAATGGGAAAACATCCTTGTTTTCGGTGACAACAAAAACGCGAATATTCCTCGTTCGATGTTGATGTTTATAAAACTCATTTTGGTTTTCTCTCAGAATAAAGAGATCGAAGCCCTCGAATTCGATGGTTTCCCATTCCCAAGCTTTCACGTCTTCTTCTATATGTGTGGCTATTTGTGAGATTACATTCATATCGCCGTCCGTATTAGAATAAAGTACATTAAAGTTGCCAATATACCTCTTAGCGTTATCATTGGTTTGTAGCAAGGCTTCTCCGTCAGAGTGTAGGGTCAGTGACCCATATCTCGACTTTCCTTGAATCTGGAGATCTGTATACTCTTCTTTTTTGACGTAAATTTCAGATGGTTCTATCTTCTGCATTAATAGAGCCTTGGGAATTAAAATATCCTCATGTGGGGAACCTGACTCCGACTGTATTTTGTTCGAATTGTTATTGATCAGTTCTATCTCCTCTATGGAGGGAGTATTAAGGGCAACATCTTTACTACATCCAACTAAAATCGTAACAATTAAAATCAAGCTGATCCAGCCGAGTGAATTTCTTGATTTATACATGGTATCCCTCCTCTACTCCGTTAGAGTATCGATCTATTATTCATTTTATCATTGAGTGTCTTCGTCACTTCTGTATTCTAAAATATCACCAGGCTGACATTCTAAAGCCTTACAAATCGCCATGTTATTCACCTCAGACTATGAAGTCATTTTCTGATTTTATATCGATGGCTTCTTGTAAAAGCCTTTGAAGAACAGCAGCGAAGACCGCAATCACCATTGAAGCAAAAATAATGACCAATCCGATTACTATGATACCTGGAGCGTCGTCCATCTCTGCCATAAGATAAAAGAGTGGCATGCCTAGAACATACAAGATACTAATTGAGATTGCACAGTATTTGATAGTCTTTAATGCCTTTACAGATAAATCCGAAAAAGCTTGATTCTTATCAATATAGCTTAAAAGTTTAAAAGCTTGATACAGAGCAAAGTAAAAAGGTATCGCCGTTGCATACAAATCGATTAAAATGAGATATTTCAAAAAAGTCATATCTGGATACAATTCTACTGCAAAACTCGCTATCTCAGGCACCACAAATATGCACAAAGCAAGAACTGGAATTCCAATAAGAATAACAGCTATCTTTAAAAAGAGTGTTGTTCCTCGTTTCATAAAATGCACCTCACTAATTTATTGTTCATTTGACTTTAACATGGAATTTATCGTTTCACAATAAATTTTTACCGAATTGAATCATATTAGTGTTTTTTTGAACCTGTGTGTTTAGTTTCACAAAAAATATAGAGCATTCCTCATTACAAAGAAATGCTCCATGACTTTAAGCTATTCTATTAATAACTTGTTCAACTAACCTGTCGATCCATTGCTGTCGGCAAGTCTTCCCCTGATGTTTATCAAACTATTGTGTCCCGTTAGTTGAATGGTTTACTTAACTGTTCATTTTAGGTATTAATCTTATTCTTATACTTTCAAAAGCAGCAACTTTCTCCTGTACTTCTTGAGTATGAAAGTATTCCGCACTTCTTATCATGTAATCCTCGAAATAATCCAATAGTGCTTTGTTTTGAGAACTTTCGCTTCTTATTTTTTCAAGTACTCCAGTTATTTCAGCTATTATTTCTATCCCTTTCCGTTCTTCATCTTTTAATTTATTAAAGCTTAGATACAGTCTTTCATCTTCAACCGCAATCGAGTCAGAATTATTCTCATATAAATAATCAAAAAATGACGAAAAATTAGCAAGCATATCAAAGATGTTGGGGTTAGTACTTATGCTGCTAATTTGGTTATAGTTGTTATATGAAAATAACGGTCCATACAACAGCGTTAATTCTCGATGCATATTACTTAGTTCTTGAAAATCTCTCGCCAAATAATTAACTGGTCTTCCTACCTCGCCAAAGTATAATTTTCTATCAGTGATTACTTGAGTGAGTGACCTATCAATGGAACCAGTTTTATTATGTGAAAGATAATCACTTAAAGCAACGCTAACGGCAACCTCATAATTCTTTGTTTTTTTGTAATTAATTACATTCATGCTTACGGATATCATTAACAATGCAACGGCTAGTATGGCTACAACCTTGCAGATTTTCAAATATTCCGCCCCCTTATCTCTAATAACTTTGCATCTTCTTAACTTGTTCGAACCCTCTTGATTGTGACCAGAACCCGTTGTCGTTCATATCTTCACTTTTCTTATACGTTCACATTCACTGGAAAGTTCTGTTTAACTGCCTTGTGTCGATATTGAACTAATCTGCACGTTAGCGTAACGAAGGGCTGCCGTTTGGCAGCCCTCATGAAATTGAACTATCGTACCCTTTAGCTTAACCAAGAAATAGTATGGGGGGTCATTTTGCCAAAGTTCACTTTACCATCCATTCACCTATTCTTTGCTAAATTTTAATTCTGACTTATTACTAATTATTGTACCAGTGTTCATACCCTCAAATATTTCTCTCATTGAGCCAATTTTATCAAAATCGAAAACATGAATCGGTAATTGGTAATCTCTAGCGAGTATAAATGCTGACTGATCCATAACCTTTAAATTAAGATGTAAAATGTCGTTATAATGCAGTGACTCATACCTTTTTGCATCTTTATTAAACTTGGGATCTTGATCGTAAACACCGTCCACACCTTGTTTTGCAACAAGAATTGCTTCACAGTTAACCTCAATTGCTCTTTGTACCGAGGGATAGTCCGTAGTCACATAAGGTTGTCCATTACCACCAGCAAATATTACTATATACCCTTTCTCTAAATGATGAATCGCTCTTAATCTAATATATGGTTCTGCCACGGAAGTAACTGGTATTGCCGTCATAACACGTACTTCAGAACTTGTTTTTGCTTTTAAAACACCTCTTAGCATTAAACTGTTTATTACCGTAGCTAATGTTCCAATGTTATCTGCCTCTGCTCTTTCTATCCCCCAATTTTCTCCCATATTCCCTCTAAAAATGTTTCCTCCGCCTATAACAAGAGAAATTTCAACCCCGAGACTTAGAATTGTCATGATCTCATTTGCAATATGTTCTAATCTTTCTGGATCGAAACCAAACTCATTACTTCCAGCTAATGCTCCACCACTTAGTTTTATAAGAACACGTTTGTACCTCATCTCATTCACCTCCAACAAAATAAAAACACTAAAGCAATGACTGCTTTAGTGTTTTTTAAATAAAGGAATATGGTTTAACTGATCTAAAAAGTTGTTCGTCACAGACAACACCATATTCCAACACCTTCCATTTCTATTATTTATAATATAAGACCGTAAGACAAAGTGCAATATAGTTTTATTTTTGATAGGCTTTTATTTGTGTATGGCAGTGCATAGCTATTAAACTCTTCTGCCCGTTAGTTTAGAAAAAGCAGCCGATCACAAGAAGCCGCGGTTCTTGTAGCCGCCTGCCATCCTGGCACACCAATTTGGCCTAAACCGCGTAGAGAAGTCCGTTATCGATGAGCAGGAATGGCAATATCATAATCCGAATTACTCGGATGTCCTATTTTTAGATGCAGGTTTTGGATTATTTCCCTCTAAATCGACCACAAAAAAACAAGCCGGGCAAATCTCGGCTTGTTTAGGCGATCGTTTATTCGGAGTACTGTAGGGCTCCAACATATTTCCAGATCATTCATTGCTTAGGCAGCACTTTCAGGCGCTCAAACTCCTTGATGATTTGGGCATCGCCAAGAAATATGTTTTTTCCTCCAAGCTCGGAACCCATGGCCAGCTTATCCCCGGATGCTCTATGGATGCTGACCGAATCGCCGGTAGAAAAATTAACTGACATTCCATGGGAGAACGTTTCCGGAAATGTCCGGGGCAGCGTAACTTCAACGCCTTCTGCGGTGATTTTCTTGAGGATGCGGCAAACCGTTCGGATCCCTTCCTGATCCTGCTTATTCGTTCCGATCAGCGGTTTATACATGAGATCCCCATCCTTAATATCTACAGACACGACCGTATCGGTAGAGCATGAGGATGCCATCTCCTGAAAGCTGCGCTCCTTGGGAAGCGCCTTTCGTTCTTCTTCATAAGACGGTCGTTCGTAGGACAGTCGTTCTGATTGGCCGTTGTTGTTTTGGAACGGACTGAGATAAGCGAAATCCAAAACGCCGTACCCCACGTCCCCGCCAAAGCTCAACGAATCCCCAGGATATGGCGTCTGGTTGTCATGCGCATATGCCAAATCTTTTCCCGTCAGGAGCTTATCGGCAAGGAACACAGTAGAGCTGTCTTTCAGGTCGATAAGTGTCAGCAGGCCGCTGCGTTTGGGCCGGACTACCAGAAAATCGGTACCCACAGCCTGGACGCCGAACACGTCGTCCTGCTGGGTCAGCTCAGGCAGATCATACGTTGAGACGACTTTCCCTTCATCGTTATATACCAACACGATCTTGCCGTCCGTCAGGACCGTATATTCAATCCAGCCGTTTAGATCATAGACCTGATAATACGACGTATTTGGCTCATACCGTTGGTCATAAGACGCATGTTTCTGCTCGACGATCCGGTTATCGCGGATCAGAAGAGTGTAGACTTCATAATGGGGATGGGGACTGGCATATCTATCCTCTAATGTCAGCACCGTATTCTTACCTTGCCTGCTAAGGTACTGAACAATAACCGTACCCTGCAACTGCGCATCCAGCTTGCCGATGGGAAGTACATCGGACTGTTCGTCTTTGCCCATATACAGGTCATGGGTCGTATGATTCAACCATATCGCAAACGGGTTCAGCTTGAGGTAATCGTTCGGCTTCGTCATGCGTACGTTATGTGTGGCCGCCTCCCATTTAACTTCCGCTCCAACAGCCTCCGAGAAAAAGCGCAGCGGTACATACACACGCCCATCAACCATTCGGAGGGGCGTGGACAGAGCGACTGGTTGCCCATTTACTGCTGCGCTGGTCGAGCCGAAGGGAATTTTAACCGTGAGTTCCGGATACCTCATCGTCACCGTTTTGGCCTGTGTGTTCCAGGACACCAAGGTTCCGAGTAGTTCCCCGATATCCCGGACAGGCAGATAAACCGTACCTTGGTCTAGGAAAGGAGGCGTTTTCGTCTTTGCCACTTTTCCGTTAATCGTGATGTTGATGTCGTTTTTTACAGATGTAGCGTGGGCTTCGGATTTGTCCGCCGATACGGGTAGCGCGATGACAAATGCTGCAGCCGTGGCTAGAAGCGTCGCCGGCAGAAATAAAGACCATCGTAATTTGAAGCGCATCTCGCAGGAAAACTTGGTTTTTAAGTTTTTATTCATCTGTTCATTCCTCCTTTAAGGTGGTTTTAAAAAATTAAATTCTATTGCCCATTTATTTTTGGCTTTTTATGGGTACTCAGCCGGAAAATATTGTGAGTGTTGGACCGTTTCTCGAAGCATTTTCGGACTTATTGTGTTTCCTTTGGTTCTTGCTTTACTTTCACAGTGGTGGGCAAGACGGCAACCACGTGGGGGAACGACTCCTTGATGCTGCAGCATGGCTCCCTGAACCTTTAAAAAAATGAATGAGCTGCGTCTTATTTACTTTTGCCTTTTTACAGTAACTGCAGATTTAATTTTCATGGGAGCTTAACTTGCTACTTTATTTTCTTGTTTTTCCTCTATATAATTCCCCAGCATATATACCATCTTTCCATACTATCTCGCCATCACCTGATAAAGCCTCAATTTTGAGGGGATCTGGTTGTCCAGGGGCTTCTTCCAAATAATAGAAATAGGTAAACCAATATCGTCCTTGCTCTGTTGAAATAATTTTTGCTTGTTGATTTAATGTGTTTTGTCTTACCATCACATTTTTTGTTTCGTCATCAGTAATTAACCCTGCAAACGTCAGTATTGGAATGTTAGGATCATTAGTCATTCCCCAAGTAAAACCATCCTTTGGATTTAGTTCGGCATTCCCACTAGTGTTCCAGTATTTTTTTTTATTAGAGAAGAATGCATGGCGAAATCCCGATTCGTCTTTATACAGGACAATCATTCCCTTTTCCACATCTTCTTGATAAAGTAACTCAAACGTTTTAGGCTGTGTTTTCTCTAATAACATGTCAATTTTATCCTCTCTCGAAATTGAGCATCCTGTAATAAAAATCATTAAAATAATAATGAAAGATATCCTTCTCACCAAAATCAACACCACTTTTCTTAGAATCCCTTTGAAACAGCAACTCCTGAATGTTGCTATATATTTTGACGTTAGCACACGATAAAAGTTCCACCTTTTCACAATTTATTTGTACTGTCCTTAATACGCTATCCTGCCCGTTAGCTGAGCGGGTTTCCAGTAATGCAAAACAAGCGATGGATCGGTTCCACCGCTGTTCAATCGCATCCCTTTAGCATTATAAGCGAGATTTATTACATCTAACGATTAGATTCAGAAAACTGAATCGATTGGATCATTTCAGTTGACGGGTCAAATTGAATTGATACAAAAACCCCAAACTCGTTACCTTCTTTGCTTCTAATCCATAGTTTGAATTTCTCTTCAGACTTTTTTGGTGTTAAATTAGTACGACCAATGTGCTTATAATCAATTATGTCTGCTTTGTAATGTTTTTGTGTTTCCTCTACTGCAATTTTACCCCATTTTGCGTATTCAGGTGCAGCTTCTACTGAAACAGTAGAAATAATTAGAAGAGTTAATAGTGATATCATCAATTTTTTCATAATAACCGCCCATCTGGAGAAGTTTTCAATAATATCTCCTACATTATCCAGATATATTCTTAATCAAACCTGCCCGTCAGCCATACATGCAGCCTAAGAGCGGGCTGCACCACAGAGGATGAAAATGGATACCTCTGTCTATACTGTTTGTACGGCTGGCGAAGAAGGTCGATAAGCTATGGTGCTATAGAGCCCAACCGTTAGTCTGACTCCGACCACCACGGTGCATCACAGAATGTCGCACCCTATATGGGTAGCACTCATGGGGGATTAATCCTTTTTTGGTTGTTGCACCAGCCTTGCCTTTTTGTTTGTTGTATATGATGTTCTTTGTGCTTAAAAGATCTAACAATCTCTATATGATTACTCAAGGGGCTCAGCCTTTTTTAAAAAAGTGTTATTCTCGGTCTACTTTATTATGCTCTTTTTCAGGGTTTGAGCTAATTTAATTTTCATGGGAGCTTAATGAAAATAGGAGCAGCTGCCACAGCAACCTGCTCCTTTAACTTACGTATCCCGTTATCGAGTTAGCTTAACTTTAATGTCGGAGGCGAGGAAGGAGTAGCCCAGCCTACTTCTTCTTGTTTAAAGGAATCTCAGCAATTACCTTGTTTCCCAAAAGCACAAGCAATGTAGAATCGAATGCCGATTTCCGCACCTCTTCATAATCTACGCCCTTCTTAATGGCATATTCAAGACTAAGGGTTCTTTCCTCTTCGGTGCTAAAATTTCCTGAATCACTGCCACCACGTATTTTCATTTTTACATACTTTGTATTGGGTTCCAGCTCCATAAGTGATGCAAATGCGTTATTTGGTCTTACAGCAAAATTTAATACTTCGCCGTGATGAAACAAATGATGACCAGGCGAATCCCCAAAGAAATCCACCATGTGACTTTTTGCAATAAGCTAGCTAAACAATATGTACTTTATCTCACTATTGTGAAGTTTTCCTCACCTTCACTAATAGGCAGATTAATAATAGTCAATTTCTTGACAGATGCCCGTTTCAATGACTGCATACAATTGACCAGAAAAGAAATTTGCAACTCTTCCCCTTGTAACTCTACTTCCACACTTCCATCTTTTGAATTTTTTACCCATCCCGTTAATTTCATTCTTTGAGCAATACAATGTATTTCCAAGCGAAACCCTACCTTTTGTACCCTTCCAGAAAAGGTCACTTTCTTTCTGACTATAGTGCTTGATACAAATGTCGGAAGCCTAATGCGATTTGCATGCCGAATGACATATCCATCTCTTACTTTCTTGAATACACTCATTCTTTCGTGCCCCTTTTTATAGATATTTCATTTTCAGATTGTTGAACACTTTTCAGCTAAACTTCCCATTGAAAAACGGCTGCCAATCGGCAGCCATTTATTCTTGAACTATTGTGTCCCGTTAGCGTAGTCCTACAAGATAAGTACGTTTAGTATTCGTATCCCTTTGCCTTTGCGAATATCTTAATATCAGTAATAGCTCCTGAGTCATCTTGGCTTACATTTCGTAGTGTTCCTTCAAGGGTAAAACCAGCTCGTTCTGCTACTCGGATGCTAGCTACATTTCCGGAACTACAACGAAGCTCAATTCGTTTCGCCTCTAAATGATTAATTGCAAAAGACGTAATTCCGTTAACTGCCTCCGTCATTAATCCCTGTTTTGTATGTGAAGTTCTCAGCCAATATCCAATTTCAAACTTACGAATATTCCAGTCAAAGCGATGAAGCCCACTGCTTCCAACAAATTGACCCGTGTTCTTATCAATTAAGTGTAGAACTAAATCTGTCCGTTCCAGAAAGTTAAGTCTAGCTTTACGGACATAAGCTTCTGACTCATCAAGTGTAGGAAGATTCTTTACAAACGGTAACCACGGACGCATCTCATTTACACTTTCAGTTATTGCCTCGTTGATTAAGGTTCCATCTCCGAATTGAGGAGCACGTATGATTAATCGCTCTGTCTCAAATGTTTCTGGAAATGATAGCAAAATGGGGTTACCTTTCATGTTAAATCCTCCTTTTTCTACTACACAACCGTATTACTGATCATTTTTAGGAAACCATTCTTATTCGCGGTATCAATTAACCGTTGAATGGATTGTCTTGCGATATCGCTAAATAAATACCATTGGTTTTCAGTAGCATCATAAATTAAAACTTCTGGGTATCCCTTTAAGCTTTCCTCTGGAAAATATTTTAATAAAGTATAAATATCAAAACGCTTTAGACTATTACCTTCTAGGTCCAAAAAATCATATTGACCTTCTTTATAATAAGATCCAGGAGTATCGATGGTATACATCCACGAATAATTTGCAGGAAATTCGACTTTGCTGCTTTTGTTGTCTACAAAAATATTATAAATGGTTTCGTTATATGCGTTCCCATTAATTTGCTGTACTACGCCGCCCATAGTCATATGGTATTCATGTTGCAACGCTTGTACTTTTACATCATCGATGACCAATGCCTCGCAATCAACAGTAACTATGGAGTTTCTGTAATTGACCTTACAGCCGAATGTTTCTGAGAGGAAGCGAAGTGGAACCATGGTACGGTTATCCTTTATATATGGTTTTACGTCAAGCAGAGACGTTTTCCCGTTTTTTATTACGGTATTGCTATGCAGGTTTAGCATTACTTGCATATTGTTTTTAGTAAGGGTAACTTCAGAATCCGACCAATCGACATTAGCTCCCAAATTTTCACTAATAACACGCAAAGGCACCATTGTACGGCTATTCCTAATTTCGGGTTCCACCTCGGATGGAATAACAACATTGTCAACCTTGATTTGAATGTTAGTTGCAGCTGCATAAGTAGGTATGGAAGTAATCACTAATAGAAATACAAGAATAATCCCTGAAAATATTCGTTTCATTTTTAAATAACTACTTTTTATTTGTACTAAACCAACAGGTTAGCTAATCGCTTTGCAAATGTCATATTCGGTTAGATCGATATCTAATTCCATTCCTAGCGCTAACTTAGCCAACTGGACTCCGATATAAGGGCCCATCGTCAATCCGGAGGCCCCGAGACCGTTTACCGCAAGAAGTCCCTCCCAATCTGGAATGGCGCCTATGACCGGAAGAAAATCGGCTGTAAAAGGACGGAAGCCTACCCTTACTTCCTGAAATGTGCTCTCTGCTAGATCAGGTGCGAATGTAAGACTTTTCGATGTAGGGACGGATAATAAGCCGCTCTGTTTCTAAGCGCATCGTAGATAATGCTGTTTCCAACTTCGATATCCCCTAATCTATAGTAGTTGTACATGTATCAGACTAAAGTACGTAATTTGGCATAGTTACTCCTTCTTCTTGTTATAGACGGTCTTGGAATCATTTAGTTACGAAAAACGGTCTGTTTACGAAAAAAACTGCCGATCCATTGGACACGATAGCGTAATCAATCATGTTTATGCTCTTCGTCCTCATGAATAATCCAACTCACTGCCTGAATGCGCCCCTGGTATCAACTTCGCAGGTACTACCCCTGGTCGAGAAAAAAGGACCCACTCCAGATCGGATGGGTCCTTGCTTCATTTTCTTACGGCTTGGCGGTTCCAGTAATCTTCTCGAAATACGGGGCCAGCTTGGAGCCGAGCTGCTCAAACTGCTGCTGTTCTTCTTTGGTCAGCTTCTCCTCATGTTTGACCCCATTTTCATCGGTCATCTTCACCTTTAATTGCATCAACTGCTTGAACAACTCCATATACTCCTTGAATTCGTCTTCCGTAAGCTTGCCTTTTGCTGCTTGAAGCATTCCCTCAATCTCTTGATAATCTTCTTGTGTACCACCGCGCTGTTCAATGGTCGCAGAAGAACCGAAAATATCATCGGCCAGATAGGAAGCAGCAAATACGGCAGACGGAATCAGGATTGCTACTGCGACAATACCTGCCAGCATGCGTTTTTTCATGGGAAATCTACCTCTCTTTTCGTTTAGATAGTGTTGATAGGACTGTTGGACACGTCCATACAAATCGGGTGGGCAGTGCATCGAATCTGCTGCCTGGCGTAGTTCTTCACGCAATTGCTTGTCAATGGACATACACGTCTCCTCCCGTCATTTCGTAACGTTTCCGGAGTTCTTTCAGTGCCAAATGATGCCTGGATTTCACTGTGCCCACAGGGATCTGCAGCATGTCTGCGATTTCTACCAGAGCATAGTCGTGAAAATAGCGCAGGATGACGACCACACGTAGTTTGTACGACAACTGGCGGACAAGGCTGAACAGTTCATGCTGCATTTCGGACTGCAGGACATCTTTGTCCGTCCAGTCGAACTGCTGTTGACAAGTCATCTGACGGTTTCGTTCAAAGAGGCGAATTCTCCTCCATGTCTTTCTTTTCCAATCCTGGACCTGGCGTACAGTGATCCCGTGCAGCCAATACCGGAACGGCCGGTTCGAGTCGTACGTGTGAGATGACCTCCACATGCGCATGTAAATTTCATTCACAATATCCTCAATGTCCTGTTTGTTGTAGACGAGAAAAGCAACCGTCCGATAGACGTCTTGATGAGTCGCCTGATAGACAATCTGAAAAGCCGACTCGTCGCCCAACGTTGCTTTTTCAAGCCACGGAAGTAACTCTTTATCATTCATGGGGGCCCCTCCTTGACATGTTACAACCCTTAATTCGCTCTCACGGGGAAAAAGGTTCAGTAAGAGATTAAACTTTTTTGACGATACTCGTCAGGTATATCGCTAATTTTTTACACGTTTGGTGAGGTAACCCCTATTCGAACAAACCTGCCTGTTAGCGGAAAAGACCTGCCGATCCATTACTGTCGGCAAGTCTTCCCCTGATCTGTATTGAAATATCGTGCCCGTTAGTTGAACGAGGTTTGAACTGTCATTTATGTTTTTTCATAAAAAACGCCCCCGAATCAATAAGTCAATTGGGGCAACAGGAAATAAACTTAAATTACACCATCCTTATCCTTTTAAATATTAATATCAATTATTATTGCTAGCTTAAGGGAACCTCATCAAGTGGCTGAAACATGAACGGCATCCCATTTATGTAGGCTCTCAATATTGCTTGTGCATAGGGTTGCTCTTCGATCAGACCTTCAGTCTCAATCGCAATCTCCGCATGGAAGCTGTATGCCTCGATGATCGACATGATGAAGAAGCACTCCAATATCGGAATGGAATTCTCGTCCATTTTTCTGACCTGCTCATACCCATCTATGAAAAGCTCTCTTTGGGGAGGAAGTAACCCCATGATCGACTGGGCCATGTCATAGAGATGATAGCCGAAACCACATCTACCGAAATCGATGGCATACGGTTCGTCGTCGTAAAAAACGACGTTGCCATTGTGTAAGTCTGCATGGATCATCCCATAATTACTTCCAGTGGGTTCCAGCCTTTCGAGATGATTTGCCACTTTAGCTGCGGCCGTGGTGTACAATTCAAAGGCTTCATCTGAAATGAAATGTCGGTAATGCCTCTGCAAATGCTCCCAGTCCCTTAGAAAGCTCTCTCTACCCCAAGAAGGGCGCGCAAAGCCTTTGTATGGACAAAAATCGGAGCTTGCCTCGTGAAGTTGCGCCATCAGTGCCCCCATTTTTCGGATGCTCTCAACCGTAAGCGCCCTCTTATCCAAGCGCTCACCCTCGATCCATCTCAACAAGGTCGCATAATATCGTTGCCCGCCACTTGTAGCGGTATCTGTGATGAAAGCCCCTTCTCGGTTCAGTACGGCTTCGGGCACGACAAGACCTTTATATCTAAGAGTCGCCAACCATTCAAGTTCGGATACGGTTTCCTCGCGCGACTTACTCAACGGGTGAATGCGGAGCAAGAACTTCTCTCCCTCGCCGCTCTCTATGCGGAAAGTAACATGCTCAGATATTTGGATGAAATGGATGGAGCTCCAGTCCACCTCATATTCCTGCAAAACGTTAAGTGCCGATTGTTTGGTTTGCTTCAGCGTAAGACTCCGATTTGTATCGCTATCGATTCGAAAGCCGGTATCCATAGTAAATCCCCCCTTTTAACGTTCTCTTATCATTGTAATAAACAAGATTCCTGCTATTAGAACTATACATCTAGGTTTGCTTCTGAAGAGAGGTTTTAATCTACTTGTATTGAATTATAGTTTACCGTTAGTTTTACGGGAAATTCCTTGTTTCATAATGTTTTTATTAAAAAAAGTGACAAGTCATCATCAACACTAACTTGACTTCCAGGTTCAACTGGCATGTTATTGTACATTATTCCTTTTCCATCGGGGATAAAACCACGCTTTATGTACAGCCTTTGTGCAGTTCCATAGTCAGCATACAGTCCAAATCCAATACCAATAGTTTTGGATATAGCGAAAGCATCTTCTTCAAGAGCCTCAATTAATACACTTCCTATCCCACGTTTCCTGAATGGGGGGATGACGTCAAAATTTTGAATTTCAGGTATATCGTTTTCAAAAAAATAAGGATATTGCGATTTATATACTACATGTCCCCATCCTACAAACTCATTCTCATAAAACACTAAGAGTGTAACTCTTTCATGATTTTGGTTTTCTTCCCAACAACTCTTTACATAATCAAGAGGTTTGCTTATGTCATGACTAGATAATCCCATATGTATAATATCAATGTCGCTCTGTGTCATTCGACGGATTTGTAAAGGTAAACTCATAGCGTATTTTCCTCCCAAGTAATTAGATGAAACTATTATATATAGTAACATAGT
The DNA here is from genome assembly GCF_056786435.1 of Paenibacillus sp. Y916. NCBI lineage: Bacteria > Bacillati > Bacillota > Bacilli > Caryophanales > Paenibacillaceae > Paenibacillus > Paenibacillus sp. Y916. Next base: position 6,972 of record NZ_JBXCJA010000008.1, on the reverse strand, counting down.
AATTAGGACTAAACTGGTAAAGAACAATTATTGTTAAACTATCCTACCCGTTAGCCATACATGCAATTCAACTGTCCACTGGCATACATTAAAAGTGAATTGACCAGAGTTTATAAATCAAAAAAGGAACAATTTAGAAAAAAAGTGTAGCCTCCTCCGTGAAAATCCTTTATTCTATTATGAGCATTAAATGATCTGAGAAAGGGCTGATAATGTTGTACGTTCCAAAAGCTTACCAAATGAAGGATAAAGAAACCATCCTTGAATTTATTGAACAAAATAGTTTTGGTGTACTTATTTCACAAGCAGGTAAGATAACAGCAACGCATCTTCCTTTTCTAGTCAGATCGGAAGGTGATGAAATCTACCTCTATAGTCACATGGCTAAAGCAAATCCGCAATGGATGGAGTTGAAGGAAGAGGTACTAATCATCTTCTCCGGACCTCAAAGCTACATAACCCCCTCTTGGTATGCTGAAAAACAGGTACCGACATGGAACTATGTCGCTGCTCATTTATATGGTCAGTTCCAACTCCTCACCAGTGCGGACGATGTTATGGATATCCTGTCTAATACAGTGAATCAGTATGAAGCAGGTTTCACTGAACCATGGGACTTGAGTGGCGTTAGCGAAGAACATGTTAATCAACTCGTTAAGTATATCGTTGGATTTAAAATAAAAGTTACACATTGGGAAGCTGCTTGGAAGTTACATCAGGACTATACTCTAGAAACCGTTAAGGGCGTTATACAAGCTCTGGAACAACTCGATGATGATAACTCAACAAAGTTAGCCAACTTGATGAGAATAAATAATACTCATATTACGTAATTCAGGAAACCTCGGAGCTCTACGGATGGATGATTGAACTAACGTTTCCCGTTAGATCAATAGTTTTCTATAAAATCATTATTGGATTACAGTATTATTTTCATCAAATAAAGTTATTTCAGCATGGAGAGTTTCTTTTAATCCACTTGGTAGTTTCTCGTACTTCACGAACTTTTCGTCCTTAGAAACATCTGTTGTAATAACAAATTCTTCATGTGTTAGTTTGACTGACAAATGGTCTATTTTTAATTCGGGGTTTTTACCAATTAATATTCCATACGCACCTTTATTTGTTTCTATTTTTTCATAGGATACTACATTAGTGCCATAACCTGACCGTTCAATCTTGAGATTACCGTTCAATCCTTTAATCAATTGCGAATATCCAATATTATCATTTTCCAACTGAAATAAAGCGATATAGGAATCTGAATTATCTAATCGCACAACATCTACAACATTAGGTATAATTTCTTCTGTACTTCTTCTATTTAACCAGTCTTTCAAATTAGATTGTATGGATAAATTATCGTTATTAACTTGGTACTGATTAAAATAATACAATGAACATCCAATACAAAGCACTATAAGAAATAAGGCATAATACATTATCTTTTTGGTTTTAGACAATCAAAACACCCCCATAAATTAAGACGCTTTATAGCTAGTATAAGTTTCTCCTTTATATTCAACTACACTGCCCGTTAGTTGAACGGATTTCCAGCAATGAAAAACAAGCGATGGATCGGTTCCACCGCTGTGCTATCGTGTCCCGTTAGTTGAATTGAAATTTTCAATATAAAAAAAGATATGAATATTTTTTTATATCATGATAACATCCAATATGTAGAAAATAACAGATAAGAAAGGAAGAAAATCAAGCTATGGATATTAAAATCGAAACTCTACCGAATTATCGCATTGCGTATGTACGACAAATTGGACCCTATGGTCCTGCCAATGTTCAAGTAATGCAAGAATTAAAAAGATGGGCGATGGAGAAAAAATTACTTACTGAATCGGCTATATTATTCGGAATTCCACACGACAACCCGCAAACAACACTTCCTGAGAAATGTAGATATGATGCATGTATTGTGATTGCAAAAGATAACCAAATTGATGGTTTTGTCAACGAAAGTGAACTCTTTGGTGGAGAATATGTTATTTTAAAAATCAAACATACAGCAGAAGATGTTCAAAGAGCCTGGTCAGAAATTTTCCCAGCTATAAACGAAATGGGATTTTACCCTGACGACAAGCCGATCTTAGAAAAATACTCTGGTAACAACAATGACTTTTGCGAAATATGTGTTCCAATAAAACGGTTATAATTAACGAAATCTCCGTTATTAATAAAACTGTAGCCGGTCGTGCTGACCAGCTGCCTTTTTGTGCTTATTGAGCAGTTTAACTCTTAGCGAATAAAGATAGTTGCATGCGTAGACTTTTTTTATCAACCTTATCCACAGCAGTTCGAGGGAGTGTATCGAGAACAAATATCTTAGTCGGCCATTTATACCGTGCAAGGCTAGGTTCGCAAACTGCCCACAACTGTTCCAGTTCTAAGCTACCGTAGTCTCGCAGAACTATACAAGCAACGAGCTCCTCTCCTTCGTCGGGTAGTGGAAGTCCAATAACAGCCGCTTCCGCAACCTGTTGATGTGCCATGATCACTTGTTCCACTTCAGGACAGTATACGTTAGAACCACCTACGATGATCATATCCTTCAGACGGTCTAATACAAATAGATAACCGTCAGCATCCAGACAACCCTCATCGCCTGTTCGAATCCACCCCTCGCTCATAGTTTCACTAGAAGTCTCTGGTTGGCGCCAATACCCTAACATCGTCTGAGCACCGCGAACAACGATTTCACCAGGCTCATTTTCTACTGCCTCCCGTCCATCAGCGGTGATAACTCGAACCTGAAAGGCTTGTTCTCCCTGAATGGCTAGGTCGGCGGGACGACCTACTGATCGAAGACGAATCGGATCATCTATATGATGTATTGGTAGTAATCGACTTATCGCCATCCCACATTCCGCTTGTGAATAGTTGTTGACGATCAACGCTCCTGGGAACTGTGCAACCGCACTCTCTAGAGTAGCCGGTGAGATGACGGAGCCACCACAACCAATTATCTTGAGACTTTGCAAATCTCTACCGGTAGCGGAAACCTCGCTGGTTAGGTCACGAAGCAATTGTCCGACCGTGCTGAGGTGCGTAATCTGTTCGCGTTCAACTGTCTCAACTATACACTGAACGTTAGCCGGATATTCATCGAGAAAGACCAGACATCCCCCAGCTGCCATGGTCGCCCACAGTTGGAATTGCCCGACTAGGTGCGATAGATTAAGCACTAGCACTCGACGCCCAATATCATATCCGAACCCAACGGAAGGAGTTAATTGATTCCAGGCTGCCATTCCACGATGCGAATGCATTACCCCCTTCGGTCTACCTGTAGTTCCTCCTGTATAAATAAGTACGGCTGTATCATCAATTTTACGGTCACACGTACCAATTGATGGTGATGTAAGATCCTTTTGTAAAAGAGATCTCAACAAATTAGAACTCGAACCTTCTTCAGTGGCAAACAGTGTCGGAGAGTTCGAGAGAAGTTTTACAGCGGAGTAGGCGGTTTCGGCGTGACGATTGTCATGGATTAGGAAGTTCGGTTCAGCGTCATCAAGAATAGCTGCAATTTCCGGAGGGCTTAGCAACGGTGAAATCGCAGTTGGTATGACACCAATCCCAACCGCAGCATAGAGCACAACAACCATCTGGGGATCAGGATCCCCGAGAATAGCAAGTCGATCTCCTGGCCGAAGACCCTCGACATAGAGAGCACTCCCGAGCTTTTCAGCGTGACGATGAAGCTCCCCATAAGAAATAGTCTGCCCATATCGTAAAAGTGCTGGCGCATCAGAAAACAAACTTGCTGCCAATGGTAGTCGTTCAAATAGAAACAATTCAATTCCCCCTTAATCTAGTTGAACACTAGGATTAGTGAGATTATAGCATATTATTGAAAATAATAGACATAACACTTTTCTATTACTTTCATTAGCTCACCTAATAAATCACTGAACTAATCTCCCTCTACGAAGAAAGCATTAGCTCTCATTTCCTCCTGTTTTCTTAAGTTTTCATAGCATCATTGGTATTTGAGCATAAGTGTCTCATGAAGGACAAAACGGTAAAAAGCCTAAAATGAATAGTAAACCTCTTCACCTTCAAGAAAATCACAACAAAGCGTCCTGCACAACTTTGCAGCGTGTTCTTTAATCCAACCATTCTTATTAGGATCGTGAATGAAAAAGACATAACTAATGAATATATCCATAAAGATTTGCCCTTCAATATATCGGATATCAGAAAAGGAAAACTCCGTTTTAGATGCGTAACCTTCCAATAATGTCTTTCTGAACTCGCTTTTAAGCATGGAAGAAGCACTTCCCACATCAAACAAGTAATAACCATATCTGAAAAGACAAAAATCTATAAGTATCGGGTTTTCTTCTGACACAATGACATTTCCCAGTTGCAAAACAGCATGAACATGCCCCCATGAATTTTCCCTTGAGTCAAGTTCTTTTAGCTGTTCTTGGACTAATGTAAGTACTTTTTTGATAATATCGAAATTATTTTGATTGAGGAAACCTTTGTTTACTCCTTGTTGAAGTTCTGTTAATACCTCATCGATCCTTTCAGCATTATAAACAGGCCGATGTAATTCCACTGGTTTCAAAGTCTGTGAAAACTCATGCAATTTAGCTAAATTTCCACCTAATCGATAGATGATTCGGTCAATATGTGCTTCAGCTAACGAAAGAGTCGAACCATCAATCCATTCAAGAAGAGTTGCGAAAATGGGACCTAACTGGTCAGAATGATATTCTGTAACTAGTTGGCCCGCTTTGTTTACAACAGGTTTCTGAGCACCCCTCTAGAAACCGTTAAGGGCGTTATACAAGCTCTGGAACAACTCGATGATGATAACTCAAAAAAGTTAGCAAACTTGATGAGAATAAATAATACTCATATTACGTAATTCAGGAAACCCCGGAGCTCTACGGATGGATGATTGAACTAACGTGTTCCGTTAGCCTAATAAATACATTAGACCAGCAACTGCAAACGAAACGACTCCTGCTAAAGCAGACCATGTAGCAACTTTCTTCTTTATTTCACGTTCTTCCTTAGGCTCTGAGTAAAAATTACCTCTTTGTTGGTAGCCAGTCGTCCATGCTCCAATGCAAAGACCAGAAACAAAAATGAGAATAAACCCTAGATAGATAAAAAAATTCATAATTCATCTTCCTTCCCAATCACCCTAGTTTTTAATAAAACGTTTATTACAGGGAAAGGTTGCAAGCGAGTAAGTGAAGTTCTTTTACGTTAAACTGCCCGTTAGTTGAGCAAATAAAAAAACGGCTACCGAAGCAACCGCTATTCCACTATCGTGTCCCGTTAGTTGAACAAACAATGTCTATATATTGCTCTGTGACGAGTCCGGAGTTTCCAAAATTATGAATTATATATTTCTCTGTTTAGATTCACAATATCTTTATGTGAAAATCCAGCTGAAAACTTCTCCATGACCTTATCCCGTAGGAATGGTGCTTTTTCTTTATTTGCCTTTTTCAATGCTTCCGCTAGTTCCTCTTTTGTTAGTTCTGTACAGTATGCAGGAGTTCCTGGCTGTTGTCTCCACGAATCACTTAAAGAACCACTGTCTACTGCATCGAAGCCTAGCTCGTTTACTACGTCCATGATTATTTGTTTTTGTGATACGTCATTACCAGCAATCGCCATGGCAATGCGACCACTAGTACCTTCGGGGGTTCCTTTATTTTCTAAAGTATAAGCTAATTGATTGTTGAAAGCTTTAACGATAGGTCTTCCTAATTGATTTGAAACCCAAACACTTTCAACGATCCCGTTCTCAATTTCTTCAATTTTATTGTCTCTAAAAGGATAATAATTCGAAGTGTCTACAGCGATTACTTCCTCTCCAGCTTGATCTACAATGTTACGAATGCTAGGCATTACATGAACAGGGATAGATATTATAAGAACATCAATATTTGTTATTACATCTTCTACACTCACAGGTGTTCCAGCAATCTCTTTTCCTTCTAAACGTTCAATTCCTCGAGCATCTGCAATTTTGACATCATGTCCATTCTTAACTAATTTTTTAGAAATAATTGTCCCTATTGGTCCTGCACCTATAATTCCAAATCTCATTATTGTTCCTCCTAAATATAGTGTTACTTCTTTTGTGACTTTTTAAAGTATTGATTATATAATAAGCTTAATACTCTATTTTTTGAAGTAGGCAATAAAAATTGACGTAGTACACTTTTTTGTACTCAACAGAAAATAAAGGTGATATGATGGCTAGAATATGTAAGGATGGATTTGAAAAAGAGTTTATTAAGGAAAATAGAGACCTCTATGGGATTGCTTATACTCAAAACATGCTATCGGGTCGTTGGAAATGTCTCATACTTTGGTTTCTAAAATCAAAAGAATATCGTTACAATGAAATTAAAACTTTTTTATGGGATATTTCACAAGGCTCACTTACAAAACAACTTCGAGAACTAGAATCCGATGGTTTAATTGAACGTAATGTTTTTCCAGAGGTACCACCACGCGTTGAATATTCGTTAACACCAAAAGGGAAAGAATTTATTCCTATCCTCGATTTGATGGAGGATTTCGGGAAAAAACATGGAGAAAAATAGAATAATAAACGCATATAACTGCGGACCTTATATCCAAATATGTTAAAGCGATTGAACTACTCACCACTTAACCGACCTTACGGTCTGTTTGAAGTGGGAGATTCCTAAGAACACCAACCTAACGGTTCGTTTTTGATTAGGCGATCCCCGTCATTCCAACGGTTAGAAGTCTTATGGCTTCAGTTTTAATATTGATTCCTGCGTTAATATCTCTTTGATGATGGGTATGGCACTCTGGGCAGTCCCATTCACGTAGTCTGATATTTTTAACGTCTATGTTTTTGTAGCCACAACTTGAGCAGAGCTGGCTGGAAGGAAAGTTTCTAGCAACGGTAACGACTTGTTTTCCCGACCATTTCGCTTTGTATTCAATCATACT
>NZ_JBXCJA010000007.1:0-230352 GCF_056786435.1 Paenibacillus sp. Y916 | reverse complement strand
TAGGTTGGAGGTGGAAGCGCAGCAATGTGCGGAGCTGACCAATACTAATCGGTCGAGGGCTTATCCTAATAATTCTAACACAAATTCGTTCGTATCTAGTTTTCAGGGAATCAATCTCTGATTCATGATTCATTTGGAGAGATACCCAAGTGGCTATAAGGGGACCCTCTGCTAAGGGGTTAGACTGTGTAAACGGTGCGTGGGTTCGAATCCCACTCTCTCCGCCATTGATCTATCATGAATAAGTAAGGAATATATATGTGGCGGTGTAGCTCAGCTGGCTAGAGCGTACGGTTCATACCCGTGAGGTCGGGGGTTCGATCCCCTTCGCCGCTACCATACATACCCAGGAGGCTTAGCTCAGCTGGGAGAGCATCTGCCTTACAAGCAGAGGGTCGGGGGTTCGATCCCCTCAGCCTCCACCATCATTTTTGATGGATGCACTTATATAGTGTACTCATACACTTGCCGTTGTAGCTCAACTGGTAGAGCAACTGACTTGTAATCAGTAGGTTGGGGGTTCAAGTCCTCTCGACGGCACCATTTTTACTAAAAAGTGTGGAACCGTGGTGTAGTTGGCCTAACATGCCTGCCTGTCACGCAGGAGATCGCGGGTTCGAATCCCGTCGGTTCCGCCATTTTTTTGTTTAAATAATATATTGTGGCTTGGTAGCTCAGTCGGTAGAGCAAAGGACTGAAAATCCTTGTGTCGGCGGTTCGATTCCGTTCCAAGCCACCTTTTTTCTGCGGAGGATTAGTGAAGTGGCTAAACACGGCAGACTGTAAATCTGCTCTCATCGAGTTCGGTGGTTCGAATCCATCATCCTCCATTCTTACTATGAGCCATTAGCTCAGTTGGTAGAGCACCTGACTTTTAATCAGGGTGTCGAAGGTTCGAATCCTTCATGGCTCATCTCATAATACGATAAAGTCATCAACCTCTAGAGGTTGATGACTTTTTGTTTACTCTTCTTTTGGGACTAGATATGTTAGTATATTAATAAATAGGTGAAGTGGTAGGTGGGTTAACTTGATAATGAAGATGGAATCATTACGGCAGAAGTTACAACAAATTGTAGGTATACCCCTCACGATTAAAGAACTAAATAAGCAGGACTCTGACTCTTTTTTCAATTATAAAAACAGTACGCTGATGGATTCAGTTGTGAACGAGGGCGAAGTATGGTTTCCTCTGTATAACAAAGATGGTAAAATGTCGGTCCTAGCAGGTGAATTAAATGCGTTAAGTTTAGAGGAAGTTCAATTCATGGAACTTATTCTGGCTAACATGAGGGATCAATCACAAGTATCAATAACCCCTCAAGAGGAAGAGAAGAGAGATATTCATAATCTGAGCCTGTGGATTCAGGAACAGATTGAATTAGGACAGCTAGAGGTACGTATTCCAGAACATCTTTTAGTCCAGAAACAAATGATATCGGAAATGGTACCTTTTGTACTAAGTAGTGAGGGCACTCATTTGCCGAACATATCGTACATACAATTAAAGAAACTACTCATTAGCTATTTCGATGGGGAGATCATATTAATTCCACTAAAGAATCATGAATGGTTAATCTTAGCACGTCAAGAACTAATCTTGGGGAGCTTGGATGAGCGAGAGGACGAGCAGGAGGAGACGGTAGAAGAGATACTATCTGCATTTTGCCTTGGTTTACATGAGCTAGTTGCCAATGAATGGGTAGGAGTATTTCACTTGTCGGTTGCACTTCCATTAGATATAAGGAATGGGTTACCTGCAATCGTAGTTATGTTGAGAGAGACGATACTTCTTGGAAAGACTTTTCACATTACGGATTATATTCACCTTCCCTGGGATTTGGTATTAGAACAACTTGTTTTTAGTATACCTAGTAGTCAACGGACTCAGTTCCTACAACATGTGGGAGATCACTCGATTCTATTGACAGATACAGAAACACTTTTGACGTTGGAGACTTTTTTTGAATTAGATTGTAATGTCAGTGAGACAGCAAAGAGAATGTATATTCATAGGAATACACTCATTTATCGGCTCGATAAGATCAAGAATGAGACAGGTCTTGATGTTCGGAACTTTGGAGATGCCGTTCTGATTAAACTCACAATGCTATTGTATAAAGTGACGAAAAGGAAATAGTTTTTTTGTGCAGTTTGTGGATAGCCAGTCTTGATGATGTTAGGTAGAATAAGAATATCAAATGGTTACGATTACAAACATATTACTTAGGGGGAAAATATAATGGCAGGTGTACGCTTAGAGCATATCTACAAGAAATACGCGGGTGCAGACAAAGCAACAGTTATCGATATCAATCTTGATATTAAAGATAAGGAATTTTTGGTCCTCGTTGGACCATCTGGTTGTGGTAAATCTACAACACTTCGGATGATCGCTGGCTTGGAAGAGATTTCAGAAGGTAAACTTTATATCGGAGATCGTGTTGTAAATGATGTAGCGCCTAAAGACCGTGATATTGCGATGGTATTCCAATCTTATGCCTTGTATCCTCATATGAACGTATATCAGAATATGGCTTTCGGTCTAAAATTGCGTAAAGTGAAAAAAGACGAAATCGAAAAGAAAGTACGTAACGCAGCAAAAATTCTAGATATTGAGCATTTGCTTGATCGTAAACCAAAAGCACTTTCTGGTGGTCAACGTCAACGTGTTGCCTTGGGTCGTGCGATTGTACGTGATCCGCAAGTCTTCTTGATGGATGAGCCTCTTTCCAACTTGGATGCGAAACTACGTGGTCAAATGCGTGCGGAAATTACTAAATTGGCTAAACGTCTAGAAACAACTGTTATCTATGTAACGCATGACCAAACAGAAGCTATGACGATGGGTGATCGTATCGTTGTTATGCAAGATGGTATCATTCAACAAGCTGCTTCTCCAGAAGAGCTGTATAACAGCCCAACTAATCTATTTGTAGCTGGTTTCATCGGATCACCAACAATGAACTTTATCCATGGTACACTAAGTGAATCCAATGGTAATGTTCGCTTCAAATCAAGTGGTCTAGATGTAGAAGTTCCTGGTGGTAAGGCTCAAATCTTGAAGAGTAGAGGTTTGATTGGTAAAGAAGTAATTATGGGCGTTCGCCCTGAAGATATTCATGAAGAGCCTGTATTCTTAGAAGCATCACCGAACACGATCTTTACATCAAATGTTGATGTTACTGAGAACCTTGGACATGAAATGTTACTTTACTTGAGTGGTTTAGGTGAAGATACCGTTATTGCTCGTGTAGATGGCCGTTCTACAACTCGTGATGGTAGTACAGTTCGCTTGGCAGTTGATATGAACAAAGTTCATATCTTTGATAAAGAAACTGAACTTAACGTTCTAGTTGCAGAGTAATACAATATCATTAATGCATACAGAGACCGCCCGAAAGGGTGGTCTTTTTGAAATTCTGGCAGTGATTGCATTCAATAGCAATTTCATTTACGATAGATATAGTGAAAAAGGGTTTAATTGTTTTGAACATGAACTCAACTATTGTAGGTACATAGATACACTTGATGAGAGGAAGATAAGACATGGCTAAACGTGTTAAAGTTTCAGAACTAGTTCAACAATTCCACATGGAAGTCATCGCAGGTGAAGAAGGTCTTAAACGAACCATTACGGTAGATGATTTAAATCGGCCTGGTCTTGAAATGGCAGGATATTTTGAATATCATCCTCAAGAGCGAGTGCAGCTCCTTGGGAAAACGGAATTAGCGTTCTTCGAAATGTTGACCGATGAGGAAAAAGTAGACCGTATGCAGAAAATCTGTACGGATGAGACTCCTTGTATCGTAGTGACAAGGTCTCTAGAAGTACCACAAGAGCTAATTGATATTAGTAATGAGAGGAATCTACCTGTGCTACGTAGTAGTATGGCTACGACGATTCTGTCTAGTAAGATCACCGGATTCCTTGAGCAGAAATTAGCACCTACAACAACTATTCATGGTGTACTGTGTGATGTCTATGGAGTAGGAATGCTTATTACAGGTTCTAGTGGTATTGGTAAAAGTGAGACTGCATTAGAACTGGTCAAAAGAGGGCATCGCCTTGTGGCAGATGATGCGGTGGAAATTCGCCAAACATCGGACAACCAGCTTCATGGTTCAGCACCTGAGTTGATTAGACATTTACTTGAAATTCGTGGCGTAGGTATTATTAATGCGATGACTCTCTTTGGCGCAGGCGCCGTACGTAACAATAAACGGATCACGTTAGTCGTTAAGCTAGAGAATTGGCAACAGGATAAACAATATGATCGACTGGGATTAGATGAGGAAACGACACGGATCATTGACACGGATATTCCATTGGTGACGATTCCTGTGCGACCAGGACGGAACCTTGCTGTTATTATTGAAGTGGCTGCAATGAATTATAGACTGAAACAAATGGGTCTGAATGCGGCTCTTCAATTCACAAATAAATTGACAGCAACGATTGCGGAAGAAAGCGATGATATGGATTAGGAGTGATCAGATGGCTACTTTATTACTTAATCCAATCGCAATATCGATTGGAGCGCTACAGGTTCATTGGTATGGCCTAATTCTTGGATTGGGTGCGTTGGCTGGGATTTTGCTTGCGATTCGTGAAGGTCGGAGATATGGTATTTCTTCAGAGTTCTTCATGGATCTGTTGTTGATAGGTGTTCCTTCGGCGCTTATTGGTGCACGCATTTATTATGTTGCTTTTAAATGGGAAGATTATAGAGGAAACCTTTGGGATGTATTTAAAATATGGAATGGTGGTATCGCTATCTACGGAGCTTTAATAGCTGCGATCATATTTGCCATCTTCTTTACACGTTATAAAGGATATAAATTTTGGCGGATCGTTGATATTTGTGCGCCTGGATTACTTATTGGACAAATCATTGGGCGATGGGGGAATTTCGTTAACCAAGAAGCCTATGGTGGACCAGTGGAACAGTCATTTTTGCAAAATAACTTACATTTACCGGATTTTATCGTGAATCAAATGAATGTTCAAGGGGTATTTCACCATCCAACATTTCTATATGAGTCGCTATGGAATCTTGTAGGTCTAGGGCTACTACTCATTCTACGTCGGCAGAAATTTCTGCGTGCAGCTGAGTTGTTTCTTTCTTATTTCATTTGGTATTCGATTGGCAGGTTCTTCATTGAAGGTTTGCGTACGGATAGTCTAGCTTTTCAAGGCCCAGAATGGTTAGCGTCTATGATCAATGGTCTATGGAGCCCTATGAAAGGGTTGGGGTTCGATTATGGACATCTGGATGTTGATTATGGAAATGTGAGAATATCACAGCTATTGCCGATCTTGATTATTATTGGTGCCGTAGCTTTTATTATCTATCGACGTGTAACTAGCAGAGCGGAAGAGAGATATCTCGATCCCATTATATGTACAAAGGTAACTGTAGATACGATGCCAGAAGCATCATTAAACGATAGGCAACCGAAGAAGACACCATCTTCAGAACGTATAGCACAGGAAGAAGAAGGTTCAAAGGATACTAAAAAGGAGTAACTACTACATGATTAACACCGTTTTATTTGATCTTGATGGAACGATTATTGACACTAACGAACATATTATTAATTCTTTCATACATGCATTACAAGACCATGCCCCTGCTCCGTTCTCGAGAGACCAGATTATTCCGCGGATGGGAATGACATTAGAACAGCAAATTGTTCATTTCACAGGTACGGAGGATGTAACTCCTTTTGTAAAGGACTATAGAAGTTACTATGATAGTAATCATGATGGGAATGTAGGTCCCTTTCCACAGGTGTTGGAAGTGATTGAAGAATTACATGCACGGGGAATCGCTATGGGTGTTGTAACGACAAAGAATCGACCAGGTACTTTAAAAGTACTTGAGATGTTCGGACTTATGAAGTATATGGATTCGATTGTGACTGTTAACGATGTCGAGCATGCGAAGCCCCATCCAGAACCTGTGCTTAAGGCAGTGAAGGAGCTTGGATCGGATCCCAGTAAGACGCTAATGATAGGGGATAGCCCAGCTGATATTCAGGCTGCTCAAGCGGCAGGAGTGTTATCTGCGGGTGTCTCTTGGTCGCTGAAAGGTGAGCAAGCACTTAGAGTGTACAATCCAGAATATATGTTGCATACGATGAAGGATTTATATCTTGTGTTAGAACAGGGGTAAGATACAGTGAGAAAGGTTACCCGATATCCAGTGGAAGGTCCCAATGCGCTGTGGCAGATTTATCGAACCGTTAGTCCCTGGAAAGGGATCAAAAATTTTATATGTATTCAAATTGCTCGTTACTGTCCAGTTCTTCAAGTGAAGAACTGGATTTATAGAAATCTATTAGGAATGAAGGTTGGCCGTCACACGGCATTTGGATTGATGGTTATGGTAGATGTGTTTTTCCCGGAGAAAATATCTGTCGGAGATAACACAATTATTGGCTACAATACAACGATCTTAGCTCATGAGTATTTGATTCAGGAATATCGACTAGGTGACGTTACGATTGGGAATCATGTCATGGTCGGGGCGAATACGACGATATTACCTGGTGTAACGATCGGGGATGGAGCGGTTATTGCAGCGGGGTCTGTTGTACATAAGGATGTAGCTGCAGGAACTTTCGTAGGTGGGAATCCATTGCGTGAGTTGAAATCTAAAGGGTAGAGAATTGCTGCTGTGACAGAAGGGATCTGATGGTGATTACTCCGTTAGGTCCCTTCCTTGTAGAGGTTGTTCAAAAAGTCATCTTTTGATCACGAAGGTTAGCAGGGGGCGTATTCGACATCGAATATTGAATTCAGCCGGTCCTTCCGGTGCTCACGTAGGTACTGCCTACGCTCCGCTCCTCGCTCCCTACCTTCATCCAATCTTCTCGGTGCTGAAAAGCTAACTTTTTGAACTCGAACTTATACATATATACTTCAATGTAAAGGGGAATCTTTTTGAAAATAAACAAAAGGGAACGGTTACCTCAACTTGATGTGTTTCGAGCGATAGCTATATGGGGAGTTCTTAATGTTCACGCATCTTCTTATGCCGCTGGTGTACAGGCTATGGATTCACCAATTTATTATGTATATAACTTCATGAATATATTTTTCAAATATGGGACGCCTTCATTTATCTTTTTAAGTAGTTTTGTGCTGTTCTACAATTATTATGACCGCTCTGTAAATATCGGACTTATTTCTAGATTTTATCGGCAAAGGCTGAAATACATAGTACTTCCATACACGATTGTCTCGCTCTGCTACTTTATAGTGAATCAATACATAAATCAAAAATTAATAGGTGTTCCTTTCGGTGAACTTGGGATAAGATTCGGCTATACTTGGTTGACGGGGACAGCGCATACACATTTATACTTTGTGTTTATTAGTGTTCAATTCTACATCCTATTTCCATGGATCCTCAGACTGTTGCAATCGAAGCAGTGGATCGTGAAATGGGCTATACCGCTAGGTTTGGCCATACAGTGGGGTTTTGTATTCATTAATAAGTATAGTCTTCAGCTATCGAACAAGGGGAGCTACTCTATTTCGTATTTAGCTTATTATATGATGGGTGCTTATATAGCTATAAATTTCACCAGAATAAAGCCATGGTTATTGAATACTTGGGATCGACTGACGCAGGGACAAAGACGATGGACGATTACACTATGGATTGTATGGTTTGTTATAGCCTGTATTCATGTACAGTTATGGCATGAATTGAGATCAACGGGCAATTACGTTAACACTTTATGGTATGAACTTGTGTGGAATATACACACCATGTTATCAGCATTAGTTCTGTTGCACGCTACATTTCTAATTTATCGAAAGGCATCTCGAAAAGTGGTGGCCATTCTAACTAGAATGGGTGCGCTTTCCTTTGGCATATATCTTCTACATCCTATTATTCTCGTGCTGTATCGTCGATTCCGTTACTATGTACAGCCAGAGTCGATAGGGTATCTCTTATTTATCGTCGGTGGTTTACTCGTTGCGTTATTTCTGAGTTGGGCGATGGTACATGTTTGTTTCAAAAGAATATCTTGGTCGTGGGTTTTTCTTGGAAAAAATCCAGATTTGGTATCGCTCAAAGCTAAAAAACCCGATGTACATGAAGTGAAGCGAAGCAATGGATTGAAATCTTAAAGTGTCATTCTCTCGTTGACGATCAACCTTTACTCATGCTATAATAGCAGAAATTCTTTATCTTATTAGCACGGTATAACTTTAATGTATTAAAGTAATTGGATGTGAATCCATAGTAATGTTTAAGTAGAGGTGAATGTGAATGTTTAAGCCAAAAGGCTTTGAGAAACCGACTGGCGTTCGGGATTATCTACCGTATGCAGTTAAGAAATTACGTAAGATCGAACGGAATGTGCTAGATTGTATGGATCGTTGGGGATATCAGCAGATTATGACACCTACAATGGAATATTACGATACTGTAGGCGTAGCGAGTTCCACATCAGATCAGAAATTATTTAAGTTGCTCAATAATCGGGGGACTACGTTGGTGCTCCGTTCGGATATGACTGCCCCCATTGCAAGGGTTGCCTCTTCTCTGTTGAAGGGACAATCGCTACCTATTCGATTATCGTATCATGCGAATGTATTTCGCTCGATTGAAGAGGAAGCGGGCAGAGAGGCAGAGTTCTTCCAGACAGGTGTTGAATTACTTGGAGACGACTCAGCTGAGGCTGATGCAGAGGTTGTGGCGCTTGCGATTGAATCATTGAAATCGGCAGGGGTGTCCTCATTTAAAATCGCAATGGGTCATGTTGGGTTCTTGCATGGATTGTTCGAAGAAGTTGTTCCGGATCGTACCGATGCACAGGAGTTACTGAAAGAAGGACTACTGCTTCGTGATTATGTGGGCTTTCGCAATACGATTACTCAGCTGGACTTGTCTGATTCAGAAAGAGATGTACTGGATGGGCTCGTTCGACTACGTGGTGGTAAAGAGACCTGTGAGCAAGCGTTACAATTAAGTGACCATCCACAAGCTAGAGCATCTATTGATCATTTGCTTAAGGTGTGGGAGGTGCTGGAAGCCTATGGTGTCTCGGAGCATGTACTGATTGATTTAACTATGATTGGTGATTTTTCGTATTACACGGGCATGACCTTTGAGGGCTATGCATCTGAGCTGGGCTTCCCTGTGTGTAACGGTGGGCGTTATGATAATCTGTTGCAACAATTCGGTCGGTCGATTCCTGCAACGGGCTTTGCCCTCAAAACGAATCGAATCTTAGATGGTGTACATGGCCTTCAAGAACCAGAGATAGAACCTATCATTATTGAATATGAAGCATCTGGACGTCAAGAAGGGTTACAGGAAGCGACTAGACTTCGCAATGCGGGACATACCGTCATTACGAAGTTAGTACAACTCGGACAGCGTTCTGAAGATGAGTCTAACATAGCTGAGGATAACGGGAGGTGAGCATGTGGGAGAAACGTTAAAAGTCGCGATGCCGAAAGGGCGCATCTATACGAAGGCAGCTACGCTCTTTCGCCAAGCTGGATTAGCTATTCCGCTAGAAGTGGATGAATCACGAAAATTGGTAGTTCCACTTCCTGAGTTCGGGATGGAGTTTATATTAGCCAAGCCAGTGGATGTGCCTACCTATGTTGAATACGGTGTGGCCGATATTGGTATTGTAGGTAAGGATGTTCTGCTTGAAGATAGCAGGGATGTATATGAGTTACTCGACCTAGGTATCGCGCGTTGTCGCATGTCCGTTATTGGCCTACCGAATTGGCAACCAGGTATACAGCAACGTGTAGCTACGAAGTATCCTAATGTTGCTTCGCAATATTTCCGTGAACAGGGGCAACAAGTTGAGGTTATTAAGCTGAATGGATCGATTGAGCTAGCACCTTTGATTGGATTGGCTGACCGGATCGTGGATATGGTAGAAACGGGACAGACCTTAAAGGATAATGGCCTGGTGGAGATGGTGAGTATTTTTGAAATTACGAGTCGACTCATCGCTAACCGTGTGAGTTATCGGATGAAGAACACGCAAATTCAAGCATTGTGCGATCTGCTCGAGAAAGTGATCCCTGTGCCAGAATTAAAGATAAAGTAACTGATGTAAGTTCGAGTTCAAAAAATGACTTTTTAAACTTCCTTTGTGAGAAATGAATAAATCGTGTGTTAGTGGTGGGGAGGGAAGACTTGGGATGAGAATTGTACCGATTCAGGAGTTTAATTTAAAGCGGGAAGTAGATTACGGTACCGAGGAACAGAATGCAGCAGTCAAGCAAATCGTGAGCGATATCAAGGATGAAGGAGATACCGCGTTACTACGTTATACGGAGCTGCATGATCGGACTGTATTATCTACTGAACAGCTTAGAGTGACGCAAGAGGAACTTACCGCGGCATATGAACGTGTGGAGCCATCCTTTGTGGAAGCCATTGCAGCTGCGGCGGCGAATATCCGGGCCTTTCATATGAGAGAGAAGAGAAATTCATGGATGGACCTTCAACCAGACGGAAGCATATTGGGTCAAATTATCCGTCCTCTCAAACGTGTAGGTGTCTATGTGCCGGGTGGTAAGGCAGCTTATCCATCATCTGTACTTATGAATGTGATTCCAGCTCAAGTGGCTGGCGTGCCGGAGATTGTTATGGTTACTCCACCGGGAACGAATGGTCAAGAGGGAATCGATCCTCATATCCTTGTTGCTGCTGCTGAAGCGGGTGTGAATGAGATTTACCGTGTGGGAGGGGCGCAAGCGATTGCTGCTTTAGCTTACGGAACGGAAACGATTGCTCCAGTTGATAAAATATGTGGGCCCGGCAATATATATGTTGCTCTTGCGAAACGTGAAGTGTACGGCGTAGTCGATATAGACAGCATCGCAGGACCGAGTGAGATCGTCGTATTAGCCGATGAGACGGCTGACCCTGTCTATGTTGCCGCTGATCTGTTATCGCAGGCAGAGCACGATGAGATGGCTTCAGCCATTCTTGTGACGCCATCACAGGCATTTGCGGAAGCGACGTCAGCAGAAGTAACACGGCAATTAGCTTTGTTGCCTCGTCGAGATATCGCAGGTGCATCGATTGAGAACAATGGGGCGATCCTTGTGGTGGAATCTATAGACGAGGGGATCTCTGTTGTGAACCGTTTGGCTCCTGAACATTTGGAGATCGTTGTGCCGGATCCGATGGCTTATGTAGGTCGTATTGAGAATGCAGGGGCTATCTTTCTAGGTCCTTACAGCTCCGAGCCAGTGGGTGACTATTTCGCAGGGCCTAACCATATTATACCGACGAATGGGACAGCTAGATTCTCTTCACCTGTGGATGTCGATGACTTCATTAAGAAATCAAGCATGATTTATTATAGTAAGGAAGCATTGCTAAAGAACGGTGCCATGATTATGGAACTGGCACGACATGAAGGGTTTGAAGGCCATGCACGAGCGATCGAAGTACGGCTTGAGAAGGAAGGAAAGGTAGGAGTTAATGAACATGACGAACAGTAATATGAGTGAGAGCTTACGTGAGGCAAGTGTCAGTAGAAAGACGAATGAGACGGATATCAAGCTTTCTTTCTCGGTAGATGGTAGTGGGGTTTCGGAGTTAGAGACGGATGTTCCGTTCTTGAATCATATGTTAGATTTATTCGCGCAGCATGGACAATTCGATCTCTCGGTGAAAGCGCTGGGAGATATTGAGATTGATGATCACCACACCGTGGAGGACATTGGCATTTGCTTAGGTCAGACGCTTCGGGAAGCGTTGGGTGATAAGCGGGGCATTAAGCGCTATGCTAGCGTGTTCGTACCGATGGATGAGGCTTTGGCACAAGTGGTTATTGATATTAGCAATCGTCCCCATTTCGAATACCGCGCGGAGTATCCTTCGACACAGGTGGGTAGCTTCACGACAGAGTTAGTGCATGAATTTCTATGGAAGTTAGCGCTTGAAGCTCGCATAACCTTGCACGTCATTGTTCATTATGGACAGAACACGCATCATATGATCGAAGCGGTGTTCAAAGCGCTAGGACGTGCGCTTGATGAAGCGACGAGCATTGATCCGCGGGTTAAGGGTGTACCTTCCACGAAAGGTGTGCTGTAATCCGTGGCCATCGCGATTGTGGATTACGGGATGGGCAACCTCCACAGTGTGAGCAAGGCTGTTGAGCGTCTCGGTTATGAGGCGCTCATTAGCGGTGATGAAGGTGAGATTCTAGCTGCAGATGGCGTGATCTTGCCTGGTGTCGGTGCCTTCGCTGACGCTATGGAGCATCTGCAAGAGAGCTCGCTCGATGCGACGGTGCAGAAGGTTGCAGCAAGCAAACAACCGCTACTAGGCATCTGCCTAGGCATGCAGCTGCTGTTCAGCACAAGTGAAGAGCATGGCATCCACGGGGGTCTGGGTATTCTGCCTGGCTCTGTGGTGAGGTTCGCAGGGGGCGATTATAAAGTACCACATATGGGTTGGAATAAGATTCAGTATAAGGATCAGAATAATCCGCTTTTCACGGGACTTGATGAAGGTTATGTCTACTTCGTACATTCCTATCATGTTCTTCCGGAAGTGAAGAGCGATCTATTAGCAACAACGGATTATAATCAGTCAGTAACGGCTATTGTAGGCCGCGATTCGGTCTTTGGCATGCAGTTTCACCCAGAGAAGAGCGGAGACTTTGGAATGAACTTATTGCAGAATTTCCTTAAGATTACGGGGAGCCCTTTGAAGGGATCTATTCTTTGAAATATAAGAAAGTATAAGTTTCACCAATATAGATTACAAGAGAAAAATGGGGGTCACGAAAGATGTCATCTTTTATTATCTATCCAGCGATTGATATACGTGATGGGAAATGTGTGCGGCTGATACAAGGGGATTACAATCAAGAAACGGTCTATAATGATAACCCATTGAAGGTAGCCAAGGCATGGGAGGAACAAGGCGGAACGTACATACATCTAGTGGATCTGGATGGAGCGAAGGCGGGTCATCCTGTTAATGACGCGATCATTGGCGCTATCGTCAAGGGAGTGAATGTGCCTGTTCAAGTTGGAGGCGGATTACGTACTCTTGATGACGTGAAAAGGTTGTTAGCGCTTGGTGTGAGTCGGGTCATTATTGGAACCGCAGCGATTGAGGATCGTCCTTTTACAGAAGCTGTTCTAGGTACGTACGGTGATAAAGTAGCTATCGGAATTGATGCGCGAGATGGGTATGTAGCTACTCGGGGTTGGCTAGAAACATCCGAAGTGAAAGCTGAGGAATTGGCTAAGGAATTAGCATCTAAAGGTGCAGAGACATTTATCTTCACAGACATTTCGCGGGATGGCATGATGCAGGGGCCAAACGTTGAGGCGATTCGTTCTTTAGCTGTGAGCAGCGGTCGTACGGTGATTGCTTCAGGAGGCGTTACGGTGTTGGACGATCTTCTTAGTCTAAGTGCCTATTATCATGAAGGAATTGGCGGAGCTATCGTAGGTAAGGCACTTTACACGGGCAATATTGATCTAGAAGAAGCGGTGCGAGCAGTTAAGAAGCAGGGCTAGTGAGTAAAGAGATTAAGGGCATGGGATACAGTGAATTTATAGGTAGAGGGGAAGAGAAATATGCTAGCTAAACGTATCATTCCGTGTCTGGATGTGAAGGACGGTCGGGTAGTGAAGGGTGTTAACTTTGTCAACTTGCGTGATGCGGGTGATCCGGTGGAACTGGCGGCGCTGTATGACCGTGAGGGAGCAGATGAACTTGTATTCTTGGATATTTCAGCCTCAGTGGAAGGTCGCGCAACGATGGTCGAAGTCGTTAGGCAGACTGCAGGTGAAATTTCAATTCCATTCACAGTAGGTGGAGGAATCTCACATGTGGATGATATGAAAAGAATTCTACGTGCTGGAGCGGACAAGATCGGAATTAATACGGCCGCGGTGCTCAATCCACAATTGATCTCTGAAGGGGCACGTCGTTTCGGATCTCAATGTATCGTTGTAGCGGTCGATGCCAAGTACAATGAGTCTTGGGGCGAATGGGAAGTATACACGCACGGTGGGCGTACAGCTTCGGGTATTCGGGCTTTATCATGGGTTAAAGAAGCGGAATCTTTGGGTGCAGGTGAGATACTACTCACGAGTATGGATGCTGATGGTACCAAGGATGGATTCGATCTTCCTCTCACGTCAGCTGTATCTGGAATTGTAGGAATTCCTGTGATTGCTTCAGGTGGAGCGGGTACGACAGATCACTTCTATGACGTATTTACAACGGGCAAAGCTGATGCGGGATTGGCAGCGACTATTTTTCACTATAAAGAAATGACGATTCATGATTTAAAAATGGATTTAAAGCAAAAAGGGGTGGAGATTCGATGAGTAATAGCCTAAACTGGGAGCAAATAAAGAATGATATTCGCTTCGACGAAGCGGGTCTAGTACCTGCTATTATACAAGATGTAACGACCAAAGAAGTGCTAATGATGGCCTATATGAATCTTGAATCGCTTAAGCTTTCAGTTGAAAGTGGAGAGACATGGTTCTGGAGTCGTTCTAGACAGGAACTATGGCATAAAGGGGCAACTTCAGGAAATACACAACGTATTACCTCGTTAAGCTACGATTGTGATGGTGATACTTTACTGATTCTAGTGAAGCCTGAAGGTCCTGCTTGCCACACAGGCAAAGTAACTTGTTTCTTCAATGAAGTACCATTGGAGAAGAAGGAAGATCTTCCATCAACAAGTGCTAATCAAACTTCTGATCGTTTCGCTGTACTGGCAGAGTTGGAACAGATTATTTCGGATCGTGAGAAAGAACGTCCAGAGGGTGCATACACTACGTATTTATTTGAAAAGGGTGTCGATAAAATCCTTAAAAAAGTAGGAGAAGAAACTGCAGAGGCGATCATTGCTGCGAAAAATAAAGATAATGATGAACTACGCCTTGAAGTAAGTGATCTGATCTATCATCTGCTTGTACTTCTTGAAGAACGTAAGCTGCCGTTAGATGACATCATGACCGAGCTTAGCCTGCGCCATGAGCGGCCAAGACGTGACTAGAGGAGGGATTCGATCATGTTGATCGATTATCATACACACCATGCCCGTTGCGGACACGCGATCGGAGAACTGGAAGAATACGTTCTGAGAGGGATCAAGATGGGTCTATCTCAGCTTGGTCTATCCGATCATATGCCGCTGATTCATGTTGATCCTGCCACGTATTATCCAGAGATGGCAATGCCTATGGACGAACTCCCACGCTACGTAGAAGAGTGTCTTGCCCTGAAGGAACGTTATAAGGATCAGATCGATATTCGCATCGGCATTGAGGGTGACTATATCGAAGGATATGAAGCAGAGATCGAACATATCATTACATCCTATCCATGGGATTATGTGATTGGTTCTGTCCATTTCCTCGGAGAATGGGATATTAGTGACTATCGCCAAACCCATCATTGGGAAGGAAAGAATATTATTACTGTCTATGAACAATACTATGATGCTGTGAAGAAAGCAGCAGCAACCGGATTATATGACATTATGGGGCATATAGATGTCATTAAGCGATTCGGCTATCGCCCTGCACTGGATAAACAAAGTGAGGTAGAAGCGTTGGAGAATTCGGCACTTACGGCGGTGTTGAACAGTGGGATGGTGATGGAACTGAATGCCTCTGGCTTATCTAAAGCTTGCGAGGAGATGTTCCCAAGTAAACGGATGGTGACGGAGGCCTTTAGGCTTGGGATTCCACTAACGATCGGTTCTGATGCACATGATCCGTTGCGACTTGGCGAGCATCTAGATCAGGCTCGTGCTTTACTATGGGATGTCGGATACCGACAATTATCTGTGTTCGATAAGAGGAGACGGAAAGAGGTACCTTTTGAAATCTAGCATAATCCTGTATACTACATATACATATTGATTAACTCAAGTCTATAAGAGGTCATTCAAAAAAGTCATCTTTTGATCACGCCGGTGTTGAAAAGCTGGCTTTTTGAAAATATAAGAAAGTATAAGTTTCACTTGATACTCTATTTCTTATATTTCGGCAGAGACGGATACCGTCCTTCAAAAGGACGGCATAGCCGTTTCTGCTTGACGCTCATTATAAGTGGCTTGAAATCGGGAGGATACTATGCAGCATAAGATGCTTGTGTTTACTGGATCATCGAATCCGAAATTAGCAAAGGATATTTGTAGTAAATTAGGCGTGGAATTGGGAAGTGTCAAGCGTTCGCGCTTTCAAAGTGGCGAGATTTATGTCAACTATGAGGAAAGCATTCGTAACTGTGATGTATTCTTAGTCCAATCGCTTTCACATCCGATCAACGATATGTTTGTGGAATTGCTTGTCATGATAGATGCAGCGAAGAGAGCCTCGGCTCGTACGATTAACATAATAATACCTTATTACGGATATGCACGACAGGAACGCAAATCGGCTCCTCGTGAACCGATATCTGCTAAGATGCTGGCGGATGTGCTAACAACAGTTGGAGCTAATCGAGTCATCACGATAGATTTACATGCCCCAGCTATTCAGGGATTTTTCAATATACCAGTAGATCATTTAACTGCACTAGATCTAATTAGCCAGTACTTGAGAACGAAGAATATTGTTAACCCGGTTATTGTATCTCCAGATGCTGGACGTGCTTCCATGGCAGAGAAATTAGCGAATCAATTAGATTCTCCGTTTGCTATTATGATTAAGAAGCGCCCTTCACACAATGAATCTGTGATCACACATGTGATAGGTGATGTTAAGGGGAAAACACCGATCATTATCGAAGACTTAATTGATACAGGCACAACGATTATTAATGTGGTAGAAGGATTGAAGGAACGTGGGGCAGAAGATGTGTATGTCTGTGCTACGCACGGTCTTTTCTCAGGTAATGCGCTAGAACGTTTGATGCATCCTAATATTAAGGAGGTTGTCGTGACAGACTCCATAGCACTTCCGGAACAATACGTAGATCGGATAAAGGTTCTATCTGTGGCACCTATGCTTTCTCAGGCGACTCGTATTATTATAGAAGGTGGATCCATCGCTACGTTGTTTAAAGACTCCGGCATTTAAATATGCGGTGTCTTTTCTTCGTTTTATCAACTTATGGTATAATATGATAGGTAAAAGGTTAGAAGGAAAAGGAGGTGCCTTGGTTCAATGAATGAGGATAAACAACGGGCTAAAGTCCTATACAATAAAATAATACCTGTCCATCTGGATGCGAACTTTTTCTTCGAAAGGGCTGTACGTTCGTTAGATCGCAATCATTATGACAAGGCATTGAGATATTTCGGAAAAGCAGTAGAGTATGAACCAGATAATCCAGTAAATCATTGCAATGTAGCCGGAGTCATGTCGGAAATGGGTGATTATGCGGGATCTAATATCGTATTATCTCAAATTATTGAGAATATTGATCCAAATATGACGGAATGCTACTTCTATATGGCCAACAACTTTGCCAATATGGAAAATTTCGAAGAAGCCGAGAAAGCAATAGTTAGCTATCTAGAGGAAGATGGTGTTGGTCAATTTCTGGAGGAAGCAGAAGAAATGATGGATCTGCTTTTTCATGAATTAGATCGTCCTACGAAGTTGACCCGGATCAAGAGTCGTGAAGGAATGGTGGAGCATGAACATGCTCGTACTCTTCTGGAAGAAGGTAAGTTCGCTCAAGCTGTAGAATTATTAGAGCAAATAGTGGAGAGCAATACGGATTTCCTCGCAGCTCGTAATAATTTAGCATTGTCCTATTATTATGTAGGCCTGTTTGAGAAAGCTAAGATAACGATCCAAGAAGTGTTAGAACAAGACCCAGGGAATCTACATGGGCTTTGTAATTTGGCTATTTTCTACCAGCATGAGAACGATATGACGCAGTTGCTTCCACTTTTGCATATGCTGTCGGTCACGGTTCCCTTCCATCAGGAGCATTTGTTTAAACTTGCCACAACGATGGGTATATTAGGTCAACATGAGCAAGCCTATAGACACTTTCGTCGTTTGTTGAAGGATGAGGAATTGAACTGGGACCCAAGCTTGTACCACTACTCGGCTACAGCTGCTTTTAACTGTGGAAGATATGTGGATGCAGAGAGATATTGGAGACATGCTATCAAGATAGATCCTCTTTCTGAGGTTCCAGAGTTTTATTTATCCCAGTTGCAAGAGTTTCAAGAAGGAATAACGAAACAACCGAAAATTAGTTACCATTATCATCTCCCTTTTGAGGAGCAGATGAAGCAATGGGAACAGAACGATGAAGGAATAACGGAAGAAATTATACAGAATCCATTGATTCGATCATCCTTCTTCTGGGCACTCCGACATGGCGACACAGCGACTAAACTGCAAGTTATTCAATCTTTCGCTTTGATCGCTGATGAAGAGGTAAAGCAGGTATTGGAAGCTCTGTTGCTAGAGCCGGATGAAGATATCGTTATAAAAGAGGCAGCTAAGCTTGTTCTTCAAGGGATGAATGAAGAGACTGTAATAGATTCATCTTCTGCTATAGAGGGGTTAATGCCATCTCTACACATTGTAAGAGAGCTTTCTTCTTCGGACTGGAATGATCCTTCAAGTACGGTTGTTGATCGAACGCTCGAAATGATGGATTATGTAGGGGATTTAGCTCAGCAGCAGGATGTTCAGAGCTTATGGACGGAGTTCTTGCATAAAAGTTATCCCGATACGCCGGAACTTGATCATACGGAAGCTTGGTCAGCGGCGCTTGAATATTGGGCATCCAAAATGTTGGGGCATCCTACCTCATATCAGGAAGTTGCTCGACGCTACGGTCTTTCCGCTTCTACCGTTAGTCGGTATGCACGTCGTATGGATAGCATTTGTCATATGAAAGGTAGGAACGGATAGAGGACTATTTGGATGATGTATCATCAAATCCTAGGGCGATAGAGCCTGATCATTCGTCATATATTATTTTATAGGAGGTTATATAAATGTATAAATCAATCGTTATTGGAACAGGTCCTGCTGGATTAACAGCAGCTATTTATCTTGCTCGCGCGAATATGAAACCACTGGTTATTGAAGGGATGCAACCAGGGGGTCAATTGACAACAACAACTGAAATTGAGAACTTCCCAGGATTTCCAGATGGAATTATGGGACCTGAATTGATGGACAATATGCGGAAGCAAGCAGAGCGTTTCGGAGCCGAGTTTAAGTCAGGTTGGGTAGAGAAGGTAGATCTGTCTAAACGTCCGTTCAAAGTTCAAGTTGATGGAATGGGAGAGTTATTGGCTGAGACTGTCATTATTTCCACAGGAGCTTCAGCGAAGTATTTGGGTATTCCAGGTGAACAGGAGAACATCGGACGCGGTGTCAGCACATGTGCAACATGTGACGGATTCTTCTTCCGTGGGAAGAAGATTATTGTCATTGGTGGCGGTGATTCTGCTATGGAAGAAGCGAACTTCTTGACTCGTTTCGGTTCGAGCGTAACGCTGGTACACCGTCGTGAAGAGATGCGTGCTTCGAAGATTATGCAAGATCGTGCACGTGAGAACGAGAAGGTTCTATGGGCATTGAACCGTACGCCACTGGAAGTAGTTACTGAAGGTATGGGTGTTAAAGGACTGAAAGTTCTTAACAATGAGACCAATCAGGAAGAATTAATTGAAGCAGACGGAGTGTTTGTAGCGATTGGACATACACCGAACACACAATTTCTGGACAATCAGATCACGACAGATGACGTAGGTTATATCATCGTTAAGCCAGGTACGACAGAGACGAATATACCGGGTGTATTCGCATGTGGTGACGTTCAGGATGTTCGTTATCGTCAAGCCATTTCTGCAGCGGGTACAGGCTGTATGGCAGCGATGGATGCAGAGAAATTCATAGAAGGTAATATGGTTCATGACTGGAGCGAGTCTCTAAGTAAGTAAATAGTATATTCGACAGCAATGACCCGACGGAGGGATTTCACCGTCGGGTTATTTGTGTTAAGTTGGCAAGCGCTTCACTCATGAGAGGGAAGGGCTGAGGGAGAAATAGCTGCATAAACTGCACTTATTTAGAGGGAAAAGTGATCTGAAAGGAGAATAGTTGCAAAAAGGACAGTTAAAAGTGGGGATATGATGAAAAGAGAAGGTTTTCAAGTAAATAGATGTACTCTGTACAACTAAACCCAACACTAACGAAGATAAATCGGATATAAGTGTACTCTGTGCAACTACTGTAGTGAACGGAGAAGGCTGATGTTAATCTACAACCAGCCCTTTTCCTCTGCTAACCGAATGGCCTCGATCCGATTTCTAGCATCAAGTTTATTCAAGGATTCGGAGATATAATTGCGTACCGTTCCATAGGAAAGATGAAGCATAGATGATATCTCATGGGCAGACTTCCCTTGGGCAGACAGCGATAGAATCTCTCGTTCACGAGCATTAAGAGGGTTCTTGTCCTTTATCGTTCCGAATATAAGTTCCGGGGAAATCTCCCGATGACCGACCATGACACGACGAATGGACTCTGCCAGTTTATCGATAGGTCCATCCTTTAATAGATAACCTTGAACATCTGCCTTTACTGCGCGCTCGAAGTAACCGGGACGTGCAAAGGTAGTCAGAATGATAACTTTACAGGGCGAACCCTGCCCCTTCAACTGTTCAGCAACGTCCAAACCGGTCATCAATGGCATTTCTATGTCAAGCAGACAGATATCTGGTTGAAGAGAGACGATGAGTGACAGTGCCTCTTTCCCATCGGAAGCTTGGCCTACTACTTCGATATCGTCTTCTAAATCTAATAGTAAGGCTAATGCACCGCGGAGCATCTGTTGATCTTCGGCTAGAAGAATTCGTATCATGCGCTCCCCTCCTCTTGTTGATCCTTGATTATAATAGGAATAGTGATGGTCAAAGTAGTGCCTTTCACAGAAGATACTTCTAACGAACCCTCAATTAAAGATAGCCGCTCAGCCATCCCATTCAATCCGTTTCCATCATGATGATCTTCGCGTAAACCTATTCCATCATCACTAATGATGAGTGTGACGTAAGCCACCTCTTGTTCAATACGTACTGTACAGTTTTTTGCTCGGCTATGTTTTACAATATTGGTTATTGCTTCACGAAGGCATAGGCTGAGAATGTTCTGAGTTAGATCTGGTACCCCAGCAAGCTTAGCGTCCCCTTCGAAATAAGAGATGATATCGGCATGCTCTAGGATGACCTGTACCTCCAGTAGTTCCTCGGCGACTGTAACTGCGCGCATATCCGACACAAGTTCGCGAACTTGTCGGAGAGCCGCTCTTGCTGTTCGCTCAATCTCCTTGGCCTCAAATTGTGCACGATGAGGATCTTTGGTAATTAGCCGGTCGACTAACTGACTTTTCAATGTAATCAAAGACAACGTATGACCTAATGTGTCATGTAGATCTCTAGCAATACGCATGCGTTCTTCACGCTTAACGAGTTCTTTAATATGTTCATTAGCTTCATCTAGCTTCAACTCAAGTTGCTGGTGCTTATTCATCGACCTTATTCCAAAAGGAGACATGATCATAATGACAATAAAAGGGAAAAGGAATAAGTATTCCCTAGGGTGACGTTCACCTATATTTAATATTATCGGTACAATTTCGATAATCGCCAAAGAAATTAAGGATATCTTAAACTTGACCGAATTGGTGTAATATCCAATAAAATTAGCGGTGAAGAAACCCATGAATAAGTTGTAAGGGTTATAAAGGGAGCTGAGAATAAAGATAATAACCATCTGTAAGGCAATCCAATATGAAAAGGAGCCATGCTCTGAAGCGAAATAGAGTTGTCGATAGGAGAGTGCAAACACTCCAATCATCAAATAGCCCAGTATCATCTTTAACCCATGCTCCTGTGCGGTATTGATGATAGGTAGGAAGATGTAGATCAGCCAGACGTATGGATAGAATCCTAGTTTTTTAGGAAATAGCTGAAATTTCTCTTGCATAATAAAGTCTACACCACTTCCTGTTTTTTACGAATATATGTCGATAGTACCATAAAGAATATGAGGTATCCTAGCAGAATGAGTATGTTTTCTAACGAAGGATGATGTCCACGTATAATCTCCCAAGCTCCATTCCCAAAGCTATAGGCAGGGAGCCAATGACTAATCGTTTGTAATAATTGCGGGAAAGAATCCATAGGAAACCACATTCCCCCTACGATAGCCAGTATCATATAGGTCGCATTACTAACGCCACTAGCTGTGTCCACTCGTTTCATTGTCCCGATTAATGTCCCTAGCGCTAGGAATGGCGCACAAGCTACTAATATCCATAGTCCACTGTAAATCCACTGTGACGGAGATAAGGACACGCCATTGATCAAATATCCTGCACCAAAGATAACGACAATAGAGAGTAAATGCATAACGGATTGCCCGAACATTTTACCGAAGAAATAGACGCCCTCGGGTAGTGGAGTAATTCGCATAAAGGTGGACCAACCATGAACTCGTTCCTGAACGATTCGAATCCCTAAAGTCATGATAGATGAGCCCATCACACTAAATGTGGTCATAGACATCAAGTAATGAGCTTGCCATAGCTGATTATCATCGGTGTTGGTGTTTACAAGCCGAGTAAAGATGAAATAGAACAAAATAGGCATGATTAAAGACCATCCTACAAAATAGGGATTACGCAGAATTCTTCTCATTTCAGCCTTACACTGCATGATGATCATGTACATAATTAATTAGCCTCCCCTTTAATATCAAATTCAGGTTGTGACGTTAACTGTTCGAAGGCATCGTCAAGGC
The DNA here is from genome assembly GCF_056786435.1 of Paenibacillus sp. Y916. Taxonomy (NCBI): domain Bacteria; kingdom Bacillati; phylum Bacillota; class Bacilli; order Caryophanales; family Paenibacillaceae; genus Paenibacillus; species Paenibacillus sp. Y916. The sequence continues at coordinate 207,566 of NZ_JBXCJA010000007.1, read as the reverse complement.
GACCTTGCTCGACACGAATATTTTTAACCGCGTACTTGTGTTCAAAGATGGATGCTAGAACGCTATCTGTATCCTCAGTAACTGTATATATCCGACCCTCTTTTTCATAAACATCACTAACATGAGGCAAATTGAGGAGTGCTTCACGTAGATGAGGATCATCTGATTTAAAAGAGACAGAGCATGTCGTCAATTTGGATTTGATCTCGTCAGGGCTGCCGTCAGCAATGATCACACCTTGATTAAATAAAATGACTCGATCTGCAAAGTCCTCAGCTTCTTGTAGGTAATGGGTAGTAAATAAGATGGTTTTTCCTAGTGTAGTCAGTGTATGAACTTTATCCCAGAACAAGCGACGAGCGGTAACATCTAGACCTACGGTGGGTTCATCGAAGAAGATTAGATCAGGATTTCCAGCAAGAGCGAGGGCGAAGCCGAGTTTTCGCTTCTGACCACCAGATAACTTCGTTGCGAATCGATTTAAGTCTTCCTCTTTCAGACCGGTTAATGGTGTCAATTGGCTCATATCAAGAGGATCTGGATAATAACTACGAATTAATGTAATAAGTTCGCGCACCTTCAGGCCATCCATAACACTAACTTCTTGAAGCATAGCCCCAATTCTCTTACGCACCTCTATATCTTTAGGGTTCTTACCCATCACACGTATGGATCCTTGGCTGGGTTTAATCAGTCCCAACATCATAGATAGAACGGTTGTCTTACCTGCCCCATTAGGACCGAGAATGGCAACGATGGAACCCTTCTCAATAGTAAGGGATACATTATCCACGGCTTTCTTATTTCCAAATAACTTGATGACATGATTCATTTCCATAATAATATCCATCTTGATATCCCTCCATTGGCATTCAGAATTGCGCTTTATTTAATGATAGGGAATTATTCGAGCTCTGGTTAGTAAAAACTGTCACCTATTGAAGATGACAATTGTCATGAATAACCTACCAACAAGCGTTTCGATAGTAGCTTACTTCTCTTGACCAGATAGAAGGCATCTATTATAGTGGGTACGTAGGCTCAAAAATATTGTAGATTGATAAAGGTGGCTTGTAACATGTCTGAAAGTATCTATGTTGGTGTGGATTTAGGCGGTACGTCGATTAAAGTGGGCATTTGTAATCAAGAGGGGCAGCTTCTACTAACACATGAAGGACCCACGGAGACTGAAAAAGGTGTTCATATCGTCGTTGACAATATTGTAAAGTATGTGCACGAAATTGTAGAGAAATCTCCATATGATTGGGATCAGCTTGTAGGTGTGGGAGCAGGGGTTGCTGGCTTCACGAATGTCGTTGAAGGAATTATTATCCTTGCACCCAACATAGGCTTTAGAGATGTTCCAATACGTTCTCTTCTAGAGGAGCGTCTAGGCAAGCCAGTCAAAATAGATAATGACGCTAACGTCGCAGCATTAGGAGAAGTATGGAGCGGTGCGGGACGTGGGGTAGATAACTGTATCTGTTATACACTTGGTACTGGAGTGGGCGGAGGCATTATTCTGAACGGAAATATTTATCAGGGATTCTCTGGGATGGCAGGAGAGATTGGACATATTTCAGTAGTGCCTGATCTGGAAGCTATTCAATGTGGATGCGGCAAAAAGGGTTGTTTAGAGACAGTATCATCGGCAACAGGAATTATTCGTATGGCTAACGATGCGGTAGCACGTGGGGATCGTACCACACTAGCTACTGTAGAACATATGACTGCAAAGGAAGTGTTCGATGCAGCCAAGGCAGGGGATGAAGTCGCTGTTCGTATTGTGAAACGTGCAGCCTTTTATTTAGGGAAATCGATGGCAATTGTTGCGGCAGTATTAAATCCAGAAGTGTTTATTGTGGGTGGAGGCGTTGCTTATGCAGGGGATATCCTCTTCAATGAGATACGTGAGGTATATGCCAAGTTAACACCGGATCCGTTACAACGGGGTGTGTCCATCCTACCAGCTCTACTAGGCAATAATGCGGGCGTCGTTGGGGCTGCAGGTCTGCTTCTTCGTTCATAGGCATTGTCTTGTTTTATTACCAGTCATAAGCTTGTTAAACTCATAGACAAGGGAGGGAAAGCTGATGCTGGAGAAGGACATAACTGCACCGGCGACGGCAACTCTGATTATTATTACAGGGATGTCCGGTGCGGGAAAGACACTTGCTGTACAAAGCTTGGAGGATCTTGGTTTCTTCTGCGTGGATAATTTGCCACCCGTATTGATCCCGAAGTTTGCAGAACTTATTGAGCAATCCAATGGGAAGATAGCTAAGGTTGCTTTAGTGATTGATCTACGTGGACGTGAATTTTTTACCGCTCTATCTGAATCATTGGCTTATATTAAAGAGCATTTCACGATGGGATGCGAGATTCTCTTCCTAGATGCGATGGATTCTGTCCTAGTGCAGCGATATAAAGAGAGTCGGAGGCGCCATCCATTGGCTCCAGAGGGGATGCCACTTGATGGAATCCGACTGGAACGTAAGCTGTTAGAGGAACTAAAGAATTCGGCAACACAGTTGATCGACACGAGTAGTATAAAGCCTGGGAAATTGAAAGAGAAGATTATTTCTCGTTTCTCTCACCTGGAACCTAATACGTTGTCTGTCAATATTACATCTTTTGGATTTAAATATGGTATTCCGATTGATGCAGATTTGGTATTCGATGTTAGGTTTTTGCCGAATCCGCATTATGTTGATCACTTGCGTCCACGTACGGGACAAGACAATGAAGTGTATGATTATGTGATGAAGTGGGCTGAAACCCAATTATTTATTAGTAAGCTGTTGGATATGCTCCATTTCTTAATTCCGCAATATCATAAAGAAGGTAAGAGCCAAATCGTTATCGGCATCGGATGCACAGGTGGCAAGCATCGCTCTGTTGCTATTTCTGAGTATTTAGGGAAGATGCTGGGTACCAGTGAGACAGAGAACGTCTCAGTTATCCATCGCGACTCTGATCGAGACCGTGATTGGCATTAATGGGGTGAAGTGTAATGGAAGTAGCAGGACAGACAAGTGCGCGTCCTCGAATTGTTGTGATGGGTGGAGGCACTGGATTATCCGTCATGCTTCGGGGATTGAAAGAGAAGCCGCTTGATATTACGGCTATTGTCACGGTAGCCGACGATGGTGGAAGTTCAGGCATTCTTCGAAATGAATTACAGATGCCCCCGCCGGGAGATGTTCGTAACGTATTGACGGCGCTTGCTGACGTTGAACCACTACTTTCACAAATGTTAAGCTACCGCTTCGGGACTGGTTCGGGACTGGCTGGACATAGTTTAGGTAATCTAATATTAGCAGGAATGACAGATATTACGGGTGACTTCGTATCCGCTGTACGGGAGTTAAGTAGGGTGTTTGCTGTTCGTGGTCGTGTGTTGCCTGCTGCGGGTGTCGCCGTTACACTACATGCCGAGATGGAAGATGGCAGCGTCGTTAGTGGAGAATCCAAAATCCCCGAAGCTGGGAGAAGGATTAAACGTGTTTTTCTTGATCCGGCTGAGGTCGAGCCATTGCCAGAGGCTGTTGAAGCGATTCAGCAAGCAGATGCTATCTTAATTGGGCCGGGAAGCCTGTATACTAGTATACTCCCTAATTTACTCGTTCCTAAGCTTGTGGAAGCGGTCTGTGCTTCAGAAGCGATTAAGATTTTTGTTTGCAATGTCATGACTCAGCCAGGGGAGACCGATAATTATAGCGTGAGTGATCATCTTAATGCGATTTATGATCATGTCGGAGTACATCTTTTTGATTATGTCATTGTAAATAATGGTGAAATTCCGACCCGAGTTCAAGATAAGTATGCTGAAAAGGGAGCAAAACCTGTCCATTTGGACATGGATGCAGTGACGGGACATGGTTATAAGGTCATTGCTGACACACTCGTTCTGTTCCGGACATACCTAAGGCATGATGCTGAAAAGCTAAGCCAGCATATATACCAGCTCGTACAAAATTGGACTTTACGAGAGAGGTGAGTCACTTGTCGTTTGCGGCAGAGACAAAGAAAGAATTGACTAGGGTAGAAGGACATGCTTGTTGCGAGAAGGCTGAATTATCTGCGCTTATTCGCATGAATGGTTCCGTCCAACTATCGAACAAAAAAGTCATTTTGGATATCTCGACAGAAAATGCCGCGATAGCAAGGCGGATTTATACCTTAATCAAAAAGTATTTTCAGGCACATACAGAGCTACTCGTGCGTAAAAAGATGAGATTAAAGAAGAATAATGTCTATATCGTGCGGATACCTGCTCGTGTGCAGGAAATTCTAATGGAACTACATATTGTTTCTGAAGGATTTCTATTCACACAAGAGATCTATTCTGAACTTATCCGTAAGAAATGTTGTAAGCGAGCATATTTACGAGGTGCCTTTATGGCGGGTGGCTCTGTGAATAATCCTGAGGGTTCATCGTATCATCTCGAGATTTATTCGATGTATGAAGATCATTGTAAGGCATTGGTAAAGTTAGCTAACGAATTCAAGTTGAATGCACGCTTTATTGAACGCAAGAAGGGATTTGTACTCTACATCAAGGAAGGCGAGAAGATTATTGAGTTTCTTAGCTTAATTGGTGCACATCAATCTCTGTTCAAGTTCGAGGATGTTCGTATTATGCGAGACATGAGAAATTCTGTGAACCGTATCGTCAACTGCGAGACGGCAAATTTGAATAAAACGATCAGCGCAGCAGTTCGGCAAATTGATAATATTAAGCTACTACAGCGTGAGATTGGCTTAGAACAATTACCTGAGAAGCTACGGGAAGTAGCGGAAGTGCGGTTAATTCATCCAGATATGAATTTGAAAGAGGTTGGCGAGATGCTCAAGGGCACCGTCAGTAAATCGGGCGTTAATCATCGTCTGCGCAAGATTGATGAGATGGCGGATAAGATTCGTAATGCATGAGTTTTTATTCTAGTGTCCTTCATGGTATAATGCTATAATGAATGTATATGAAATGAGAGTAATGTGAATAGATTTATAAATAGGGGGTAAGTTTCCATGACAAAGCACCCGGTAGTTGTCCGTCTGAAGACGGGTCTCCATGCCAGACCGGCAGCATTGTTCGTCCAAGAAGCGAATAAGTACTCGTCTGAAATTTTCGTGGAAAAAGATGATAAAAAGGTGAATGCAAAAAGCATAATGGGGATTATGAGCCTTGCAATCAGTTCGGGAACAGAAGTTAACATTAGCGCGGATGGCGCGGACGCTGAGCAGGCTGTAACCGCTTTAGTTGCTTTAGTAAGTAAAGAGGAATTAGAGAACCAATAAAAGTACTGATATTGGTACTTAAAACAAATAGTAGCTAATCCGCTTTGAGGATTGGCTACTATTTGTTTATGCGGATTTATACTCGTTGAATAGGGCATGTTCATGATTGTGAAAAATAAAACTGAAGTTCTTTGTGACAAGTGCAACATTTACCAATTTTGTACGTCTAAAGGGTAAATAAAGGTAATCGCTTACGGAGTAAACTTTACTCTGTAAAGTTCTAATGTTTATGCTTACGGGGTAAGCTTTACTTCGTAAAGCTCTAATGTTTATGCTTACGGAGTAAGCTTTACTTCGTAAAGCTCTAAGGAGGCGACGGTTATGAAGAAATGGGTAAAGAAGACAGGATTGATCTTAGTTGCGAGTGCATTTATTGTAGGGGTATCTGGAATTAGCAACACGATAGGAGGTTCATCCGAGATCTATGCTGCTGAGGTTCAACGTAATGTGATTAATGTCGTAGGTAAAGGTGAATTATCAATTACACCCGATATTGCATATTTATCCATCGGTGTAACATCACAAGCGGAAACAGCTCAATCTGCTCAGAAAGCGAATGCAGCTAAGATGAAGAAGCTGAATGATTTACTGAAGGATACATGGAAGATTGCTGATAAAGATATTAAGAGTACGCAGTTCTATGTGCAACCTAACTATACCTACACAGAAAAAGAAGGTCAGAAGGTTAAAGGTTACACTGCAAATCATACGATCGAAGTAACGTATCGCGATCTTGCTAAAGTGGGTCAATTGCTAGATGCGGCATCAACTGCAGGTGCGAATAACATTGAGAATGTTCGCTTCTCGATTGAGAACCGTGACCAGTTCGAAACACAAGTGATTGAGAAGGCTATGGCGAACGCTACTCTGAAAGCGGGAGCTATCGCGAAAGCAGCGAATCGTCAGTTAGGTGCAGTTCTCGTTGTTAGTCAAGGAGAAAGTAGTAACCCGATCGTATACGCGCAAAATGAAATGATGATGTCGAAGGCAACGATGGATTCATCAGCTTCAAGTGCTGTTGAAGCGGGAGAAGTGAAAGTATCTACACAGCTTAGTGTTCAATACGAGCTTAAGTAAATGAACGATAAATGCTAATTATGTTTGATTAAATCGCCTTTCTCCGACCATTCCATGTCGTGAGAAAGGCGATTCTTTATTGTCTTTTCGGAGAATATGTTATAATCATCACTAAATTGTGACAGAAGTAGACAGCTTTACGTAGTGATTTATAAAAAAGTGGTTGTACCTTAGGTTGAAAAACGTTATATTGAATATGCGAAATCGGACATTTCTTCAATAAGTGATGATCTGTCATATGACTAAATGAATAGTTTGAATATAAGTAAGCCATACATATGATATGGCTTATTAGAAGTGTTAGATGATATATAGTCGACTTGGTACCATGTTGAAATCGTAGAATAAAAGGGGTTGGTGTTTATTATGATTGAACTCGTTGAAATAGAGAAACAATTTGAAGGGCAAGCAGTAGTACATCCATTGTCTTTGATCATAAAGGAAGGTGAATTCCTCACTTTACTTGGGCCGAGCGGATGTGGAAAGACGACTATTCTCCGCATGATTGCAGGTTTCGAACAACCTTCTAATGGTGATATTATACTTGCTGGGAAGAATGTGACAGACGACCCTCCTAATCTAAGGGATTTGAATTTGGTGTTTCAGCACTATGCTTTATTTCCGCATCTGACAGTCGAAGAGAACATTGCATTCGGTCTAAAGATGAAGAAGATACCGAAGGAGCAACAGAAAGAGCGGATTGCGGAAGCTGTCCACATGACACAGCTAACGGCTCTGACATCGCGGTATCCTCACCAGCTCTCAGGGGGTCAACAGCAGCGCGTAGCTATAGCTCGAGCTATAGTGAATAAACCTAAAGTATTATTACTTGATGAACCTTTGGGTGCGTTAGATTTACAGTTGCGTAAAAACTTGCAAACGGAGCTAAAGCATCTGCAGCGGACACTAGGAATTACCTTTGTGTATGTTACTCATGATCAAGAGGAAGCAATGATGATGTCCGATCGTATCGTTATTATGAATAATGGGCGGGTAGAGCAGATTGGTACCCCTAAAGAGGTATATGCCTCACCGCGAACTCTTTTTGCCGCGACCTTTATCGGAGAGAATAATATTTTCACTTCTTCCGAAGGTTTATTTGCTGTGAGACCAGAGAAATTACGCCCACATCGTAACGTCGAAGATGCGATGAAGACAGGTGTCATTCAGGATGTCCTGTATATGGGAAATGTGCATAAATTAATCGTTGAACTTGACCAAGTGGATACGCAGACCGCTATGAAGGTCACGATTGCACTTGATTTGGCAGATGAAGAATCGTGGCAAGCAGGTGAGCGAATTGGGGTGAACTGGAATACGAAGGATGAGGTGGTGATCTAGCCATGAACAAGTCCAAATGGTTCCTTACCCCCGTATTGATCTGGTTAGGTTTATTCCTAGTCGTGCCGATGATCATCGTTGTGGCCATGTCATTTATGCAACGCGATACGCTGGGTAACGTTGTTTATCAATTTAGCTGGGAAGGCTATAAGACATTCTGGGATTCTCTATATCTAGGAATTTATTGGGATACGATTGTATTGTCGATCGTGACGGTATTAATCTGTCTCATCGTTAGTTATCCGCTAGCTTATTATATAGCAAGTTCATCCCCCCGCATGCAGAATTGGGGGCTGATCTTGATTACGATTCCGTTCTGGATTAACTTCCTTATTCGGACCTATGCTTGGGTGTTGCTGCTTCGAACACAGGGTGTGGTGAACAGTATTCTAATCCATTGGGGATGGATTGATGAACCATTGCAGATGCTCTATACCAAGGGGGCGGTATTGCTTGGTATGGTGTATAACTTTATTCCCTTTATGGTGTTGCCACTATACGTAGCTATCGAGCAGATTGATCGTCGATTGTTAGACGCTGCAAGTGATCTAGGGGCCAGTCGTTGGAAGGCATTCTGGCATATTACATTACCTCAGAGTAAGACCGGCATTATGACGGGATCTGTCCTCGTATTCGTATCAACAGCAGGGATGTTCGTCGTAACGGATATTCTAGGGGGTTCTAAATCCTCGATGATTAGTAACATTATTCAATCTCAGTTCCTCGGGGCACGTAATTGGCCTTTCGGTTCAGCACTCTCTGTCATCTTTATTCTGACGTCGCTTGTGCTGATTGTATTGTTAAACCGAGTGATTAAATCGCGTAGCGAAGTAGTAAAGGGGGGGAACCGATGAAGAAGAAAGGACATCCCCTTCTAGGCATTCATTCGGCCATTATGATGATATTTATTTATGTACCTATACTGCTCGTAATTGTATATTCATTCAATAACACACGACTTAGTGGGGATTGGAAAGGGTTCACCTTTGATTGGTATCTCTCGCTATTGAAGGATCGCCACGTGATGGATGCTTTGATGAACAGTCTCATTGTTGCTGTTGTTTCTACTGTAGTTGCTACGGTGTTAGGAACATTTGCAGCTTTATCCATGCGGGATTTAGGTAAAAGGTTGAAGGTTCCAATGAGTGGGTTGTTGTATATGCCCATTATCATTCCAGATATTATTATGGGATTATCGCTGTTAGTTCTGTTTAGTCAGTTCCAGATTCCTTTAGGGAAGTCTACGGTCATGATCGCCCATATTACATTCAGTGTGTCGTATGTATATGTCATGGTAAGTGCAAGATTTGCGGGAATGGGTAGACAGCTTGAAGAAGCTGCTCAAGATTTGGGCGCTACGTATTGGGAAACCTTTCGTTATATTACATTGCCACAGATTACACCGGGTGTAATCTCGGGTGCGTTGATTGCGTTCACGCTTTCTCTCGATGATTTCATGATTAGTTTCTTTGTTGCTGGACCAGGATCAACGACGCTGCCTATCTACATTTATGGGCAAGTGAAACGAGGCATTTCACCAGAGATTAATGCGCTCTGTACGTTGCTCATTGTAGTAAGCATCATCTTGATATTGTTAGCGCAATACGTATTGAACCGAGGCAAAGGACAGAAGAAGCACAAGTTGTTGCCTTTTTAAAATATAAGAAAGCATAAGTTTTACTTAATACTCTATTCCTTATATTTCCGCTGAAACGGGTACCGTCTTGAAAAAGACGGCATAGCCGTTTCTACTTGAAAAAATAAAAAATGGTTGGATGAAAGAGAGGAGATACGTAACTGTGAAAAGAACTGGATTGATAAGCCTGCTGGTGGCGGGTGTTATGGCAATATCTTTATTAAGTGGTTGTTCTTCTAAGGAAAAGTTGCATATTTACAGTTGGGCAGACAATTTTGATGAATCCGTACTAGCCGATTTCGAGAAAGAATTCAATGTGAGTATCACGTATGATATTTACGCAAATAACGAGGACCTACTAGCTAAGATAAGGGCTGGAGGCGGGGGATATGATCTCATCCAACCCTCTGACTACATGGTAGATACGATGGTCAAGAATAATCTACTCGAACCGTTGGATAAGAACAATATCCCGAATTTCATTCATATTGCGGATACGTTCAAAGATCCAATATTTGATCCAGGGAATCAATATTCTATTGTCTATACTTCCGGTGTAACTGGAATTGCATATAATAAGAAATATATTAAAGAAGCGATTGATAGTTGGGAAGATCTATGGAATCCGGCTTATAAGGGTAAAGTGATACTATTAGACGATAATCGTGAAGTGATTGGAATGGCGCTCAAGAAGAATGGTTATTCCAACAGTTCTACAGATGCAACAGAGATCAAAACAGCAGTAGATGATCTGAAGGGCTTGCTCCCAAGCGTGCTAGCATTCGATACGGACACTATCAAACAGAAGATGATCCAAGAAGAAGGTTGGATTAGCACAGTGTGGTCTGGAGACGCAGCTTTTATCGTAGCTGATAATCCGGATATCGCCTATGTTGTACCTAAGGAAGGTGCTACGATTTTCTCTGATAACTACGCTATACCACTAGGGGCTAAGAATAAAGAGTTGGCTGAGAAATTTATTAACTATATGTTAGATCCGCAAGTGAGCGCGAAGAATTATGAAACGATTGGTTATAGTGATCCGAATACGAAGGCGATGGAATTCCATTCTGAGACCTATCGTAATAACACGATGATTAACCTATCTGAAGATGAATTAAGTCGTACGGAATGGCTGGGTGAAGTAGGTGAAAATGTACAAGTCTACGATCGATACTGGTCCGAGCTGAAAAGTGGAAGAGAATAATATTTTGAATGCATATGTGAGTTGAAGAGTCCGTCCTAAACTAGAAAATTAGTTTAGGACGGACTCTTTCTTTAAATATAAGAAACTATAAGTGCGAGTTCAAAAGATGACTTTTTGAACAACCTCTATAAGTTTTGTGGAGGTCTTCCCGCTGTGCCCTTTAAGGTCAGGCTAGAATAGATGCAGAAAGCACACTTAAATAGCAGGAAAAGTAGGGGAAGAGAGAACTAGTTGTACAACCTACAGTTAAAAATGGCGATAACGCTGAAAAGTGGAATTTCCAGTAATTTAGATGTACTCCATGCAACTAAAGTTAACTTCAGATGGATTGGGTTGAATTTAGATGTACTTATTGCACTTGCGTGAATGGTGAAGGTGGAAGGCGATTATTGGTGATCGTGTTGCAATTAATGCTCATGACTTGATAAAAACTAAACAATATTATATAATGTCTATAAAATAGCAAACGAAACTGAAAGGTGTTTACAATAATGGACTATTTATCTGATCTGTTCTGGAATGCAAGTATGGAAGAAATCAAGCAAGGCTATATGTTCGAACAAGAGTGTGAAGCTTATGTATGTTTAATCTGCGGTAAACGTTATGAGAAGGGCATTATTTATAAGGAAGAAGAGGTGTACTACGAGGCGGAGAAGTATGTTCGGCGGCATATTGCGAATGATCATACGTCGATGTTAGATTTCTTATTAGGATTAGATAAGAAATGGACCGGATTAACGGATTTGCAGCGGACACTTTTGAACTTCTTCCAGATGGGGCTAAGCGATCAAGAGATCGTCAAACAATTGGATGGAGGTAGTACCTCTACTATTCGCAATCATCGCTTTACTTTACGTGAGAAGATGAAGCAGGCCAAGGCATTCCTGTCCATTATGGAACTTGTCGAGGAGAAGTCTCATAGCAAAAGCCGGTATATTCACATTCATGATTCACCTTCATTGCTAGATGAGCGGCATTCCATCACGGTGCAGGAGAATGAGGAGATTTTAAACACCTATTTTAAGGAAGGTCTACAAGGGCCGTTAACGGAGTTCCCGAAGAAGGAAAAACGTAAAATTGTTATTTTGCGACAACTCACTCAATTATTTGATGTTCAAAAGTCTTATTCAGAGAAGGAAGTCAATGCCATTCTGAAGGAACGTTTAGATGATTACGTGACATTGCGACGGTATTTAATTGAATACGGGTTTATGGACCGAGAACCAGATGGCAGTAAATATTGGGTGAAAAGTAAACGGAATGACTAATGATAGAGAAAGAAGGGTATATAATGAATCATCAAAGACGTAAGGAACTCGTGGCAGAATATCAACAACTGCCCCGCAAAATTGGTGTTTACCAAATACGTAACTTGGTGAATAATAAGATATGGATTGGGAGTAGTCTGAATCTATATGGGGCATTTAACAAGGATGTATTCATACTGAATATGGGTAATCATGCTTGCGTGTCATTGCAGAAGGAATGGAATACCTATGGTGAACAGCAGTTTGAAATGGAAATATTGGAACAATTGAAGCTTGAAGAGGGAGAGTCCCTTATAGGGATGATTCCGGTGAGCGTACCTGTAAATCATCCAACGAACAGACAACATAGGGATGAGTTACGGAAGCTAGAACTGAAATGGTTGGATAAGCTACAGCCATACGGAGATAATGGTTATCATGAACAGGTATAGTATGTGTTGACGATTCAATAGTGTTACGCAGTTGTTACGTAGATGTTACCCCGCTGTTACCATAATGATTCATTACTTCGATATACTGTGGATACGAGCTCAAAAAGTACGAAGAATATGAATCATTGTGGAGGGAATTTTGAGATGAATAAGGCTATGAGATGGGGCGCTGCAGCTATAGTGGCAGGAGTTCTATTGACAAGTGTGGGTTATACAGGACAAGTAACGGTCTTTGCTGTTGGAAATACGAAGAATACTGTCGAACAACCAACTGTCATTTTAGAATGGAAAGGTACTACACTCTCTCAACGTGGTGTGATAAGTAACGGGAACACCCTCATCCCTGTGACTGCATTGCGGGATCAACTGGGACTGTCATTACATTATAATCCGGGTACGAGAACATATAGTATTGGTAGTGGGTATAGACAGTTGAACATGGATTTAGCTGAGAATCGAGTAAATACAAATATTAATAACTTCTATGTCAATGAATATGAGGTAAAGAATATCAAAGGTAATTTATATGTTCCATTTCGATTAATAAGTGATTATTTGGGCTATCAAGGGGTGTGGAATCCATCTCTTAAATCATTGAATATTACTCCTAGGGTAGAGAATGACCTATCGGTTACAACAAATAAGCTAGAAACAAAGACAAAGGATGCATTATTTATTGTTCGCTATCCTACCATTAGTGACCTTGCGGATGCCAAGGTAGAGAAATCAATCAATACGGTGCTGGATAACCTTAAGGATGAATTCGTTGAAGCGTCGAAAGAGCAGGCCTCTAAAAGAGATAGTTCTGTTGAGCAAACCTATCAATTCTTTCAGAACTATATCGTGTCATACAATGAGAATGGTGTGTTAAGTCTTATCATAGATCAGTACGGTTATATTGGTGGGGCTCATGGTGGTACAGTTCGTATAGGGTTGACCTTCTCGTTAGACGATGGAAAGATACTATCACTGAATGATCTATTAAAAGGAAAGAGTCCTGATTATAATGAGAGATTGGACAAGCTTGTTCTCAAAGGACTACAAGACAATGATGGTTATTTTGGTGAATTTAAAGGATTGACTGGTGACGTGAATTATTTTGTGAAATCAGAGGGAATAGCATTGTTCTTCCAACAATATGAATATACGGATTATGCTACGGGCATTCCAACGTTCGTCATTCCTTTTCATCAGATTCTACCTGAAGGTACGAGAATGTTTAAGTAATTCTGTTATTGTAAAAGCCCTCACTCCTGTAATATACGGAAGTGAGGGCTTTTTGTCTTTAATTAAAGTGCTAATGGTTTCTCTAAGACTTTGTCGATCAAACCGTATGTGAGAGCATCTGAAGCACTCATGAAGTAGTCGCGGTCCGTATCTTTCTCAATGCGTTCCAGCGGCTGTCCACTACGTTCAGCTAAAATATGATTTAACTTATCGCGGAGCTTGAGGATACGACGAGCGCGAATCTCAATGTCTGATGCTTGACCTTGTGCACCACCTAGAGGTTGGTGAATCATGATCTCGCTATTTGGAAGCGCGTAACGCTTACCGATCGTGCCAGCAGTCAAAAGGAATGCCCCCATAGAAGCGGCCATACCTACACAGATTGTAGATACATCTGGTTTAATATATTGCATTGTATCGAATATCGCCATTCCGGCTGTAATGGATCCACCAGGGCTGTTTACATATAAGGAGATATCTTTCTCCGGATCTTCAGCAGCTAGAAATAGCATTTGTGCAATAATGGAATTGGCAACCATGTCATTAACTTCAGAACCTAAGAAAATAATGCGATCCTTCAAAAGTCTAGAATAGATGTCATATGCGCGTTCGCCGCGGCTACTTTGTTCAACGACCATAGGAATATAACCCATGTGGAAAGCCTCCCTTATACTAACTAAATTAGTTGTTCATTATAAATACGATTGCCGTATTTACCACTTGATAAACATTTTAAATCATAAAGTCAGGGAAAGTCAAACTATTGATAAAAAAAAGAGCCATGATTGGCTTTGATCTGAGTTGGTTAAAGTTATATATAGCTATCATAATAATTAATGGCGCGCCCGCGAGGAATTGAACCTCGATCTCAGGCTTCGGAGGCCTACGTCATATCCATTTGACCACGGGCGCAAAAAGAGATAGCAAAAATGATTATATGATATATACGTTAGAATAGCAAGGAATTGTTACATTTATAATCATCATACATCATGATGTATAAGAAAATCGGCAGTAGTAAATTATACTACAATGAATACTTGCAAGAGAAGCGAATATTGGTTAGAATAGTAGTGGGACTTAAAAAGTTTACCCGGGACATTTTAAGACCATGTAGAACGATGCAGGAGTGGAAAGCATGCGCAATTTAATAGAAATACAAAAGCAGCTTCTGCCTGATCTCATGGAAACTCTCAAGACAAGGTACACTATTCTTCACCGAATTTTATTACTTGATATTGTCGGTCGCAGAACGCTAGCAGCGTCACTTCATATGACGGAACGCGTGTTGCGTGCCGAAACGGATCTTCTGAAATCTCAAGGTCTCATTGAGATTGAAAGTATGGGAATGAAGATTAGTGACTCGGGTAGGAGACTACTGGATTCACTTGAGCCCATCGCCAAGAACCTTTTTGGACTAACAGATTTGGAAGATAAAATCCGCCTAGCCTATGGACTGCGTAAAGTAGTGATTGTACCTGGTGATTGTGAGTCGTCGCCGGTCGCTAAGAAAGAACTGGGACGTGCAGGAGCGAAGGCTCTGTTGAGCGTCATGGGTAATGAAGACATCATCGCTGTAACGGGAGGTTCAACACTCGCTGCAGTTGCTGAACAACTAACACAACCTTCGTCTGTTAATTTGAAGGGGACCTGGTTTGTACCCGCTCGTGGGGGCTTAGGGGAGAGCGTGGAATTTCAAGCGAATACTATAGCTTCCACGATGGCTAAGAGTGTAGGAGCCCAATATAGGCTGTTACATATACCAGATCTACTTAGTGATGATGCCTATCAATCGCTAGTCCAAGATCTTAATATTCAGGAAATTGTTCAGACGATCAGACAGTCGCGAATTATAGTGCACGGCATCGGTAATGCGCTGGAAATGACACGCCGTAGAAGATTGGACCTTGCGACTATTCAGGGCATCCAAGATGAAGGCGCGATTGCAGAGTCATTCGGTTATTATTTCAACGAGCATGGTGCTATGGTTCACAGAATGATGACCTTGGGTCTTCGGCTGGAAGATATTATGAATACTGAAATTGTGATAGGGATTGCAGGTGGAAAGAGTAAGGCTAGTGCGATACATGCTGTTCTCCGATTCGGTCAGGAAGATATATTGGTCACGGATGAGGCGGCCGCATTAGAGATTGAGAGGGAAATGGAAGAATATCCTCTTAACTAATTAAGAAAAACGATTAGCATCTTGCGAAATCTGATGACCTTGTTGTCATGAAAGGTGTAACAGCCTTTTTTGAATAAATAAAACGAAACTTTGGGAGGAACTAATCAATGACTGTAAAAGTTGGTATTAATGGATTTGGACGTATTGGTCGCCTTGCATTCCGCCGTATTCAAGCTGTGGAAGGAATCGAAGTAGTTGCTATTAATGACTTGACAGACGCGAAAATGTTAGCTCATTTGTTAAAATATGATACAACACAAGGACGTTTTGACGGAGACGTTGAAGTTCATGACGGATTCTTCAAAGTAAATGGTAAAGAAGTTAAGGTTCTTGCTAACCGTAACCCTGAAGAATTGCCTTGGGGCGAGCTTGGTGTAGACATCGTTCTAGAATGTACAGGATTCTTCGTATCTCAAGAAGCAGCTGAGAAGCATTTGAAAGGCGGCGCTAAAAAAGTCGTTATCTCTGCTCCAGCAACAGGCGATGTGAAGACGATCGTTTACAACGTAAACCATGAAACTCTTGATGGTACTGAAACAGTTATTTCTGGTGCTTCTTGCACAACGAACTGCCTTGCACCAATGGCTAAAACGTTACAAGATCAATTCGGAATTGTTTCAGGTTTGATGACTACAATTCATGCGTACACTGGCGACCAAAACACTTTGGATGCTCCACACTCTAAAGGAGATTTCCGTCGTGCTCGTGCAGCAGCTGAGAACATCATCCCTAACACTACCGGTGCTGCTAAAGCAATCGGCCTAGTTATTCCTGAACTTAAAGGTAAATTGGACGGTGCAGCTCAACGTGTTCCAGTTGCAACAGGTTCATTGACTGAATTGATCACTGTTCTTGACAAAAAGGTAACTGTTGATGAAGTTAACGCAGCTATGAAAGCAGCTTCTGATGCAGATTCTTTCGGATACACAGAAGACGAAATCGTGTCATCTGACATTAATGGTATTACATTTGGATCATTGTTTGACGCAACTCAAACAAAAGTATTAACTGTTGGCGACCAACAATTGGTTAAAACAGTAGCTTGGTATGACAATGAAATGTCCTACGCAGCACAACTTATTCGCACGTTGGAATATTTCGCTAAATTGGCTAAGTAATATTAGCTAGAATTCATAAACATTTAAAGAGCGGAAACAGGTGTTCAATGTTTCCGCTCTTTGTAAAATTATAGAGATGTTATTCCTTGGATTTGCAGAGTATTAAAATCTATGGGTGTGGAGGAACGCAGAGATGAATAAGAAGAGTATAAGTGATGTGCAAGTAGACGGATTACGGGTCTTTGTTCGTGTCGATTTCAATGTACCGCTCGAAGATGGTAAAATTACTGATGATACACGTATTCGTGAAACGCTACCAACTATTAATTACTTGGTGGAACGCGGAGCAAAGGTTATTCTAGCAAGTCACATGGGACGTCCGAATGGTCAAGTGGTGGAATCTTTACGTTTAACACCTGCTGCTGAGCGTCTTTCAGAATTACTTGGTAAGAAGGTAGCTAAAGCCAATGAATCTGTAGGCGAAGCTGTTAAATCCCAAATTGCTGATATGGCTAATGGTGATGTATTGTTACTTGAGAACGTACGGTTCTATCCTGGCGAAGAGAAGAATGATGCTGAACTTGCGAAGCAATTCGCTGAACTTGCGGATCTATTCGTAAATGATGCTTTTGGTGCAGCTCATCGTGCTCATGCTTCTACAGAAGGTATTGCACACCATTTGCCAGCGGTATCTGGACTATTAATGGAGAAAGAACTGTCTGTACTAGGCAAGGCGTTCTCTACACCTGAGCGTCCTTTCACGGCAATCGTTGGGGGATCCAAGGTAAAGGATAAAATTGACGTTATTAATAACTTGCTCAACCTTGCTGACAACGTGCTTATCGGTGGTGGACTAGCGTACACTTTCTATAAAGCACAAGGTCATGAAATTGGTCTATCCCTATGTGATGATTCTAAGCTTGAAACTGCACTAGGATTTATCGAGAAGGCTAAAGAGTTAGGTAAAAACTTCATGCTTCCGGTCGATATTGTCATTGCTGATGATTTCAGCGCAGATGCCAATGTTCAAATTGTTGATATTGATAGCATTCCTGCAGGTTGGGAAGGCGTAGACATCGGACCGAAGACACGTGCTCTTTATGCTGATGTGATCAAAAACTCCAAGTTGGTTGTATGGAATGGACCTATGGGAGTATTTGAAATGGAGCCTTTCGCAGGGGGTACACTTGAAGTAGCACAGGCTTGTGCGGACACTAGCGCTTACACGATTATCGGTGGCGGTGATTCAGCTGCAGCGGCTGAGAAATTCAAACTAGCAGATCAAATGAACCATATTTCTACTGGTGGTGGAGCTTCGCTTGAGTTCATGGAAGGTAAGAAACTTCCTGGTGTAGAGGCATTGAACGATAAATAATTCCCATTATTGGTTTATGTATAGGAATGTAAGGGAATAAAAAGGAGTGGATAGCTATGAGAACACCTATTATCGCGGGAAACTGGAAGATGTTCAAGACCGTTCCAGAAGCTAAAGCGTTTATTGAAGAAATTAAAGGTAAGGCAGAAGTAGCAGGTGTGGAGAGTGTTATTTGCGCTCCGTTCACTAATCTTCCAGCATTGATGGAGGCTGTTAAAGGTACTTCCATTAAGATTGGAGCACAAAACCTACATTTTGAGGATGATGGAGCTTACACTGGCGAAATTAGCGGTGTAATGTTGAAAGATCTAGGCGTGCACTATGTCATTATTGGACACTCAGAGCGTCGTGCTTACTTCGCTGAGTCCGATGAAATTGTAAACAAAAAGGTGTTTGCTGCTTTCAAACATGGCATTACTCCTATCGTATGTGTCGGCGAGAAATTGGAAGAGCGTGAAGCTGATCAGACGAAAGCGGTATGTAAAGTTCAAACTGAAGGTGCCTTGAAAGGATTAACTGCGGAACAAGCAGCACAAGTAGTTATTGCCTATGAGCCGATTTGGGCGATTGGAACAGGGAAATCTTCAACAGCACAAGATGCGAATGAAGTGATTGCTTATATTCGTGAGCTTGTGAAAGGTTTGTATGGAGAAAATGTAGCAAATGCTGTACGTATTCAATATGGCGGTAGTGTTAAGCCTGAGAATGTCGTAGAATATATGGGTCAAAGCGACATTGACGGTGCATTAGTCGGCGGTGCAAGCTTACAACCAACTTCATATGTTCAACTTGTTGAGGGGGCGAAGTAAGATGCCAGCACCAAGACCGGTAGCCTTAATTATTATGGATGGTTTCGGATTGCGTAATACTGCAGAAGGTAATGCGGTAGCACAAGCGAAGAAGCCGAACTATGATCGTTTGATGAGCCAATATCCTAACTCCACTCTGATTGCTTGCGGTGAAGAGGTGGGATTGCCAGTAGGGCAAATGGGTAACTCCGAGGTTGGTCATCTTAATATTGGTGCAGGCCGTATCGTCTATCAGAACCTGACCCGCATCTCCAAATCGATTCGTGATGGTGACTTCTTTGAGAATCCTACATTGGTTGACGCTGTTCGTCATGCCAAGGATAATAAGAAAAAGTTACATTTGTATGGCCTTCTATCTGACGGTGGCGTACACAGTCATATTGATCACGTATTTGCGATGTTGGATCTAGCTAAGAAGGAAGGCTTGGATGAAGTGTATATCCACGCATTTCTGGATGGGCGAGATGTCTCTCCTGATTCAGGCAAACAGTTCATTGAGCAATTGAATGCTAAGATTGCTGAGGTCGGTGTCGGTACGATTGCAACTGTGCAAGGACGTTATTATGCGATGGATCGTGATAAACGTTGGGAACGTGTTGAGAAGTCATATCGTGCCATCGTTTACGGAGAAGGACCTAAATATACGGATGCGCTTAAGGCAGTAGTCGAATCTTACGAGAAGTCTGTTTTTGATGAATTTGTAGAGCCTACAGTTATTGTAGACGAACAGGGACAGCCGTTGTCTACGCTTGAGAGTGGGGACTCTGTCGTATTTTTGAACTTCCGTCCAGATCGTGCCATTCAATTATCGCAAGTATTCACCAATAAGGACTTCCGCGGTTTCGATCGTGGGCCGAAGTTCCCGGAGAACTTGCACTTTGTATGCATGACTATATTTAGCGAGACAGTTGAAGGTTATGTTGCGTATGAACCAAAGAACCTAGATAACACGCTCGGTGAAGTATTGGTTCAGAACAACAAGAAACAACTGCGTATTGCCGAAACAGAGAAATATCCGCATGTCACCTTCTTCTTCAGTGGCGGACGTGATGTTGAACTACCAGGTGAGACGCGTATTCTCATTAATTCACCCAAAGTAGCTACTTATGATTTGCAGCCAGAGATGAGTGCCTATGAAGTAGCAGATGCTTGTGTGAAAGAGATCGAAGCAGAGAATCACGATACGATTATTCTTAATTTCGCTAACCCGGATATGGTAGGGCACTCAGGGATGCTTGAGCCAACAATCAAAGCGGTGGAAGTAACGGATGAATGTATGGGTAGAGTGGTAGATGCTGTCATTGCCAAAGGCGGGGTAGCGATTATTATGGCTGACCACGGAAACGCTGATATGGTATTTGATGAGCAAGGACGTCCATTCACTGCACATACAACGAATCCCGTTCCATTTATTGTAACGGCTTCTGATATCGTTTTGCGTGATGGTGGGATTCTGGCGGATGTAGCGCCGACCATTCTAGATTTGATGCAATTGTCACAGCCTGCTGAGATGACTGGCCAATCTATGATTGCCAGCCGTAAGTAAGTTTAAGTAAGACGATTACTATTTCAAAATATAAGAAAGTATAAGTTTCACTTGATACTCTATTTCTTATATTTCCGCTGAAACGGGTACCGTCTTTGAAAAAGACGGCATAGCCGTTTCTACTTGCCAAATAATATATAAAACAAAAGGAGAACAAAAACATGACTATTATTTCAGACGTATATGCTCGCGAAGTCCTAGACTCTCGTGGTAACCCAACAGTTGAGGTTGAAGTTTATTTGGAATCAGGTGCTCTTGGCCGTGCGATCGTACCTTCTGGTGCATCTACAGGTGCTTATGAAGCAGTTGAACTTCGTGATGGAGACAAATCCCGTTACCTTGGTAAAGGGGTATTGCAAGCAGTGAAGAACGTGAACGAAATCATTTCTCCAGAAGTGATCGGTATGGACGCGTTGGACCAATTGGGAATCGATAAATTGATGATCGCTCTTGACGGAACACCGAACAAAGCTAAATTGGGCGCGAACGCTATTCTAGCGGTATCCATGGCTGTAGCTCGTGCTGCTGCTGAAGCGCTAGACGTACCATTGTATGTGTACCTTGGTGGATTCAATGCGAAAACTCTTCCAGTTCCAATGATGAACATCATCAACGGCGGTGAGCATGCTGACAACAACATCGATGTTCAAGAGTTCATGGTTCTTCCTGTAGGAGCTCCAAGCTTCAAAGAAGCTCTTCGTATTGGTGCAGAAATCTTCCATAACTTGAAATCTGTATTGAGTTCCAAGGGTCTGAACACAGCTGTAGGTGACGAAGGTGGTTTCGCGCCAAACCTTGGTTCGAATGAAGAAGCAATCACTACAATCATCGAAGCTATCGAAAAAGCTGGTTACAAACCAGGCGTTGACGTATTCCTTGGAATGGATGTTGCTTCTACTGAGTTCTATAAAGACGGTAAATACACACTTACTGGTGAAGGTAAATCTTACACTTCCGCAGAGTATGTTGACCTTCTTGCTTCATGGGTTGATAAATACCCTATCATTACAATCGAAGACGGTATGTCCGAAGATGACTGGGATGGTTGGAAATTGCTTACTGAAAAATTGGGCGATAAAGTCCAACTTGTTGGAGATGACTTGTTCGTAACGAACACTGAGCGTCTTGGCAGAGGAATTGAAGAAGGTATTGGTAACTCTATCTTGATCAAGGTTAACCAAATTGGTACATTGACTGAAACATTTGATGCGGTTGAAATGGCTAAACGCGCTGGTTATACAGCTGTTATCTCTCACCGTTCAGGTGAATCTGAAGATAGCACAATTGCTGACATCGCTGTTGCAACAAATGCTGGTCAGATCAAAACAGGTGCTCCTTCCCGTACAGACCGTGTTGCTAAATACAATCAATTGCTTCGTATCGAAGATCAATTGGGTGAATTGGCTCGATACGACGGAATGAAGTCTTTCTACAACTTGAAGAAATAATAATATTTAGAGATAAAGCCAGTTCGGGTGTACACCGAACTGGCTTTTTCATTTCATATAGACCGACCACAACCATCTTGTCAAATATAGGTTGGATGTGCTACAATAAGAATGCTGTTTTATGTATAATGATATGTGAAATTAACTTGGAATACACGAGAATGTTTTAACACGTTTAGGAGGTGGAATGAATGGAAATCTTTTTACAAGTGTTGCTAGCTGTTTTCTCCATTGGTTTGATTGCGGTGGTTCTTTTGCAAAAGGGGAAAAGTGCAGGTCTTTCCGGCGCCATCTCCGGCGGAGCAGAACATCTTTTTGGTAAAACGAAAGCTCGCGGTATGGACTTGGTTCTTGAGCGTCTAACCGTTGGAATGGCTATTGGATTCTTTATTTTGGCTATTGCTGTAGCTGTCGCTATTAAATAATATGAATTTACAGGAAATCCTCGCTCTTACATAACTCTATGTGGAGAGAGGGTTTTTTTTGTGAATTTGTTGATGATCATGAAATTCCAAGAGATTTAAGGGATGTTTGGGATTGAAATCGTGTATACTAGGGTAAGAGTATTAGTGAGGTAAAAAATAGTAAATAAACAATATGAAGCAAAGGATACATAAGAGCTTGCAGTCACAATATGCAAGTCATCTGAGGTGATAATCATGATAACAGAAGAAGAGATCCTTAATTTCATGCGGGAGACCGCCTATAAACCAATGACTTATCAAGAACTAGAAGAACATTTCAGTATTGATAAAGCGCAAGACTTCAAGGAGTTTGTAAAGGTATTAACAGCTCTTGAACAAGATGGTAAAGTTATTCTGACTCGTACGAATCGTTATGGCGTACCTGAGCGGATGGATCTTATACGCGGTCGTTTACAGGCACATGCGAAAGGATTTGCATTTCTTATTCCTGATGATCGGGAACACGTAGATGTATATATTAACGCCAATGACCTCAAAGGCGCTATGAATGGTGATATCGTACTGATCCGGGTGACATCGAAGAGTACAGCCGGAGGTAAGCTTGAAGGAGAAGTTGTACGTATTGTGAAACGGTCGGTCACGCAAGTAGTGGGCGTATTCCAGAACAATGAATCGTATGGTTTCGTACTTCCGGATGACAAACGAATTAATCGAGATATTTTTATACCGAAGGATGCCTTTAATGGTGCTGTTCACGGTGAGAAGGTCGTTGTACGCATTGTGAATTATCCTGAAGGACGGTCAGCTGCTGAAGGCGAAGTGGCAGAGGTTCTAGGACATAAGGATGATCCGGGCGTAGATATTATTTCTATTATTCGTAAGCATCAATTGCCAGAGGCATTCTCTGATGAAGTAATGGCAGAAGCGGAGCTTGCTCCTGATGCCATTACAGAGGAAGAGATCATGGAGCAGGGCCGACGTGATCTACGCCATAAGACGATTGTGACGATTGATGGAGAAGATGCAAAGGATCTAGATGATGCGGTGAATGTGGAACTTTTACCGAATGGTAATTATCTTCTAGGTGTGCATATTGCCGATGTCGGTTACTATGTGCGCGAAGGTTCCGAGCTGGATAAAGAAGCATATGCTCGTGGCTGTAGTGTGTATTTGGTAGATCGGGTTATTCCGATGTTACCTCGCCGTCTTTCTAACGGGATATGTAGTCTTAATCCGCAGGTGGACAGGCTTACTTTATCCTGTGAAATGGAATTTGATGAACAAATGAAAGTGGTCAATCATGATGTCTTTACGAGTGTGATTAGAACTACAGAACGCATGACTTATACAGATGTACGCAAAATTATCGAGGATGAAGATCCTGAGTTAATGGAGCGCTACAGTGATTTGGTTGGTAATTTCCGACTCATGAAGGATCTTGCTCTAAGATTGCGGGGGAATAGGATGCGCAGGGGCGCAGTGGATTTCGATTTCGTGGAGTCTAAAGTTATCGTAGATGAGAATGGCAAGGCTATAGATATTGTCAAAAGAGAGCGTTCCATAGCGGAACAAATGATCGAGGAGTTCATGCTTGCCGCAAATGAGACGGTAGCTGAGCATTTTCACTGGTTGAAGGTTCCGTTCATATACCGTATTCATGAAAATCCGGATCAGGAGAAACTACAGAACTTTCTGGCGTTTGCTGAGAACTTTGGGTATCATGTCAAAGGTCGAGGAAACTCCATCCATCCGCGAGCACTACAAGGGCTCCTTGAAGATATTCAAGGAACGAAGGAGCAGACGGTTATTAGTACGATGATGCTTCGTTCTATGAAGCAGGCTAAATACGATGCTGAGACGTCGGGTCATTTCGGATTAGCGGCAGATTACTATTCCCACTTTACATCGCCTATTCGTCGGTATCCGGATCTTGCGATACATCGTGTCATTCGTGAGGTCATTGCGAGCAAGGGCGTATTGTCAGAGAAACGACAAGAATACTTAGCTTCCCGTATGCCTGATGTTGCACAACAGTCTTCTGAGCGGGAGCGTGTTGCCGTAGAAGCGGAGAGAGACACAGATGATCTTAAGAAAGCAGAGTATATGCTGGATAAGGTTGGCGAAGAATTCGATGGTATGATCAGTAGCGTAACAAGTTTTGGTATGTTCATCGAACTTGAGAATACGGTTGAAGGTCTTATTCGCCTGAGTGCATTAACGGATGATTACTATCATTTCAACGAACAAGCGATGTCGTTAATCGGAGAGCGTACTTCGAAGATATTCCGTATCGGTGACGATTTGAAAATTCGTGTAGCTCGCGTTAATATGGATGATCATACGATTGATTTCGAACTGATTGATATGAAACCTCGTAGCGAAGGTAATCGTGGTGGACGAGGTGGTCGTCCTTCAGGTGCAGGTGGTGGGTTCAATAAGGATAAAGGTGCAGGACGCGGAGGTAAGGCAGGAAGTCGTAGCGGTAAGGCTGATGGAAGTAAGGGTAAATCAGCTAGAGGAAGTAAAGTATTTGGAGCAAACAGCGGAGGCGTTAAGGCGCCTGGTGCAAGTGGCGGAGGTAAGAAGAAATCAATGAATATTATTGAAAATAGTACGGTTGAGAATAATGCACCTAAGCCTACAGCTACAGAGGGCGAAGTTAAAAGACCTGATGGCAAGGGCCCGAGAGGCAAAGGGAAGAATGGCGGATTCAAGAGTAAGGGAAACACAGTGACCGGCGACAGAAACGCAGGAGTTGTTTCGAAGCCGAATGAGAATGGCAAATCGACTAGTCCTAGCAGCGTAGCACCGAAGCGTGAGGGCAGAAGTGGTGGCAATAAGGATAAGGGTGCCGGACGTAAGCGGGATCGTGGACCAGGGGCTCCAGCAGGACGTTATGATGCATTGCAGTCAACACGAGGACCTGGGTTTGCTTTCGGTTCAGGCAAGGGAGGATACGGTGCGGCTGCAACTAGCGAATCTGTACGTTCCGATAGCTCTAATTCAGATGGGATTGGTCGTAAATCCTCAGGTAGAGGTGGTATTTTTATTAGCGGAGATGCAACACCGGGTAATGGTACCGCTAAACGTCCAGAGCGAGAAGGCCGTGAAGCCCGTGAGGGCAAGAGCAAGGCGAATGAAACTTCGCGTGAGGAGAAGTAAGGGAAGCCTTTAGTTTCAGCGAAGGATAAACTCCTTGAAAGGGGACGGCATCGCCGTTTCTACTCGCTTCATCTTGATTTTGAATGATGCAGTTGATACAATGGATTTCTGGTACATTCCTCGTCGTCGGACTAGGAATGAATACTGGAATCCATTTTTTATAATGATCTAAGGAGTGAGGACATGGGTAAGAATAATAGTGACGGGAAAGTCTTGGCCCAGAACAAGAAAGCTTCCCATGATTATTTCATAGAAGAAACGTATGAAGCGGGTATGGTATTGACGGGCACAGAGATTAAGTCACTACGTCTTGGCAGATCGAACATCGGGGATGCTTTTGCAACGATTCGTAATGGTGAGATTCAGATTCATAATATGCATATTAGTGCTTTTGAACAAGGGAATCGAAGTAATCCGGTTGATCCAACGCGAACACGTAAGCTACTTATGCACAAGGTGCAAATTAAGAAGTTACTTGGGGTTTCGAAGCAAGCAGGTTATACGATCGTCCCGCTGAAGATTTATATCCGCAATGGATATGCGAAGCTCCTACTAGGTCTTGGTAGAGGGAAGAAGGAGTATGACAAGCGCGGTACAGCGGCTAAGCGTGATGCACAACGTGACATTCAACGTGCACTGCGTGAGAAGCAGAAGGTTGCTAGGTAATAAAGGAATGGGAATAGCTAGGTTAAGATGCCCGAATGATCGATATTGGAAATCATAACCTTGATTTCCTTGAACTAAGTATCATAGTGCAGTAGAAATGTGATATACTAAGTTATACGAGATCATTAGATCTTGTGTAATGATTACCTTCTAGTGGTCCTTTTTCATGGAGGAAAAGGATACTGAATAGAACATCATGTCTTGACTAACTCAAGATTCTATCCTAGAAGCCCTTTATATTAAGGGGGCGTTTATGGATTCGACGGGGATAGTTTGAGCATGGGTAGCGGGTAGTGGGGACGCGTCCGCTTTATCAACGCTAAAGCCTATTAAATGGCAAAACTCAAAACAACTACGCTTTCGCAGCCTAAGAAACTGTGAGCGTGCTCCTACCTAGCATCGTCCATGTGACTAGATTAGGGGCT
The DNA here is from genome assembly GCF_056786435.1 of Paenibacillus sp. Y916. NCBI lineage: Bacteria > Bacillati > Bacillota > Bacilli > Caryophanales > Paenibacillaceae > Paenibacillus > Paenibacillus sp. Y916. The sequence goes on along the minus strand of NZ_JBXCJA010000007.1, from coordinate 180,979 downwards.
AACCAGTAGTGGAATACGCTGTCTCATCTCCGCCTGGGGTGAGCTGAAGAAGATAATCAGGCTGACCCGAAGAGTAGTCGGTTACAGGACGACACTAGGGTGACATCAAATCTGTAACTACACCCGTAGAATCTTATGTGTCGATATTTTCGGACAGGGGTTCGACTCCCCTCGCCTCCATATGTATTACCAGAAGAGACACCTTGAGGGGTGTCTCTTTTGTTTGTTCTGTATACATGGTGGTTACTGAAGCCCTAATATTACTGGTTTTCTGAGCTTTGACTAAGTGTATCAGAAGAAGTTTAGTCAACTCAGGGTGTGGTACCGCAATGAATCATACCTTATTGCCACTCAGATACCATAGTTTTTTCATGCATAAGCTTGTCTTCGTGGGTCAGTTGGAGCGTTAAATAGACCTTTCCAGTATCCCTGTTGATGTAGAGCTTGGAGATATACTTACTGGCGATGGTATGAAGTAATTGAGGGCTTGGAACCTCCTGATCTAGCAGACCGTGAAATGCTTGGATATCATACTTCGTTGCGGTGATGAACTCTTCTGGCATATTATATTCTGACCAGTTAGCGGTTAACTTCGAGTACTCCTCTGATTTCTCCTTTAGTTCATTCTTCAATTCAGCAAGCATGTCTTGATGGTAAGGCTTTGCTTTGCCCGTTAACATATCTGCCTCAATGAGTTGGATTCGTTTAAGCAGAACGATCAGATGATACACGGACATCGATGGCTACTTTCATTGATGGACAACTCCTCGTATAGTGGTTTTTAGGCATAAAAAAACAGATACACCGCTTGGGTATACCTGTAAGAATATCTATTTTAGTTTCGAGTACCGCAATATTATATTGGCAGCTTGAAGTGAGATGGTTACATCGGGACTATTAAGGGCATCATCCAACACTTGAATAGCTTTATCAATTAAGTGTTCAATGTTAGGGTCAGGCTGCTGTTCAGGTTCGATCAAATCTACATTACCTGTAATCTCAGCAATCAGAGGCAGATGCTTCGTGATTTCGGCAGTAGCTCCTGGGAAACGAAGGGATTTTAGTAATGATTCAGGCAATTCATTTCGTACGATAGGTTGCTTATCGAAGAACCACCTTACCTCACGCTGATGCGGGAACCCAGTACCCTCTTGATCTAAGTCTAGATGTGGTTCGTAAATATAGTCGTTGACGATTTCCGCAAGGTAGACATCCCGAGCATTTTCATCTGGAACAACAACGAGGTCACCAGATTTCATAAATCGCACTAACCTATCGACATTGCCAATACCCGACTCCCAGTTTTTATTATTAGGTGCATTTCTAAGTCGTTCTCGGAGTTCATCGTTAGATAGATTAGCTAATGAGCCTCCTACAGGGTAGCCAATTGCTATTCTATCGTTGTCCAAGAAGTACTTCATTTGATTTGTACCATGAGGCATTGGACGAAGCAACCATACTTTGATCAATTACAGCACTCTCCTTTTTTTGTGTTACTCATGTGTTCAGATGTGTTTCACAATTAAAATATACCATGTTTAATAAATGAATGTCAAATGTGTTTATAATAATAACACATGTGAATCACATTATTGCCTTCTTGATTAGAATTCAGTTTGCTCTTCGGATGATACTCCAAGGTAAATAGCTACGTGCATTTGGGTTACTCCTTTGTTCAAATTTAGATGTACATATGCTGAAAAACTAGTGTATGGAATTCACCTCCTTTCAATTTGTAGTGCGTTTAATCTCTGATTGTTCACCTGTTGAGCCTTTAGAAACGCAAAAATCCCGAACCAATCAAGGATTCGGGTCCAGTGCTAATATTTTGGAAACAGTAAGCTAGTCAAGGTAGCGAGTTGTTTAGATGTACAGAATGTTAGAAACATAAGTAGACATAAAAGGGCACCTTCTCTAGCCTGAGAGAGGTGCCCTTATCATGCTTTGAATTATTAGTTTTTTATTTTCTTAATAAAATGGTCTACTCCGATTACAGTAAAGCCGATGACCAGTAGAATAAACCAGGCAGGTGCTGAGAATGCTTTCCCGCCGCCTAGTAAAATTCCAATGTTATCCATCGAGTTTCACCTCCTCTCTCTGGATGTTCTCTAAGAAATGAGGTATATCTGCGACGAATTTTTTCCAAGTATTTCTTCTATCAGGATTGGACAAGAACTTCATAAGAATCTCGCGGAATCCACCACTTAATAGGATGAGAACTATAAATCTATAGAACCATGGTCGATCAGAGAAGATATTAATATTAAATGCTTCCTCCAGTGAATAAGCGAAGCCTCCTATAAGTGGAATATCATATATGCTTCCGTTTGCTGGTATTAAGTCTGACCAATATTCTTTAAGGATTGCTATTAGTTCATAGGTTTCAAGATAATCCTGCTCATCAGATTGCTTGACCGCATTTCTCCAAGTCTTCATTAGGAGCCAGTTGTTTGCATGATCAAGAATGGATTCATCAAGATACTCGGGATCGATTTTGGCTTGTTGGTTAAAGTCATGAAATACATCAAGGGAGATGGCTCCTTTATAGAATATGCCAGAGATCATGGTACTCATTAGAGTAATTCGCGTAGCGCTTTCACGCGCTTCTTTCTTCTGAGCTTCAATCGAGTGCTTAGAGGGTCGCCCGATTGGTTTGATTGTGTTTACTTCATCGGCTGCAATCTCGTCAATATAATCTTTGTAATCAGGATTGTCGGTGAAGTCGGCGATTACTTTGAATGAGTCCATAATGCCTGAGTGGAAATCTAGGAGCCTTGTTCTAAGCTTGTACCAATCTATGGGATAACCTTTCCAAAACAGAATGAAGATATAATCTTTTTGACGCTTAAACATTTTACTTGATTTAAGCTCATTAATAAGTAGAATTGCATCCCATGTCCTCTTGTGATAATGGGTGGATACCCCTTTTGAATATCCTTGACTGACCTTGCTACATACAATAAGTCCGTATTCGACATACCTCTCAAACATGCCACTGCTAAGCGTAATTCCATGTTTCTTAGCTAGCTGTAGCAGTTCCTCTTTCAGCATTTCTCTCACCTCATAACCGATTGTAGCCTTACGAAAATATGAAAACAACGGGTGATGAATGCGGAAATGAATTTAACCCCGAAAGGAATCGAACCGTATGATCAGAATACCAAATCAGCGGAGGGATAACTCATGAGGTAGCGAGTCAAGGTCGTGAAACGGTGTTTTGACCTTGACATAGATCATCAATTGAAACTTATCCATCCCCTTTGGCTGAATAGCCCAGGGACGGCACACGTCGAGTGCGATAGTTAAGGCAGCGTCTTAACGGGCTCTCCTATAGGGTTCTTTTTCATTTTGGTGGAATTGGGGAAATCTACTATCCCCGCAGATTGAAAGTGCGATACAACAATACCTTTTATGAACTTGCTAAGCTGACTCTGGTGTATACTTAATGAGAAGACTTAAAGTTTAAATATGATGAGTTATCAACGGTTAAGGTTGTTGGAGGTAGTTATGAATGAAAACACCGCTGAGGAATTATGTGTTGAAGCTTGATTAAACCAAGTCTGTTGGCTCATCATGATGCTTAAATAGCAGGGGAATTGTCGAATAGCATAGAACTAATTATATAGTTATGCAACAGATACTAGCAGTAGTATTTAAGAGAATGTACATAAACAGGAGGTAAAGAAATGAAATCAAATTTTATATCTTTAGAAAAATCCTTCCCTGTCCTAACGCAAATTGGAAGCACAGCTGAAGAGTACCTCTATTCTGACACGAATTCCTGTCTATTTAAGCTGGGACTATTGGGTGAAACAATAGTTAATTTGATGCTAAAGCTAGATAGTATCGCTCCACCATCTTACGATAATACGCATGCAAACCGAATAAAGTTGCTGAAGAAAAATGGGTTACTTCCAAAAGATATTGGCGACATCCTTTACTCGTTAAGAATGACACGCAATAAGGCGGTTCATATAAATTACGATTCCTTTGAAGATTGCAAAATCCTACTTGAAATGGCATATAATCTAGCAGTTTGGTTTATGCAGACGTATGGTGATTGGGAATATCAGCCTACAGGGTTTGTATTACCAGAAGATAATAGTAAGCAAGTGGATTATGAAGCCATTATAAAAGAAAAAGAAGAGCTTATTAAGAAGCTAACTGAACAGGCAGAAAAAGCGGCGATTGGAAAAACCATAACTGTGGAAGAAAGAGCAAAGAAAGCAAGTACTGCGGCTGAGCACATCAATCTATCAGAAAAAGAGACACGTTATCTCATAGATGAGCAGCTTCGCAAAGTAGGTTGGGAAGTAGATACGATCAATTTGCGTTATTCCAAAGGGACGAGACCTCAAAAGGGTAAAAATATAGCCATTTCTGAATGGCCAACTGATTCTACAGTGAGTAATAGAGGATATGCGGATTATGCACTATTTGTAGGATTGCAACTTGTTGGCATTGTCGAAGCAAAGAGAGCCTTTACAGACATCCCATCGGTGATCGATTATCAGTGTAAAGATTATGCAAAAGAAATTAAAGAAACACATGCATCGTACCAGGTAGGGTCTTGGAACGAATACAAAGTTCCATTCCTGTTCGCGACAAATGGAAGGAAATATTTTAAGCAACTTGAAACAAAGTCAGGTATCTGGTTTTTGGATGCTCGCCAAAGCTCTAATATACCTAAAGCCTTGCAGGGATGGATGAGTCCCGATGGTATGATGGAACTATTGGAAAAGGATATTGCATCTGCTAACCAGACTTTAGGGGAAACGCCTTATGATCTTCTACGGGATAAGGATGGACTAAATCTTCGTGAATATCAAATAGAAGCGATTGAAGCTGCCGAAAATGCAATTATTGAAGGCAAGCAAACAGTCCTTCTTTCAATGGCAACAGGCACAGGTAAAACAAGAACCATACTAGGCATGATTTATCGCTTTCTGAAAACTAAGCGGTTTCTACGGGTCTTGTTCCTTGTTGATCGATCAGCACTGGGTGAGCAAGCGCAGGATGTGTTTAAAGAAGTCAGAATCGAAGACCTAATGACTTTAGATGAAATTTATGACGTCAAAAATCTTGATGATAAAGAGATTGATAAAGAAACAAAAATTCATGTAGCAACGGTACAGAGTCTTGTTAAGCGGATTTTATATAATGAATCTGGAACCATGCCTTCGGTGACCGATTATGACCTCATTGTAGTTGACGAAGCGCATCGAGGATATATCCTTGATAAAGCAATGGGGGACGACGAGCTTCTTTACCGTAATCAGGATGATTATATAAGCAAGTATCGTACAGTCATCGAATATTTTAATTCGGCAAAGATCGCTATCACAGCTACACCCGCATTACATACTTCAGAGATCTTTGGGAAACCCGTGTTCAACTATACGTATCGAAAAGCAGTCATTGAAGGGTTCTTAGTCGACCATGACGCTCCCCACAGTATTGTTACCAAGCTGAGTAAAGGGGGTATTAACTACAATAAGGGTGAGACAGTAGCCGTCTATGACCCTATCACTGGTGAGATCACCAATAGTAGTGAATTGGAAGATGAGTTGAAATTCGACGTTGAAAAATTCAATCGAAAAGTGATCACCGAGAACTTTAATCGCACTGTGTTAGAAGAAATCGCTAAAGACCTCAACCCTGAGGGTGAAGGCAAAGCGTTGATCTATGCAGTGGATGATAGCCATGCAGACTTAATCGTGAAAATTTTGAAGGAGATTTACGAATCTTTCGGTGTAGATAATGAAGCTATCATGAAAATCACAGGAAGTGTCGGCGGAGGGAACAAGAAAAAGGTTCTTGAAGCCATTAAGAGATTTAAAAACGAAAAGTATCCTAATATTGCAGTCACTGTTGACCTGCTAACCACAGGTATTGATGTGCCCGAAATCACAACACTGGTTTTTATGCGACGAGTTAAATCCCGTATTTTGTTTGAACAAATGATGGGGCGGGCTACCCGTCTTTGCCCCGAGATCGGCAAAACTCATTTTGAGATATATGACCCTGTAGGTGTTTATGAGACTTTACAGGATGTGAATACGATGAAGCCAGTCGTTGCTAATCCAACGGCGACATTTGATGACCTATTAAATGGACTGGATACGCTTCCTACCGAAGCTCAAACACAGAATCAGATCGATCTGATTATAGCTAAGCTCCAGCGGAAGAAACGTAATATGAGTGAAAAATCAATTACACATTTTGAGGACTTGACGGGTGGGCAGAATCCAACGCAGTTTATTGAAAAAGTTAGGTCGATGCCTGTAGGGGAAGCCAAAGAACTGCTTCTTAGAAACCGTAAACTGTTCGAAATGCTTAATGAAGGCGGGATGAACCCTGGGCGTGCTATAATTATCTCTGATAAAGAAGATGAATTAGTAAGTCATACCCGAGATTATGGAAAAGGGATGAAGCCTGAGGACTACTTAGATGAATTTAAATCTTTTATCATAAACAATATGAATATCATTGCTGCACTCAACGTGGTATGTACCCGACCGAAGGAATTAACAAGAGAAAGTCTCAAGAGTCTCAAGCTAGAGCTAGACCGTGAAGGTTATACTGAGATGCAACTTAATACGGCATGGAAACAACTCAAAGACGAGGATATTGCCGCCGATATTATTAGCTTTATCCGTAAAGAAGCGATAGGCTCTGCACTCATCAGCCATGAACAGCGCATCATAAATGCGGTGCAGAAGCTGAAACAGAATCATTCCTTTAGTAAAATGGAACTTGACTGGTTAAATCGCATTGAAACCTATTTGCTTCACGAAACCATTCTGGATAAGGAAGCTTTTGATAGCGGTGCATTTAAGAATTTTGGTGGTTATACGCGCATCAACAAGATATTCAAAAATCAATTAGAAAGCATCATAACCGAACTAAACGAGTATCTGTATGATGACGGAGGAAAAACAGCATGAACAATCAGGAGATCGTATCCAAGCTTTGGAACTTATGTAATGTGCTTCGTGATGACGGTATCACATATCATCAGTATGTGACCGAGTTAACCTATATTCTCTTTCTGAAGATGGCCAAAGAAACAGGATCAGAAGAACAAATTCCAGAGGATTATCGTTGGGACAAGCTGATGAAGCCCAAAGGTGTGGAGCTAAAACGCTATTATAAAGAGCTACTTAACCATCTAGGGGAAAACTGCACAGGCAGAGTGCGCGAGATTTATGCAGGAGCATCCTCGAATATTGAGGAGCCGAAAAACCTTGAAAAAATCATTACTTCTATTGATGCTCTAGACTGGTATTCTGCAAAGGAAGAAGGACTCGGGAACCTGTATGAAGGATTGCTTCAGAAGAACGCTAATGAGAAGAAATCGGGTGCAGGGCAATATTTCACACCCCGTGTGCTAATTGATGTCATGACAAAGCTGATAGCTCCTCAAGCTGGTGAGCTTTGCAATGACCCTGCCTGCGGTACATTCGGTTTTATGATAGCTGCTGACCGTTATGTGAAAGACCATACCGACGATTTATTTGAAATTTCTGCCGAACAGCAGGAATTTCAGAGGAATAAGGCCTTCACAGGTAGTGAACTGGTGCATGAAACCCACCGTCTAGCGCTAATGAATGCGATGCTTCATGACATCAAAGGGCAAATCATGCTTGCCGATACCCTTTCCAATCAAGGAAAGACAATGAAAAATTTTGATGTGGTGTTAACCAATCCTCCATTCGGAACGAAGAAAGGTGGGGAGCGTGTTACCCGTGACGACTTCACCTACCCTACATCAAATAAGCAGTTAAACTTTGTACAGCATATATATCGAAGCTTAAAATCAAATGGAAAATCTCGCGCAGCTGTGGTTCTACCAGATAATGTCTTGTTTGCTGATGGCGACGGTGCTTCTATCCGCAATGACTTAATGGATAAATGCAATCTGCATACCATATTACGTCTGCCCACTGGTATTTTCTATGCACAGGGAGTAAAGACTAATGTACTGTTCTTTACACGTGGGAAGACAGAAAAGGATAACACGAAGGAAGTATGGATCTATGATCTTCGTACCAATATGCAAAACTTCGGTAAGACAAGTCCGTTGAAGGCTGAGCATTTTAATGCATTTATTGAGGCTTATTCAGCAGAAGATAGAAGAAAAGTGCAAGATGAGCGTTGGAATGTATTTACACGTGAGCAAATCCGAGAGAAGAACAACAGCCTAGATCTTGGGCTAATCCGTGATGATAGTGTACTCGACTACGATGATCTCCAAGATCCTATTGAGAGCGGCGAAGAAGTCGTTGCTCAGCTGGAAGAAGCAGTTGACCTGATCATGAGCGTTTTAAAGGAACTGAAGTCATTGGAGGGAAAAACTATTGGCTAAGGCGAAGAAAAAGCAGAATTTATCGGTAGAGGAATTATTGGAACAGGCATTGGTCCCAGAGGATGAACAGCCGTATGAGGTGCCTGGGAATTGGGTTTGGACGAAATTGGGATACATCATTCAACTAATATCAGGACGTGATGTTTCTTCAGCTCTTTGTAATGATAAAGGTATAGGTGTACCTTATATACTGGGAGCGAGTAATCTTGAGGATAATAATTTTACAGTTGAACGTTGGATTGAGGATCCTGTTGTGGTCTCCAATGCAGGAGATATTCTAATCAGTGTAAAGGGTACGATCGGGAAGATTTATTTACAGCAGGAACCAATCATTAATATTAGTAGACAAATAATGGCATTAAGGTCATTTGACTCTATCGATAGATTATATATAAGATATTACCTTGAGCATATCTGTGAATTGCTTAAAGAAGCTGGAAATGGGCTCATCCCTGGAATATCAAGAGAAATTATTCTGCAAAAGGAATGCCCACTTCCCCCGCTTACTGAACAACATCGTATCGTTGATCATATTGAGAACCTGTTTGCAAAGCTTGATCAGGCAAAGGAGCTAGCACAAAACGCTTTAGATAGCTTTGAAACCCGCAAAGCCGCCATCCTCCACAAAGCCTTCAAAGGCGAACTCACTACTCAATGGCGGGAAGAGCATGGTGTGGGGATGGATAGTTGGGTGGAGAAATACCTTAGCCAAATTTGCAAAATATCTTCTGGGGGTACACCATCACGTCAGATTCCAGAGTATTATACAGGAAATATCCCGTGGATAAAAACAGGTGAAATAAAATGGAATTATATTATTGATAGTGAAGAAAAGATTACACCAGAAGCAATTAGGAATAGTTCAGCTAAATTATTTAAGAAAGGATCAGTGTTGGTTGCTATGTATGGACAGGGCTTAACACGTGGTCGAGCTGCAATTCTTGATATTGATGCGTCAACAAACCAAGCAGTTTGCGCTCTTATGCCAAATATAGAATGTGAAAACAAATTTTTGTACTACTATTTAATGAATAATTACTGGGTTTTCCGTGAAAAAGCGGTTGGTGGAAATCAACCGAATTATAGTGCAACGATGATTGGGAAATTTTCAATATTGTACCCCTCTCTGTCCGAACAGCAAGAAATTGTCCGTATATTGGACAGCCTGTTTGATAAAGAGCAGGAAGCAAAAGAACATGTTGATGTCATAGATAAAATCGACATAATGAAAAAGGCAATCCTCGCTCGTGCTTTCCGTGGCGAACTAGGCACAAATGATCCGATTGAAGAAAATGCAAAGGAATTACTTATAGAAGTAATTAATAATTCGAAAGAAGATACAAAAGAAGTGTCTAAGATTATTAAACGTGATATAAGTATAAAAATTGATCAAGCCATTGAAAGTGAGCTAAAAACAAATTTAGAGCGAGAAATATATTTACAATTACTTAGGCAAAAACAATTGAAAATAAATGATTTACTATTTTTAAGTAATAATCATTTTGAAATTACTCGAGCATTACACAGAATGGAGAAAATTTTTTTAATTAAAAATAGGAATGGAGTATATTCCTGCAAAAGAGGATAAATATGCAAATATTAGAATGTAAAATCGATGGTTATAAATTCTTAATGGATTTCGAGATTAAATTTAATGTCAGTGAAAATGGAAGTTCAACAATTTTAATAGGTGAAAATGGAACAGGTAAATCAACAATGATTGAAGTAATATTAAGAATACTAGCTTCTTTTGATTCGTCAGCAATTGCTAAGGAACGAATCTTTAATTATCATTTAAAATATCTTTATGCAGGAGAAATCATTTTCATTATTAAACAAGGTAGCGAATATAGTCTTTCAATTGAAAGTGAAAAATATTATATAACAGGTTCATTAGCTAAGTTGAAAAAGACACTTCAAAAAGACAAAAGGGATATATTTCCAAAAAGAGTGGTAATCTTTTATTCGGGAACACAAAATAATTTGCTGCCCATATATAGAAATGTTGATAAAGTATATGTCCAAAACTGTAGAAAAACTATAATCGATTACATTAATTTAATTTCGTCTAAGAGAGTTGATGAAATATTAATACCTTATTTCCCAGATAGAAAATACAACTACTGTTATGAAAGTATGACTCCAATATACCTTACTTCAATTTTACTAGACAATTCTGAGAATACTTATGAAAAAGATATTTTGAAAAAAGATTGTCATATTGAAAAAATTGAGAGAATTGATATTGTGATCAACCTGAATAAGTTGAATCACATATTTAAAAATGATAATGACAAACAAGGCGTCCCTGAGTTATTTTGGAAAATATTAGAATTCATTGAAAGCTCTTTTGTTGAACTTTTTAGAAGTAGCATTTTATTTAGAGATAAGAATAGAATTCACTTTGCATTAAGTGAATTAGACACGTTAGACATGGACAGAATTACCATTTTCAACACCTTCGAAAAATTATCAACTCTTTTTGATGCGAAATTTGATGTTACTGTCAAATATGGTGAGTCTGATGTACAGGTAAGTGAAATGAGTGAGGGACAACAACAGTTATTTAGAATTTTCGGCATGCTTGGTCTATTCAAACATGAGGATACCTTTGTCATTATGGACGAGCCTGACGCTCACATGAACCCAAAATGGAAGTATGACCTTAAAAATATTATTGATGAATGTCTGAAAGGTGTAACAAATACTCAAGCATTGATTGCAACCCACGATCCTCTTGTGATTAACGGAGTAGAAAAGGAGTTTGTTAGAATATTTAATATTGATATGGTTACTGGCTCTTATCGAACGAAAGTAAATATTCCTACAGAAGATACAAGAGGAATGGGAATAGACGGACTTTTGCAAAGTGAGTACTATGGACTACAAACTTCCTATGATAAAGATACTTCAGATAAATATATTAGAAGACAAGAACTATATATTAAACTTATAAATGACAATATAACTAATGAAGAGAAAGAAATATTACGATTACTTACAAAAGATTTAGGATCGCTACCTTTTTCAAATAATACAATTGATTTTTTGTATGACGATTTTATAAAAGAGTATAGAGATACAGAATATTACACGAAAGAGTACCTAACTTTTGATGAAGTTGTTACACGGCGTAATAAGATTAAAGGAATCATTAATAAGCTTTTTGAGGGGAATTAAAATGCGTTATGTAGATACAATAGAGTTATATAAGAAACGAGATAGCTGGGGGCACGGTGCGGAGCTTTGGAAAAATGAAACTTTAAAGAAAGACTTCAGAGATGCTTTTTACAATAAGTGTTGGTATACTGAAGTCCCTTTGTTGGGTCAAGATGTTCATATTGATCATTTTAGACCGAAAGCAACTGTAGAACCGTTTAGAGATTATAATCACAATGAACCTTTAAAAGGCATAGGTTATTTTTGGTTAAAGAATGATATATCTAATTACAGAGCTTGTTGTATTTATGCGAATCGTAAGACAGGTGAAGGTGGGAAAGGTACTGCTTTTCCACTAAAAAATGAAAGTCAGTTCTTAACAGAAGGTGGAAATGAAAATGAATTTTCAATGCTTTTGGATCCTCTTAAAAAAGAGGACGTTGAACTCATAACATTTTTTGGTGGACAAGTACATTATGCTACCGAGGATAATTACGAAAAGCTAAGAGTTGATGTATCAATAGAAATATATAATTTAATAGATCCGTACATAAAAAAACAAATATCAACGACTTGGGATAATGTTGAAAGGATAATTAAGGCGTATGATGATGAACAAATAACTAGAGATTATTGCATAACTCAACTTAAAGACGCAATTTCTCGTGAATCCCCATTTTCAGCCTGTGCAATAGCGTGTATTAATTCTTTGGCACCTGATGAAGTTAAAGCTGTACTGGATCTAGAATTATGAATGTACTATTGAGATAATATCAATGTATGATATAAATGTCTCTTTTTCCTTGGTCTTCCATTGTTTATTGGAGACTGTAGGATCCGCAGTCAAACAAAAGGATATGAGAGTTGTGGGTAAGTCGATCGAGTAATGCAGTGGTTAGCGCTGAATCACCAAAAACTGTAGAAAGTATGTGTTAATAAAGTACGGGGCGACTCAGCATATTCTTTCGGTGCTAGCTATTGCTCCGCAATGACTTTCAGGTGACATCAAATCTGTAACTACACCCATCGCGAAGCGCATCTTATGTGTCGATATTTTCGGACAGGGGTTCGACTCCCCTCGCCTCCATATGTATTACCAGTGACGGCCACCATTTGGTGGCCGTTTTTGTATTATTTTACTGCATTTCATATCTGGATTAGCAGATGGGTATGGTATAATAGTTGTAAAATAGAAACTCAAATTAGAGTGAGGTGTGCTTAATGCTACCACAAAGAGAAAAGTTACAAGGTCTATTAAAAAAGGCAAATCAATAGGCAATAGACCAGGCGAAACAGGCTGGAGCATCTATTTACTATATAGAAGATGGCAAGCGGATGCGAGAAGATTCCAGTGGGCAAAAATTTGAAATCATTTACGATATAACTGGGAAGCGTACTGAACTTGTGTATCATGACTAATGATCAAGCTATAATGACCGTTTTTGCGGGTACCAATGGGGCGGGGAAAAGTACAGTCAGTTTTCAAATGAAGGATTACGTTGGGGTTATCATTGATCCAGATCAGATAGCAAGGACCATAAATCCGGATAATCCAAGAAATGCAGATTTATCTGCTGGTCTTGTTTTATTTTACAGGGTGATACAGCATATGCTTTCGATGCTAGCCATTGCTCCGCAATGACTTTCAAGTGACATCAAATCTGTAACTACACCCAACGCGAAGCGCATCTTATGTGTCGATATTTCCGGACAGGGGTTCGACTGCCCTGGCCTCGATATGAAAATCCATAACCAAATGAGGTTATGGATTTTTCTTTTCAGGAATATGAAGATAGACTCTATGTAACAAAACTGAGCTGACGTTCCCCAAATTTGTGGTCAAATGTTACTACGCTTGCAACTATAATCTTCCGAAAAAAGCTGATATTATTTAAAGGAATAACTCACAGAGGAAGATTAGAAAATATGATAGAGTATTAAAGGCGATTGATGATCAATGATTTCTGAAGTGCTTTATCTTCGAGGGGGGATTATCAAATAGATTTTGTAGAGAAAAACATAACAAGTATGCCGAATAACTCAAAATAATGATTTTAAGCGGGCCTGTCAAGAAATAAAAAGCAAACGTTTCAATATAATCAACTGTTGCTCAGAAAAATCTTTTAGACCGAAAGAAAGTAGTTGTTCTTAACATTACTTCATTTGCATCTGAAGGTAATCCTCGAGAAAAGTATGAAGGTCTACTTGATCATCTTTTGGAAAGTGTTCGCACCGCCCAACCGACCTGGCCTGAAATTCACAGTTTTCACAAGGAGGAACAAATACCTTTTTCAAAGGGCGTATCGAGCTTTAATTTTAAGAGGAGAAGTAGAAAATATGTTGAATGTAAAACCCAAATTCCTGGATGTGATAGGGAGAAACGATCCATGCTTTTGCGGAAGCGGATTGAAATATAAGAAATGATGCATGAATAAGTCAGAGAACGAACGAAGGCACATTTTCGAGGATATCAATAATCCAGTCGTGAATGAGTGGTTATTCTATTACTATCCTATAGGTCAATTCTCAGCTGCCATGCTAATGCACGCAAGATTGTTGACGCCCGAGTTAACTCAAATTGCCTCAAACCTAACAAGGTCAATTACAAGTATGGGTGAAGAAGAGGCAAAACAAATACGTATGGAACACGGAAGATGATGTTCTGATTGAACAAGGTATTCAGTATCTTCATCAATGCTCTGAGTTTCCTCTTCATGAGATTGAAAAGCTGGCGGCAGAAGCGCCAAACCCATATATACGTTCTGTTTTATGTTTGCTACTCGGATTTAAAGGTCCAGAAACTGTGTTGCCAATTATTTGGAGACAATTTCACTCTCTTAGATCACATTATCCTTTGGAGAATTACAAGGAGTGGCCACTGTGTGGTTTGGATGAATACGGTCGGAGGTTTGGCTTGTTGAAAAGTTGACGACAGTATTGGTACAAATCTTTCCGTGCTGGCACTGGCATGGATACTAAGAAACCCTCAAATTAGTAGCTTGATCACCGGTGCATCAAGACCAGAACAGATCGAAAATAATATTGCTGCAAGCGGCCTTACATTATCGGAAGAGATATTGAATGAAATTGAGCATATTCTGGATTACAAACCCTTTGTTCGCAAAATAGGATAATGATTGAATGGCAATTCTACACGAACTTCAAAAAAAATGACTGGCATTGCGCTGTAGCAATGCCGGTTGGTTTCAAAAGTATCCATAATCGGGGGAATATCATAATGGTCAAATTATCGTTGGTACATAAGGTTCCAATCCAGGAAAAGGCCGTCGCCTTTACGTTTGATGATGGGCCACATCCGTTATATACTCAACAGCTGTTGGACATTTTTCACAAGGTTAATGGCAAAGCAACATTTTTTATGATTGGTAAAGAAATTAATATGTTCGAGGATATCGCAGCAAAGGTTCATATCGCCGGGCATGAGCTTGCCAATCATACCTACTCGCATCCTGATTTGACAAAACTGACGGTAGACGAAGCGCGGGCTGAATTGCAGCAGGCGGATGAGACGATTCGCAGGGTAACGGGGAAGCCTGTATTGAACTTCAGACCACCATTTTTTGGTGTTAATGACGATATCTTTTTGCTTGCAGCAGAATTCGGATACCGCTCGATCGGTGCCGTGAACGGTGAGGCGAAGGATTGGGAGCAGCCAGGTGTTGATTTTATTTTGGATCATACGAGGCCAACCATCGAAAATGGCAGTATATTTTTGTTTCATGACGGGTATGGCGAACGCTCTCAAACGATTAAAGCTGTCCAGGTATTGGTGGAAGAGCTTGCTGCCGAAGGTTATCGGTTCTTGACCGTAAGCGAGCTGCTTGGACTCGCTAATCTCTAGCTATAAAATGATGTTCCGAAGTTGAGTTATGATTTTTCTCCATACTTATTACCCCAGAAGGGGCTGTCCCAAAAGCTATGAAATAGCTAGGGACAGCCCTTTTAACATAATAGAAAGTATAAGTTTCAAGCACGAACTTAAGGTAGCCCAAAAAACAGGGTTAAGGTACAACTTTGTACCCGAACGAACAGCTAGATAAGAAGCTTGATCTGGGTAAGGTTAAAGATCAAGAGTTTTCTGCTGCAGAAAAGTTGAAGGTGATGGAGACCGTACTTTCGTCCCATTTGTAAAGAGGGCCATTCTTATTGATACGACAGCTATGACTAGAAATACAAAACTATAAAATACACGCAACGAAAAAAATCGATGATCATCCAAGAAGATACACCATCCCTGCTCGTGGTAGTGACAGTTATTATGAATTGTATAAAAAAAACCGCGGTCGAATGAGTAAATGCATTCTTGAAAGAATACTTTCAATTGAATGACATTCGTCATCGAGGTGCATTAGCTCACTTTTTTTAAAATGAATGCGTTAATATTCGGTTGATCTGATTACTGTGAAGATGATTTATGAAATTGATTCAATTGTTTATAAAATGTAATTCGAGTTACAGATTGATCACTTTAAGTTAATATAAACTAAACTAGTAGTCGATAAGATTATATAGATTGTTATAGGTTAACGATTTGCTCTAATGCAGATATGAGGGGCGACTCCAAAACATAAAAAATTGTTGAGCTGAATCTCAAGCAGTAGCTTTCAATGAGATAGCAAGGGTTATGCGCTCAAGCTCATTACATATTTAAGGTTGAGAAGGTGAGGGCTATTATAAACTCTGATACGAAACGTTTACGTTTACTAGTAACGAGGATCCTCTATACGAAAGGAATGAAGAACAGTGATAAGATTGAGTAGAAAAATAGCAATTATAATGTTGGCGATTATTTTAACATCAGGCAGTATTCCGGGAATATTCAGCGCAGGAATCGGCGGCATATCGACCGTTGCAGCGGCTACAAACATCTCCAGTCAAGATGGAATTGGATATAGCGGCCCCATTTTTGGAAATGAAGTGGTAGGTACTACTTTTACAGGGTACCAGTCTTGGCCAAGCGGCTTAACAAAAGGATCTTCTGCCTTTGTTGGTGGAGTGTATGACGGTACGAGTATATGGATGATACCTTATAATGCTAACGAATTAGTCAAGGTTAATCCATCTACAGGAGAAATGACGGGATACAGTAATTGGCCAGGAGGCTTCACTAAAGGTAGTAATGCTTTTGCTGGAGGCGTGTATGATGGTACTAACATATGGCTAATTCCATATAGTGCAAATCAGATTATTAAAGTTAACGCTGCTACAGGAGAAATGACGGGTTATAGCAGTTGGCCAGATGGATCGAGAGGAAGCGATCAATTTATTGGAGGTGCTTTCGACGGTACCAACATATGGCTTGCCCCCTATTATGGCAGTCGCTTAATAAAGGTTGATACAACGACTGGAGCAATGACTAGTTACAATAGTTGGCCAAGCGGAACGATCCTTGGTAGTTATTCATTTTATGGTTCGATATTTGATGGTACTAGTATTTGGCTCATTCCGAACAGTGCAGATCGACTAATTAAGGTTGATCCCCAAACAGGTGAAATGACGGGGTACAACAATTGGCCTAGCGGATTTTCCAAAAGTACAGATGCATTTTGGGGAGGTGTCTTCGATGGAACCAATATATGGATGATACCTCATAATGCTACTCATCTAGTTAAATTTGATACGAAAACTGGAGATATGACCGGATACAACGGATGGCCTAGAGACTTTGCAAAAGGGAGCAGTAGTTTCACTGGCGGCGTGTATGATGGTACTAGTATATGGCTCATTCCAAGTAATGCCGATCGACTAATCAAGGTTGACTCGTTAACCGGTGAAATGGCGGGATACAACAATTGGCCTAATGGTTTTACAAAAGGTGGAAGTGCGTTCCTTGGCGGCGTGTATGATGGGGAAAATATTTGGATGATTCCATTTATGGCTGACCGTCTTATGAAATTTGGGTATAGTACCGAATTGAGTGGACTTACGCTGAGTAGCAGTACATTATCACCAACATTTAGTTCGGAAACAACAAGCTACACGGCAAGCGTCGATAATGATGTGACGAACATAAATGTAACGCCAACGACTGCGGATGTCGGAGCAACGATGACGGTGAACGGCGTCTCTGTAACGAGCGGTCATCCTACAGCTATAGCGCTAAACGTCGGGGACAATACCGTAACGGTGATTGTTACATCAGGTAACGGTAATACGAAAACGTATACCGTCACGGTGACGAGGGCTGCAACGGACAGTATAATTACGTCAAACACAGCGAGCTTCGATAAATATGCCTCAGCATCAGCTTATACTGACATTACAGTACAACTAGGTCTATTAGGCAACACGTTCCAAGGTATCGAAGTTACTGGTACACCAGTAGCTTCAAGTGAATATGACGTGAACGGTGCTGGTGATGAGGTCACACTGAAGAAGGAGTATCTGGCAACGCTAGGCACAGGAGCACATAGCTTTGACTTCAGCTTCAGTGCAGGCAACGATGCAACGCTAACGCTCACGGTAAGCGACAGCACGCCAGGGAATAGTACAATCACCCCAAGCATAGCGAGCTTTGATAAATATGCTTCAGCACCAGGTTATGCAGATATTACAGTCCAGTTAGATTTGCAAGGCAACACGTTCCAAGGCATCGAAGCGGGAGGAACGTCAGTTTCTTCAAGTGTCTATGACGTGAGCGGAGCGGGTAATGAGATTACGCTGAAGAAGGAGTATCTAGCAACACTAGGCACAGGAGCACATAGCTTTGACTTCAGCTTCAGTGCAGGCAACGATGTAACGCTAACGCTAACGGTAAGCGACAGTACACTAGCAAATAGCACAATCACACCAAGCACAGCGAGCTTTGATAAACATGCATCAGCATCAGGTTATGCTGATATTAAAGTACAACTAGGTTTATTAGGCAACACGTTCCAAGGTATCGAAGTTACTGGTACACCAGTAGCTTCAAGTGAATATGACGTGAACGGTGCTGGTGATGAGGTCACACTGAAGAAGGAGTATCTGGCAACGCTAAGTACAGGAGCACATAGTCTCGTATTCAGGTTCAATGCGGGAAATGATGCGGCTTTTACCATTACCGTACTGAACTCTACGCCGGCCCCAACTACGCCGGCCCCAACTACGTCGGCTCCAAATACGCCGACCTCAACCACGCCTACAGACAATAATCAGCAACAAAACAAATTGAACATTACGGTAGATGGCGAGTCCAATCTGCGCCTCTGGAATGGGACGATTGTAAAAGAAAACGGTAAAGAAGTCTTAAAACTTACATTGGATCCAAATGAATTTATTCCATATGTTCAACAATTGGCTAGAGGAGAAAAGTTAAGTGTCGTAGTCAACTTTGCAATAGAGCATATATTGATTGATATTGATGGGGATACGATAGATCTTCTGATCGATAAAGGGATCGTATTTCAAATCGTGACAGAAGATGGAACGATGATATGGGATGCAGCTAATGAGGATTTAGCAAAAATAAAAGCTCAATTGGGTGTTACTGAATTTGATCAGGGAGTAAATTTAACATTTGTCATTCGTGAACAGTCGAGTACACCCTATCCATTCCTTCACAATATGTCTATCGTTGGCCAACCACTAACGATGTTTGTTTATTACGAGAAGGATGACAAAGCTGTATCTCATGTTGAAAGCAAGCATTACAACAAACGTACTTTACTGCTAGGTTCATCGATGGAACTGAATAATGCAACTGCTGTCGTGATAGCAGAGGATGGTTCATTTGTCCGTGTACCGTCGAAAATCGTTGTGAAAGATGGAAAGCGTTATGCTGAAGTTTATACGTTTGTGGATGGAACGATTGCACTAATTTCACATCAGCAAAGTTTTGGAGATATTCAGGAACATTGGGCAGAAGCAGCTATCGAGGAATTTGCAAGCCAATTGATTGTGAATGGTAAAACGGAAACGACTTTTGCGCCCAATGCGGATGTAACAAGAGCGGAATTTACAGCAATATTGGGTAGAGCATTGGGGTTAATTAGCGCTCCATATCAAGGCCAGTTCGATGATCTTCACTCTGAAAACTGGGCAGCAGCTTCGATACAGTCTGCAATGAATAGATCGCTCATTCAAGGGTATGAGAATGGCTCGTTCCTACCTAATCAAAGCATGACAAGAGAAGAAGCGATCGTGGTCATAACGAGAGCATTGCAAATGAAAGGGGTTAAAATTGCCTTATCAGATGATAAAGTCGAACAAATTTTAGGGCAGTATCATGATGCAGATAAGGTATCTGGGTGGGCAGAAAGTGCAGTGGCTGTGGCAATAGAAACGGGCTTACTGCAAGGGAAAACTACTCATACACTAGCATCACAAGACCCTGTTACTCGAGCTGAAATTGTAATCATTATTCGTAGAATGCTTGAATATGCAAACTTAATTTAATTGTCTTATTGTCTAGTACAATCAGAACGGGTTAGATTTCGCGACCTTTCCAACATACTTAGCATCACATTTCTGCGAATCGTGGTTTTGCATAGCCACGATTCGCCTCGCCTCCATACTTAATCAGTGAGACCACCTATTTGAACTGCACCTCCAATTGTTAGTTGTGTCTAACATTCGGGGTGCAGTTCAATTTAGGTGGTTTTTTGTTTTTGGCAGTTATACCAAGCCGCTTCTTAAATTTTTACACTTTTCCGAATAAGCCTAGAGATGTTTTATTTTGAACTTTGCTTAGCACTAGAATCTAATCTATAATAATAGGCTAATATATACTGTGTTAGGAGGAAACAATGGAATTTATCAAACATCAACTAGACGGATTTGGCATGAGTGAACAAACCATTGGATATCTTTCGAATATGATCATGGTTGTTTTTATAGCTGCGGTCTCGATACTGGCCAATTTTATAGCCAAAAAAATCGTGCTGAAGACGATTATTCACTTCATTAATAACAATCGGTACACGTGGGATAATATCATGTTGGAGAAAAAAGTATTCCGCAAGCTGTCGCATCTCGTGCCGGCGCTCATCATCTATTATTCTGCGTCCATCTTTCCGACCTATCAAGCTTTGATTGAAAAAGCGGCATTAACGTATATGATTATCGTAACTATGATGGTACTTAATGCACTGCTCAATGCTATTGATGCGATCTATCGTTCGTTTGAAGTCTCCAAGATCAGACCGATTAAGGGATACATTCAGGTGGTGAAGATATTTCTGTTTATCATCGGTGGCATTCTGGTTATCTCGAACCTCATCGGCCAGAATCCCTTGATTATTCTCAGTGGGCTTGGTGCCTTATCGGCCGTTCTGATGCTAATCTTCAAGGACTCCATATTGGGCCTGGTGGCAGGCGTTCAATTATCATCGAATGATATGGTGCGTGTCGGTGACTGGATTGAAATGCCTAAATATAATGCGGATGGAGATGTCATCGACATTACATTAAACACGGTAAAGGTTATGAATTTCGATAAGACGATCACGATGATTCCGAGCTACGCCCTCATTTCAGACTCGTTCAAGAATTGGAGAGGCATGCAAGTATCTGGCGGCAGAAGGATTAAGCGAAGCGTCTATATCGAGACGAGCAGCATAAGGTTTTGTACCATGGAAATGATTGAGGAGTTTCAGAAGATTCACTACCTTACCGATTATATCACGATAAAATTAAATGAAATCAACGCGTACAACATGGAACATCAGATTAATGAGGAGAGCAATGTGAACGGTAGACAGCTTACGAATGTAGGTGTATTTAGAGAATACATCTATCAATATCTGAGGAATCATCCAAAAATTCATAAGGATATGACCATGATTGTCAGACAGTTAGCGTCGGGAGATAACGGACTGCCAATTGAAATCTATGCTTTCAGCAATGATACCAACTGGGGCGTGTATGAATCGATTCAAGCGGACATTTTTGACCATATCTTTGCAGTTGCACCGACATTTAGGCTTCGTACCTTCCAGAATCCAACGGGCCATGATATCGTCCAACTAAAAGAAAGCACGCAATTTTCACGAGGATAGTGAGATATGATTTCGAAGTATATACCGTATGTAACCCCCCACCACAAGAGGCCGGGGGTTTTGCTTGTGTTTGAAATGGTAGTCATCTTTAAGCAATGAATACTATGGCTTAATTAGCAGCATAATGAATGATGAGTTAAATCATTTTAGAATGTTCACTGAATTGTTAATTATAATCGTTCTAAATTACTTGACAGATTATATTATTTAGTTGATAATAATGATTATAAAGTATATTTAAGTTGTTTTGTATGAAGGCCTGAATATGCTATGTTAATACTAAAAAATAGAACTTAAGAGGAGAATATAAATTATGTCACTTATCGGAACAGAAGTACTACCATTCAATGCATCTGCATTTCAAGACGGTAAATTTATCGATGTTACTGAGGAAAATTTAAAAGGTAAATGGAGTGTAGTTTGCTTTTATCCAGCTGACTTTACATTCGTGTGTCCTACTGAGCTAGAAGATCTACAGAACCAATACGAAACTCTAAAAGAACTTGGTGTTGAAGTGTATTCCGTTTCAACGGATACTCATTTTACTCATAAAGCATGGCATGCAAGCTCTGAAGCTATTGGTAAGGTTAAGTATATTATGATCGGTGATCCTTCACATGTAATCTCTCGTAACTTTGATGTATTGATCGAAGCTGACGGTCTTGCTGATCGTGGTACATTCATCATTGACCCAGACGGTATTATCCAAACTGTTGAGATTAATGCAGGAGGCATTGGCCGTGATGCAAGTGCTCTTGTTAACAAGATCAAGGCTGCACAGTATGTTCGTAACCATCCAGGTGAAGTTTGCCCAGCGAAATGGTCAGAAGGTGGAGCAACACTTAAGCCGAGTCTTGATCTCGTAGGCAAGATTTAAGGAAGGTGCGTAAATATGAAACTAGATAATGAACTGAAATCTCAATTAGAACAATACCTCCAGCTATTAGAAGGTAATATAGTGTTAAAAGTCAGCGTAGGCAATGATGAAGCATCTGAAGAGATGTTGTCTCTGGTCGAAGAAATTGCGAGCATGTCTTCTATGATAACGGTGGAGAAAACACAATTATCTAGAACACCAAGCTTTAGTGTAAATCGTGTAGGTGAAGATACAGGCGTAACCTTTGCTGGAACTCCATTGGGCCACGAATTCACATCATTAGTACTTGCGTTACTGCAGGTTAGTGGAAGAGCTCCAAAGGTTGAGCAAAGCGTTATTGATCAGATCAAAAGCATTCAAGGTGAATATACGTTTGAAACTTATATCAGCTTAAGCTGTCACAATTGTCCTGATGTTGTACAAGCACTGAACTTGATGAGCATTCTTAATCCTGGCATTACTCATACCATGATTGATGGTGCAGTATTCAAAGAAGAGGTTGAAAGCAAAAACGTTATGTCTGTGCCAAGTGTTTACCTTAACGGTGAATTCTTCGAAAGCGGTCGTATGACGGTCGAGGAGATTCTTGCCAAGCTGGGTAATGCTCCTGATGCATCAGAGTTTGACAATAAGGAACCTTTTGATGTACTTGTTGTTGGCGGCGGCCCAGCAGGTGCTAGTGCAGCGATTTATGCAGCACGTAAAGGGATTCGCACAGGTATTGTTGCTGATCGCTTTGGTGGTCAGGTCAACGATACTATGAGCATTGAGAACTTTATCAGTGTGAAATATACTGAAGGGCCTCAGCTTGTAGCGAATATTGAACAGCAAGTGAAAGAGTACGACATCGATGTGATGAAATTGCAACGTGTTAAGCGTTTAGAGAAGAAGGATCTCATCGAAGTTGAACTCGAAAACGGTGCTGTACTAAAAAGTAAGACGGTCATCGTTTCGACAGGCGCTCGTTGGCGTAATATGGGTGTACCTGGTGAAGAGGAGTTCAAGAACAAGGGCGTGGCTTATTGCCCGCATTGTGATGGTCCTTTGTTCATTGGTAAAGATGTTGCGGTTGTTGGTGGCGGTAATTCTGGTATTGAGGCAGCAATTGATCTTGCAGGGATTGTGAACCATGTAACGGTTCTTGAATTTGCACCCGAGCTCAAAGCTGATGCTGTTCTACAAGATCGTCTTTACAGCCTGCCTAACGTTACTGTACTTAAGAACGTGCAGTCCAAAGAAATTACCGGAACGGACAAGGTTAACGGTATTTCCTACATGGATCGCGATACAGAAGAAGTTAAGCACATTGAATTGCAAGGCGTGTTTGTACAGATCGGCCTTGTACCAAACACAGATTGGTTAGGTGACACGGTTGAACGCACTCGCATGGGCGAGATCGTTGTAAACAGCCATGGAGCTACTAACCTTTCTGGAGTGTTTGCTGCTGGCGATTGTACCAATAGTCCATTCAAGCAGATTATCATTTCTATGGGATCTGGTGCTACTGCAGCGTTAGGTGCTTTCGATTATCTAATTCGAAATTAATCGATATATATTAAGAGCAAATGCTTAATATCCCTTTACAGGTAAGACATCAAAAGCCCTCATTCTTCACGGAATGGGGGCTTTTGTTATGATCAAACCAACAGTCCCCCCCAGTTCACTCCTAGTCTAAGGTCTAGGTTCAGATCCCCCTTAAGACGGTTATGTCAGGTAGATAAGGCGGTTATAATGGATTTATAACTTAGAGCGTGACATATGTAGCCAAAGGAGTGTTTGAATATGAAGGCAATAGAAGTGACTGCAAAGGCGCCAACAGGTAAGGTGAATTGGGTACTTTTTAATCCCAAAACTTATGCAACGATCCTTTATTTATTGTTATCCCTCCCATTAGGGATTATTTATTTTACAGTAGCGATAACGGGACTTGCACTATCAATCGGTTTAACTCCAATATTTATTGGAATACCGTTGTTTTTTGGAGTAGCTAAGCTGTTGAATGGGATTGTTAATTTTGAACAAAGCATGATTAGACAAATTTTAGGTTTACCGACACCTTCCGTTTCGTATACCTACAATCAACAGTCTGAATTCAGAGGGAATTGGTTGATGCGAATGGTGAGAGGTTTTGACGGGGGGCTATTCATACGAAATCTGCTGCTCGTATTACTAAGATTTGTAACAGGCATTGTGTTCTTTGTTATTATGGTAACGGTGATTTCGTTAGGATTAGGATTTATTGCTCTTCCAGTCGTGCATATTATTCTGATGAATGAAATGAAGCTTGATATTTTAGAGAATAGCTTGTTTAGTTATTTTCATATCGATTGGACCTATAATCAGCAGTATATGCTGTACGTAGGCGTTGGACTTGTACTTTTTTGGATCGCGCTTCGCGTGGTGAACGGTCTCATGCAAATTCAGCGCAGAATTATGTATGTGGACGAGCCATATCAGCAGCCGTCAGTGGAAGCACAAGCTCAGTCACAATATTATGAGTACCAAGAAGATCAGCCCATTCAAGGGATGATGCAGCCAGCTTATAAAGAGCTATAGAAGAACTTCTTTTACTGATCTGTTTCAAAAGAGCATAATAATTTACAAATAAACAGAGCCAGACCTCTTGAAAAGGGGATTGGCTCTGTTTATTATATGTTTATGAGTCGCGCTGAAATGGGAACAATTATAGTAAGAGAACTGGATGTCCATTAGTAACAGGCAATGCACCTTTCTAATCAGGATGTCATATTTGTTCAGATGTAAGTTAGGATTTACTACTTACTTAATGTTATAATATTGATTTACAATGTGAAACAGGGTGATCGAAAAATATGAATGAATTTCAAAATAGGAACCACCATAAACTAGTCATTATTGGTGCGGGCGCAGCAGGTTTAATGGCTGCTATAACTGCGCGTGACTGTGGTATTGATACAGCTATATTGGAGAGCAACGACCGGATTGGAAAGAAGATATTAACGACAGGTGATGGTCGCTGCAACATTACGAATGAATCCACTGCGACGGGTACGGATGAAGCGATCGCTTTATCGCGCAAGTATCACAGTAATCAGGCTGGATTTCCATTGACTGTATTGGAGCAATTTGGCATCCGTCAAACCATTGATTTTTTCTCAGCGCTCGGGCTTCCGCTTACAAGATTGAAGGAGGGCTTGATGTATCCGATGTCGCTGCAGGCTGCATCGGTGCTGGATATTTTTGAGCTTGCGCTGGAGGATCGGAATGTTCCGGTATACCTCAATAATAAAGTGTTGGATGTTATCGTTTCGACGGATCATCCGCGCTTCACGATTAAATGCCAAACGGAGACAGAGGAGCAGGTTGTTTATACTAGTGAATATCTGTTTCTATGTGCGGGTGGCCTTACCGGTCCGAATCCGGAAAAAGATAGTCCTAGTTATACGCTTGCCGAGCGTCTGGGACACACCTTAGTCGAGCCTGTTCCGGCCATTGTGCAATTGAAGCTAGAAAATCCGCATATGAAGGCACTGTCCAGCATCAAATTTCAGGGACAAGCTCATATTATCGTAAAGGGTAAAGTCATCGGCAGCGAATATGGTGAAATTGGCTTCACGAACTATGGTATCTCCGGCCCGCCAATTCTCCAGCTAAGCAGGAAGGCTGCGCATCATCTCGCAAGGGGAGAATCTGTAACCGTATCGGTTGATCTGATGCCGGGCCGCACGGAGGAAGAGGTAGTTGAATTTATGGAAATGCACTGGGGGAGCTTCGGACACCGGACTGTTGTGGATTCCCTCGTCGGCATCTTCAACAAGAAGTTGGTTCCCGTCCTGCTAAAGGAGGCAGGCATCGATCAGCAGCCAGACCTGCTTTGCCAGGATCTATCGTGGAAAGCCAAGGGGAAATTGTATCGAATCTTGAAGCGTTGGGAATTTAAAGTGACTGATACCAATGGCTTCGCGAATGCGCAAGTGACAGCGGGCGGCATCAATACAACCGAGCTAATCGAAGGAACGCTGGAATCCAAGCTAATACCTGGGCTTTATTTGGCTGGCGAGGTGATGGATGTGGACGGGGATTTCGGCGGCTATAATCTACAATGGGCCTGGAGTTCTGGTTATGTGGCTGCGATGGCGCTTGCTAAGCAAATATAATGAATTTATAGGAAAAGGGATGCATCGATCAATATGTATGAGGATCAGAATTCTAAGCACCACGAGCTGTTAATTATCGGTGCAGGCGCTGCAGGTATGATGGCTGCTCTTACTGCACGGGACCAAGGTATTGATACCGCAATGATTGAAAGCAATGACCGGATGGGGAAGAAGATATTAACGACGGGCAATGGGCGTTGCAACATTACGAACGAATCTACTGCGACGGGTACGGATGAAGCGGTCGCTTTATCGCACAAGTATCACAGCAATCAGGCTGGATTTCCATTGCCTGTTCTACAGCAATTTGGTGTGCGCCAGACGATCGACTTTTTCTCCTCGCTCGGGCTTCCTCTTATACCCTTAGAGGATGGTCGGATGTATCCCATGTCGTTGCAAGCCGCATCCGTGCCGGGTGTTTTTCGCCTTGCTCTGGAGGATCGGAATGTTCCGATATATTTCAAGAATAAAGTGTTGGATGTTATCGTCTCGACGGAACATCCGCGCTTCACGATTAAATGCCAAACAGAGACAGAGGAGCAGGTCGTTTATACCAGCGAATACCTATTTCTATGTGCGGGTGGTCTTACTGCTCCGAAAACGGGAACGGATGGATCTGGTTATACGCTTGTCCAACGTCTGGGGCACACTCTGATTGAGCCTGTGCCGGGGATTGTGCAATTAAAGTTAGACTATCCATATTTGGAGGAACTGTCCGGCATAAAATTCGAAGGACATGCTCATATTATCGTAAACAATGAAGTCATCCGCACTGAATATGGGGAAATTCTATTTACGGCCTATGGCATCTCTGGCCCGCCAATACTCCAGCTAAGCAGGAAGGCTGCGTATAATCTCGGCAGAGGAGAATCTGTGACATTATCGGTTGAATTGATGCCTGGCCGCACGGAGGAAGAGATAGTTGAGTTTCTGGAAACGCACTGGGGGATCTTCGGACACCGGACTGTTGCGGATTCCCTTATCGGCATCATCAACAAGAAGCTGATTCCTGTTCTGCTGAAGGAGGCAGGAATTGATCAAGAGCTTCACCTACTTTGTCAGGATCTATCGTGGAAAACGAAGAAAATATTGTATCGAATCATGAAGCGTTGGGAATTTAAAGTGACCGATACCAATAGCTTCACGAATGCGCAAACAACAGCCGGTGGCATTGATACGACTGAGCTAATCGAAGGAACGTTGGAATCTAAGCTAGTACCTGGGCTGTATTTGGCCGGTGAGGTTATGGATGTGGATGGAGATTGCGGTGGTTATAACCTGCAATGGGCCTGGAGCTCCGGATATGCTGCCGCGATGGCGCTTGCTGACCATATTGCTCATACCACTTAGAGCTATGTTTCAGTTAGTTAACTTGTTAAAGAAGAATAGAATCCAAAGAAGAATCTGACGGTAGGGATATCAGTATACTCCTATCGCTGGATTTTTTTTTATTACAATATTGGGGGAAAGTTATGACTATGACTTCACTTTACCACCATTCGAAAAGTCAGTTTGTTATCTGAATCAACTTTTAAGAATGATTTAAGATTCGCTTAAGAGATTACTTAATGAATGACAGATAAAGTAGAGATATCAAAGGGAAGGTGCAGTAGATTGCAAGTATTACATACAGGATTTCAATTCTTATATAGTTTGTAGCAGAAAGAAGGGGAGTGGACAGTATGGAAACAAGTGTATTATCACTAGAAAAGGTATCCAAGTCTTTTGGATCAGAGAAAGCATTGAATCAAGTATCGTTAACGGTAAGAAAGGGAGATATCTACGGCCTTATCGGTCGAAATGGCTCAGGGAAGACAACGATCATGAGGCTCATCACAGATCTCTCAACAGAATCGAAGGGTGAGATCACACTATTAGGCAAGTCGAAAGGAGCGAAGAACTATCATACTGCTTTACAACGGATCGGAGCTGTTATTGAAGCGCCAGTGGCATTTAATAAGTTGACCGCTTATCAGAATATGAAGATCGTTTGCATCCAGAAGGGAATCCATGATTACTCGATCATTCAAGAAATGTTGGAATTCGTGAACTTGGCGAATACGGGTAAGAAGAAATTCCACAACTTCTCGTTAGGTATGAAGCAACGCTTAGGTATTGCGATGGCATTGGTGAATAACCCGGATTTTCTTATTCTAGACGAACCGATTAATGGATTAGATCCGATAGCGATTATTGAGTTCCGTGAATTGCTGGAGAAGATTAATAGGGAGAGAAACACAAGCATTCTGATCTCTAGTCATATTTTGAGCGAATTATATCATGTATCTACACGTTTTGGCTTTATTCATCAAGGTGAAATGATTCAAGAAATTACGAAGGAAGAATTCGATTCATTATGTACGGAAGCCATTGTAGTTAAAGTGCAAAATACAGCTCAGGCTGCCGTGATCTTGAAGGAAGCGATTGGTGATCAATTCCAGGTTGTACAGGGGAATGAAATTCACATTTCAGATCAGAAATCGACCGTTGCCAGTATCAATCAATTGCTAGCTATGAATGGTGTTCTTATTGATTTTATTGGTAAAAAGGAAAGCAGCTTAGAAAATTACTACACCAATCTTATTCAACAATTCGGAGGTACACACTCATGATTCGTTTAATGAAAGCTGATTGCTATCGTTTACTCCGTACCAAAGGTTTTTATATCATATTACTCGCTGTTATTACTTTTGCAGTGGGAAATGTGTCTACTGAAAGTGTAGGTACAGTGGGGGTTCAGAGTGATTCTGTTATGGAGGGTCAATCTCAAACCAATGTTTCCTGGAATATGGCTGTAGCTCTCACTGGTGCTTCTTTTTCTAGTGGTCTCCTTGTTTATTTGTTTATCGCATTCTTTGTTATCATTATAGGATACGAATTCTCACAAAGAACGTATAAAAATACGTTAACCTCTGGTGTGAGCCGAATCTCCTTTGTTCTTTCCAAATACTTTACGCAGTTGACTGCTTTGTTATTAGGAACTTTTTTATATTTTGGTACAACGGCTCTTATTGCCTTTTTTAGATATGGTACAGAAGGGATTCATACGGGTGAAGTTCTAAAGGATGCGCTCATTGCGATGTTAAGCTTAAGCTTTTGTATTAGCGTGATCTTTAGTTTGGCGACACTAGTGTTGTTCCTGACAACTAGCAATATTATCGCCTCTATATTTATCATTGTTTATCCCATTATCATTCAGTTGATCTATACGTTCATAGAGTGGGAGGGGCTCAAATATTTTGATTTCTTCTCACTTGCTCAGACTATGGGTCAGGGTTTAATCGCAGGCACAGAATTAATTCCTTATATCTTCGTGAGTCTTGCTACTATTGCCACCACTCTCGTAGGAAGCGCCTTTGTTATCCGTCATAAAGAACTATAGCCACAGTGCCAGACAGCAGAGAACTAATGATCTCTGCTGTTCTTGAATTGAAGAGTCACGTAGAAGGCTTCTGCATCTGTAGTGAGTGTAATGTCACCCTTTATAGCTTTTGTCAGGTTTTTTACAATGGATAGACCTAACCCTGTGCTTTTGTTGGAGCGAGAAGGATCTTCAGTGACAAAGCGCTGAAATAGCCGGTCAGCATCTACAATAGGATTGGCTAAACCATTCATAAATTGAATGATCAAATGGTCTTGTTGTGATGTGAGCGAGATCTGTACCTTTTGATAGCCATATTTCAGAATATTACCTAATATGTTTTGGAAAATTCTTTGCAGAATCGTTTCATCGGTAATGAGATATTGCTGCTCCTGAATATGAACTTCCAAGGAGAGCTGTTTTTTTTGCAACTCATCATAATAGGTAAATAAGCTTTGGGTTAATAGCTCAGACACCTCTATTTTGTGGAACTCAGGGGTTAACATTTTCTCCTGAATCAGATTATATTCCATGAGGTAATGAAGATAATGAGAGATGGAATTTAAGCTACTATCGATCTTCTGAATCATCTCATGCTGCTTGGCAAGCTCAGGCTCCTGTAAGAGAATTTGTGTATAGCCTGAAGAAACGGTCAAAGGTGTCTTAAGATCATGAGTGAGATTGGTGATGACCTCATGCATTTGTTTTTCCTTGAGATATCGTTCCTGGTTATAGATTTTATTTTGCTTAATTAATCGATTATTATTGTCTGATAACCGTCTCAAGATGCTATTCTTGGAAGTGGAGGTTAACTCCGCATTGGTATCATTCGTGGCGATATAGTCGAGTTGCTGGGTGATTTTCTTCAAGTCGGACAGAATTAAACCGAGATAGGCCAGTACAGCAATAAGCAGGATACTAAGCAGCCACAACATGTTACTCATTCCCCTCAGCTAGACGGATTCCCATGCCCCAGATCGTCTCGATATACTCTGTATCAGGATCAGCATCCTTCAACTTTTTTCTTAGTGTACTGATATGAACGTTGATGGTGTTCTCCCCACCAAAGTAATCATCCTGCCAGATTGTCTGGTAGAGGTTAGCCTTGGAATAGATTTTCTTAGGATGAAGCAGTAACAATTCTAGCAGCTTGTACTCTTTGTGAGACACTTGAATCTCTCTATCATAGACCAATACTTTATACTCTTCGCGTATCAATATCAGGTTGCGGTAAGATAGTTCAGCGGTAGGTGCTTTTGTTGGAACAGCATTACGTAGCTGAACCTCGATTCTGGCCTCAAGCTCTTCTACATGGAAAGGCTTGGTGATGTAATCATTCGCTCCCATCTTTAACAAGCGCACCGTCTGTTCTTTGTCACTAAGGGCAGTCAGAACGATGATAGGTACAGGGGAAGTTTTTCGAATCGTCTCCAAGACGCTTTCACCTGTCACGCCAGGCAGCATTAAGTCAAGAAGCACCAAGTCATACTGATTTTTATTTGTTTTCAAAAGAGCTTCTGTTCCCGAATGGACTTGCTCCAGTTGATATTTGTTAGCAAATACATATTCAAGCAGCTCACAAATTTGCTTGTCATCTTCAATAAGTAATAGACTTTTCATTTGAGAGATTCTCCTTTGATTATTTACTAAGAGATTACCCCAAAGGGAGCAGAACATGCAACGATAAATGATAGTTAAAAGGTCACTTTCTCTGTAAAGTCATTTGCACCCTACAAGACGATTTGAAGGAGGCGACCTAATGAAAAGTCTACCATGTTGCAGATTCTTGTTCAATCCGCTCTTCCAGAAGAAATACAATCCCACATTAGCTCATTAGATTACAAAGATACAGCCCGAAAGTTTACAGCCAAGCCAAGAGAGCAATTCACATCGCTGTATCATCTTCTGAACGAGGAGCTGTTGACACAATGCCATCGAGATCTAGATGGTAGTAAGGCAACAGGCGTAACGATGGATAGTTAAATGTGTTCATACCTAAACGCGACAAAAGTGGAATCGGACTTTTGTCGCGTTTTTTATGTGTTTAAATATAGGTCTAAAGAATCAATTGTTGTTCACTTCTTCTTTTATTGGGATATTATTCCGATAATCAAATAAGACTCGTCAAAATTTTCCGCTTTGTCCTAGTGAAAGGAAGGGATAAAGAACGATGAAGTGAGACTGTAGTAATAAAAGTACATACAAAGGTGGAGTGAATCGGGAGAAGTCCTGATTCGGAGGAACTATTACCAACATATTAGTTGGTGTGTGTTAGATCATGGGAAATGAGGAGAGAAGAAGATGAAGTCAGTCAATATCCTAACAAAAATGAGAATGATTCCGCTAATGGTGGCGCTATCGATGTGTATCAGTAGCGTATTATTCCTAGTCGCGATGCCTATTGAAATACATGCAGAGAGCGCAACGGCATCGAATCGGACAGATTTCAGTGTGTCAGGGGACCAGATTATATGGATGGAAAAGGATAGTGAGGGTAACAAACAGATTCACTACCGCAATGAATCGACGAAACAAGAAAAAGTACTAACCACGAGTAAGACGGCAAAAGATGCTCCCTATATTAAGGGGGATAGAGTTGTTTGGGCAGATAAGGGTACGCAGGACCCGTCATCCTTGTACTGGGATATCTATAGTTACAATCTTCAGTCAGGCGTGCAGCAGAAACTAAACGTGCGTTCGGGTGAATACGGTAACCCTTACGTGGACGGAAATGGTGTAGTCTGGTTCGATCGGAATCTGTACGGATCGATGATATACCATGACTTACCAACGAATACGGAGATTGCACTGGGAGAGGGTAAATTTCCTGTTCTTGCGAACGGTATTGTCGTCTATAAGAATGCAAGAGATGGTGGACTCAGTATGTTGACGCTGAGCACAGGCGTTAGAAGATCACTGATTAATCTAGGTGGTTCGAACGACGTGGATTGGTTCGTGACCAATGGTAATTACGTCTTGTGGAAACAGAAGAATGGTTCTTCTGAGAGCAAGTTCGTTGTGATGTCACTTACGGATCTTAAGGCACAGTCGCAGGATCTAGCTCCAATGAGTGTGAAAGATGTCGATTATTCGGTTATGTCGATGGGTGATACACAAGCCGTGTATTTGGAACAGGTAAATGGACAACCGGTTCTGCGAGGTGTGAATCTGTCTACGGCATCCATGTATTCAGTGACAAGCGCAACGAAAGGAAGACAGTACATCGGGTTTAACGGCGATAAGTTCGTATATAGTACGACGGATGATTCATTCGTTACCGTTAGTCTGGATGGGTCCTCGTCTGAACAACCATCAACAGGAGGATCTGGAGGTCAGTCTTCTTCCCAACCTGTCATTCCTCAGGGTACGGATAACAAAGTGATATCGACAGAATCAGCTGTGTTTGGTGCACAAGGTGGAATGGTGACTTCGAAGGATGGTATGGCTGAGTTGAAAGTTCCAGCAGGTGCGTTTACGAAGGAATCTAAGGTCAGTCTATCTCAGATTAGTTTAGATAATAGACCTCTTCGAGATGAGTTAGGAAGATCCATTGAATCGGATAATTCGATCTGGCAAGTGGATACAGCTTCTACGTTCGGACAACCCGTTCAACTTACATTAGGATACAAAGACTTAGCCAAATGGAAAGCCGAACGCGAGAAGCTTGGTATTTATAAATACGACACAGCACATTCATACTGGACTTATATTGGCGGAATAACAGGTGTGAAGGATGGATTCGTACAAGCTTCTATTCAAGAACCTGGGATATATGCAGTCATGTTGCGTCAAGTGACGTTCTCTGATATTTCAGAACACTGGGCATCTAATTCCATTGAAGTGTTGTCTGCTAGAGGAATTATTAATGGTATGACCGAAGATGCCTTTATTCCGAATGGCAAGCTTACAAGAGCACAATTCACGAAATTACTAGTAAGTGCGATGGGCATGGAACCAATATTCTCATCTTCACCTACATTCTCAGACGTGCAAGCGAAGAATTGGAGCTATGGATGGGTCGAAGCAGCTTCTGCAGCAGGTATTGTTGAAGGAGATCATGGAGTATTCCATCCAGATGCAGCACTCACACGTGAACAGATGATGGCGATGATGATGCGTGCCGCAGGAAACAGACTTCAGGGTGCTGGGCAAGAGGTGCAGTCAACTGATCTGACTAAGTTTACCGATCATACTTCTGTGAGTCCTTGGGCGAAGACGTTCGTTATCGATGCTACTCAACTGAAGTTAATTGAAGGTAATGGAGATAAGTTAGAACCTCTTCAGACATCAACAAGAGCGCAAGCGGCTACTGTGATCTATCGATTAATGCTTAAGCTAGAACTTTTATAATAATGATTAGGGAGTGAATAATATTTATGATATTTTCAAGTACGGTTCGCAGAAAGAGGAAAGCTAGCATCAACAGGATTATTTCGTTAACCCTTGTGTTCTTGCTGCTAGTCACCTCAGTTCCACTATTACCAGGCGTAGATGTGCTCACGGAGAAAGCCTTTGCTTCGACTAACGTGCAGATCGTACCGAGTGAGATCAACACAGATGAAGGTGGTACTACTGAGATTCGCTTCAAATTTAATGCAGCGGATAGTGGACAGACTAGCCATCCTACGAACATCAATGTGTGTACACCTCAGCCGAACGGTGCATCTCCTAAGCTGTTAGGTTTAATTGCAAGTGACGATTATGCCACGAAGGTGGGCAATGATTATATTGAACATGTCGTGAAATGGGACGGAAAAATAGGTGGAGTAGCTCTTCCAGAAGGTCGCTATAACATCTGTGTGTCACCCGCAACGTATAACGGAGTTGGTGTCTATTACGGGCAGATTGGAAGTTTTGAAATTGTGAACTCGGTACAGCCGAAGGCACCTTCATCGATGACAGTGGAATCTGGTTCTTCTGCCGGTAAAGCATTAGTGAAGGGTACTTCACAGGCGGGTACAACCATTGATCTCGAGATTCGTTATTCTCTAGGGGATCAGAAGCAGAGCGTAAATAATATACCGGTTAATACGCAAGGCCAATGGAGTAGCGAGATCAGCTTAGATGCTGGTAAGATCTCTCATATTACAGCCAAAGCGAAAAAGGGTACGTTAGTATCTAGTTATTCAGAAGTGTTGAAGGTCATGAATGTTTCCGTACCTTCCTTCCCATTGACTTGGGAAGCTTTAGCAAGTTACTACTATGCAACGGATTCTACAGCTTCCACAAGAGCTAAGGCAGTGGAAGTGGCTACACTTAATCATGTGACGGCAACTGTGCCAGGTACCATCACGGGCGCAACTTCCTTGATCTTGCAAGATCCAGAAGTGATCGAACCAATCACGCAAGCAGATCTTACGCAGTTCACGGAAGCGGCAATTAAGAAACGTCTACGGATTGTTAATCCATTGGGGCAGGATTACGTTGAACCGGCACGGGGAGATTTTACATTCACGACGGATTCTATGGTACTTCAGGCATTAATGCCACTTCAATTCGGATTGAACTATCTAAGTCGCGACCCATATGAAGGGGCTATCGGTCTTGGATGGCATCATTCTTATGAATGGTCGCTTACCCCTGTAGATGGCAAGATGGAACTTATGCAACCTGATGGTTCCCGATACGAGTTCATTCCACTCACAGGTGGGCGATATTTAACACCGCGTGGAACAGATCTTACATTGTCACAAGCCTCATCAGGTGGATATGATGTGCTGACACCACAAGGTGAACATTATAGGTTCAATGCAGGTGGGCTTCTGACATCGATCATCGACAGCAATCATAATCAGATTACATTTAGCTATCAAGGAAAGTTATTACAAGCGGTATCAACCGATGGCGCTTCATTAACACTTTCATATAATGCGAATAATCAGTTAACGACAGTGACAGACCATACCAATCGGAAGCAACAATATGGTTATTCAGCTGCTAACGATATGATCTCATTCACGGATGTGAATGATGCAGTTACGAAGTTCTCATACGATAGTGCGCATCACGTGACGGGTGTGACTGATCCTAATCAGACGGCATCCATGAATGTCACATATGATCAACATATGCGTGTAACAAGCTTTACTGATTTCTACGGATCGAAGAGTACGTCGAGCTATGAAGGCAAGGTGGCTCCCGTCATTCGTGGAGAAGAAGAAGAAGAGGAAGGTCCAATTCCGAGTGGACCGGTAAGTATTGATCCTAACAATGGAAGAGATATTGCGGATTCAGACAAAGTGCTACTATCTGGCACGATGCATAACTTGCAGAATGCTCCTCCATATATGATCATTGACGGTCTTAAGCCGGCGATCACGGGTTATATGGGAAGTCTAAGCACAGATATCCATGCGAAGATGAGCATGTATGAGCAATCAGCAGTATCTGTGAACTCCGATATGAGCACCGTTCAGGCTGCAATTCAGGCAAGTAATAGTAATCCTGTCGTGATTAAGACAGGTCAACTGAATGTTGAGAACGGCGTTACGTTGGGAAGCCCAACCAAGCCGGTCGTACTTATTGCCGATGGCATGAATACGAACAAAGATATGACAATCACGATATACGGTACGTTGATTGTGAAACAAGCATTGAATGCTAATACGAAGCTTGCGCTAAACGCTATCAGTGTAGGTAATAATTACGGAAATATATGGGTAGATGGAACGCTACATCTTAATAATGATTCGGCTGTTACCGTAGCGGATACGTTGTACGCGGGAAGTCTGACATATAATAGTGGACAACTTACGGTGGATGCCAACCGCGTTGTCGTTCAAGGCGAGTTACACATTAATACCGAAGTAATTATGAATATTGCTAAGGAAATGGTCTTAGGTGGCATGGTTTCGAACAACTTGGTAGCGGATATCAACATACCGGGCGGAGATTTGTTCGTAAGAGACAATGTGAGCGTTAATAATCAGATGAAAGTGAAGACCGGCGGCGTATTCGCAATCGGTGGAGACATGACTCCGAATAAGACACCGCAGGTCCAATCAGGTATAGGTTCAGGAAAGACTATTCTTACTTATCCAGTGGATGGTGGAACAGGTTCAGTCTCAACTAGATCCTCATCGGGCCAGACGGGAGGAACTCCAGCGGATGTTTCTTCTACATTAACCTCAGTGAGTGAGACGAAGCATAGTGATGCATTGAATCATAGTACGTCATATGTATGGAACGATCGTTTCTTAATGTCTGAGATTCGCAGTGCGGATGGCTCTACTACGGCACTGAGTTATGATGATGCTGATCGATTGATTGCTGTGCAGGATGGAAATGGTAGCATGCAACAAATGGAATTCGACGAACGAGGAAACGTTATACAATTCGTGGATGGCAATCGTGAATCCACAGTGATTCGTTATAATGCGTTGAATAGACCTGTAGAAGTTGCAGATTCACTTGGTTACAAGAACAGC
The DNA here is from genome assembly GCF_056786435.1 of Paenibacillus sp. Y916. Lineage (NCBI taxonomy): Bacteria > Bacillati > Bacillota > Bacilli > Caryophanales > Paenibacillaceae > Paenibacillus > Paenibacillus sp. Y916. The sequence goes on along the minus strand of NZ_JBXCJA010000007.1, from coordinate 143,653 downwards.
TATAGTTATGATACGGCTGGGAACATTACACAAACAGCGGATGCTCTAGGTAACATTACAACGGTTGATTATGATAGCCGAGGCATTCCAACGGTCATGAAGGATGCTACAGGAGCTGTAACGACGATTACCAATGATACAGCTGGATTCGCCCGATCGATCAAAGATCCAACAGGATATATTACTCAAGTGACCCGTGATCCTCTACACAGGGTAACGGAAACCAGTGATACACAAGGTGTTCTCGGTAAATTTGAGTATGATCTAAAGGGACGTATGACTGCACAAGAAGATGCACTACAGCAGACATCAAGTGCAACATATGATGATAATGGTAACTTGGTAGCACAGAGTAATGCTATAGGTGGAACGACCAACTATGCTTACGAAGTGAACCGACTAACCTCAACAGTAGACGCACTTCAGAATACGAGTGCTACGATCTATGATACGGTTGGGAATGTTGTAGAAGAACGGGATGAGAATGGTGGTGTAACGAAGTATCAATATGACAGCATGGGTCAGATGGTGAAGGCAACAGATCCAGAAGGCCATGTGACGTCATATACGTATGATGCTGTCGGAAACCAATTGACATTTACGGATGCCAAAGGAAACACAACAACGAATACGTACAACAGCCGAAATCAATTGATGACGGTCACAGATGCACTCGGTGAGGTTACACAGTACAAGTATGATGCCAATGGACAAATCAAGAAAGTAACGAACCCACTCGGCAATATTACTTGGTATGATTATGATGCTATAGGCAGATTAACAACGATGACAGATGCCTTAGGTATCAAAACTGAATATGAATATGACGAGAACGGGAATACCCTCTCGACGATGACAGAGAACAGCAAGTGGCAGACGATCTACGATGAACGCGGACTTGAAGTCGGAAGTATAGATCCGATGAATCGTAAGACAGCGATGACTCGCGATGACCGTGGGCGTGTAACAGCTGTTACTGAGCCAAGCGGTAGTATCACACATTATGAATATGATGTCGTTGATCGTAATACAAGCATTAGAAACGCATTAGGTCATGAGACGACGTATGCCTATGATGCACTAGGTCAAGTCAATCACATTCTGAATGCGAATAACCAAGAAACGAAATTCGAATATGATATGCTTGGAAGCTTGACGAAGGTCACGAATGCAGCTGGCAATGCTACGAGTTACACGTATGACGCTTTAGGTAATCTTCTTACGAAGACCGATGCGTTAGGGCATGTAACATCTTACAGCTACAACAAGTTGAATCAAGTGGAACAATCCGTGAATCCACTTCTAGAAAAGACGACAATTACGTACGATGCCAATGGGAATCAGACATCCATGGTGTATCCAGATCAGTTGACGACTTCATACAGTTATGACGCTGTTAACCGATTGAATCAGATTATATATGGTGATGGTCAACAGGTCAGCTACGAATATGACTTAGCGGGTCGTCGTACATTAATGAAAGATAGCACAGGTGATACCCGTTATACCTTCGATGCTCTAGATCGCTTAACGGAAGTCATTGACGGAAATAATAAGAACATTCGTTATGAGTGGACAGCGACGGGAGAACGTAGTCGGATCATCTATCCAGACAATACGGTAGTCAGTTATTCCTACGATAATTCTGGACTGATTGAGCAAGTCACAGATGGAACAGGTATGAAGACGAACTATACCTATGATGCCAATGGTAGATTAGCTAGTAAGTCTCTACCGAACAACACGCAAAGCACGTACAACTACGATGCGTTAGGACAAGTCTTAGAGATCCAACATCAAGGACCTGGGGGAACATTACTAGAGCAATTGAAATATACCTATGACCCTGCAGGGAACCAACTTCATAGCGAACGCCAGTCAGGCGGAAGTGATGAAGATAACCCAACAGGCGCTACACAACCTGCAGAAATAGCAGATTACATGTACGATGCCTTGAACCAACTGACCAAAGTTCAAAAGTTGAACGGTGCAACAACGGATTACAGCTATGATGCTGTAGGGAACCGAGTGAACGTAGCGGTTGATGAGGCAGGTAACCTCTCCACAGAGGATTATACCTACGATGCAGCGAATAAGCTTATGCGTTGGACCAAAGGAAGCGACTATAGAGATTACACGTACGATCTACGTGGAAACTTGCTAGACGTCGTCGGAATCGATAGCGCAGCGGCTCTTAATAGTCTGCGGATGGGGATTACTTCGACAATGAGTGACTCTATCGATTCAAGTGTGCTGGATAGTGTGTATGGGTTAGAAATTGACCCGAACACCGGTATAAGCCTTGATTCGAATGCAGGAAACGCAGGAATTGATCCAAACGCAGCGGGTGTTGTAGATCCCAATGCAAGCCTTGGAGGCGTTGTTGATCCATGGGTAGTAGACCCATTAACAGGGCTAGGAGTAACGGCAGATGTATATGGAATCGATCCGACAGGACTAGATAGCCAAGCTAGCCTAAATAATATGGCATTAGCTGGTCCAAGGACGATCGAATCCAATCGTTGGGATGGAGCTAACCGTCTAATTGGGAACACCAACTATTCAGGTGACCAGACAACCTATGGTTATGATGGAGATAGCAATCGCATATCCATGAGCATAACGTTGGGTACGGGTACGAAGCAGAGCAATTACCCAAGCACCAATCCAGCAGGGTTGCGAGATGGTTGGGAACCACAATACAAGAAGCAACAGATGGACATCTACTTCACGAACGATACAACGCTAAGCTTACCTGAGCCATTAATGGCAACCGATGCGACCGGGAACAAGTGGAAGCAGTCCTATGTCTATGGAGCGGGTGGAGAACGAATTAGTATGAGCTATCTGCCAAGTGCAGATGCAAGTACAGATTGGGAACCAACTCCAGGAGCAAGCGGAGCCGCAGGCAACACCACACCGAAGACACTGTATTATATGAGTGATGTACGTGGAAGTGCGATAGGTCTTCTAGGCGCAGATGGAAGTGTCTCAGCACGATACCACTACGATGAATTCGGAGTAGCAGAAAACCCAGAGAAGTTCGACTTGAACTGGGCAGGACCGGATAACCTATTCGGTTACACCGGGCTAGGATATGACTTCAATAGCGGTCATTCTTACGCACGTGCGCGTTATTTTGACTCTGAAGTAGGACGGTTTATTAGTGAGGATACGTATGAAGGGGATATTAACAATCCGCAGACGTTGAATTTGTATACGTATGTGAGTAATAACCCGTTGAAGTATACGGATCCGAGTGGGCATGAGGCAGCTCCGAATATTAACTGGGGAGAACTTGGGAAAGAAGGTCTTAAAGTTCTTGAAGGTGGAAAAAAGGGTGCTGTGAAAGGGGCGAAGAAAGGTAAAAATCCCATATCTATTTTCCTTGGTGTTGTTCTGGGTGCATTGCTAGAACCTAGTCCTGTAGGTGAGACGCAAGAAGAAATAGACCAAATGAATGCTAAATATATTAATCTACAATTAATTTCACCTAGTGATCTTGAACGTTATAGAAAAAATAGATCGATTGTGTTTCGGTCGTTAAATAAACAAGATGTACAAACAATCATGAAAGGTCAAGGAATTAGTGCTAAAAAGGTTAATGGAGATTGGAGTGTAGAGCAGCATATCCTCGAAGGTTCACAAAGTCAAGCTTGGTTACACGATCCATGGATATCGACTACTGCAAAATTGAATATAGCATTCACAAAGTATAAAGGGAGTAGTTATGGTGTGGCGGTCATTGATTTAGGGAAAGTTAAAAATAGAATTGTATTTCCAATGTCGGAGTTATCCCCCGATACAAAAGCTTACAAATGGGCAAAAAATGATGGGGAAGTTTTGGTTTATAATAAGATTGAACAGAGTGCAATATTAGGTGTTATGTTTAGATTCCCTGAATAATAAGGAGGGTTATATTAGTATGCAGTTGGACACAGACAAAATTAATCAAGAAGTCGAAGAATTAATTGAAAAGATAACAAGCTCTTTGCGTGGAGTAGATTCTTTAGGTAAAAAATCAATTGATGAACAGGCAGTGAAGGCATTGTTTCTCCTGTTAGAGCAAATGAAAGAATTTATACGGAATGAAGAGGTAGTGAACAAGAGATTCGTAGCTTTAATGTTTTATTTGTATAGACAAATTCATACTGAGGCAATGTATACGGATTATCCTGAACCAATTTTTATGCTTTCTGGTCAAGTTGAATCCTATGTTGATGAATTATTCGGGAAATTTTTTGATTGATTATTTATTTTAGCCAATATCTTAACCACATGTGTGTAACTGTGAACTGCACCCCAATTGTTAGTTGTGTCTAACAATCGGGGTGCAGTTCACTACTTGTGGCTTTTTTTTTTATATTTGTTGGATTCCCAAAGCGGAGCCGCAGGCAACACCACACCGAAGACACTCTATTACATGAGTGATGTACGTGGTAGCGCAATTGGCCTCCTAGGCGCAGATGGGAGTGACTCAGCACGTTACAACTATGACGAGTTCGGAGTATCGAAAAACCCAGAGAAGTTCGATTTGAACTGGGCAGGACCGGATAATCTATTCGGTTATACTGGGCTAGGGTTGGATTTCAACAGTAGTTATTCTTACGCAAGAGCTCGTTATCTAGACTCTGAAGTAGGACGCTTTATTAGTGAGGATACGTATGAGGGGGAATTGAATAATCCGCAGAGTTTGAATTTGTATACGTATGTGTTGAATAATCCGTTGATTTACACGGATCCGAGTGGGCATTTTGCATTTAAAACTTCTGATTATATAGAACTTGGAATTTTACTGAATGATGCTAGGGAGAAAACGAAATTCAACAGAAAAAATATAAATTATAAGTTACACAAGGATTTCATACGGGATCGATACGACTTTGTATCCATCATGGGCTAAAACCGGTACAATTACTTATACGACTTGTTAACGGGAACCAGTGCCTATACTAATAATGCAGGCAATTCGGATAGGGCGAAAGCGCAGTTATTAGGTGATTATCAGATTTCGAAAGAGGCAGAATATGTTGCGTTACTTGCTATGGGAATGGCGGCTGGAAGTGCAGGGAACAAGACTTCTAAGGGCACTAGTAATATTAAAATAACAAGTAAAACCTTTGGGAAACCTTTAGAAACAACAATAAACGGTAAGAAAGTTAAGTTAAGAGTTGATGCAGAACCTGATGGTAATAAAATTCAGATACAAGCAGGTGGTGGTAAAAATTCTATAGTAGATGAAAGGATTAACCCCAAATTACCATTAGAACCTCAAATACCAAAGTATTTAAACTTAACTAAAGGGCAAAAACAAGAACTTCTTAAAAATTTACAAAAAGCTGTAGATTGGTTGAATAACTAAGGAGGTTATTATGAAATTTTTCTTAAAAGTAAAAGATAAGAATTGTCTACCTGAAGTAGATGAATTAGTAGAGAGTATGTGGCAAGAAGGGGTTAATTTATCTAGAGTAGGGCAACAGGATAGTTTGAAAAATGGTTACCCTCTTTCATTATCGTGGGATAAATGGTTAGATGATGAAAGATGGAATAGTAATCCAAAGTCTAAAGAGCACATTTATTTTGAAACAGAGTCCTTTAATAATGAACAACAATTATCATTAGAGATTGATGAAGATGCGTGTTTTGTTGATTTTAGGGCAATATATAAAGCAATTGAATTTATAGCAGAAAGATGTAATGCATTAATCAGTATAGATAAAGGTAAATGGATACAACTAAATGAATACAGGTTAAAAGTAGATAATTATATAAAAACTACTTTCTCAGAAGCGGTTGAAAAAAGTCTGTATGATTAAATAATATCTTTGAACCATAGGAGGATTATTCTCTTATGGTCTTTTTTATGGGAATACCCTCTCTACGACACTAGCTGAGGCGAAGTGGCAGACCCTATACGATGCCCGCGGACTTGAAGTCGGAAGTATAGATCCGATGAATCGTAAGACAGCGATGACTCGCGATGACCGTGGGCGTGTAACAGTTGTTACTGAGCCAAGCGGTAGCAAGACACATTATGAATATGATGTCGTTGATCGTAATACAAGCATTAGAAACGCATTAGGTCATGAGACGACGTATGCCTATGATGCACTAGGTCAAGTCAATCACATTCTGAATGCGAATAACCAAGAAACGAAATTCGAATATGATATGCTTGGAAGCTTGACGAAGGTCACGAATGCAGCTGGCAATGCTACGAGTTATACGTATGACGCTTTAGGTAATCTTCTTACGAAGACCGATGCGTTAGGACATGTAACATCTTACAGCTACAACAAGTTGAATCAAGTGGAACAATCCGTGAATCCACTTCAAGAAAAGACGACAATCACGTACGATGCCAATGGGAATCAGACATCCATGGTGTATCCAGATCAGTTGACGACTTCGTACAGTTATGATGCTGTTAACCGATTGAATCAGATTATATATGGTGATGGTCAACAGGTAAGCTACGAATATGACTTAGCGGGACGTCGTACATTAATGAAAGATAGCACAGGTGATACCCGTTATACCTTCGATGCTCTAGATCGCTTAACGGAAGTCATTGACGGAAATAATAAGAACATTCGTTATGAGTGGACAGCGACGGGAGAACGTAGTCGGATCATCTATCCAGACAGTACCGTAGTCAGCTATTCCTACGATAATTCTGGACTGATTGAGCAAGTCACAGATGGGACAGGTATGAAGACGAACTATACCTATGATGCCAATGGTAGATTAGCTAGTAAGTCTCTACCGAACAACACGCAAAGCACGTACAACTACGATGCGTTAGGACAAGTCTTAGAGATCCAACATCAAGGACCTGGGGGAACATTACTAGAGCAATTGAAATATACCTATGACCCAGCAGGGAACCAACTTCATAGCGAACGCCAATCAGGTGGAAGTGATGAAGATAACCCAACAGGCGCTACACAACCTGCAGAAATAGCGAATTACATGTACGATGCATTGAACCAACTGACCAAAGTTCAAAAGTTGAACGGTGCAACAACGGATTACAGCTATGATGCTGTAGGGAACCGTGTAAACGTAGCTGTAGATGAGGCAGGTATCCTCTCCACAGAGGATTATACCTACGATGCAGCGAATAAGCTTATGCGTTGGACCAAAGGAAGCGATTATAGAGATTACACGTACGATCTACGTGGAAACTTGCTAGATGTCGTCGGAATCGATAGCGCAGCGGCTCTTAATAGTCTGCGGATGGGGATTACTTCGACAATGAGTGACTCTATCGATTCAAGTGTGCTGGATAGTGTATATGGGTTAGAAATTGACCCGAACACCGGTATAAGCCTTGATCCGAATGCAGGTCTCGGAGGAGCAGTAGCCGATCCGAACGTAGGAATCGACCCTAATGCAACAGGTAATGTAGATCCAAACGCAAGTGTTGGAGGAATCACCGATCCATGGGTAGTAGACCCATTATCTGGCCTAAGTGTAACAGCGGATGTATACGGAAACGATCCGACATCACTAGATAGTCTGGATACTCTAAATAGTCTGATAAGTATGGCACTTTCTGGTCCACGGACGATCGAATCCAATCGTTGGGATGGAGCCAACCGTCTAATTGGGAACACCAACTATTCAGATGACCAGACAACCTATGGTTATGATGGAGACAGCAATCGCGTATCCATGAGCGTAACCTTGGGAACCGGTACGAAGCAAAGTAATTACCCAAGCACCAATCTAGCAGGGTTGCGAGATGGCTGGGAACCACAATACAAGAAGCAACAGATGGATATCTACTTCACGAATGATATAACGCTAAGCTTACCAGAGCCATTAATGGCAACCGATGCGAGCGGGAACAAGTGGAAGCAGTCCTATGTCTACGGATCGGTTGGAGAACGAATCAGTATGAGCTATCTGCCAAGCGCAGATGCAAGTACAGATTGGGAACCAACGCCAGGAGCAAGCGGAGCAGCAGGCAATACATCACCGAAGACACTCTATTACATGAGTGATGTTCGTGGTAGTGCGATAGGTCTTCTAGGCGCAGACGGAAGTATCTCAGCACGATACCACTACGATGAATTCGGAGTAGCAGAAAACCCAGAGAAGTTCGATTTGAACTGGGCAGGACCGGATAACCTATTCGGTTACACCGGGTTAGGATATGATTTCAACAGTGGTCATTCTTATGCGCGTGCGCGGTATTTTGACTCTGAAGTAGGACGGTTCATTAGTGAGGATACGTATGAAGGGGATATTAATAATCCTCAGACGTTGAATTTGTATACGTATGTGAGCAATAATCCTTTGAGGTATACGGATCCTAGTGGACATAGATTCTGTGAAGATGGGAACAAGGGACAGTGCACTAAACCAACCAATATTAATGAAAAATACGTTTCTAAGAAACAACTTATTGAACTAAAGTTTGTGAATGTTACTGATAGTATGGTTAGTAGTTTGAATTATACATTGGAAAAATATCAAATAAATACAACAAAGAGGATTAGGCACTTCCTTACACAGGTTATGCACGAGTCTGCGTTAGGCGAGTCTCTTAGAGAAAAGCATGATGGAGATCCAGAGGAGTACTTCACAAAAAAATATGATCACCGATCAGACATTGGAAATAAACCAGGAGATGGGCCAAAATTCAGGGGTGCTGGGTATATCCAAATAACAGGTAGAGATGTATACCAGAAATTTGCTGATTATGTAGGAGATAAAAAAATTGTGGAAAAAGGATTCAACTATGTTATAGATAATTATGCATGGGAAGCTGCAGGATATTTCTGGAGTATATACAAAAATATCAATCCCACCGCTGATAAAGGAGATTCTGCTCTTCTAGCAGTTTCAAAAAAGGTTAACGGATACAACAAAAGTACAGGGTTACCTAACGGATGGCCAGATAGACAGAAGAAATATCAACAAGTTAAAAAAGTGATAAAATAATTAAATAATACAATGTACTGTTAAATCTTTTTTTAAATCTATTAAGTGAGGAATCTAAAATGAGTAAAAGTGTTTTAATAGTGTTGTACACCTTCTTGGCAATTGTGCTCTCATCGTGTGGAAGTAATGACAGTGGATCAATTATGGGGAATGATACTAATAATAATCAACCTGAACTTTCTCAGGATACAAGTTCTTATGATTTAACTTCTGAAGCTTATACGTACAATGATATGATTACGGTTCGTTATCCACAAATCATTAATATAAATGATCAGGATAAGCAAATGAATTTGAATGAAATGATTAAGGAACGAGCATATGGTTATTTGGATAATTACACAGTCGAGGAAATGGACAATTTTAGTTTGGATATTAACTATAACGTAACATTAAAAAGTGAACATTTTCTTAGTGTGCAGTTTTCGGGCTATACTTTTGACGAAGGTGCTGCACATCCGAATGATGTATTCTATTCCATTAACATTGATATGGATAAGTCTATAGCAATACAATTGAAAGATATGGTAGATATTAATGAGGAATTTGTGACAAAATTTAAAGAAGGAGAGCTACAGTCCACGATATCCGAACAAAGAGATATTCTGAATGAACAAACTGATCAAGAGTGGATCAGTTTGCTAAAAGACGCAGACTCCAGAGAGTCCGGAATAAGCAGCTACTTGACTAATAAATCATTGGGGATTAGTGTGGAAGTACCATTTGTAGTTGGAAACCATGCTGAGCTAGAGATAAGTTATGATGAAATAAAGAATAAAATAAATATGGAGATATTATCAAACCTTAATGGGGATTTTACACCGTAACTTTCACAATAACATGTTGAATAATAATATGACTTGTTATGCTTCAAGTATTACTACTTCTAAGCTAAAAAAATCGTTAGAATTGGATAATCGTTTTTCTAAAGAAGTATGCTGCACTAGGTAAAATGATCAAAACTCATATTGTGTATATTGTAAAAATAACTAAAATAACTAAACAAGCTGGTTCCTATAATCAACAGGGATCAGCTTGTTTAGTATAATTTGCTATCACAGATGTCCTTTGTATAGAGGATTATAACTGCTAATGAGTAAGCTTCTAATCAGTCCACGCACGATCGATCCAATGTCTGGGATGGAGCCAACCGACTCATTGGGAACACCAACTATTCAGGTGACCAGACAACCTATCGTTATGATGGAGATAGCAATCGCGTATCCATGAGCGTAAGCTTGGGAACCGGTACGAAGCAAAGTAATTACCCAAGCAGTAATCCCGCAGGATTGCGAGATGGATGGGAACCGCAGTACAAGAAGCAACAAATGGACATCTACTTCACGAACGATACAACGCTAAGCTTACCAGAGCCATTAATAGCAACCGATGCGAGCGGGAACAAGTGGAAGCAGTCCTATGTCTACGGTGCGGGCGGAGAACGAATCAGCATGAGCTATCTGCCAAGTGAAGATGCAAATACGGATTGGGAACCAACCCCAGGAGCAAGCGGAGCCGCAGGCAACACCACACCGAAGACACTCTATTATATGAGTGATGTACGTGGAAGTGCGATAGGCCTTCTAGGCGCAGACGGAAGTGTCTCAGCAGGTTACCACTATGATGAGTTCGGAGTAGCGGAAAACCCAGAGAAGTTCGATTTGAACTGGGCAGGACCGGATAATCTGTTCGGTTACACAGGGCTAGGATTGGATTTCAATAGTGGGTATACGTATGCGAGAGCACGTTACTTGGATTCGAGCGTAGGACGGTTTATTAGTGAGGATACGTATGAAGGGGATATTAACAATCCGCAGACGTTGAATTTGTATACGTATGTGCATAATAATCCGCTACTGTACACTGATCCGAGTGGACATGAGGCAGCGTATGTTTTGGAATATATTAGGAGAGAGAGTCGCTAAGAGTTCTTCGAGGTGGGGGTAAGGGAGTTAAGAAGGGTTCAAAGGGTGGCCCTTTTGGAATTATAGCAGGCTTTACTATAGGTTCACTTTTCCTGAATCCGACGTTACTTAATGAAGGAGAAGCTGAATGGATAAGAAATAACTCCTCAGCAAATAAATTAGGGCTTCCTCTGCTTAGTTATAATGATATTGAGAAATTTAGAAAAAAAACGGTGTTTATATTTATAGAGCGATTAGTAATTTGGATGTAAAGAATCTAGCTGCAGGCAAAGATATAATTGCTAAGAACCCTGGTGGGCTGTGGAGCTTAACTTCACATGTAGCTTATGGTTCAAAGAGTAAAGAACATCCAGAAAAAAATGACCCATGGATTTCAACGACTGTTGATTTGACTAGAGCACAACATTATAATCATGGCAATGGAATAATTGTGGTTGACTTAACAAAAGTTACATCGAAGTATCCTTGGGTTCCATCAAATTTAGATAGAACTCATATGGATTATAAAACTGCTAAGAATTTCGCGTGGGCTGATAAAGAAATTGCTATTCGATCACGAATTCAAAGGAAGGCGATTGTTGGATGGATACCTGGGATCTAGAAGAAAATTTAGTTGAATTATTGATTAAAATAAGTGTTGAATTGAGATGCGAAAATGAATTAAGCCAAACATCCTTGGATCATATGGATTTATTATTAATAAAGGTTAATGAGTCTGTAAATAATCAATTTGTAAGCAGATATATATTAAAATACGTTTGGAATACTTACACAGATATCCTCTCATTAATTGATTTGTTGAAAAGTATAAATAAAAAGTATGATGAGTTACAAGAATTGTGCATTGTTTTCGAAAAGTATATTGTCGACTTCTTAGCTTTTAATGTGACTGAAGACACAGAAGAAGATCAAACTAGTAATATGCTAAGCGAGTATCTCAATACATTAGATCTGGGGCAAGAATTCTATAATTTGCTAGAGATGATAAGAAAAGAAACAATCAATGAATTAGTCATGAGTAGAAGGATTGCATATTATTTATTTGTCCTTGAAAAAGAACTGCTTTGGAGATCAAGCTTTTTCAGTGAATCTAATAAAGAGTGGAATGAGCTCAAGATCGAAGATGAAAAATTCAAGCAATTTTGTGCTGTTGAGCAATATTTGCGTGATGTTTTTCAACAGAAAATTAGTTAATAGTTTTCACTAAGCATACCCTATTATCGTAGATAGATATTCTTGACGTATCGCAGTAATGCACTAGGAAACAGTTTGAGAGTAGAGCTAAATGATACGGTGTTCTTACCTCAGAGGATTATACCTACGTTATAGCGATTAAATTCATTTTTATAGCCACGTGCGAGTGTAACAACTCTACGTGGCTTTTAATTTCATTGTAGAAGGTGATCCACTCTTTGAAAACTTGATCTCCGCTTAGAGCTCTTAGTCTTGTGGATTTGCAGTAGCCCAATAACAATCTATACAGCAGTGTTTTCAAACTGACCATATAACGCACTTGAGAACCTTAATGGTAGCTTAAGGTGTTTGCGTTGGTACGAAGCAGAGCAATTACCCAAGTAGTAATCCAGCAGGGATGCGAGATGGCTGGGAACCACAGTACAAGAAGCAACAGATGGATATCTACTTCACGAATGATACAACGCTAAGCTTACCTGAGCCATTAATGGCAACCGATGCGAGCGGGAACAAGTGGAAGCAGTCCTATGTCTATGGAGCGGGTGGAGAACGAATTAGTATGAGCTATCTGCCAAGTGCAGATGCAAATATGGATTGGGAACCAACCCCAGGAGCAAGCGGAGCCGCAGGCAACACCACACCGAAGACACTCTATTACATGAGTGATGTACGTGGTAGTGCGATAGGACTCCTAGGTGCAGATGGTAGTGTCTCAGCACGTTACAACTATGATGAATTCGGAGTAGCGGAAGACGCCCAAAAGTTCGATATGAACTGGGCAGGACCGGATAATCTATTCGGTTACACAGGACTAGGATATGATTTCAACAGCGGTCATTCTTACGCAAGAGCTCGTTATCTAGACTCTGAAGTAGGACGCTTTATTAGTGAGGATACGTATGAAGGGGAACTGAGTAATCCGCTGAGTTTGAATCTTTATACGTATGTGCATAATAATCCATTGAGGTATGTTGACCCGAGTGGGCATAGAGCTTGGATTATTCACGGAATAGGTTCTGATCCTAGTACTTGGAGTGAAGAATTCATAGACTACATCGATAATCATGTCTTCAGTGAAGATGCAAAATCCTTTGTAATTGAGTGGAATGGAGGAAATACAATTGAAGATCGTGAGCTTTCCGCTAAAGAATGGGCGGTCTGGATATACAAATGGCATTCACGTGAAGAAAATAAGAATGAGCCGATAAGATTAATTGGCCATAGTCACGGGGGGAATGTAGGGATTTTAATAGCTAATCTTCTTGAAGAGAAAGGTATGAAGGTAGATACACTTATTACAATTGGAACACCAGTTCGAGAATATCAATTAACTGTTGAAGTAGGTCAACATATAAATGTTTATAATAAATATGACCGAATCCAGACCGTTGGAGGTGCTTTTGACGAAGGTTTATTAGCTGAAAGACAATTTTTAGGTCAAGCTGAAAATTTTCAGGTAAAACTACCTTTCCATAGAAGAGTGCTAGTAACTTATGGCATTTCGAACTATTCATATATGCATTCAAATGTTAAGGTGTGGGAGAAGTATATTATACCTAACATTAGGTAATAAAGATTGGAGGCTGGAAATGTCTATATGGATTAAAATGGTAAGCGTTTTTTCAATTATAGCTAGCTTTGTAGGCTTAATTTTGTACATTTATACTGAAACAGCTGGATTGCAGAAATCTATGGACATTGTAGGTCGGTTAAATACGCTTATACTAGGTGGGTTAACGGTTATATTAGGAATAATCCTGATATTCCTATTGATTAAACACTGGTTATCATCGAGTGTTTTGGTTAATATATTTATAATAACCATAAGTGTGATACTAGTTTCATTTTCTGCAGTTTATTATGAGGAAATATATATTCATAATAATCAGGGTGGAAGTGTAATAAGTGATTCTTCAAAGACAACTGACGATGGAAAGTATAAGTATCACTTTGAGTTAGTAAATTTATATCAAAAAAATCAATTTGAGCAATTAGTTTTTGAAAACACTTCTACAAAAGAAGTTCGCTACCTTAAAATTAATTTAATTGAGGGGAGATTAAAAGGATTTTCTCGTGGGGACTGGGCTTTACTATACCAAACTGATCATTCAAATCAATATTTACTAAAGACAACAGAAAATTTGTTTATTGAAATGAAGATATTTCTAATTGATTTGGAAGAAGGCACTATACAAGACCTAAGCTAGGCAAATTAATTGAAGAATTTAATGAATAAATAAATGTGATGGGCGTGTGATTGTTGACAAATAGTCACCGTCCGCTTTATTAACTAGGGGACGGGTAAAACTGGAGGAACTTATCAAGGTTTCGTCTTTGGTGGGGCTACCCAGTGTCGAATGAACCCATCATTCAACCAATAACCGATATAACCTATGTAATACCCATAAAGATTTTGAACCATTAACGTGCACACACATTAAAGGTTGAAGCTAGAAATAAACATCTAAATAAATTACCCTCTCTCACTAGACAGGTTGATTATGGTCAGATACGACTATGATTAGCCTGTTTTTTGTTATGTTCGCTTTCTCTAAGATTTTCAAATTTTCTATACTATTCGCACACATTTATATAAATGGAACGACTTGCATAAGGAGAGGGTTTTAAAAAAATCAACTGAAAGCTTTAATAGAATAGCAATCTGGTGACGACCAGTTCACTTATACAGGTAAGGCAATATGAAGGCTAGCCACCTTGCCCTCTAATATAGTCCGAAGGAAGTGTATTGGGATTTCTTTAATCCGTTTCAATTACGCCTTCGTGAGCATTATCTACACATCTCCTATCAACTTAACTATGTACCAAAATCAAGAAAGAATACACTAAGAATTGAGTGTCATCCCGATGGTTTAGTTCATTTCTATTCGTGGCTAAAGCCAATAAAGGATTACGCCAAAGAAATACTATTTTTCATAGCGAACGCCAGTCAGGTGGAAGTGAGGAATCACCGATCCATGGGTAGTAGACCCATTATCTGGCCTAAGTGTAACAGCGGATGTATACGGAAACGATCCGACTTCACTAGATAGTCTGGATACTCTAAATAGTCTGATGAGTATGGCACTTTCTGGCCCACGGACGATTGAATCCAAACGTTGGGATGGAGCCAACCGTCTCATCGGGAACACCAACTATTCCGGAGATCAGACTTCCTATGGTTATGATGGAGACAGCAATCGCGTATCCATGAGCGTAACCTTGGGAACCGGTACGAAGCAAAGTAATTACCCAAGCACCAATCTAGCAGGGTTGCGAGATGGCTGGGAACCACAATACAAGAAGCAACAGATGGATATCTACTTCACGAACGATATAATGCTAAGCTTACTAGAGCCATTAATGGCAACCGATGCGAGCGGGAACAAGTGGAAGCAGTCCTATGTCTACGGATCGGGTGGAGAACGAATCAGTATGAGCTATCTGCCAAGCGCAGATGCAAGTACAGATTGGGAACCAACGCCAGGAGCCAGCGGAGCAGCAGGCAATACATCACCGAAGACACTCTATTACATGAGTGATGTTCGTGGTAGTGCGATAGGTCTTCTAGGCGCAGACGGAAGTATCTCAGCACGATACCACTACGATGAATTCGGAGTAGCAGAAAACCCAGAGAAGTTCGACTTGAACTGGGCAGGACCGGATAACCTATTCGGTTACACCGGGTTAGGATATGATTTCAACAGTGGTCATTTTTATGCGCGTGCGCGGTATTTTGACTCTGAAGTAGGACGGTTCATTAGTGAGGATACGTATGAAGGGGAACTGAATAATCCACAGACGTTGAATTTGTATACGTATGTGAGCAATAATCCTTTGAGGTATACGGATCCTAGTGGACATAAGCATGAACAGGGCGGTGGCGGTGGAGGCGGCGGTTTAGCCATTCCGATGTCTGGGGCTATGCCAAATATATTCGGTACATTATGGAGCGGTATAAAGTACAGTACTATAGGTATAGCTGGTGCTATTGTAGGTACAAGAGATAAGCCATTAAGTGACAAAGAAATTATTGATAATGAGCTTACAAACACACAAAAAGATCAAATTAAAAATATTGAGAAGAACTTAAAAGCTGTTAATAATCAAAAACATCTAGAAGCATACGAAAAAGAGTTAAAGGACGGTTTCTTATATGATAAAAATGGTAATGTAAAATTGAACCCTAAAACCGGAAAACCATGGAATCATATTAAGGAAGTTGAGCAATCAGAAGCCAAAATTAAAAAAATGATTGAAAGGCTGAAGAATGCTCAACAGAGTAAGTCTTTTGAAAGAGACACATCGAAAGTAACAAAAAAAGCAGTTCAAGATGCTATTAATAAGGGACAGAGGTTTTTAGATAAGGTAAAGAAAATAAGAGATTCTGTTAAACCGTAGGAGTGATATTATGAAGATTAATATAAGAAACCTAACGATTCATGAAATATCAAAATTGGAGGGCTTTACTGAAAATTTCGTGGTTGATGAAGGAGTCCCTCTTTCTATTTGGTATGGTAGCATTCAAAATGTAATGCTCAAAGACTTGAATGATGGTAATATTGCAAAGTTAATAAGACAAACGATGCATTTAGACTCCATTATTCCAGAAGCATTGAAAAGATTAAAAGAGAACCCCTTAGCTGGATATTTAGGAGATGGTGAGGTTTTAGAAGCACTATCGAAAGTAGAGGAAAGGGATTGGAATGAGAATCCTAACATATGTGATTTAGTTAGTTTATTTATAGAAGACTTCTTGCAGTTAATTCAAAATAACAAACTAGATTTTCCAGAAGATAGAGAGAGATTCTCTAATCAAGAAAGAGAAGAATACTATCAAATGTTAAAGGAAATAAAGATAACTCTCGAAAAGTCTAAAACCTAACTTTAAAAGTTCTGATGAGAGTGACAAAATAGTGAAGGGTTTTTACAACAAGTTTGACCACATGTGAGTATACTCCATGTGGTTTTTCTTTCGAAATAGCATTAGACATTCTGTGTATAATAGTAAAGTAGACTTGTAGATTTTTCTGGTAGCCTGTTTCTAGGGGGGGGTAGTAATTTTGTATCCTTGGGAATTAGAAATAGTCAGAAACTATTACCAACCATATATAAAGTATTCTGCTTTTAGCGCTGTGATGGATAAATTGTAGATCCAAATGCAAGCGCTGGAGGCGTCATCGATCCATGGGTTGTTGACCCATTAACTGGATTGAGCGTTTCGTCGAGTGTATATGGAATCGATCCGACAGCACTAAATAGCCAAGCTAACCTAAATAGTATGGCCTTAGCAGGCCCACGGACGATCGAATCCAATCGTTGGGATGGAGCCAATCGACTCATCGGGAACACGAACTATTCAGGTGACCAGACATCCTATGGTTATGATGGAGATAGCAATCGGGTATCCATAAGCGTAACCTTGGGAACCGGTACGAAGCAAAGTAATTACCCAAGCAGTAATCCCGCAGGGATGCGAGATGGTTGGGAACCAACTCCAGGAGCAAGCGGAGCCGCAGGCAACACCACACCGAAGACACTCTATTATATGAGTGATGTACGTGGTAGTGTCTCAGCACGTTACCACTACGATGAATTCGGAGTAGCCAAAGACGCTCAGAAGTTCGACTTGAACTGGGCAGGACCGGATAACCTATTCGGTTATACTGGGCTAGGATATGACTTCAATAGCAGTCATTCTTACGCACGTGCGCGGTATTTTGACTCTGAGGTAGGACGCTTTATTAGTGAGTATACGTATGAAGGGGAATTGAATAATCCGCTGAGTTTGAATCTTTATACGTATGTGCATAATAATCCGTTGAGGTATATTGATCCAAGCGGACATAAGGTTGAGATGTACGTCGGGGCTCATGAAGTGGCTGCGGGGCGTTATCATTTAAGTATAATCATATTTATAGATGAAGAAAGTGAGTATTGGAATACTGCGGATTTTCAGGATAATTTTGATGAGGAAAGGGGTATGCAATATATGACTATCGGAGCAGGGCAGTCAAGGGTGATGAATCCGAAATTAAAAGCTGGTATTAATAGAGATAAAGATATAATTCTTGATATTAAAACAGATATGATAAAACTGGGCAAACAGGAAGACGACACAGAATTAATAGATTTCTTAAAATTTTTCGACAACTTCGTGGAAAATTCAGAACGGAAATCAATTGATTATGATCTGTTCCCTAGAAAAGGAGGTAATGCTTACAATTCAAATACATTTGTTACTGGTTTCTTGCAAGTGGCAGGATACAAAATCGAAAAACCAGATAGGATTCTCCCTGGATATGGAAAACCCGTTCTGATCGAATATTTCATTGAACCAGAAGAAATAAAAGAAACAAAGAAACCTTGGTGGCAAATATGGTAAAGAAAATGATTTTTGCAATCGTTCTAATTGTAATTGTTACAATACTTATTGCAAGTATGAAAATAGTGTTCAATCCTTTAACACGATCAGAGAATACAATACGCCAAAAAATGTTGTCTCAATTCCCAGTGGGAACACAGATGGACGATATTATTCAATTCGAAAATCATAAGAAAGGTTGGTCAGATGTTAAAATAAGTTATATAAATGGTTATAGAATCGATCTTGAAGAGGAAGTAGGTAAAAAGCGTTTATCGGTTCATATTGGAGAATATCGGATAATTTTTGTTACAGATGTTGAAGTCTATTTTGTTTTTAATGAGAACTCTGAATTAATTGATATTTATGTTCGTAAAATGATAGATTCTTTATAAACAGAATTTAGGTGTTCGTAATCATTACAAAACAGTATAACTATTCAAACCATTTGCCACATGCGAGTGTAACAACTCAATGTGGTTATTTTTTAGGAATTTACTTACGAATTATAATGAGGATACGTATGAAGGGGAATTGAATGATCCATTGTCTCTTAATCTGTACACCTACGTACACAATAATCCTTTAATTTATGTTGATCTTAGTGGGCATAGAGCTTGGCTCATCCATGGTACTGGTGCAAATCCTGAAGATAAGGGATATTCAACTTGGACTGCTGAATTTGTGAGCTATGTTGAAGATCTTGTTCAGGAGACAAGCGGTGAATTGAATTGGAATAGTGGAAATGATGACCCATCCCGAGTCAATGAAACGAATGCCTTGGCAGATCAGATTTATAAGTGGCATACACTTAAAGCAAATAGAAATGACCCAATAAGATTAATCGGTCATAGTCATGGTGGGAATGTTGCGATATTGATAGCTAACCGTCTCGCTGAACTTGATCCTACAATGAAAGTTGAAACTCTTATTACTATTGCGACACCAGTACGTGAATATCAGTTGGAAGTTGAAGTTAATCAACATATTAATGTATATAATAAATACGATATAATTCAGGTCAATGGAGGGGATCTTTGGAAGAGGGTGCGCGAGCAGGTCGTACATTCGGAGATGCTGAAAATGTGAAAGTTACAATTCCAAAAAAACAACGGAACAATCAGCTTGCTAATCATTCATTTATGCATAGCAATATAGAAGTATGGATGAAATATTTTGTACCCCGTATTAGTTGAGTTAGATTATTCATATTGGAGGGTTATATGTTAAATGTTAGTAAGATATGTTGGATTCTTGTAACCATTCTATGTATGTTTTCGATAGTATGGTATCTCGTTACTCAAACTGCAAATTTCCAAAGGACTCTTGATTTAATTACTACGGTACAATTGTAAATCTAACTCAATTAGAAATAAATGCTGCAAGTAGTGCTGGGTACATTTTTGGTAGAAATGTGGATTTAGGCGCGGGGTATAAGGGAAGAGTTGATGCACAGAATGATGGCACTAGATCCAATAGACATGGTCATATTTTTGAACCAAATGGCGAGCAATGGTCGCGTGATGAAGAGGGAAACCTTCATCATAGTGAGAAAAAGAATAGTCCAAGATCACCACCAAAGTGGGTACAGAAAGAAATGGATAAAAAATTGAGATATAAATGGAAGGAAGCTGTTCCAACACCATCCACCCAACCTATAAGTTCAATAGACTCAAGAGATATTGGAACTGGTGCAGCTGTAGTTGGAGGAGGCTATCTTATATAGAGGGGTTAGGATATTACCCTCTTTAATCCTATTCTTTGGCCAACTCTTCCAGCAAATGTACTAACCCCATAAGGAGGTGATTTATTGAATATTTCAAGTTTGAAATCATACAAATCATTGTTTATAAATTCAAATGGAGAGTCAATCGATTTTCTTGCGATGTCGAATGAAAATGTATTTTTTTCTAAAACACATATCAGAAAAAATGATTTTAATGGCAACATTATTACGGAACCAGAAAATACAATACAAACAAAGTCGATTTGGATGGTTAATATAAATAATGATATGAAATCGGAAATCATTCAACATGGAGACTTTGATATTCATGAAGTATATTTTACAGATAAATATCTGTATTATTTAAAAATTATTGATACAGATAAAGATGGGTTACTACTTGAAAGTGATTATAATAATGGGTATATGTGGAGAGTCCATAGAAAAACATTAGAACAGGAGTTTTGTTTCCAAGTTGAGCCCTATAGATTTCATCGTTTTTTAACAGCGAATGATGATTATATCGTGTTTATTTCAGAGGATAGAGTACCTGATGTAACAGAGATTGTCTTCTACAACATTAAATCAAAACAATTTTCAGTATTAAATAACATGTACGAGGAAGATTGGTGTGATTTCAGAATCGTGAATAATCATGAAGGAGAGCCAGACTATTTTATTTATAAAATAGAGGATAATTCTGAAAACGAACTGAAAATGATTAGTTGGTCGGAGTTAATAGCTCAGTTACATTGGGAATAAGGGATTCTCGGTTATTTAGAACCACATGCGTATGAAAAACTTAATGTGGTTATTTTTTAGGATTTTACTTACGAATTATAATGAGGATACGTATGAAGGGGATATTAAGAATCCACAGACATTGAATTTGTATACGTATGTGAGTAATAATCCGTTGAGGTATACGGATCCAACGGACAAACAAGTAAGGACATATGGTGAAATTCTCATATCTTTTGCAGGTAGTGCTAAAGCAATGAATTTGATATCTAAGGCTGCTCTATTTAAAGCCATTAAAGGATAAATACAATCGCAGTCAATTATGTTAGCAACATGATTAATAACCTGTGTTCGAGTTTTTAGGATGACATCAAATCTGTAACTACATCCATCGCTAAGCGCAGCTTATGCAGGATATTTTCGGATAGGGATTCCCCCCTAAGCGATACATTATTGCTAGTTATTTGTCCAACGGGCAAAATAATGCAACAATATTTGTCGAGTATGCGTCTATCTATATGAGGTCTCCAGCAATTGGACAACTAAGATTAACAGGGTGGCGGAGATTGAAAAAAATTTATCAGATGATAGGAGAATACAGATGAGGAAATTGTTGATATTGATAATACTAGCATGCATTTTATTAACAGGTTGTAGTAATAACATGAATGAGGGTACTAATATACAGCAACCAGTAAACACAGATCAAGAAGAAATGACACAAGAAGAAGCACCTGTTATTGAGAAAGAGACTGCCGCTGCGGAGACGAAGGATGAGTATCTTCTAAAGTTAAATAATATAGAAGAGAGTCTTGCCGATTTACAAGACTTAAATGATGAGGGAACAACAGTATCAATGAAAGCTGCCGCGGAAGAAACGTATAAAAGATGGGATACGGCTTTAAATGAAATTTATAGTGAGTTAAAGGAACAACTGTCAACAAGCGAAATGGCTGAATTAAAAGAGAAACAGGTAAATTGGATAACATATAGAGATGAAACAGCAAAGGCTGAATCATTGGAGTATAAAGGTGGATCAATGGAATCATTACAATATGTTGCTACTCTATCACGAGTTACAAAGGAAAGATGCTATGAGTTGGTAGAATTGTATATGAAATAACGGGGTGTGTTGTGCCCCTACATAGCAGCCCGCCTCCATACAAAAATGAAACGACAGCTAAATGTGGCTGTCGTTTCATTTTCGTATAATATGTAGTTGAAGTGAACCGTAGAATTAGAAAGATGGATTGACAATACGGCATAATTCAGTATAATTAATGATAGTGATAATCATTATCACGTAGAGAGGGAGATGGAAATGAATAGAAGTATCAAATTACCCAAATTGTTTGGGATTGTAATGGCTATAATAGTAGTGATAGGATTAATTGGTTGTTCGTCGGAGACAAGTAAAGAGTCTGACAAAGAGATCATCTCCAGTGATTCCACTGTTATCATTGATACAAAATTTGGGCAAGTAGAGATTAAAGAGCAGCCTAAGCGAATTGTCGCTCTTGGTTGGGGAGATGCCGAAACTGTACTAAGTCTTGGATTCGAACCTATTGGCGCGAGCGATTGGCTTGCTTTTGGTGGTGATGGTGTAGGACCGTGGTTAGAAGGAACATATACAACATCACCAACTATTATTGGAACGATGGAACTAGATTATGAGCAAATTGCAGCACTTAACCCAGATATTATTTTTGATATAAAATCTTCAGGGGATGAGACGCGGTATAAACGTCTCTCAGAAATTACAACGACGATTGGAGTTCCAAATGGTGGCGATAACTATTTGACTTCCTCCGATGATCAAGTTCGGATGATCGCAAAAGCGCTTGGTAAAGTAGATGAAGGTGAGGCACTGCTTAAAGAGGTGGATGCCGCATTCAAAAAGACTGCCGAAGAAAATCCGGAATTTGCTAGTAAAACGATTGTTGTAGGTGCCTATGACGCCTCTGGCTTTGGTGCATATGTAGAAGGCGATGCTCGTATCGATTTTGCTACTCGACTTGGATTTAAGACTAAGGCTGAAATTGAAGCGATAGAGAATTCAAATTTTTATATTAAAGTTTCGGATGAACAGCTAGAGCTTCTAGATGCTGATCTGACCGTTATCTTACCAATTTGGATCGATCCAAATGAAATTACAAGTAATGCATTGTATCAGAAAGTCCCTTCCGTTGCTGATGGAAGATCTATTATTCTTGATGCCGACACATCAAATGCATTCTCTATGGGTACGATTCCCGCTTTGTTGTGGACAATCGAAAATTTATCATCACAGTTTAAAGAAGTGTTAGAAGGCGGGGAGTGAACTAAGTGACAACGGTAGAGCATCTAGAGGACGGGACAACGCAAGTAGTTGAGAAGAAAATAAAGACAATGACTACCTTGCGGCTGCAACGTATTTCAGGGCTTATCGTAGTACTCTTGCTTTTGATGGCTACAATGTTCTTAAGCTTAATGGTAGGGGCTAAATCCCTACCCATTGAAGTCGTGTGGGATGCACTGTTTTCTCCAACTAACAGCTATGACCATACGATTATTCAACAGGCTCGTATCCCCCGCACCATTACTGCACTTGTAGTAGGACCTGCATTTGGGCTTGCGGGTGCACTTATACAGGCCTTGACGCGAAATCCATTAGCTGACCCTGGTATTCTTGGAGTGAATGCCGGGGCAGCTTTCGCTGTTGCGCTGGGTATTGGTATATTTTCTGTAACAACAATGTCTGGCTACATATGGTTTGCTCTTGTGGGTGCATTCATAGCAACCATTGCTGTGTATGTCATTAGTGGGGGTGCTGGCAAGAAGACACCGACACCTGTACAAATTACACTTTCCGGGGTCGCATTAGGAGCCGCATTGAGCGGTATAACAACTGCATTGACATTGATGAATAGTGATGCTTTCTCACGTATGTTGAACTGGACTGTCGGTACATTAGCGAGAAGGAGTATGGACGATCTCTGGCCCGTCTCACTATTTCTCATTGTTGGTGCATTATTAGCTTTATCGATATCCCCAGCTTTAAATGCCATTGCATTTGGAGATGATCGTGCATCTTCTCTAGGTGTAAACGTGGGATGGATTCGTATAATTGGTCTTATTGCCATTGCCCTGTTAGCTGGAGGGGCGACTGCGATAGCTGGACCGATTGGTTTTATAGGGTTGATGGTACCCCATTGTGTGCGATGGTTTGTTGGGCCAAGCCAACCCTGGATTTTTCTATATTCAATGGTAGCGGCTCCTCTACTGCTTATTCTTTCTGATATTATTGGAAGAGTCGTCATGTCTCCTACAGAAGTTCCAGTCGGAATCATTATGGGATTTGTTGGTGCACCGATTCTACTAATTCTTGTCCGAAGACGAAAAGCGAGTGGATTATGATGTATGAAGGAGTGATTACTATAGATCCCATTGATTTTGGTCGGCGCTATTTGCAACTGAAAGGGCTATTGAAATTACGCTTCGATATGAAAAGTATGATTGTTACGTTAATTGTCCTTGGAGCCACTATTGCAATTGCAGTGTTTGCATTAATGGTAGGGACATTATCAATAAGTATTCAGGATGTTCTTTCCGCTTTGATTGGTCAAGCGACAGGGATGACAAGAACGGTTGTCGTTGAATGGCGTTTGCCCCGTGTACTGGCAGCAATTATTTTTGGAGCGGGATTAGCTGTAAGTGGGTCAATTTTCCAATCATTAACACGAAATCCTCTAGGTTCCCCTGACATTATAGGTTTTACTTCAGGCTCCTACACTGGCGTACTTATCGTGATTCTTCTATCTAGTTCGACCTCATATATGGGTATAGCAGCGGGTGCTTTAGTTGGAGGATTCACAACAGCGATCGTCATATATATGCTTGCGTTTCGCCAAGGAACGCAGGGCTTTCGTCTTATTATCGTCGGTATAGCTATTTCGGCTATGTTAGGAAGTGTGAACTCGATGCTGCTCCTGCGAAGTGATGCAGTAGTAGCGTTGACCGCAGCAGCCTGGGGTGTAGGATCTTTAAATGGAATTACCTGGAGTCAAACAATCCCCGCAATGATTCTTGTTCTTCTTCTGCTTGTTTGCGCTGGAATGATGAACAGACCTTTACGGGAGATGGAGCTAGGTGAGGATGCAGCTAAATCTCACGGTGTCCGAATTGAACGTTCCCAAATTGTGCTAATCCTTATAGCCGTTGCATTAACAGCTGCGCCAACGGCAGTCATTGGACCCGTTACCTTTGTTGCTCTTGTTGCACCACAGATTGCTCAGCGGTTTACAAAATCAGCGGAGAGCCTTGTACCAGCAGCAGCAATGGGTGCCTTTCTATTATTAGGTGCAGACGTTCTTGCACAAAGAATTATTCCTGGAATGATTCTACCAGTTGGCGTAGTCACTCTATCGCTAGGTGGGATCTATCTCGTGTGGTTATTGTTTCACCAGGCACGTTCGGCGCCTTAATTGAAGCGAAAAGTCGATGAATTGTGTATAAGTCCATTCTCGGTGGTTCCATAGATTACGATATACTGATTGAAAGAAGCTGAAATTGAATATGAAGATAACAA
The DNA here is from genome assembly GCF_056786435.1 of Paenibacillus sp. Y916. Classification (NCBI taxonomy): domain Bacteria; kingdom Bacillati; phylum Bacillota; class Bacilli; order Caryophanales; family Paenibacillaceae; genus Paenibacillus; species Paenibacillus sp. Y916. The sequence continues at coordinate 118,187 of NZ_JBXCJA010000007.1, read as the reverse complement.
CCGCAGATGTTCAAAGCCAGATGATTTCTCAATCAGGCTCTCGGCTTTGGACGGAAAATATTACAATCAAATACGATGATCGGGTAATAACCCGTAACCTATCTGTAGAGATTCCTCATGGATCATTTACGGTTATTGTTGGGCCAAATGCATGCGGTAAATCAACCCTCTTGCGCACACTTTCTAAACTGATTAAGCCAGCTGAAGGGCAGGTTTTATTAGATGGGAAGAAAATCACGACATATAAGTCAAAAGAGGTCGCTCGGAAGCTTGGTCTGCTACCACAATCTTCGACGGCCCCAGATGGTATTACAGTAGCTAATTTGATCGCACATGGGCGTTATCCGTATCAAAATCTCATTAGGCAGTGGACTGATGAAGATGAACAAGCGGTAATGTCTGCGATGCAGCTTACGAATACGCGTGAGCTTTCACATCGTTTCGTAGACGAGCTTTCAGGTGGACAGAGACAACGGGTATGGGTTGCGATGGTACTTGCACAGCAGACTCCTCTGCTTCTTCTTGATGAGCCAACGACATTTCTTGACATTGCCCATCAAATTGAGTTGCTTGAATTATTTACAGACCTTAATCAGCAGGGGAATACACTAGTGGCTGTATTACATGATTTAAATCATGCTGCGAGATATGCAACTCACATGATTGCCATGAAAGAAGGCCAAATTATTGCACAAGGTGATCCTCGTGAGATCGTCACTGAGAAGCTAGTAGAAGAGGTCTTTGGCTTAAGATGTAGGATAATACAAGATCCGATCGCTCTTACACCACTCGTCGTTCCTTTGGGGAGGGACCGTTCAGTCTAGTCGCACCCGTTCAAGAGATCGATAAGAATTTATCTTATCGTTTTTTTTGAAATATTAGAAGGAAAAGTAGGGAATGAGTGAATTAGTTGTCAAAACTACAGTTAAAAATGGCGATAACGGTAAAAAAGTGAGGATTCCAGTAATCTAGATGTACTCCATGCAACTAAAGTTAGCTTTAGAGGAATTGGGTTGAATTTAGATGTATTTAATGTACCTAATAGTGAATAGTGAATAGTGAATAGTGAATGGTGAAGGCGCTGATCGGCGTCTTTCTTATTTTTTCAATATATCTAATTAGAAGAAGTTTTTGCCGACTTTGGCGTAAAAGTCTAAATCGCCTCACCGCCTACGCTCAAGCTGTTGGCACTTATTCATGCTATCCGTACTTACAGAACGAAATATGGATGCTTATGGACAAGCCGTACCGTCGGTATTAATGAAAGGTGATTATATATGTTAAAAGCTTATGGTTGGCTCACTTTTTGTGTAGTCGTATGGGGTAGCAATTTTGTATTTGGCAAGATATTAGTTCAGGACTTCTCCCCAAGTCTGTTAACATCACTGAGACTTTTATTTATTGTGTTATTTCTAGTTGGATTGACGTCTTACAAGAAACATTTCAAGCGAGTGAATAAATCGGATTTACTATCCATTTTAATTCTAGGTGTTATTGGTGTGTTTATAAATCAATGGTCCTTTTTTAAAGGTTTACAAACAGCTGATCCAACAACATCTGCCATCATCTTAGCAATGACTCCTATTTTAACGGGCGTGTTAGCAGCGCTCTTTTTAAAGGAAAAATTAACGATCCGTATGTTATTGGGATCCATTCTTGCGATCATAGGCATTTATTTTGTCGTTGTAAAAGGCAGTTCATCTTCTTTACATATTGATAAGGGCCTAATATGGATTGTTGTCACGATGATAACATTTGCAATGATGATTATTATGACCAGGGTACTCTCGCAAAGAATAGATCCGCTCACGATTACTTTATATTCGAATTTGGTGGGCTTTATTGTATCGATCCCGTTTGCCTTTTCGCTAGATACTCCTCTACGAATGAGCTCGAATATAGCAGATTGGGCTCTTCTAATCGGCACTGCCGTTGTTGTACATGGCATAGCCACACTTATTTGGAATAACAATATTCGATATGTTGATGCTTCCAAAGCATCTGTATTATCTAATTTAGAGCCTTTTGTGGCGATGATTATGGGATTAATATTACTGTACAAACCCATTACTGGTGTAGAAATATTAGGGTCTTTATTCATTCTAGCAGGAGTTATCCTATCTACGTATCAACGGAAAATACGACTTAACTGAACAGCGGGCGGAAGAAATGAATTATTATTAAGATTTAATAGCTACGCATTAACACTCCCCAAACATTCAGTTGATACAGTTAAGCTACAATTTGTTTGGGGGTGTCAGGTAATGAATCATTATCCGATCATAGCTTCGGTCACAAAAGAGGGGCAAATCCCGAAATTACTCGACAGCAAAGTGTCAAGGGTCAATCTAATGTCGGGAAATATCGGGAATCTAGAATCGATTATTGAACAAATTCATCATACTGGTAAGCTGGTATACGTTCATCTTGAGATGGTGGCTGGTCTCGGCAGAGATGCGTATGCCGTCGAGTATTTGGCGAAGAAATTTAAAGTAGATGGTATTATGACGACGAAGTCGAATGTCGTTGCGGCTGCTAAACAAGCGGGACTAAAAAGTATTCAGCGCATTTTTATTATTGATACAGCTGCCATGCAAACGGCGATTCGCATGATCAACAGCACTCAACCAGATGAAGTAGAGCTAATGCCTGGATTGATGCCGAGAGTGATTCGCGAGCTTAAAAGCACGATCAAACAGCCTCTAATTGTCGGTGGATTGATTCGCCACGAGCAGGAGATTATAGAAGCTCTTAACAGTGGGGCGGATTATATTTCAAGTGGCGAACCTTCCATGTGGTAGGGAGACTGAACTTAATAAATATTAGATTTTACAAAACATCTACATAGATTTTATATCACACTAACAAATCTGCTTTATAGTTAGATTATATGAAGATACATATTGCTTCATCGGGTTGAGAACAGGAGAAAACCCTTTGTTAGTTAAGTGTGAAAATAAGCTGGTCATGGTTTCATGGTCTGTCATTGCTTGTCTTCCATTTTTCAAACAAGGGGTTATTTGCGTTGAGAAAAGAGGTTGAGCTGTGACGGAAACTAGCAAACAGGGTATGAGGGGGTTCGAGCCTCTAAGGGAGGTAGAGGAGTTACCAAGGAAGCATTTGGTGAAACGCGTCAAGCAATTAGATGAGTATAACGCGTATTTGTTCGACTTAGACGGCACGATCTATTCGGGAAACAAGCTATTGCCTGGAGTACTAGACATGCTTAGTCGGCTACGCGAGCAAGAGAAGTCTGTCATGTTCGTCACGAATACGACGCTTCGTACGAAAGAGTCGGTGCAGGAGCTACTGGAGCAGTTAGGAATCGTTTGTGATGTGGAAGAAATATTAACTGCATTGTGCGTGGTCGGTATGTATTTTCAAGAGCATGAGCCGCAAGCCAAGGTATTGATGATCGGAGAGCAAGCGATGAAGCAGGAGCTGGATCGCTATGGGGTAGAGACGACTGAAGATGCGCGGAATGCAACTCATGTGCTCGTTGGACTGGACAGGCAGTTTACTTATGAGAAATTGACCCTTGGTATGAATGCGCTCCGTAATGGAGCTAAACTCATCGCAGCAAACCCAGATCCATTTTGTCCAATTGACGATGGGGCCATTCCAGATACATGGTCGCTTGTTAAGGCGCTGGAAACGGCAAGCGTACGGCAAACCCATCATGTACTTGGCAAGCCCTCGACTTACTTTGCGCAAAAGGTGTTCGATAAGCTGAATGTCCCGTCCGCGCAATGCTTGATGGTGGGTGACCGTATCAAGACGGATATCCGGTTCGGAAATGACAATGGCATGTACACGGCATTGGTGCTGACGGGAGCGGATTCTCGCAAGGATATTATGTTAACAAGAGTGCAGCCAGATTACGTGTTGGCTTCGCTTGGCGAAATAATTGGAGAGACCCGGCCGTATGGACAATAATTGTCTGGCCGCCCCCCATCGGGTGTAATTCATGACTGTGGCATTTGAAGGATATTCAATAAACAAGAACCAAGGAGGAAACAAACAATGAAAAAAGGATTAGTTTCTCTACTTACGATTATGATGATGGCTGTAATGATCTCGGCTTGCGGAAAAGGGGAGGTTCAGACAAATTCGAAGACCAACAATACTCCGGCTGCAAGCTCTGAAACTACTGCTAGCAGTGACAAGGAGGTCGAGCTCCAGTTGTATTTTCCAGTAGCAGTAGGTGGTCCGATCACTCAGCTGATTGATCAGATGGCCGAAGACTTTCATCAAGAAAACCCAACCATTACTGTAAAGCCGGTCTACGGTGGTAGCTATCAGGATACGATGACTAAGACTGTAACGGCCGTTCAAGGTGGCAACTCGCCAGATCTTGCGGTGCTGCTTTCGACTGACTTATACAGTCTGGTTTCGATGGATGCAATCGAGGATTTGACTTCACGGTTCTCACAAGAGTATTTTAACGGCTTTTATGAAGCCTTCATGGGTAATGCCAAATCGGGCGACATGAATTGGAGCGTTCCATTCCAGCGCAGCACGATCGTAATGTACTACAACAAGGAAATGTTCGCCAATGCGGGACTCGATGCTGAGAAACCGCCTGTCAACTGGGATGAGTTGAAGGAATATGCTTCTAAGCTGACGGTAAAGGATGCTTCTGGCCAAGTGTCCCAGTGGGGACTCGAAATTCCAAGCACTGGCTATCAGTATTGGATGACTCAGGCTTTATCACTTCAAACAGGTACTAACTTAGTTTCAAATGATGGTAAACAGGTGTTCTTTAATAACCCAGACGTGCTAGAAGCTCTGCAATTTTACACAGATTTGGGTCGCAAGGACAAAGTGATGCCAGAAGGTATATTAGAATGGGCAACAGTTCCATCCGATTTCATTAGTGGCAAGACCGCGATGATGTTCCATACGACAGGCAACCTTACTAAAGTGAAAACGGATGCTAACTTCGATTTTGGCGTAGCCTTCCTGCCTGCTAACAAGCAATATGGTTCACCGACGGGTGGGGGAAATCTGTATATGTTTAAGGATATTCCAGAGGACAACAAGCAAGCAGCCGTTAAATTTATAGAATTCCTTACGGAGCCAGACCGTGTGGCGCAATGGTCAATCGATACTGGTTATGTGGGTACGACGAAAGCGGCTTACGAATCTAACAAGCTCATTGCTTATCTAAAAGAATTCCCTCAAGCAGCTGTAGCTAGAGATCAACTTGAGCATGCGGACAGCGAGCTGTCGACGTATCAAAACGGACAAGTGACCAAGGTATTTAACGATAATATTCAGGCTGCTCTGCTTGGCACAATGACACCGCAAGAAGCGCTGGAAAAATCACAGAAGCAAGCGGATGACATTTTGAAAAGCTACCAGAACAAATAACAGTTACCGTATAAGGCTATCACAGGGAAATGGCTTGATAGCCTTATATTTTAGCAAGGACTCAAATTAGCAATTGTTGAGGAGGATTAGCGTATGAGAAGCATTAAAAGGCTTACGATATATACATTGGTGCTGGTGTTGACCTTGCTTCCCACGATTAACCCGTGGTCAAAGGGGATAGTCCAAGCAGCCGAGGCAATCCCGAGTCTGCTGATTACTGAGATTGTGCCCAAATCGGGGGGGACTGGTCAGCCATACGAATATGTGGAGCTATATAATAACACCTCGATGGACATTGATCTAAGCAATTATCAATTGCAATATTTCACGACGAACATGAATAAGCCTGCGAACACATGGAAGATCATCGGAAAGAAGATTGAAGCGAGAAGTACCTTAGTGTTGTGGCTCATTAAATTAAATTTTCCGAATGTTACATTGAATCAGCTTAATGAAAACTATGGTACCGGTCTTACTGATGATCAAATCTACAGAGTTAACTTGACGACGTCTGCACAAGGTCTTCACGATACGGCTCTTCGTAAAGTGGCGATTGCTGGAGCGGATGGCCTTGTAATTAGCCAAGTAATGTACAATGACCAGGATTCGACTGACGGTGATACGAACAAAAGCGTGATTTATCAGCTTCCTTCGTCAGGTAATGAAATGATGCGGTTGCGGAGTAACGAAATCCCGACTCCGGGGAGTTTATCCGGTGATCAGCTTGAGGGGCCGAAAGCACCAACGGGACTTATTGCGGTGGCAGGAGATACAACGATTCAATTGTTATGGTCGTCCAATGATTCAGAGTCGGCTTCATACAATATATATCAATCGGGATCTTCCCAGCCAGTTACGGTGACGGGGTCGACTTACTCCTATACGGCAACAGGGCTTGCTAACGGAGTGACGTATATCTATCGGCTGACGGCAGTGGATGAAAGCGGGCTAGAATCGCCAGCATCTGCGCCAGTTGTCGCTACTCCAATGGGAGCTGTAGATCTTCAGCCCCCCAATGCTCCTGAAGGATTTCAGGCAGAGTCTGGACCTAATTTTATTTATTTGAGCTGGAACGCAAGTGCAGATGCAAATGTAACCGGGCATAATATTTATAAGGATGGAGTGCTTTACCGCACGGTAAGCTCGCCCTCCAATAACCTCACTGTTACGCAGCTCAATCTAGGGCAAGAGTACAGCTTCGAAGTGAAGGCGGTTAACATTGCAGGCATTGAATCCGAAGAGTCTGCTACTCTCGAAGCGACACCGACTTATGGGATGATGATTACGGAGCTGGTTCCCGATACGGATAACTATGCTTCTTACGACGCATACGAATATATCGAGCTGTACAATACTTCAGACAAACCTGTGGACTTGTTAGGCTATACAGTTAAATCTGGAAGCTGGTCGTATACGTTTAATCAATCGGTAATCGTACAGCCTTGGGAGACGGAGTTGTTATGGACAAGGCGAGCGGAAGTGGCTTCGTTAAGCTTGGAGGGCTTCAATCATTACTATTTGTCCGCTTACCAAAGCAAGTATGTAACGAACAATGAAGTGCATGTAATCGAGAATGTTGGTGGACTTGTCAACACGGGCAGTCAAACGGTAACGCTTCAGGACGCGCATGGCAACGAGTTTAGCAAAGTGGCTTATAACGGCACTATCGACACCTCACTAGGCAAGAGTGTAACGTTCAGCTATCCGTCTTCAGATGGAACGGCGTTGAGTGCTCTAGGCAGACAACAAAAACCGACTCCAGGCTGGTTGGTTGACGGACAAGCTCCAGCGAAAAAGGTTCAGAACACGCTGCCACCGCAGGCTCCGACGCAGGTGACGGCCGCGCCGGGAGAAGACTTGGTTCAACTAAGCTGGAAGGCAAATGCCGAGGCGGATGTGCTCGAGTATCGAGTGTACAAGGATGGGATTATTGAAGCATCCATACCAGCGTCACAAAATTCTTTTACCGTGTATGGACTTGTGGGAAATACAGAGTATCGCTTTGCGGTGAGCGCGTATAATACTTCTGACCTTGAATCGGCGAAATCAGCTTCCGTGTCGGCGAAACCTGTCCACCAGAAGTTGACCCAGCAGGAACGAGCGGTCAACCCGAGAGATGTGGCGTATCAATCATTATGGAACATCAGCAAGGACGGACCAGTAATTGCGGGACTAGCGGAGGAATTGGTACCTCAAGGTCTCGGATACGCACCAGCGCAGGACTGGCTGCTGACGGTTTATTACGCGACAGATGAGAGACCTGGCGTACTTTCAGTGACGGATGCCAGAACAGGTCAATTGATTAAGTCCGTCGCGTTGTATCAAGAGGACGGTACTCCTTACGTAGGTCATGCAGGCGGAGTGAGCATTAGTAAAAATCATGTATGGATTTCCTCAGAAGGATATTTATATCAAATGAATCTGAGCGAGCTCGTAAATGCGGGAGATCAAGGTGAGATTCAGTTCACGAATCGCATTCGCGTTGCAGTGGACTCCGCTTTCTCGACATACAGCGACGGAGTAATTTGGGTCGGGGAATTTTACGAAAGTGCAAGTTACCCGACCGATGCGAGCCATCACCTGACGAATCGCGACGGCGATAAGTCCTATGCTTGGCTTGCTGGATATGTTCTCGATGAGCAGACCGACACGATAAAATCTGCCAACTGGGATGGGGATATACAGCACCAGGCCGTTCCAGATTATTTGTTATCGATCCCAGAGAAGATTCAAGGGGTTGAAGTTCAGGATGACACGATTTACTTAAGCTCTTCCTATGGACGCAATAAAGACAGCATCCTCTACAGGTTTAACAATCCGATCGCGGAAGCTCCGCATGGGACTGGACTAGTAGGTCAAGAAACGGTGCCGCTGTGGTTTTTGGACGGACAATCAGCTAAGCCGCGTAATGCAACGTTAACGGTCGTACCTATGACAGAAAACATAGCATCTATCGGCAATCAGCTCTACGTTTTGCTGGAATCAGGTGCTAATAAGTATCGTTACACCACGACTTATATTATGGACAGATTGCTCGTTATTGATATGGAGTTGTGGGACAGCTATGGTACGTTTTCCATTCAAGGGATTCCGTCGGTGATGCATACGGGAGATAGTGTTCAGGCTTCCGTAAAGCAACTGTTCGGATTAGCAGAATCGATGGATGCGACTTCTGACTATACGTTTGAGAGCAGCAATACAGTAACGGCTGACATAACGGCTGAAGGTAAAATCACCACAAAAGCGGTAGGCGATGTGGTCATCACGGCAACGTCTAACAATAGCATTGTAACCTTTAACTTGCAGGTTACAAGCAAGGATTGATAAGCGGACGTAACCACGACAAGTATGTACCTCAAGACCGCACGATACGCGCGGAAGCAGCACAAGCAATCTATAATTTGCTCTCGCTGCTGAAATAGAAGTGACTATGAAAGCGGGGAAAGAGGGAATTGAATTGAATCAACCTGTGCTTCATGCAAAAAGAAAAATCAACTGGAGAGAAAATAGCTTCGCTTTTGCTTTGCTTCTACCCTCCCTTGTATTTCTAGCGATGTTTACCTTTTACCCAACAATAAAATCTATTTACTGGAGCTTTCAAAGCTCTGATTTTAGCAATAAGCAGTTTGTGGGATTCGACCAATATGCTCAGGTGCTTCAAGACGATGTTTTTCTCAAGGTCATTGGAAATAATCTGCTTCTTGCCGTAGTAACGGTACCTATAAGTATTTTCCTTGCGATGTACATGGCGGCTTGGGTGAATAACAAGCTCAGAGGAACGAGTATTGTGCGAGCAGCGTTTTTTTATCCCACGATCATTCCGATGATTGCCATCGCCAATATTTGGCTGTTTATTTATACGCCGGATTACGGATTGCTTGATAAATTTTTAGGCTTGTTCGGCATTCCGTCCCACAATTGGTTGGGCGATCCAAGTTTGGTTATGTTTTCAATGATGTTGATGGTGATCTGGAAGGAAGCCGGATTTTTTATGATTTTTTACTTGGCTGGATTACAAAATTTACCGAGGGAAGCTTTTGAAGCAGCGGAAATGGAAGGTGCGAGACCGTTTCAGACGTTCCGCAAAATTACATTTCCTCTCTTAATGCCGACAACGATGTTCGTTATGGTCATTGCAACGACGAATTCTTTTAAATTGATTGATCATTTGTACATTATGACCAAGGGTGGCCCCGACAACTCAAGTAATTTACTGTTGTACCATATTTATGAGACGGCTTTCAGCTTCTGGGATATGGGTAAAGCCTCTGTCATGACAGTCGTGCTCCTAGCAATTCTGTTGACCATCTCGATATTCAATTATGCGTTTCTGGACAAACGTATCCATTACTAACCAAAAGGAGTCAGAGTCATGGGGATCCGTGTAATCAACCGTTTTATTATCGTACTTCTGGCTTTGGTTTTCGTTATGCCGCTGGTGTGGGCTGTTGTGACATCGTTCACCCCTTCCAGTGAAGTGTTAACGAGAGTTAATCCGTTTGCGATTAAACATCCGACGTTTCAAAACTATATTTCGGCCTGGAACACGATTCCGTTTTTCCGGTACCTGTTCAATACAATTGTGATTGTGGTTGGTGTGCTAGTGGTACAACTATTCACAGCAACACTGGCGGCGTATGCCTTTGCCCGGTTGAATTTTATCGGACGAGGAGTCCTATTTATCATTTTTCTCGTGCAGATCATGATTCCTCCGGATATTCTCATTTTTCCTAACTATTCTGTAATGAAGGAACTTGGGCTGATTGATTCCAAGCTGGCGATCATGCTGCCTTTTTGGGCTTCGTCTTTCGGCGTGTTCTTGCTGCGTCAGACTTTCAAGCAAATCCCGCTTGATCTGGATGAAGCGTCTAGAATCGATGGCTGTCGCTGGTGGCAGACGCTTTGGCATGTGTATATCCCTTCTGCCAAATCGACTTATGTCGCTTTTGGATTGATTTCGGTCAGTACGCATTGGAGCGACTTCATGTGGCCGCTTATCATTACCAACTCCGTTGAGACGCGACCATTGACAGTGGGGTTAGCTATTTTCGCGCAAACGTTCGAAACGGGTGCGCAATGGGGGACAGTCACGGCCGCTACAATTCTCGTCATTTTACCATTATTGGTTGTATTCCTGGTCTTCCAGCGTCAGTTCGTAGAAAGCTTTATGCACTCGGGAATCAAATAAGCGAAATGAAAAATCGCATAATAAAGGATGATGAATATGAATTGGAATATCGAAGGGACCTGGATCGTCGCACATAGAGGAGCAGCGGGAGAAGCGCCAGAAAATACATTGGCTGCATTTCGATTAGCGCTCCAACAGCAGTGTCAAGCTATTGAACTGGATATTCATCTAACACTAGACGAAGAGATCGTCGTATGTCATGACGAAACGCTTGATCGTACGACGAATCGAAGCGGAGTGATTGGGGAGTTGGCCTTGGAGGAAATTAGGCAGGCCGACGCTGGTTCCTGGTTCGCAGCAGCGTTTGCAGGAGAGAAAATCCCACTGTTGCGTGAAGTGCTTGAGCTAGTACCTTTGGATATTGGTTTGAACATTGAGCTGAAGCAAAGCTACGGTGGACGTATCGAGGAGAAAGTGATTGGACTGCTGCGGGAGTTTGACCGACTGGATTCGGTGGTTTTCTCCTCCTACGATCACAAAATGCTGTATCGGATCAAGCAAATCGCGCCCAAGGTCCGCATCAGTCTCGTATATGACGCTAAACTGCTGCATCCGCTCCGAGTGATCGAAGACTTCGGGATGGATGTGTTTTCCGTATCACTGCATGATGTTATGGTGGATTCGGAGGACGTGGCTGCGATCCGGGAGAGCGGCAGACATGTCATTGTATGGACCGTTAATGAAGAACATGGGATGCAGCAGATGCTTGAATGCAAGGTATCTGGAATAATTACCGATTATCCAGCTATGCTGGGAAAGGTAATCAAGCAAATTTAAAGATAGATGAACACGGAAGTAACATCAAACCGCAAAAGAACCGTCAGGGAATTTTTCAACCTTGGCGGTTCTTTTATTTACTCCGAGCGTGTGACATCCAATTGACTAATAGTTAACAAATTGGAGTTCTATCAAGATAGTAGAGATAGATCCTTTTCTTATACCGTCTGATCAAAGTGCATATTCGTATTTCGTGAGGGTTATAGATGAATTGTTTAGAAGTCTAATGCTTCTTTTGTTATTTTTTTAATATCGACAGGACAATTGGAACTTTCCTCAACAAGATCGGGGAGTATGTGCAGCAAGAAATAATCTACACAATGTAGTTTGATGTTCTTGATTTTAATCAATGCCTCGCGGTACATGATAACAAACTCTTTCTCTGTGTTGCCTCTTCTTAGTTCAGCAAAAGCTTCATAAACTTGATCGAGTTTGTCAGCCATTTCAAGAATTAATCCTTCTACGGAATCATCTTTACCTTCACGTAATTGTCTGCGAAAGATCGATTTGAGTTCCTCGGGGATATTCTCATCAATAAAATGTGCAACCATTCCTTCCTCTACTTTCTGGAGCATACCACGAAGTTCGAGAGAATAATGTTTCACAGGAGTTTTGATATCTCCAATAAATATTTCGCCGTAATCGTGGCTGCTTGTAACTTCGTAAAGTTTTTTCCAATCCACAGTTACGCCATTACTTTCCTCAATATCGGCTAATGTTTTAGCATATTGCACTACTTTCCAAGAATGAGCAGATACACTGTGCTCTTCAAATTTGAATTTACCTGGGCAGCGAATAATACGTTCAAGATCGTTGAGCGATTGAAAATAAGTGTGAATTCCCATAAGTATCGATCCTCTCCGTATATAAAATGAGGGTGTTAACTTACTCTAGTATAGGGATGATTTGTTATGGGAGAATTAAATTGAAATAGTAGATTGAAGAATATGTAAAAGTCTATCCAATGGATGCCCACGAGGTGCATGAATAAATCGGATTTACTTTTCATTTTGTTTCTAGGTGTTAGTTGGTGTATTTATAAATCAATGGTCCTTATTCATTCTAGGAGGAGTAGTGCTATCTACGTATCAACGGAAAATGCGATCGAACTGAACAGTGGGCTGATACTTTAGTAATTCTTCGTTGGGAATATCGCTTGTTCTTATGAATTGAATCTATAGTAAACTTAAAAAGTAGGCATTGGCTTAACAGATGCATGCTCATTAAGCTAAAGGGGAAGATTTCAGATGTATAGATTACTGATTGTCGATGATGAAGAAATTATTACAGAGGCATTGTACGAAGTATTTAATCAATTCATGCCAGACGACTTAGATATATGTAAAGCTTTTTCAGCAAAAGAAGCATTGAGTTGGTTGTCGCGAACCAGAATCGACATTGTGCTTACCGATATTCGTATGCCGGGGATGAGCGGTTTAGAGTTGATGGAAGAAATTCGATTGTATTGGCCAAGATGCAAAATTATTTTTTTGACAGGTTATAGCGAGTTTGAATATGCGTATCAAGTGATTCAAAAGTTGAACGTTAGATATTTATTAAAGACAGAAGGCTATACAAAGGTTACTCAAACCGTGCAGGAAGTTATACAAGAAATTGATAATGAGAATCAAATGAATAAATTATTGGAACAATCGCAAGAACAGATGGATACGCTAGAATTGATGGCACAGAGCGAATACTTCAGAAATTTTCTACATGACAGTCAAACAACTTATGAGCATCAAGATTCAGTAATTCAAGAGTTTGAAAGATTAAATATTGTTTTAGATCCTAAAGCCCCTGTTGTTTTAGCGCTTGGTCACTTGTCATATTCTTTTGAAGTAGCACATATTGAAAAAAGTGAATTATTTTCATTAACGAGAGTCATTTGGAATTTCTTTATGACTGATCAGATTAAGAGTGTTCCTCTAGTTGACAAATATGGCGATTTATTGTGGTTTCTTCAAACATCACAGCATACGGATGAGAAATTTAGCAATCACTTAATAAAATATATGGAAGGTACTTTAGAATTAATTCAGCGAGTCTGCTTGGAGACACATGGTATCTCAATATCTTTCACAATAAGTGGTGGTCCCTGCGCCTGGAATGAAATAACGAATCAGTATGAACGCCTTAGACAACTGCAGAGAATGAAGATAGGTGATGGAGTCTCATTGATTCAAATTGATCAAGTTGACCAGACAATGACATCAAATCCGAATGAAGGTTTTCGGCTTGGACCCAAAATGGAGGTTTTGAGCGCACATCTAGATGCCGGAAGGTCTGAGGAGTTTTTTAAATGTTTTGATGAAGTTGCTCAATATACTTTGAATTTGAATGATTCAGTTCATCGCTCCGTTGAAACCTATTATTCACTAGCTTTAATATTACTTTCATATATCAATCGGTTTGGTTTGCATCATGATATCGGTGAATATAGTAAACTAATGCTTTTAGAAAAACATACATCCATGACAGAAGGATTTCAGTATTTGCAATTTTTAGCTGAACGTATGTTTAAACTAAAATTAATGAATGAGCAAAATAGGACATCTTTAATTATTGGAAAAATTTGCGAATTTATTAGAGAGCATTTAAGTGAAGATTTATCGCTCGTTCGGTTAGCAGAAATTCATTATTTTAATCCATCCTATTTGTCGCGTTTCTTTAAGCAGGAATATGGGGTTAATCTATCGGAATATATTGATGAATGTCGAATTAGAAAAGCTAAGGAGCTATTGTGTAATGGAGATTTAAAAGTTCGTGATGTTGCCTTGTTGGTTGGATATGAATCAGCCCATTCCTTTACACGTTTTTTTAAGAAATCTACAGGGATGACCCCACAGGAATACCGAGATTACATCATTGTGGAACGCTAGTTTCCAGATAGAATAGCAACAAAAGATAATAATATGATATCTATTCTTCACGAGGTCTAAACGTCATTATATCGCGTTCTTCCTTCGGATTTGTAGATTTCCAATATACTCGATTCGTTGACTTTTTTTATAATAATCTCTGATATTTTATGTGAAGCAATTTACAACTTAATTAACAACACTTTACAACATTATTCTAGTGATCAAAAGGTTTCATTGCAAAGATAGACAATGTAATTGTAGCTTTTATGGGAGAAGTTAGGGTTTACTTCAGATGAATATGCATATGTCACAACATCATTGGATTTAAGGAAATGGAACGAACCTGAAGAACTAAGCTTAATTGATATAGCCTAGCTATCGAATTGAATTCGATAGCTGGGCTATTGAGATAGTACTTATTTTGTTATTGCACAACTCCAAAGCCAAGTATGGTAAAACACTTATCCTCATGACCTGCTGACATGCGAATCTCGATAGTATGATCGTTCGCTTCTTGCTCGTTGAATATAATGATAGGATGACAGTGTGTCCAGTTAGTAAGAAGTGGATCCACGGTTTTTGCTAGCTTACCGTCCACTAATATATCTGCACTTCCAAACTCATTGTTGCCAGTATCTTTATATATTAATAGAAGGCTTTTGCAATGCAGTTTCATCATAAAGCTATTACTTCCTGATTCTATCGTATGCATCCAGTTGTTGGGGAATTGAGGTGTACGGATGGTTTGATCGTCTAACCCCACCTGATGCAAATCCGTATCTGATGCTTGGAAGCTACCCTCACAAATTTGCGCAATATGTGTGTTATGAATGCGATCAAGCAGCGAGATATGAACAAAATCATTACCAATAATCGGCTGTTTGTTCAAGTCAATATCCTGCTCACTTTGGACACTACGATCAGCTTCGGCAATTAAGTAACCTAAGCAATCTGCCATTATCGTATGTCCAGTGTTTGTTGGATGATAAATATCATAAAAGTATTGTTGCTTCGTAATGACAAGCCCTTCTTGCTTCGTCATACCAAATTGCTCGACTAGTGCATCCTTAACGCTAACCATCGGCAGATCATAATGCTTACCGACGGGTGAAAGTCGATCCTGCAAGTTCCAGTCATTAATAAATACGCTGAACAGCAGAATAACAGCAGGCTCATGTTGCTCTTGTAATGCTCTAAGCACTAGACTTTCGTAGCAAACTCCTTCAGTTTCATCTTCTGCATCATTAACAGCGAATTCAATAATAACGATATCTGGCTGAGCAGCGCCATGCTTTAGTACATCTCTTTCGTAGCGAATCATGCCAAGCTCAGATGGAGTTCCACCTACTCCAGCTTTAATAAAGTGAATATGATCTCCATTATCTTTACCATATCGTTGTTTGAAGCTTACGTACGATTGATAGGCATAGCAGGCATTATGAATGGGTCGTGCACTGGCGCCTTCTGTAATTGACCCTCCAATATAGGCGATGGTGACATCCTCACCTTTTCGTGCCTTATTAATTGCTTTTTTTAATCGGGAATTGTTTCCGAGCTGTAGTAATGATTTGCTGATCATTTCGCGATAGGCAGGTGAGCTGGTGTCAATAGGTCCATTATCTACATGCTGTGGAGATTCAAAACCTTCATTAAAATATAAATATACGCTTACTGTGGCTAACGCTCCAGCACGAGAGAATTCAAAGCTGAGCTTGCCTGGCACGTCATCTTCTTCTGACCAATCGTAATCACTCAAAAGAATTTTTACTTCAGAACCATCAGTTGGACATATTGTTTGCATACGTGTTCCAGACTCGTACTTGTTCGTCTTGCCCCAGTTTTCGTAGATGACGGGCATATTTGGTTGATCTACCTCAGCGCATTGGACAGATATGCCGATGCTGTGAACTAATTGGCGGAAGCCTTTGCAGCTTTTTAATAGATCTAACAGTTTATCATCGGCTATTCTACTTGCATGTTTAGCCATGTCTACGAGACGACCTTCCATATAAATTTCTTGACGAAAGCTCCCGTCTGGTTGAGTTGTGGCTTCAATAATAGAATCTAATAGAAAATAAAATCCTTTACTTGTTTTTGTTGAATATTGCAAGGAATCATTAGCCACATATATCATCCTTTCTTATTTTATATCTATATTTTAATGGATATTACTTCGAATTAAAACCTGTTAAAGTATGCTACTAATTCTACTCATGGTATAATTAGGGTTAGTTAGAAAAGGGGATATGACCATGGGATCGCCTAATCCATAACTGGTGGATACACTGGTGTTCTTAGGAATCTCCCACTTCAATCAGACCGAAAGGTTGATAAGTGGGAGTAGTTCAACGAGATAATGAAATGATATCTATGTGAATAGGGGGAGTCTTATTTGCAGATAACGATGATGAAATGGGTCAAGCTTATTGTTTTAACTCTATTGTTGATGTTGATAGTAATAGCTTGTGAGAACGATAGTACTTCGATCAATACTAACGACGAACCCTTGGAAGAAAACAATAATAGAAATGTTTATGATGAAATTGGACTTAGCAAATATGACCCGCCAATAGAGCTATCATTCGTCCGCGAAACAAGTGACACTTTGGAAGAATTACTAAATGTATTACCTGGGGAATCATTAGAAGATAATAGATGGAGCCGAATCTATGAGCAAGTATTGGGCATTTCAATTAAGTACGATTGGAAAGCAAAGGGCGATCTTTATAAGCAAAAGCTTAGTTTCTCCGTTTCTTCAGGTCAACTCCCAGATGTTGTTAAAGTTAGTTCGGAACAATTAAGAATGTTGAGTAATGTAGGCTTAATTCAGGATTTGACGGATGCTTACAATAATTATGCGACACCGTTGACTAGAAATATATTAGAACAAGAAGGAAATTCAGCTTTTGGCGCGGCTACAATTGATGGGAAATTAATGGCTATACCTGACACTAATTCCTCCATTGAAGGAGCGATGTATATTTGGCTGCGAACGGATTGGATGGAGCAGCTTGGATTAAAGCCACCGCAAACGATCAGTGATGTATTGGGAATTTCAAGAGCGTTTACAGTAATGGACCCAGATCAAAATGGTCAAGACGATACTTTTGGCTTAGCCATTACGAATTATTTGTGGGATACTGTCATGAGCATTAAAGGCTTCATGGCAGGTTATGAAGCATATCCTGAACTTTGGATAGTTGATGATTCAAATAATATCGTATTTGGTGGCATTCAGCCTGAGGTGAAGACAGCGCTTATCGACCTGCAGAAAATGTATAAAAATGGTCAACTTGATCCCGAGTTTTCGTTCAAAAATGTTGAAAAAGTGAAGCAGCAAATTGCGGATGGAAAAGCAGGGATGATGTACGGTGAGCAATGGGGATCGTTTGTAGTGCAAAACAGTCAAGATCTTGATGCAGACTGGAAAGCATATCCTATTGTATCTCTGTCCGGTATACCTCCAAAGGTTCCACTAAAATTAAGAACTTATCAGTACTTTGCTGTACGTAAAGACTTAGAGCAGCCAGAAGCAATTGTCAAATTAATTAATTTGCATCTCGAGAAAAATTGGGGTAAGACTGCTGAATATAAAGAGTATTATAGTTCTTCTTATCCTGTGTGGCAGTTATCACCAGTAACTCCATATCCAGCTCTAAAAAATTTAGAAGCCTATCGTCAGCTAGCTGAAGCTCGTCAAACAGGGGATTGGACGGGGTTGAATACTGAAGCTCAATCCATTCAAAAGTTAATTGAGCAGTATCAAGCGGGGGGAGCAGATAAAGATCATGGTTGGGGATGGGATAAGACGTATGGCGTTAATGGTGCCTTTTCTATCCTTGATCAGTATGAAGTTAATGATCAATTATTATATGAAGCATTTACAGGTGCTCCTACTGAAACGATGATCGAGCGAAATTCATTACTGCACGATCTGCAACATGAGACATATATCAATATCATCCTTGGTAATTCTATTGATGAATTTGATCAATTTGTAGAAACATGGTACGAGCTAGGTGGAGCCGAAATAACAATGCAAGCCAATGAGTGGTATAAACTAAATAAATAATCATAAAGGCATTCATGCAGGCTCGGAGGTATTATCTTGTTCAACTTTCCTGTAACATCATTACGTAAAACTATTTTTTTTCGTTCGGTATTTACGTACCTGCTTGTTTTTATACCAATTATTATGCTTGGTTTTTACTTATACAACTGGAGCTATAATAATGCTAGCGATGATATTTCAAGAGCGACTGTTACACAATTGAACTACTATTTAGAAGATTTAGATCGTGAAGTTGAGTGGATGGAACTGCAGCAATTTGATCTTGTAGAGGATAGCGAATTAAGTAAGCTTGCTGTTACTTGGGATAAGATGAGCAATGTGGAAAGAAGAGAAAGCTTAAATTATGTATTACACCGACTTACATCGTTCAAAAACAGCAGTGCGTATATTAAAGAAATTAATGTACATATTTATAGCATTTCTAAAACAGTTTCTGCAACGAATTCTGTTGTTAATCTTGATGAACAGATCTATACACAATTAGTCGCTAATTATTCTAAGAATCGAAATCGATTATATTATTCAGGTGAAGCGCTCCATCTTATCGCTGTAAAGTATGGAGGTGGTAAAGGAGAACTGCCAAACTATGTCGTTCAGATCGAATTAGACGGCGCAAAGCTACAGCAGTCATTACAGCAGCTAAGTGTCTATCCAGATAGCGGATCATTTCTTATTTCAGAGCCGTCAGAATTTACATTGATGAGCAATGATGAAGCAGCAACTGTTGCAAATAGTTATTTGGATGAGGAAGAAAGCGTAAAAAGAAGTATGTCAACGCTAGAGGTTGCTGGAGAGCGGTATCATATGGATAAGGCATATTCTAATAAATTAAAGCTCACACTCGTTACTTATTTGCCCGAGAAGACGGTTAAAAGACCTTTAAGCTTCTTCTATAAATGGGCTTGGTTATTTGCTATTGCTTCCTTTATAGCGATTGTTGTCTTTTCATATTCGACGTATCTCTTTATTCATAAGCCGTTATTACTGCTTGTGCAAAGCTTTAGACGGATGGAGGCTGGAGATCTGGATCATCCAATCGTTCATGACAAAAAGGACGAATTTGGCTATTTGTATACGCGCTTCAATTATATGCTTACAAAATTAACAAGTCTAATTGACCAAGATTATAAGCAAAAAATGATGATGCAGAAATCTGAACTAAAGCAGCTACAATCTCAAATTAATCCGCATTTTTTGTATAATAGTTTCTTTATTTTGAATTCCTTAGCAAAGATCGGAGATGTCGAGCGGATTGAACAATTTACAATTATGCTAGGGGAATATTTCCGCTTTATTACACGTAACGGTGAGGATCTTGTTCTGCTGGAGGATGAAATAAAGCACTCGCGTATGTATACAGACATTCAAGAGCTTCGTTTTTCGAGAAGAATACGAGTAAGATTTGATGATTTACCAAAGGATATGGAAGTTATTAAAGTACCAAGACTTATTGTGCAGCCGATAATAGAAAATGCTTATGAGCATAGTCTTGAGAAGAAAAGTGAGGAAGGATTCCTTAGTATTACATTTGATAAGCAGCAGGATGCACTCCATATTATTGTGGAGGATAATGGTGAACAGCTTACCGATGAGCAACTTATGACGCAACAGCATCGACTCCAGCATAATGATGAAGCAAATGAAATGACAGGCATTATTAACATTCATCGACGGCTTATATTAACGTATGGAGAAGATAGTGGTTTAATAGTAGAACGCAGCGAACTTAATGGGCTGAAGGTTACGATTTGTATGCAATTGAATAATGAGCTGCAACTAAAGTGACTTTTGCGAGTCACTTTAGTTAAATATAAGAGAATATAAGTTTCACTTGAATCAATTTCATAATCGCCGATGCAGCTAAATCGAGTTGCGTAATTATGAAATTGATTCTTGATACTCTATTTCTTATATTTCCGCTGAAACGGGTACCGTCTTGAAAAAGACGGCATAGCCGTTTCTACTTGGTCGATTTTTGCAGATAGATGAAAATCTATAACTTGAGGGGTCATTCACCATCAGTTTGACAGGTTGAAGCAACGATAGTGAAACGTTACGCTTTAATAAGGAATTAGAAGTGATCTCAGAGAAAGTACCACTTACACTTAAAAAGGAGCTAGACGAAATGATGAATAATGAAATAGCTGAAGCAGTAGGGAAAACGATATTGAACGGAAATCCATTAGTCTCTCACAAATTTGGAGCAGATCCTTATGCTCTAGTATATAAAGACCGGGTCTATCTTTATATGACGAATGATGTATTTCAGTACGACGAGAGTGGTAATATCAAGGATAATACTTATGCCAATATTAATAAACTCTCAGTTATTTCTTCTGACGATCTAGTTAATTGGACGGATCACGGCTTCGTAGATGCGGCAGGTCCGGATGGCGCAGCCAAATGGGCAACGCAATCTTGGGCACCTGCGGTGGTGCATAAAGTGATCGATGGAAAAGATAAATTTTTTATCTACTTTGCAAATAATGCGAGTAATATTGGTGTGCTAATGAGTGATAGTCCAACGGGACCGTGGGTCGATCCGATTGGTAAGCCACTACTTACTAGAGAAACTCCAGGTGTGGAAAAGGTAACATGGCTGTTCGACCCAGCTGTATTAATAGATGATGATGGGCAAGGCTATATCTACTTTGGCGGCGGTATTCCAGAAGGACAGGAAGAAATGCCGAATACAGCTAGAGTGATGGAGCTCGGCGCAGATATGATTAGTGTCGTAGGGGAAGCTCAACCCATTCCAGCTCCGTATATGTTTGAGAATTCTGGAATTAACAAAGTGAATGACAAATACTACTATACGTATTGCTCGAATTTCTATGATGGTGTTCGTCCTGCCGGAAGTCCTCAAGCAGGTCAAATCTCATATATGGTTAGCGATTCTCCGATGGGTCCATGGACTTATGAAGGTATAATTCTAAAAAATCCAGAACACTTCTTTGGCGTAGGTGGTAATAACCATCATGCGATTTTCGAATTTCACGGGAACTGGTATATTGCTTATCATGCTCAAACCTTGTCTAAAGCGATGGGTGTAGCGAAAGGATATCGTTCAACGCATCTGAATCAGGTCTTTTTTAATGCAGATGGAACGATTCAGGAAATTATCGCTAGTTATGAAGGCGTTAAGCAATTGAAAGTCTTACATCCATATGTTCGAGTGGAAGCGGAGACGATCGCTTGGAATGCAGGAATAAATACGGAACTGATTAGTGATGATATTGAAAATCCTTCGTCTAACAGAGTAGTGACAGATATTGATAGTGGCGATTGGATAGCCGTTTCAAATGTTGATTTTGGTAGTAAGGGTGCTACTTCTTTTACAGCATCTGTGGCTAGTGGAAGTTCTTCTAGTAGCATTGAAATCCGTTTGGATAGTCCAGACGGCAAATTGATTGGTGAGCTTTCCATTCCTGCAGGTGATGGACTAGATCAGTTCAATGAGCTTCAAACTGAGATTAAAGGTGCAGATGGAGTTCATCACTTATTCCTTGTATTTAGAGGAGAGACTAATAGTAAGCTAATCAAGTTTGATTACTGGCAATTTCACAAATAATGAATAGTTTATGAACCGTTGTCCCCGTATC
Organism: Paenibacillus sp. Y916; assembly: GCF_056786435.1. Taxonomy (NCBI): domain Bacteria; kingdom Bacillati; phylum Bacillota; class Bacilli; order Caryophanales; family Paenibacillaceae; genus Paenibacillus; species Paenibacillus sp. Y916. Next base: position 96,311 of record NZ_JBXCJA010000007.1, on the reverse strand, counting down.
TAATAGGTACGGGGACTTTCTTTATAAGCAATACATGTGCAACTTCTTAGATTGTAAGCAATTCTTTACTTGTTTTTTTATCGCTCGATACGCGAACTGGTCTCTGGAAAGGGAACCTATAATTAGGCAGGCTGAATAACTGAATATAGGCAGGTTGTTGACCAACTAATGAAAGCGCTACAATTCATGGTGTAACTAAATCCCAAGGGGAAACAGGGGGAAGAAAATGTTGAATAAAAAAAGGCTGTTAATGATGCTGTGTCTTGTTTTTGTTTTGGTATTATCTGCTTGTAGCGGGAATTCAGCAAATAATGTTGCTCCTGAACAATCAAGTGATCCAGTGGTAACAGATGTTGTACCGAGTGAAGAGGTTGAAGTAGTTAATGAGAATCCAAATGCAACACCTGAAATGGATTTCGATCTTGGTGGGAAAACTGTCAAGTTTGTAGCTTGGTTCGATCTTGCAATAAAACAAGATGGCCCTGACAATATCCAGCGCCAGAAAAATTTAGATGAATTAATGGTAAAACATAATTTCAAAGTTGAATATGTTAGTTTGACTTATGACGAGTATGTTGAAAAAGTATCCGCTTCGTTGCTAGCAAACGACCCGGTCGGAGATATTCTCTCGATTAGGAAACCTTGGGCAATTCCTAGTATGGTACAGCAAGACTTCTTCTGGCCGCTTGATGAATATACAAAGAACGATAAAGCATTCAGTCCAAGTGGAAAAAAATTCTCCGAATACGACGATAAATCTTACGGGTTCTCAATATATGATGGAGAAAATGGTGCGAACGGTATCATTTACAACAAAACATTGATGAACGAACTGGGCTTGAAGCCTTTGCAGGAGTACGTTAATGAAGACAATTGGAACTGGGATGCTTTCACTCAAGTTGCTAAAGAAGGAAATCGAGATACAAATAACGACGGAGAAATAGACGTTTGGGGTCTTGCAAATGTATCCATTGATGCGGCAATGGCTTCTAATGGTGCTGACTACACTAATGGAAATCAACAAGCTTTAGATGATCCTAAAACGCTTGAAGTGTTTAATCATATAAGCACGTTTGCAACAGAGAAGCTTGTAAGACCGACAGAAGGTGGAGATTGGACGGAGCCTACTCAATTCTTCCGTCAAGGTAACACATTACTAGTTAATGGTGCAATGTATGATGTTGCTGGATATCGTACGGATATGCCTGACTCTGAAATAGGCTTTGTTCCCTACCCTAAATCTCCAAGTGCAACTGAATATACAAGTGTTACTACTGCACCTACCTTTTACGTGATTCCGAAAGCGGTTGAAAATCCAGAGCAAATGGTGTATATCATGGAAAAAATCCAGGAGTACGATTCCGTTAGTGAGTATTCAGCTCAAGCTTATTATGAATCAATTTTTGACAATGAGGAAGATGTTGCCAATCTAAGAACGGCGAATAAGAAAACACATGTACTAGACAGAGAGACTTATCCTAATTTCCCGTATTGGAGTATTATTGGTGACTTGAATAATGGAGTTTCTGTTTCAACGGTTGTTGAGACATACAAAGCACAAGTTCAAGCTGCTGTGGATGAAGTATGGATAACTAATTAATCTAAAGTAAAAGTAACTTAAATAAGACGCAACATTCCTCATTAGGTAGTAGATTCTTACTCATGAGGAATGTTGCTAAACTTTTCTTAATTTTAAATATACATCAGGAGGGGAGAAACGTTGTACATAAGAAAGAAAAAAAAAGTGATTGTTCTAATGGCTCTTGCCGCACTTCTATTATCCCTATGGGCTTTCTACCCTTCAGATTCCACCTCTCAAACGCATGTTCATGCTGTAGGTGGTTTTGATGCCGTTACAGGCCTCTCGGAAGAAGATGGCTATGTTGCATATTTGAATCGTCATTCGACAGTGGATAGACCTAATGAGACGGTTCGAATCGAAGGGGAGAACTTTGTCGAAACTCTCGGAGACGGGTTTGAGGTCGTCAAACAGCTTGAGGGATTAGATGGGCAAGCGGTAGTAACACCGGAAGCCGGTACCATCAGTTGGGAAGCATTTATTGAACAACCGGGATTTTACAATATTAAGATTCATTATTTTCCTCTTGAAGGAAAAAGTGCATCTATTGAAAGAGAGTTCGCCATTAATGGGGAAGTGCCCTTCAAAGAGGCCGAGATATTGTTATTTGACCGAGTTTGGGCAAATCGTGATGAAGAGATTCGAAGGGATGACAGGGATAATGATCTGCGCCCGAGACAGATTGAGAAGCCAATATGGCAAATTGTCGATTTTAAAGATAGGAATGGTTATTTTGAAGAGTCATATTCCTTTTTCTTAAACAAAGGTATTCAAACACTTTCATTGACATCGTTACGAGAGCCTATGGCTATCGATTATATTGAACTGTATCAGAATAAGGCTCTGAAAAGTTATGAAGAACTGAAGAATGAGTACGAAGCCGAGGGCATTAAGGTTGCCCAGGATCAATATATGCTTATCCAAGCAGAGAATGCCAATTCAAAGTCATCCCCTACTTTATATCCAGTGTCAGACAGATCAAGTCCTACGGTTATCCCGTATGATGTTTCAAAGCTCCGCATCAACACAATTGGCGGATTGAATTGGAAACTACCTGGTCAGTGGATTGAATGGGAGATTGACGTTGAAGAGGATGGTTTGTATCAAATAGCATTAAAGCAAAAGCAGAACGAGCTTCGTGGTGTCTATGCTACACGAAGTCTGATGATTGACGGGGAATACCCATTTGAGGAAATGAAGCGAATTCGCTTTAACTATGGGAGAGATTGGAATATGAATGTATTGGGTGAAGATGAGCAACCCTATCTATTCCATCTAACCAAAGGTACCCATCGTATTCGCATGACAGTTTCACTTGGAGATATCGCTCCATTGCTCCAAACGATTGAGTCGAGTGTGCTGGAGCTCAATGAGATGTATCGAAAGGTTCTAATGATTACATCAAATACGCCAGATCCATTTCGAGATTATCAATTAAAGAAGCGTATTCCAGAGATGACAGAGGTTTTCTCTGAACAGGCTGAAATTATTCAAAGTGTAGCAGACTACCTAGAAGAAGCTACGGGAGAGCGAAGCGATAAGGTTGCGGTTCTACACTCCATGGTCCGGCAACTAGAGGAAATGGTCAAATATCCGGAGACGGTTGCTAAACAATTGAAATCATACAAAATTAATGTCGGAGGTCTAGGGACATGGATTTTGAACGTTCGTGAACAGCCGTTATCGCTTGATTATCTAATCGTGTCTTCACCAGAACAGCAACTACCAAGAGCTGACGCTACAATACTACAAGTAGCTGGACATGAGATAGGGGCATATATTTCTTCTTATACAGAAGATTATGACAGCATAGGTAACACGGGAGAAAAGGATAAATCGATGACAGTTTGGATTACGACAGGACGCGATCAGGCGCAAGTATTGAAAAGCATGATTGATGATTCCTTTACACCAGAGACCGATATATCAGTAAAGCTTCGTCTTGTACCTGGAAATATTCTACTGCCAGCTACCCTTGCTGGTGAAGGTCCGGATGTTGCGATGCAGCTCGGCGAGGATATTCCGGTTAACTATGCAATGAGAGACGCTGCGGCGGATTTGACGAAATTTGATGATTTTGATGAAATTGTAACCCGGTTTCGTGACAGCGGTATAGACCCATACAAGTACAATGGAGGCGTATTTGCCTTGCCGGAGCAACAAACCTTTCCAATGCTGTTCTACCGCAAAGACATTCTTGATGAATTGGGATTGACACCGCCGAAAACTTGGCAAGATATTTATAACATGATTTCAGTGCTCCAGAAGCATAACATGGAGTTTTATTTGCCACTTGAAGTTAGAAATGCGAATGGGGTTCCAAATCCGATTATCGTTCCAAATGCAACATTCTCTATGCTGCTATATCAGAACGGTGGTCAATTATACAGCGATAATGATACGAAAAGTGCGTTAGATTCCGAGATTTCCATGGATGCATTCAAAAAGTGGACGCAGTTTTATACTAGTTATAAGTTTCCATTAATAGCAGACTTCCCGAATCGATTCCGAACAGGTGAAATGCCGATAGGCATTGCAGACTATACAACGTATAACATGCTGACGGTTATGGCTCCTGAGATCAAAGGTTTATGGGAATTCACCCTGGTGCCAGGAACAGAACTTGCGGATGGTACAGTCAATCATGAAGTTGCCAGTCATACAACAGCAGTTTTAATGCTTGAAAATTCGGAAAACAAAGAGATTGCTTGGGAGTTTATGAAATGGTGGACAGACAAGGAAACTCAGGTCGCTTACGGACGTGAAATGGAAGGGCTTATGGGCGAGGCGGCTCGTTATCCAACTGCGAACATTGAGGCTCTTGAAGAATTGCCTTGGCCAATAGAGGATTATAACAATCTGGAGAGCCAGTGGAAATGGGTAAAAGGTATCCCACAAGTTCCAGGTGGATACTTTACTGGAAGACATCTAGACAATGCTTTCAGAAAAGTCGTAAACGCTAGTGAGAATCCTCGTGAAGCGTTATCTGATTATATCTTATATATTAACGATGAAATTGAAATCAAACGGAAAGAATTTAACTTACCGTATTAGTCAGGAGTGGAAGCTGATGCAAACAGAGAAAACCGCTCAGGCCGCAAAGGAATTCATTCGTCCGCAGAAGACATCTAAGTGGGCACATATCGCCAGCGAATTAAAACGTAACAAGCATTATTATATTTTAATTAGTCCATATATGACTATTTTCTTTTTGTTCACTGTTATTCCGGTCGCTTTCTCATTGGTATTAAGTTTATTCTATTTTAATATGTTGGAATTTCCGCGATTTGTAGGATGGCAAAACTATGCAAGACTGTTTCTCAATGACGACGTATTTATGATTGCTTTGAAGAATACGCTTCTGTTCGCGGTCGTTACTGGTCCTCTTAGCTATATCGCCTGTTTTTTATTTGCTTGGATAATTAATGAGCTATCGCCTAAAGTGCGTGCATTTATGACGTTAGTGTTTTATGCTCCGTCGATTTCAGGCAATGTGTTTTTCATATGGCTAATCGTATTTTCTGGCGATAGCTATGGTTATTTGAACGGGTTTTTGATGAGAACAGGGATTATATTGGAACCTATTCAATGGCTTCTTGATGAGAAATATATCTTGCCGATCGTCATGATCGTTCAACTGTGGCTTAGTTTAGGAACGAGTTTCCTTGCCTTTATTGCTGGTTTGCAAACGATAGATAGAACTTTGATTGAGGCAGGGTCTATCGATGGAATTAGAAATCGTTGGCAGGAACTATGGTTTATTACGTTGCCTTCGATGAGACCGCAGCTTATGTTCGGAGCGGTCATGCAGATTACAGGATCGTTTGCAGTTGCCGAAATATCGATTGCGCTTGCGGGCTTTCCGAGCGTCAACTATGCGGCGCATACCGTCGTAACGCATTTGATGGACTTTGGTAGTATTCGTTTCGAGATGGGCTACGCGTCCGCCATTGCAACAGTTCTCTTCGGCATTATGCTTGGAACCAATATGCTGACACAAAAAATGCTGAGAAAGATAGGTGAGTAACGTTGGCCATGAAAAGGATAGCGGTTTTTCGAAAGACTAAAAATCTTAATCGTTCCTTTACTGTAAGCTTTTTGCTGTTTACGTTGCTTGCCTTTTTCGGGGCCTTTATGGCTTTGCCGTTAGTTTATGCGGTGAACAATGCATTCAAACCGCTTGATGAATTATTTATATTCCCACCGCGGTTCTTTGTCAAAAATCCGACGATCGAAAACTTTTTAGATCTAATATCCTTAATGGGGAACTCTTGGGTGCCACTTTCTCGATATATCGCCAATACGCTGCTGATCACGATTGTCGGCACGGTGGGGCATATCCTGTTAGCGTCTGCAGCAGCCTATCCCCTTGCGAAATATCGATTCTATGGCTCGAAGACGCTCTTCTCCATAGTTGTGCTGGCTTTGATGTTTTCGCCGCATGTAACAGCTACACCGAACTATTTGATCATGTCTTGGCTAGGATGGGTCAATACACATGCATCCATAATTATACCTGCATTAGCATTCCCGCTAGGATTGTTCTTAATGAAGCAATTCATGGAGCAAGTTCCTGATGCCTTGCTAGAAGCTGCCAAAATTGATGGTGCTAATGAATACAGGATTTTTTGGACTATCGTTATGCCCAACGTAAAGCCTGCATGGTTAACTTTGATGATTTTGCAATTTCCAATGTTATGGGGAAGTGACGGGGGGAACTTTATCTATAGTGAGAACTTGAAAACGCTTAATTTCGCCTTGGGACAAATTACTGCCGGGGGGATTGCCAGAGCAGGGGTTGGTGCAGCAGTTGCACTACTTTTGATGATTGTTCCAATATCACTATTTATTATTTCTCAGAGTAGCGTCATTGAGACGATGGCTACTTCCGGGATGAAGGATTAGAAGGGGGCTGTGCACGATGTTGACTAGAAACCCCAAAATAAGAAAGGGTCTCTTCATGATGCTTTGTTGTCTTATTGGCATAAGTGTGTGGGGAAGTCCAGCGCAGGCAAATAGCGACGCAGATTCCTACAACTATTCTTATTGGGGAACAACGGTTGCTTCGCCTGCTGCCTATAAAGCGACCGATTCATTGAATGGCTTGGATATGGGAGTTGGGGTACTCAAAGAACCGAGCGATATTCAGGTCACTTCTGACAACTATATTTATGTGCTGGATTCCGGCAATAACAGAGTGGTCATTTTGGATCCGAATTACAAATTGTTTAAAGTTATTGACTCATTTGACAATGAAGGAACAATCGAAACATTACTTAACCCTCAGGGACTGTATGTAACGCAAGATAAAAAACTGTTAATTGCTGATACTGGCAATAAACGTATAGTAGAGCTTGATAAGGACAACAGCCTCATCAAAATTATTGAAGCACCACAATCCGATTTGCTTAATTCAACGTTTGATTTCCAACCAGTTCGGGTTGTAGCCGATAAAGCTCAGCGGATATATGTTATGTCAATAGGGGTTTTTGATGGTTTGATGGAATTTAGCGCTGCAGGGGAATTTAATACATTTACGGGAGCAAATCGAGTAAATGTAGATCCTCTTGAGTATTTTTGGAAAACAATTTCCACGCAAGAGCAACAAAGTAAAATGATCATGTTTACGCCTACAGAATTTACAAATTTGGACATAAACGATGAAGATTTTATTTATGTTACAAATGGCGATGAGCGGGGTGAGAACATTAAAATGCTCAACGCTCAAGGTAGCGATATAATGCGTAGAAATGGCTATTTCACACCGCAGGGCGACATTCGCTACTTTGCAGATGAAGGCCCATCCCGACTAGTAGATATCGATGTGACTGATAGCGAAATATTTTCCGTGCTTGATGCAAAAAGAGGAAGAATCTTTACATACAATGGGGATGGACATTTGTTGTATATATTCGGTGGTCTCGGGAATAAATTAGGAGAATTTAAGACACCAACAGCAATTACTAGAATCGGAAATGATTTTCTAGTTCTAGATAAGGCGCTTGGTGAGATCACGGTGTTCCAAACAACGGAATACGGTCGGATGCTCAATGAAGCCGTTAGGAGTTATTATCGAGGAGATGAAGGAAAGGCATTCGATTATTATCAACAAACTATAAATATGAACTCCAATTTAGAGTTTGCCTATGGTGGAATCGGTAAGGCTCTTCTTCGTCAAGGAGATTACAAAGAGGCAATGTTTTACTTTAAAAAGAGTATGGATCAGAAAAATTATTCCAAAGCCTACTTACTCTATCGCAAGGAAGTGCTTCGGGAATATTTCTCGATCATTATGACAGGTATATTTATATCGGCAGTTGTAATTTCAATAGCAATAAGACAACGGAAGTCAGTACGGAGAAAGAGGGGGATTTCCATTGAATAGGGATCTTTTGAAATATCCTTTTCATCTCATTTTTCATCCCTTTGATGGCTATTGGGATTTGAAATACGAACGTAATCAGAAGCAGAGTCTGATCCTTGCCATTGCTATTCTATCTATGCTTGCTTTAACAAACATTTTGTCCAGTCAGTACAGCGGTTTCGTAGTTCAAATTGTAGATCCAAAATCAATGAATAGCTTTATGGAGATTATATATGTCTTAGTGCCAGTCTTATTCTTTTGCATAGCTAATTGGTCACTTACAACATTGTTGGACGGAGAAGGGAAATTTGTTGAAATATTTACGTCAACATGTTTTGCGCTTATTCCATTAATAATTATTAATTTCCCTTGGATTTGGTTAAGCAACGTCATCTCGATGGAAGAATCGGTATTTTATTATTTTTCGAACAGTCTAGCATTAATCTGGTTTGTTTTTATGCTGTTCATTGGAAACATGACGGTACATCAATTTACACCGTCCAAATCAATTCTAACCATTCTTCTGACAATTGTCGCGATGGGATTTATGGCGTTTCTCAGTTTATTATTTTTTAGTTTAATCCAACAGATCATCTCTTTCATTTCCGTCATTTATCAAGAACTGGCATTGAGAAGCTGAGAAAGGAGGGCACAAATGATACAGACTAGAAATGTTCTAATGATAGTACTTGTTATAGGCGCAATTATAATTGCAGGTTGTTCAAATTCAACGGATGAGCTTCAATTGGATAATGCTGCGCTTACAGAGGAATTCATACCGGGAGAATCGTTAAAGGCCTCCTTTACGGATTCAAGAGTTGAGGGAATGAAGGGGATTGTCGAGAATGATAACTTACAATTGTTGGTGATGGAGCAGACAGGAGAAATTGCCGTTATCGATAAAAATAGTGGTGAGATTTGGTATAGCAATCCTCCTGAAAGTGAATTAGATACAGTTGCTTTGGGGATAAACAAGCAATTGTTAACTTCACAAATGAAACTCGATTACTACAATATGTCTGGACAGGTCAATTCAATCAACTCCAAGACAGATAGTGCAGTCTATAATCAGATTAGGTTTGAACCAATTTCTAATGGCGTTAGAGTGACCTATCAATTTGGTAAGTATGAGAAAACATTGAATGATTTGCCAATGCTCATCAGCAAAAGCCGCTTCGAAGAATTAGCAAGTAAATTAGACGAAACGGGGCAGAGTGCTTTAAAAACTGCCTATACCGAAGATGTAGAAAAATCGCTATATGTGAGAAGCAACGATAAAATACTTCAAGGGATTCGACTTAAGCGTGCGCTTCAAGCTTTCGAGGATGCAGGATATACACAAGAAGACTTTTTAAAGGATATTGAAGAAAATGAGTTAGATCAACCTATCTCTGAAGCTAGAGTGTTTCAGGCGGCGATTGAATATACGTTGGACGCTAATAGTCTTCTTGCAAAAATCCCTAGCTCAAGCATTCAATACCCAGAGGACTATCCTGTCAGCCAGCTTTCCATAATGAACTATTTTGGAGCAGGAGGGGAAGAAGAAGAAGGCTCTATATTTGTCCCCGATGGTTCAGGAGCACTCATTCACTTCAACAATGGCAAAACCCAGTATTCAGCATACCAGCAGCAAGTTTACGGAACAGATATGACGATGGAATCTTACGTATCGACCGTGAGTGAAGAGTCAATTAGGCTACCTGTGTTTGGCATTATTCGTGAAGGCAGTGCATTTTTAGGTATTATTGAGGATGGTGCCGCAGCTGCATCTATTCATGCCGATATCAGTGGGAAATTAAATAGTTACAACTATGTACACCCTATTTTTACTGTGCTTAATAAGGGTGAAGTCACCCTGAATGCGGATGGGAAACAGCGTTCACTACCAAGGTTTCAAGAGAATAAGATGGAGTCTGATTTTTCAATTCGATATGCTTTCCTCAATGGAGAAGAGGCGTCCTATGAGGGGATGGCTCAATACTACCAAAGTTATTTGTTGGAAACGAATGGGCTTTCTCAGCTTGCAACAGATAACAAGTCAGAGGATTCTCCATTCTTCTTGAAAGTGATCGGAAGCATAGATAAAGAAAAGCAAATTGTAGGAATACCTTATGAATCACTAGAACCACTTACGACATTTGAGCAAACAAAAGACATCATTACTCAGATGAAACAGCTTGATATTAACCACATCAAGCTTCAGTATTCTGGTTGGTTCAATAATGGTTTGAATCACAGTGTTCCGAAAAATGTTTCGATTGATAAAGTAGTAGGTGGTAGCAAGGGTTTTCGTGATTTCACGGCGTTCACACAAGAACAAGAGATATCCTTTTATCCTGACGTTGCCTTACTGACAGCATATACAGATGATAAGTTTAATACATCTAAGGCTGCCGCGAGAACGATAAAAGGGATTCATGCTAGAACATTCGCTTATGATATGGGACTAAATGGTCGTGATAGAACACGCACTCCTTCTTATATTATTTCACCACGATATGTTAATAGTTATGTCGATGACATGTTAAATGATCTGTTGGATCTTCCAATTCAAAGCATATCGTTACGGGACTTAGCTGATCAATTGAACAGTGATTATCGTAAAAATAAGCAAATTGATCGGACAGAATCTGAAAAGTTGTCTATCAATGCATTGAACCAAATAGGTGAAGCGAATTTAAGTATGCTGGCTAATGGCGGAAATTCCTATGCCCTTCCTTTTGTGACGGATATAACGAATGCTCCAATGTCCAGTAGCAAATTCAAAATTACAGATGAAGAGATTCCTTTTTATCAAATGGTAGTTCGAGGATCCATTAACTATACGGGTGCACCGTATAACCTTTCTACATTTACGAATATGGAGCAATATATATTGAAATGCTTGGAGTATGGATCTGGGGTCTACTTTGAGTGGATTTATGAACCGAATCATACGGTGAAGGATACTGATTATAACAATCTGTATGCAGTAAATTACGAGTTATGGATAGATCAGGCATCTGAGATTTATAACAACGTGAACGAGGTTTTACGGAATGTTCAGAATGAGCGAATCATCGCTCACGAAAAGCTGGCTGAAGGCGTCTATAAAACGGTTTACGAGAGCATGTACGTGATTGTGAATTATAACCATTCACAAGTGACAATTGACGGCAGAACAATTGATGCCGAGAGCTATATTACGGGTGGTGAACAGTCTTGAAGAAGCTCGGTATGAAACAAAGGACTTATCTACAACAAAAGGCGTTATGGGGGATAATATTTGCTTTCCCATGGCTCGTAGGATTCATTTTTTTCTTTCTCGTTCCATTGGTGGATTCCCTGCGGTACAGCTTTAGCTCCGTTGTAGCCAGTTCAGAAGGCTTAAACATCAAATTTATAGGTTTAGCAAATTATATTAATGCACTGACAGTTAATACGAGTTTTAATCGTTCATTAGTGGAATCTATTGTGAATATGGTCGTTAACGTTCCTTTAATCGTCATATTCAGTCTTTTTGTAGCGGTGCTGCTGAATCAGAAGTTTCTAGGAAGAGCTTTTGCGAGATCAGTCTTTTTCTTGCCTGTCATCTTAGCCTCAGGAATCATCCTTAGTCTTGAGAGTTCAAGCTTGATTCAAGCCGTTAATGATGAGAACATCGGATCTGGTTTTTCTAGCGCGATGGGCGCCTTTGAACTGGAAAGATTGATGATTAGGGCAGGAGTAAGTGAAGTGATCGTTCTATATTTAACGGGGGCAGTTGACCGTATTTATCAGATTGTTAGCCAATCTGGGGTACAAATACTAATATTCCTTGCAGCGATCCAGACGATTCCTTCTCAGTTGTATGAGGCATCTACTATGGAGGGGGCTACTGGATATGAATCATTTTGGAAAATCACTTTTCCTATGGTGAGTCCACTCATTTTTGTGAATATGATATATACAATTATTGACTCTTTCTCTGTAAATGCAATGACAGATTTGATCCGACAAACGGGCTTTACCTCATTCAACTTTGGTCTCAGCTCGGCGATGGCATGGATATACTTCCTGGCGATTGCGATTATTCTATCGGCCAGTTCATACATAGTATCCAAAAGGGTATTTTATTATGATTAGAAGGAGGATGAATGAGTTGAAGATTGTAGGTAAATTATTGTCACTGGAACAGTGGAAGCGTTGGATTTGGTCGTTCGTAAGACTGACGCTTATTACAGGTCTATCGTTCGTTATCCTGTTCCCAATCTTACAGAAAATTTCTACAGCGTTTAAAGATAAATCGGATCTCTATTCACCCGTTGTGGTGTGGATTCCAGAAACTTATACGCTAGACAATTTTAGACTGGCGATGTCTATAATGAATTATTGGAAGACATTGTTTAACACATTTACACTTTCAGGGGTAATGACGATTCTAACTGCGGCATCTTGCGCACTGGCAGGTTATGCTTTTGCCCGGCTTAAATTTAGAGGTAGCAATTTACTCTTTGGAGGCGTCATACTTACGATTCTGGTGCCACCTTCGACGATTTTGATTCCTCTTTATCTTAATATGAATGACTTTACACTAATGGGGCTCATCCCTTTGATTAACGGGGGGGAATCTATCAATCTATTAAATACGTATTGGCCATTTATTCTAACGTCTATTACGGCAAGTTCTCTTAAAGCAGGACTATATATTTTCATCTTTAGGCAATTTTTTAGGGGAATACCTAAAGAGGTTGAAGAAGCCGCATATATGGATGGTGCAAGTGTCCCTTCAACATTCATGCGCATTATGCTACCTAATGCAATACCTTCCATTGTTACGGTTGCGCTCTTTTCATTCGTATGGCAATGGAATGATAGTTTCTTTACGACCACCTATTTAACAAGCGGAAAGGTCATGTCAACACAGTTGGCATCATTACCTTATAATGTTTCTGCTACTCTCCAAGGTGGAGTTGGGGCGACTGTGGATCCGTTTTATTTGAGCATGATTCAGGACACAGGAATATTGCTAGCTATTCTACCATTAATTATTATTTACTTATTTGTTCAGCGCTATTTTGTAGAAAGTATTGAACGTACAGGAATTGTTGGATAAATAGTAAATAAGTAGAACGCCAGGCGTGGAACATAGTAGTTTGACTAGTTCGCGCATGGCGTTTCTAATTTCACGTAGAGGTGGTTTAAGTAGTGAATCCTAAATTCAACAAAAAAATATTAGCTATTGCTGGAACTGTTATCATTCTAGCGTTGATATTATTTATAGTTAATTTCTCGCGAAATGATCAAGCAGACAATAATAATGCGATTGCTGAAAACAACGGTCAACATGAGGTTGTAAACATTGAAGATGAATCCGCTGATGCAGTTATCGAGCCAACGAATGAGCCGGAACCTACTCCAACTATAGAAGTAATTGTTAAGGAATCAGTAGAGCCATCAGTAGAAGAAGATATTCCTTCACTATACGAGGCATACTCGGAATACTTTCCGATTGGGGCAGCGATTGAGCCATTCCAAACAAGTGGGCTAAAGGCTGACTTACTAAAAAAACATGTCAATTGGCTTGTAGCTGAAAATACGATGAAGCCTATCTCGCTTCAGCCTACAGAAGGAAACTTTAATTGGACCCAAGCAGATCAACTTGTTGAATTTGCTAAAGCTAATAATATGGAAATTCGTTTCCATACATTAGTATGGCATACTCAAGTAGGAGATTGGTTCTTTAAAGATAATGAAGGTAAGCCCATGGTGGACGAGACAGACGACGCTAAGCGTCAGGCAAATAAAAAGCTGCTGCTTGAACGTCTTGATACTCATGTAAGAACGATTGTTAGTCGCTATAAAGACGATATAAAATCATGGGATGTTGTGAATGAAGTTATCGAGCCAGGTGACCCGGATGGCATGCGCGCTAGCGAATGGTACAAAGTAACAGGAACAGAATTTATTGAGACTGCATTTCGCGTAGCCCGTGAAGCAGGGGGAACTGATATTAAGCTATACATTAATGATTATGGTACAGATGATGTGGCTAAGCGGGATCGACTATTTCAACTTGTGAAAGAAATGCTGGATAAAGGAGTACCTATCGATGGTGTTGGTCACCAAACTCATATCAATATAAATTGGCCACCCGTTAGCTCAATTATGGAGTCTATGGAGATGTTCGCTGAGTTAGGTCTTGATAATCTTGTAACTGAACTAGATATGAGCTTATACGTATGGAATGATCATAATGATTATGGTGATGAAATTCCAGAACAGATCCTTCAAAAGCAGGCTGACCGTTACGGTGAGTTGTTTGAAGCATTCAAAGCACATAAGGATATTATTGGTGGTGTCGTATTTTGGGGCATTGCCGATGACCATACATGGTTAAGTACATTCCCTGTTACCCGCACGGAAGCACCTTTTCTATTCGATAAACAGCTACACGCCAAACCAGGCTTTTGGGCTGTGGCTGACCCATCCACAAGACAATAACTAACTATCAACTGATCAAAAAAGGCAGCCCGTCATAAGTTGACGGCTGCCTTTTAACGACCCTACATTAATAATAACTTGTAAAAACACGGGAGTATTCATGTGAAAGCTATAGCTTAATAGTCCGAAAAATACCATAAACTCCGTTAAATCCGCCCATTACAGGGGCAAATCTGACAACGATTGAATCCTGATCTTTGGCAATTAGGCTTACAGGAATTTCGATTACTTTATCATAGAATTCTCGTTTTCTTTCATGGTTTAGAACGGTTTCCGTTGCTAGCAAATGATCATTAACCCATATTCCAAAGCTTCTATCGGCATCTAAATAGCTGAAAGTAACTATTAGTCCGTTTCTTTGTCCTGGTAGGACCTTCATTTCGTAACTGAACCATCCGTTAGCCTCTGCTCGTCTTCCATTCAGTCCCTCAAAACTACCTGCATAAGTATGCTCGCCTTGGATGTCATGTTCCAACTCGTATTGGTCGTTGCCTACTTGCACACTGTCAATAGTATTCTCTTTAAGGAGAAGTTGCTGATGACTCTTCTTCTGATGATCACGTAATGCGTCTGAATCAGCTTCGACAAAGTTCCAGTAAATCCCGTATCTCTCGTTATGTTGTTTGAAATGCGGGGTAAAGACTAGCCTCTTTTCTTCATCCGTATTTCTCAGCACAAAGGCTAAATCATCGTTCAACCGGACGAAATGCTGATCGAAGTCGTTAAACCATTCTTGTACGTTCATTCCAACGGGAGTGACAAAGTCTTTAACAAGCATTCGCTTGGTTGGCACGCTGACAATTACGCCTGTTTTGGATTCGATCATATCTTCCGTACCCAATGCTGCGCTTAATACGACTGGACCATATTTGAAACCGACGACGTTTGGTGCATCTGCTAATGGATAATAGGCGGGCGCCATAGGGATTCGTAACTGAGCGGAGTCTCCATTCTTCCAGACCCTTTCAATGTGTGCATAGCCATCTCTAACTTTCGGCTGAATATTCTCGCCGTTAATAGTAAATTTGATTTCTCCTGAGGCCCACTCGGGAATACGCAGACACATAGTGAAGTGTTTATCACTATGATCAACTGTCTCAATCATTAATTGTACCGTATCGGTATAAGGGAATTCTGTGTTTTGTGTAATCTTTATGTTCTGTTCAGACCAATCTAACTGGCTGCTCACATATTGATTGACATATAACTGCTGATCCAGTTGAAAGTAAATGCTGTCGTTTAACTTAGTGAAGCTTTCCATGCCAGTTCCAGTACAGCACCAGAAATGCTCAAATGGAGAGGAGTACACTTTGAAATATCCTGTAGCCATAGGCTGAAAATACATCGTCATTCCAGTATCCGGATGTTGAGAGGAGAGAATGGCGTTCATATAGGTAGTCTCATAGAAATCTGCGTATTTGATATCCTGTGTCAGCTTAAAAAGTTCTCGGGTAAGCTTCAGCATGTTGTAGCTATTACAGGTCTCGCAAGTGATGTCACTACGCTTACCATCGAGCAGATCAGAATCGCCGAAATGCTCGGATTCACTGTTTCCACCCGTGATGTAGCTATGATGATAAACTACCATATCCCAAAACTTCTCAGCAGCTTCCCGATAGAAAGTTTCACTTTCCCCTAGTGTCAAATAGCGGTTCAACGCACCCAGGAATTTGGGAATAGTAGTATTAGCATGTTTCCCCTTAAGGATATCCTGACCATTATGGATCGCCTCAAAGAGGTTGATCTCATCGAATTGATGAGCTGCTTCTAAATGCCGTGAACTTTTGGTTAGTTTGAAGAGATCATAAAGGCAATCGTTCATGCCACCATACTCCACAGCGAGGACTGTTTCCTGCAATTCCTTAGACCATTTAGAAGTGCGATCTGCTACCCAATCTCCCAGCTTTGCTACGATGTCGTAGGCTGTTTGGTTACCAGTTCCCTCATAAACGGTAATGAGGCCAGCAATAATTTTGTGCATGGTGTACCAAGGAACCCAAGCGGGTTTCTTTTTTTCTACATTATCAAATAGTGTCTCTGGAAAGGCAGATAAATACCCATTATCCAATTGAGAGAGAGATAATTCATCTATGATGTATTCTAGCTTAGCAAGCAAGTCTGCGTTTCGGTTCTGCATATAAGCCTGGGCGCATGCTGTTAAAAAGTGGCCTAATGTATGGCCTCTGATCTCTGTATCTTCCCAACCAGGATAGATGGTGGCTTTAGCTGGTAAGCTTGCAACCTCACGGAAACCAACTAATAATCGATCGGCGTCATAACTTAATAAATAAGCCATTTCCTTCTCGAATGCGTTCACATGGTAAGCTCCGGTAAGCTGGACATGATTCAAATCGATATTGTTCAAAGCTGCTATTCCCGATGTAGTATTATTCATTAAGATTCCTCCATATGTAGTAAAGTTCTCCTTCAGAAGACTAACTTAAGCTTATCTTGTTTATTCATTTAGGGAAATATGAGAAGGTTGGATTTGGTGTCAAAAGGGAAGGGGTTTATAATTTAATATTGGGCTTCTTTCTATCCAAGTACCTATTAATCATGGATTTATAGATATCCCTTTGATAGAATGAGTCTGTTCGAAGTGTGAAAAAGTCAAAGGCGAAGGAATGAGTCTAATGATCTTTTACCAATTTAAAGTGGATAAGCCGATCGTACTGGACATGACGGGTAAATTTGTTTCGCCTTTCCCTGAATGGACACATATGAACCGGATTCTACTGGATTATGAGCTATTTATACAAACACGAGGTACATTGTATCTATCCAACGGCAAAGAACACTTTACATTGAAGGAAGGGGAGTTTTTGCTCATGCCTCCTCGTACCCAACAATATGGTTTTCAAGAATCTGATTGCAGCTTCTATTGGTTACATTTCACTACGCAAGATTTTGAAAGTTTTGTAGATACCGCTTATGAGCATGTTTATAAGCCTGAAGTCATAGTCATTCCACAAACAGGTGTACTTCGTAGCCCTGAGAAACTCATTGTGATGCTGAAGCAATTGCAGGATTCCATACGCAGCTATAGCGAGGAGACTTTAAACAATTATTTAACGACAAGTATTCTATGTGAGATTTACAATCAAACATTCGTTCTCCACAATCAATCCAAAAAGAAAATGAATCAGCAACTATTCAATGATATCGTGGATTATATCAAGTGGCATCGTCATGAGAATTTAAAAGTGTATCAACTTGCTAAGTATTTCGGATATAACGCGAAACATCTCTCCAGCTTATTTTCTTCGATGGCTGGAATCTCATTAAAACAATTTATGATACAGGAGAAGATGGAGGTAGCGAAATTTTTGCTGACAGATACGAATCAAAAAATCATTGAGATTTCTGTCCAGCTTGCTTTTCCAGACAGCCAATCCTTCACAAAAGCTTTCAAGAAAAGCATGGGTATTACTCCTACGGATTACAGAAATGCTTATGCCAACAGGTTGCTTAATTTCTAAACAAAAGGACCTTGCCTCATATCCATAACTAGGCAGGTATATGTACCGCTTTTCAACGGGTTGTTGTTCATATGATCAAACGATATAGTTTTATATGAATGATCGTAACACGCCAAAGGAATCATTTTGGAATGTGGTTAATCTTGCTAAATGAATCTATATCGTAAGGGAGGGATAGTAAGATGGGTAACGGGTTAATTACTAATCCAATCATCTGGGCGGACGTACCAGATCCAGATATTATCCGAGTCGGTCATCATTATTATATGGTTAGTACAAGTATGCATGTTATGCCTGGTTGTCCTATTATGAAATCCCAAGATTTGTTGAACTGGGAGATCGTTAATTACGTCTATGACAGCTTCGAGAATAATGATGCTCATAATATGGTTGATGGGAAAAACATCTATGGTCAAGGCTCTTGGGCAGCTAGTTTGCGTGAACATAATGGCCTGTTTTATGTATGTTTTTCAAGCAATGACATGCATCAGTTTTATATGTACACAACCAATGATATTGAAAATGGAACTTGGCAACGCTCTGTAATCAATGGCTTAATCCATGATCCAAGCTTACTATTTGACGAAGATAGAGTATTTGTTATATATGGAAATGGCGGTATTTATATTACCGAGTTGACAGCAGATGCAACAGCAATCAAAGAGGGCGGAATCGCTCAGCTATTATTAGAAACTGAAAGTGAAGGTATTGGTCTACGTTGTGAAGGATGTCATGCGTATAGAATAGATGGAATGTACTATCTGTTTTTTATCGAATGGCCGACAGTAGGCAATAAGCGTCGCAGACAAGTATGCTATCGTTCCTCTAAGCTTCTAGGACCTTATGAACGGAAAATTATTTTGGATGATGATATGGGCTATAGAAATAAAGGAATTGCCCAAGGAGGTATTATTGAAACACAAGATCATCAGTGGTATACGCTATTATTTCAGGATCATGATGCAGTTGGACGAATACCGGTCGTACAGCCTATTGAATGGCTTGATGGCTGGCCGATCATCGGTATAGATGGAAAGGCTTCAGAAAAGTTTGCAACAGATTTTCCTTACACACCTAGTAAACCAATTGTAATGAGTGACGAGTTCGATTATGAAGACAATCAATTGGCTTTGAATTGGCAATGGAATCATAATCCGAACGACCAGCTATGGTCCGTGACGAAGCGAGACAGTCATCTACGATTAACGACTGGCAATGTTGTAGATAGTGTACTTAAAGCACGCAACACGCTGACTCAACGTACGGAAGGCCCAGCATGTGTAGCAACGATTGTAATGGATATTTCCAATATGAAGTATGGTGATTATGCTGGATTGATTGCCTTGCAGAATCTATTTGGTACTGTTGGTGTTAAAGTAGAGAGCAATGGCGATAAAGTTGTCGTGATGAGCGTGAACGATGGTGAGGGCATGGAAGCGGTAGTTGAATCTGTTCCATATAACCATAGTATCATCTATTTCAAAATTGAATTTAATTTTGAAAACAGTATAGATATTGCAACATGTTATTACGCTTCAGAAGATGGGCAATGGATCGAAATAGGACGTCCTTTAGAAATGAAATATACGTTGGATCATTTTATGGGGTATCGAATCGGACTATTTAATTATGCAAGTTTAGAGACTGGCGGCTACGTTGATATTGATTATTTCCACTTTACGAAGCTAGTTAATGGAACATATAAAATGATGAAATAGCAACAAAAAAACACCAGGTAGCTGGTGTTTTTTTGTTGCTGGGTTATTCAATTGGCTTGAGAAAAATCATATTTCTTGCGGTACTCATTGGAGCTTAAACCAGTATATTGTTTGAACTTTTTGTAAAACCAGTCAATTTCGGTATAGCCTACCTCATTAGCAATTTCATATATTTTCATATCGGTTTTTTTAAGTAATAGTTTTGCTTTTTCCATTCTTTGTTGAAGTAAATAATCATTGAAAGACATGTTCTCATGCAATCTGAACTTCTGACCTAAATAGGCACAGTTAAAATGCAAGATGCTCGAAATTTTTTTCAATGTTACATTTTGATGCATATCATCCTGTACATATTTTTTAATGGTTTCGATAATCGAGATGGTGGATCTATTTTTCTTTATAGGCATTGTAGAATAGGAGAAATTATTTGGTTCATATGACAACTGATGAGTAAGCGCTTTCTTAATTGCTGACAAACTTGTTTTTAGGGCGCACTCTCGCAATGGATTGGTTAAATAATCATTGACCTGATACGTTAATGCTTTTCTAGCAAGTTGGAAGTCATCTTTTCCACCTAAAAGAATGATCGGAATACGACTTTGATTACGGATTTTTTTGCAAAGTAATATTCCGCTTGAATTGTAGCCTTTAATGTTTATAACAATAAGCGAGAACTGCTGTTTCTCAATTAATTGAGTAACATGATGGAATTGTGTAGTACTAGCAGTAACTTTAAAATGAGTATCTAATCGCTGAATTAGATTAGTTGTTTGATGGAGTGAGATTTGGTTTGAATCAACAAGCAGCACATTATACATGGAAAAATCCCCCTTAGCAGTATAAGCTATGTTGAATAATAATTGTATACGCTTTAATTATGGGAAATAACAGGATTATTAACAATGTGCAAATCTTTGCTCTTGTTGCATTTGTTTACTAGTTGGAAAGAATAATCGGAATACGAGGGGCGTTCTATTTAAAGGGGATAATACCAAGAGGTCAGGTCTTCAGGGTCCTTCTGAATCATAATAAAGCTATATCCGTTCAACTGCAGGAAGACCACGAGAGCAACAAATGATGGATCGCATTAGTTTTGAAGTAAGGCTTGGACAAGCCCCTTAACCGAATGTAGAAACATCGACAATTAAGGGGCTCTTTTTTGATTGTTATTATTTACTCAGCGCTAAGGTATTTCTTGTATTCCGAAACGAGTGTTTCTTCGGATTTGCCATAAGCATTCTTGAAGGCGGTGGAAGGCAGAGATCCTTTCGCTATTTCATTATAGAGATTCAAGTATTGATCATGACTGTAGTTTTGTTCTAAGAAGAACACCATGCTCTCAAAAGCAAAGTATTCATTTGGATAGGCATTTAAGTCGGCAAATGACTGGATGTTACTCCAATTGATCGGTGCCCATCCTGATGCGCTATTACGTGTCTGTAGTTCTTTCTTATAAAATGCAAGATCACGCTTGTCACCTGCTGGATCGGAGTGGGAACCATACTGAGAGTATCCAAGCACTTTCTTAGCAAGGTAGTCGGCTTGTCCTTCAAGTAGCCAGTTTAATCTGCCACTTAGCGTTGACCCAAGCTTGTGAATATCCCATTTCTGATGTTGGTAAGCATGAGCCAATTCATGAGCAAAGACGAATCGGACTGCATCATCTCCAGCCATATTATATGATTCTTCTGCCGCAAGTTTAATGGCATTATGCTGCTCGTTATAGAATGCCCCGGCGTCGATTTTGAAGATACCGTCCCCGTCATGTATCCATATTTCTACTTTCTTCGTTAGCGTGTTAGCACCGAAGAACTTCTCGTGTGCCTTCAAAATATCTTCAGCTTCTGTGTAAAGATAGTGAAACTTCTCATCGGCTTTCGATGTGAAATGTAGTGTCAAGTTTTTCGTTTCATACGTGACCCATCCGTCATGTGACGATGACGATCCTTGATCTTTCAGTCTTTTTTCCAGTTCAGCGATTCTTTGCTCAGCTTCTTTTAAACGCTCAGCATCAGTCACGTTACCGCCAGTTTCTGCCCCAAATTTCTTCGGAGTCATTGAAATGGTGTGTGTGTCGCCATTCCACTTTACATCTTGGTTCAAGTTGTCCGCTACAAATCGAAGTGGAACGTAAGTCGTTCCTTTGTAAATGAACCCCTTGTTATCCTCAGCAGCTTTCTTTTCAACGCCATTGAAGAAGTACTTTAAGTTATAAAAGTTCACGTCAATACTGGTAGAAGAGGCAGCGTATGCTACTCCTGAGAAGATTGTTGTTAAAAGTATGATGGCAAGTGTGATGCGTGTTAAAGCTTTGTGCTTTAGCATGGGTGCGTTCCTCCAAGTTGGAATATAATCTCTATATTCTACAATTTGCTATATGTTAATTCAAGTTGCGTATCCACCATGTCTTTAATGCTATGACTTGAGTCTTTTAAATCATCTTCTGTGCACATAAATTGTAGGTTAACTTTATCGCAAAATTCGGGTAAGGATAATAAATCGTTAAATGAAAGAGAACAATGCACCAAAGCGAAGAATGGGAAATAGTTAGGGATAAGTTACATATTATACAAGCTTGCTGAGAATAGATGAATATAATTCTGACGATGGAAGAAGTTGTGGCTGCACATTATTTCATGATGAGGAGAATACACGATGAGAGCAATATTAGTTGGTCTAGGACGTGCAGGAACGGTTCCCAGAGGAATGGGTTGTTTTAGAGGTTACCGAGGGAACGCTATGTTGGAGTTCGTGGGCGAAGATGAAAATAACTGAAGAATACGGATTGCCCAGTTTGAGAAATAACTGTATGCAATGAGAAGAGATATAAAGTAGAGAGTGAAGTCTTACTAGATCAGCAAGGTAAATCCGGCTATTCTCCAGTTTGCGGCAATGAGTGGACTTCAGTCTGTCAGAAGCCGAAAGTGAAGTGGTCGGTGTGCAAGCATCAGGCTTTTCTCACCATAACGGATGAAGTAATCTTTAACCACTTGGATGCACGTGAGAACAGAACGATTGGAGTTTATCCGATGATGCAGGATGAGACCTGTTGGTTTCTTGCGATGTACTTCGATAAGGAAAATTGGCAGGAAGACGCGAAAGCGGTTATGCAAGTGTGCAATGAGAATGATTTTCCGGCAGCTTTGGAAAGGTCTCGGTCAGGGAATGGTGAGAATAGAATAGATGCTGAAAGTACATCTAATTAGCAGGAAAGGTAGGGGAAAGGAGAATTAGTTGTCAAAACTACACTTAAAAATGGTGATAACGCTGAAAAGTAGAATTTCCAGTAATTTAGATGTAGCCCGTGCAACTAAAGTTAGCAGCAAAGGGAATGTGCTGAATTTAGATGTACTTAATGCATCTGCATGCCTAGTGAATGGTGAAGGCGATAATTGGGGTCGTAGCTCCTACCTGTTAGCGATATAATATATTACTACGGTTACGCCATTAAACCTTTGATTCCCCCAATAAGAGGAATAATAGATTTAATTGTACTGTAGCCCATTCGCATAACTGGCCAAGTTTTCTGTATCATTCCTATGAAGCCGAGTCCTCCCAAACCTGTAGCCCCGGCACTTGTAGCGCCCGTAGCATTCGTACCTCCTGTAGCTCCACCCCCAAAGTTTCCTAATAATAAACCAAGTAATGGGAGTAATCCAGATACGGTCGCTTTTCGCGAACGAGAGGGAGGCTTTCTTTTAGATTTTCTATTTCTTCGTTGTGTGGAAAGGATTAAACCGTCCTTCTCAAGTCCGGTTATCCATCCTACATATGAACGTCCATCATGTAAAGTAACACGCACAGGTCGGCCCGTTAGCTTTTTTGCCCGCTTGCGGACTTTTGTTGATTTTGCCATTCTCGGATCACCTCGTTGTTCTACTTACTCTATATTACTCAGTTCATTATGTGCTGCCTGTGCGGTTGACCAAAAATGTGAAAAGCCCTTTAATTTATTAGTATGTATTGGCTATATGGTGAAACAATAAAAGACTCGAAACGATAGTCTTATGACTAAAGTCTCGAGTCTTTTCATTTGTCGTCTCTAATAAACAGGTGTTATAAGACATGTTACTCTTGTGTTGTATAGGTGAGAGGACGGCAACTAAGCGTCCCTCAACGTGATGGCTAGAATTATAGGTTCCAGATACGGTATAGGATGACAGCCGCTTCTGCTCGGGTGAGCGTATCATTCGGTGCAAGCATACCGTTCTTATCATTTATAACTCCAGATTTCACTAGACCTGTAACACTGTCTTTCGCGTAACTAGAAATACTATCTGCGTCAGGATAATTGCTTAGACTTACGCTGGATTCGACTTGTTTGCTGGCAGCCTCGAGCGCACGTGCTGTCAGCACCATCATATCTTGACGGGTGATCTTGATGGTTGGATTGAAGTTATTATCTCCAGCTCCAAGGGTGATTCCCAGTTCCTTCGCGATGATTAGCTCATTATAATAATAAGCAATAGAATTGACATCGCTGAACATCGTTTCATTTTCCCCTGTACCTTGCAATTCAAGCGCTCTTACAAGGAGGGCAATATAATCTGCTCTGTTGATGGAATCTGTTGGAGAGAAACTGTTCGCAGACGTACCCTTGATGACATCACGTGCTGCCATTGCTTCAATGGATTGCTTCGCCGATGTTACGTTATTCAAGTCTCCGAAGGTCTTATCGACGTAGGACACAGCATAGGTACCGAAATGTGTAGTTTTGAATACAACTGTTCCTGTAGCCGCATCGTAACGAGAATTCGTGATCGTTGTTACCTTGCCGTTGTCAGCAATGTACCAAACCACGATCGAATTCGGATTACTGAGCTCTTCTGCTGTCGGTGTGTAAGGAATAGAGATCGTTACAGGTGCCTTAGCGTTATTCCAAGGGATGACTTTGTCACCGACTATCAGGTTCAGATCCAATACCGGACGATTTCCAATCTGATCGCGAGTAGCTGAATCCAAGTGGTCTGTAGAAGCTTGGGCTATCCGTATGGATACTTGATCTGCTTTCTCCGTCACATTGGATAGCATATTGCTTGGAATTTGAATCGTTGCATTTTCTGTTTTTAACGAAAGCACGAAGTTTTCCTGACCTTTCAAGCTTTGAGTAGGCAGTTGAACTTCATACGATTTCGTGTTTGATTGCTTAGGCACTTCGATTACGATTTGTTTCGTGCCGTTTACTAATTTAGTAGATTGCTCAAGTGCCTTCTTCAGATTACCATCAGAAATTGTAGCTATTACCCTACCGCCCACGTTCGTCACTTCAGGCTTAATGGTAACAATGCCGTCTTTGTGCTCAACGTTTCCAGGCAATGGCACGGTACCGCCGGGGCCAGGGCTGGGGCCAGGGCTGGGGCTAGGACTGGGGCTAGGACTAGGGCTACTGCCGCCGCCATTACCGATTAAGGTAAGCACACCATACACGGATGTGTCCATATATCCAGTGCCGGTCGTATCGTTCCATGAGGCTACACCTTGACGGGCGCCATCTTTCGCGTCATTAATTTGAACGTCAAAACCAAGTTTTATGTCTTTATTTGGAGTTATATGGTTAAATGGTATCTTCACTTCAACCGTGTAGTTTGTTCCAGAAACGATAGTCTTCGATTCGAAACCATCTGCGATGCTTGTCGGATTGAATGATGTCTCGTTGTCAAAGTTTATTCTGTACTGTCCATCGTCAGCTTGATAGAACGATGACTTCTCATTGTTCTGGTCTAAGAAAATTTCGACGGAATCCTGTTCATGTGCTTCTGTGCTTGTTTTGTCAAGTTGAGTGTCCATAACCTGAATTAACACATAGAGGTTTTTATTGTCCCAGAGAGCTTTTGCCGTTCCCTGTGCTCCTTGCCAAGCAGTTTGGAAGTGATTAATCGGTATTTCAGCAGCCTCGCTCCAGACGGCGTCTATAGTACCGTCGATTACAGGTGTAGCAAAGCTAGCGGTTGATTGTTTGGCTTCTACCGACTCCATATCATGCTCTGCCATAAATTTAACCGGATTAATTACCCCGTAATAAGCTGGTTTAGCTTGAAGGTCCTTATCAAACAACAATGGATTGTTTTCGGCTCTCCAGCTCGTAGCATCATTCACTCCCCAAAATGTCACACGTGCGATATTAGCAGCGTGCTCCTTATAGAGCTTAAACAATTGTGCGTATAAATAGCCCTGAGCATTTGCAAGTTTCTCGGAGAGCTGAGAATCGCTTCCCGCTGTAATGTCAAGCTCAGTTATACTAACTTCTACGCCCAAGGAAATAAATTTTTCCAGAGATAATCTAACATTATCTGGATTCGTGTTTACATTATAGTGCGCCTGCATACCGACGCCATCGATAAGGAGTTTACCCCCATTGGCTACTGCATATCTATCATTGATTTCTTTAACCATGCTGTATATGGCTTGGGCCTTATTCTGATTATCATCGTTATAATCGTTGTAATAAAGCTTGATATCCCAGCCTTTCTCATCCAACACTTCTCTTGCCGCTAAGAACGACTGTTCTACGTAGTCTGATCCAATAGCAGTAGCCCAAGGGGATTGGCGTAGCGCCCCTTTCCAATCCGTCGGGTTAGAAGGGTTATCGTTCATTGCTTCGTTGACTACGTCCCAGGAAATCACCTTGTCGGCATAGTGTTCCATCACCTTTTTGATATGAGTTCTCAGATTGGCGAGTGCCTCAGCTCGTTCCATGGAAGTTCCATCTGCTGTCGTATTCAGCCACGTTGGTGACTGCTGATGCCATACTAGTACGTGTCCATGTACCTGTAGACCCTCAGCTAGTGCTTTATTGACAAGTGCATCCGCACTTTCAGGAGTAAATGTCTTATCTTCAGAATACATCTGATCTGGTTTCATTGCATTTTCTGCTGTAACAACATTGTGATGCATCTTGAGAAGCTCAAGTCTGATACCTTCCAGATCTGCAGAAGATACCGCGTTTCCGATTAGGAAGTCGTCTTGATAAGCATCATTTATTGGAGTTAGGTCTTTCTCAATAGCGATCGGACCGGAGCCTGTTTTCACAAAGCTGATATCATCGATATAGAAAGATGCAGTTTTGTTATTAGAACTTTCTACATAGATGGTCAAATATTCTTCAGGTACACTAGTATAACGGTAGGTTCCTACAAACTGGACCCAGCCGTCTGTGGTTGTGATTGTTTGTTGCATAAGATTATTATAACTTGCGCTTGTATTACCAACCTGAGTTGATAGCTGGAGCGATGTACTACTTGAATCAATAAGTTTGATCCAAGCCGAAATTGTATATTCGGAGCCCTTGTCAACATACTCCTGAACATGCAATGACGGTCCATGCCAAGTATCTTCTCTACCTTCTACTTTCAAAGAGTATGAACCGTCGGCAGTATGATTTTCTTCATTGGTAACAGTCAGGGTTTCAGTACCTTTTCTACCTACAATGCCACCTGTTTTTTGATCTTCAAAGGTAATGGTAGAAAATTCTCTTGCCGGATCTCTATCGTCCTCGACCGGTGGTGTCTGACCGCCTGAAGTCACCTTCTCAGTGATTAGTACATCTCCAATGTAGAACGGGACAGTTGCCCCATCATCATTGGATTGAACGCGTAGTTTCGTATCTTTGCTAGTATCAACGGTAAATTCTTTAGTCAAAGTGATCGCTTTACCTGCTTCATAATTTATGCTTGCCAACCAACCATAGCTGATATTTGCCGTTTGAAGGTTCGCTTGTGCATCTGCGGGCACTACCACACCTTCGTCAACATAAACGGAAACGGTAACCGTATAGGTATTGCCGTTTTTCATGTTCATATCGCTGAAATTGAAATCAGCAGCGTCATGACCTTGCGTTCTGTTGCTTACATATAAAGCCGCACCATCAGCATTGCCATCGAACTCTTTATTAGTGACCACCGTCAGGTTAGCACCACCCGATTGCTCAGCAACTCCTTGACCATTCGCAAAAGTCTCATGATAAACGACATTTTGTTCTACTGGCATATCCAGTGCTGCTGCTTGAGCCTTCAGTGAGATTATGCCTGAAGGGATAAGCAAAGCTACTGCGAGTGCGATAGAGATGATCCTTTTGAGATTGTTACTCATTTGTTGAATTCCTCCCTTTACTAAACTAGATAATATAAAGCGCTTACAACGTATTGGAGTATTTGCCCTCCCGTCGTTAACTATAGCGTATGCCTAAGAATTACTTTACTAGAAAAACTAAAGAACTTACTGTACTAATTAAAGATTTTTCTGTAATTAATTTGGGTATTCAAAGAGCATGAATAATTATCAACAGCGAATATCTTGAAATTAGAATGATGCACCACAATTTTCGCCACTTTAATGATGAGTAGTTAGTTGATTTGGGTAAATATAAGCGTGATATGTGCATAGAACCCGAAGGGATAACGTGGTATTTTGAAGGTGACTCATCTGATATACCTATCGATTAGGTAAGCTAGCGCTGTGAAAGTTACAATTAGGATCAATTTGAGGGGAAGGTTTAACTATGAGTGATCACAAAGGAACTTTTCATACGGGACAATACCGTAATTTATTGAAGGAATATGGATACGACGAACAAAAAATTAACGCGCGAGTAGAAGATACATGGTGGAAGTTGTTTGAAGGTAACGATGATACTCGCATTTATTATCACAGCGGTGAAGATATGGGCTATATGCTCGATACGGGTAATCTCGATGTCCGTAGCGAAGGCATGTCATACGGGATGATGATGGCGGTTCAGCTTGATCGCAAAGATGTATTTGATCGATTGTGGAAATGGACGATGTCTTACATGTATATGGAGTCCGGTGAGAACGCTGGTTATTTCGCCTGGTCTTGTAAGACCGACGGTTCGCGACTGGCAAATGGGCCGGCCCCAGACGGTGAGGAGTTTTTTGCGATGGCGTTATTCTTCGCATCTCACCGCTGGGGAGATGGCCATGCTCCATTCAATTATGGCACTCAGGCGCGCGATTTGCTTCGCACTTGTCTCCATAAAGGTGAGGATGGTATTGGACATCCAATGTGGGATCCACACAACAAGCTGATCAAGTTCATACCGAACTGTGACTATTCCGATCCGTCCTATCATTTACCCCATTTCTATGAGTTGTTCGCACTTTGGGCTTATCCGGAGGATCGAACATTCTGGACAGAGGCGGTTGTTGCAAGCCGGGCGTACTTGAAGATCTCATGTCATCCTGTGACAGGGCTAGCGCCAGAGTATGCTTATTATGATGGTACACCGAACGATGAACGGGGTTATGGGCACTTCTTCAGTGATTCTTATCGAGTTGCCGCTAACATTGGTCTGGATTGGGAATGGTTTGGCGCGGATGAATGGACATGCGAGGCGGCCAACAAGATCCAGGCGTTTTTTGCGGATAAGTTGCCTGATGACTACCGTAGGTATACCATCGCAGGTGAGCCATTTGCAGAGAAGGCGTTGCACCCTGTCGGTTTGCTGTCTACGAATGCCATGGCATCGCTTGCCGCAACGGGACCTCATGCACGTGCGAGCGTCGATCTGTTCTGGGATACACCGGTGAGAACCGGTACTAAGAGGTATTACGACAACTGCCTCTATCTGTTTACGATGCTGGCGTTGAGTGGGAATTATCGTATATGGTTTCCGAAGTCACTTGACTAATAAAGAGCCTCGTTGCTCAACAAATTGCATTACTAGAGTCTACCAAGAATCGAATTTTGATTATTGATGACGATGTTGAATGGGCTGGAGGTTCATAAGCAAATTGTAGAGAAATCTCAACAGAAGCATTCACCGGTCATTGTAATTAGCAGCGATGGACTTCATATCCAAGCCGCACAGCAAAACACTTGCTGTACGGCTTTTTCACTATTAGTGTAAAAACTATAACTCAGATTAAATCCTGTTGCTGTTCTGTATCTGTGTACACGGTTATGAGTATGGTTGCTGGTTCATCGCCTATATTCTTCACCAAATGGGGTGTACAGGCATTCCAACTAAATGAATCACCCTCTCCCAATTCAGCGATATCTTCTCCTTGTTCAGCATAGATCTTTCCTTTGATGACAACATGTACCTCTTCTCCCTCATGCGCATGCGGAGCTTCGCCTGTCGAGGATCCAGGGGGGATTTCGACTAACATCATCCTTACGTTCTTAGTTGAGCTTAAATGCTCGACCTTCAAATCTCCAGTGCCACTTTTAGTTATTCTTCGTTCGTCTTTTCGGACAATATTCATACGATCTTCTTTTTGTAGTAGTAAATAAGCTAAAGGCACTTTCAAAGTCTTCGCAATACTTTCCAATGTGGCAATGGATGGGGATGTCTTATTGGTTTCAACTTGGCTCATGAATCCTTGGGATAATCCTGTTGCTTCGCAAATATGAGCGATAGTCAAATTTTTTCGTTTGCGGATTGTACGTATTGTAGAGCCGATATCCATTACTTTCACTCCTATAAATATTTGTAATATAGAATATATCTACATACTAACAATATTATTCTTGACATACTAGTCTAACATACGTTGAATTACTTATATAAATATTATATTCATTTTACTAATAAACATGAAGTGGAGAGATGGATATTCTAGAAATATTAGCTTTTTTAGCAGAGTAAATACAATAAAACAATAAGGGTGGAGAAAAATAATGACGAAAGAAACAATGGTGTCAACTTTAATGCGTGTCGTGTTAGGAATATTATTTCTAGCTCATGGAATAAGTAAATTGCAAATGGGTCTAGGAAATGTGCAGGGTTACTTGGAACCTACCAGATGGCTGGATATGAGTTGGATTTAGTTTTTATGCTTGTAACGATTTATTTAAGTGTTGCCAAACCTACGGCGTTGTCTATCGATCAAGCATTTCTTAAAAAACGTAGCGAATAATATAAAAATAAGAAGCCATTCAAACAAGTAGAAAAAGGGACCGTCCTATAACGCTATCGTTATTAGGACGGTCCTATTCTATCAGAATGAAATTAAATCTCGTTCCAAATCCGCTTGACGTTATCAAAGGCGATCTTAGTTCCTTTGCGGCAATCTTCCATACCTTCATATTCGATAGACACATAGCCGGCATAACCGGATTGTTTCACGATACGTAAAATTTCGTACATATCGAGGTCGCCTTGACCAGCAATCGCACCTCGGAGGAAGGCTCCACCTGCGCTCTTGAACCAGCCTTCACCCGGGTTGCGGTGAGAAGGACGGACATAGAAATCTTTAATATGAATCATGGAGGCATATTTCATATTTTTCTGCACGGCTGATAACGGGTCTTCATCCACACATAGAAAGTTACCGACATCAAGCGTCGTCTTGAAATTTGGACGATCTACAGCGTGAATAAGAGTCTGCACGCGATCACTCGCCTGAACGTAATAGCCATGGTTTTCTACACTTGTCGTAATCCCATAGGAATTGGCGTGATCAGCGATACGCTGACAAGCACGGGTGATCATTTCTAGATCTTCATTGAATCTTGCGATGGTCGTATCATTCCGGGAAGCAACATCATGGCGCATCAGCTTGGCTCCAAGACGATTGGCACGGTCTACTTCACTAATAACATGTTGAATTTCTGCCTCATACGCTTCTTCTGTCTCTGTGATGAAGTTTGCTCCAATGGCATAATTGGAAATATCAATACCGACTTCCGCAGCTTTCTCGCGAATTTGGTCCTCTAGTTCCGGATTACTGTTGAAATTGAATCCGAGATTCGGCACAATTTCAATATGCTGAGCGCCAATGTCAGCGACCCACGCGATGACATCTTGGATGGTCATATCTCCTGCTGCCATAGCCTGATATAAACTGTAAGAACTAATTCCCAACTTCATGGATTGATGCTCCTTTTTTATAATGGATGTAGTTAAATTAACCTCGGAATGCTTTGATAAAACTAACAGCTTTCCGGATATCTTCCTCCGGATTTGTTCCTACTTCGCGTTCAATCGTTAAATAACCGTTATATCCAATTTCCTTAAGGGCTGCGAAATAGGCTGGGAAGTCAACCTTACCTTCACCGAGCGGAACCTCCTCAAAGGCTGCGCCAGATGCTGCCATCTCAGCGATTTTGGCATGATCCATCGCGCCATATCCGAGATAACCATATACATCCCTCGGATCAACAGGGCGTAGACGCTTACCGTCTTTGACGTGCGTATGGACAAGGTAATCTTTTAGTATTTTGACGCCTTCGACGGGGTCATCTCCAGTAACCATAACCATATTGGCCGGATCGAAGTTGACGGAAACTCCATCGGTGCTCAAAGTATCGAGAAAACTCTTCAGATGGGCTGCTGGCTCTGGGCCAGTCTCAATAGCGAAGTATGCATTCAGACTCTTCGCATATACACCGAGCTCATTGCATGCCCGCTGCATTGCGTCATAGATTCGACTATTTTGATTCTCTGGGACAATACCGATATGGGTCGTTACGACGGAACTGCCGAGTTCCACAGCCAAATCAAGGATTCGTTTGGATTTCTCAACTTTGTCAGGATTCGCCTCAGCATCTTGGAAGCCATGACCAGCTAAATCACCGCATAACGCCGAAATTTCAAGTCCCAATCCGTCGATATAACTACGAAGTTCTTTACGTTTGGCACCGATTAGTATAGCTGGGTCCATTTCACCAGATACAGCATATATTTGTACGCCATCCGCACCCACGTCTTTTGCCTTCTTCAGACCTTCCCGAACGCTTACACCAAAACTATCTACAATAACACCAATTTTGTTATTCAGTTTCATTTTATTATGTCCTCCGTCATCGTTAGAATTGAATTTCTCGTCCCTCAGCAGCAGATTGATAAATAGCATTTAGTATTTTAATCATTTCGACACCGTCTTCCACAGGACTATTCGTTTCGATAATACCCTGGCAACTGTCTACGAAATGATTGATCTCATTCTGGAAGCTTCCACTGAAATCGAAAGCAGGTTGGGTGATCTGCGGTTCGATATTGATCATTGTATTATGTTGTTCGGTGACGATGGACAATGTCGGTTCGATTTCCGCACCGCCCTTGGTGCCATACAGATTGATTTGAGCCGAGTCTTGTTTGGCATGGAGTGTGAAACTGACATCGACCAATAGCGAAGCTCCATTCTCGAAACGGATCAGTGCATTTGCCATGTCCTCTACATCGTTATGTGATGCATCATAATCGGCTGCTTTATAGAAGTCATAATTCTCTACATGGGAGCGATTGCCGAGTTTAGAGTAAGTGTTACCACTGACTGATTTCACCTTAGGTCTACCCATCAAGTACCAGCATAGATCAATTGCGTGTACGCCGATGTCTATAAGTGGTCCCCCACCGGAACGCTCCTTATCAGAGAACCAGCCACCTGGATTGCCAATACGGCGAATCATGC
Organism: Paenibacillus sp. Y916; assembly: GCF_056786435.1. Classification (NCBI taxonomy): domain Bacteria; kingdom Bacillati; phylum Bacillota; class Bacilli; order Caryophanales; family Paenibacillaceae; genus Paenibacillus; species Paenibacillus sp. Y916. The sequence goes on along the minus strand of NZ_JBXCJA010000007.1, from coordinate 63,336 downwards.
TAGCTTTGGCAAAGTATAGTTCACCGAGATCACCAGCATCAATAAACTTCTTTAACACGGAAATATTAGAAGCGTGACGACGAACAAAACCGACCTGAAGTATTTTACCGGTTCTGCGTACAGCCTCTTCAACCTTTAAGGCTTCTTCCACCGTCTTACATAGCGGCTTCTCACATAATACGTTCTTATCAGCTTCGAGAGCAGCGATACTGATCTCGGCATGCGAATTGTTCCAGGTACAGATGCTGACAGCTTGCACTTCAGCGTTAGCAAGCAGTTCACGATAATCGGTATATACATGAGGAATATTATATTTCTTCGCAGATTCAAGGGCTCTCTCTTCATTTAAATCACAAATGGCCCATAGTTGTACTTTCGGATTGGCTTGATAAGCTTGCAGATGGGATTCAGAGATGGATCCATTACCAATTAGACCTATTTTTATCGTTGTCATTGCGTACGCTTACATCCTTTCAAATGTCATGTATATTTAGCGTGACTAACTCAGAATACAATACATGAACATGCTTTATTTGTTTAATTAATGCTAAATATAGCATAGCTCTCTAACAGATAGAATGTGTAGGGTATCAAAATACATGGACTATATGATCAGTATATCTCTCAAATAATGTGTAACAGGAGGATCACTTTGGGGGACTGTCTACTCTAACCTTTATGATAATTAAAAGTCTATCTATTTTTGCAGAGAGTGGCGATGTTAGAGTGACGAACAATGCTTCGTGATGAAGGTAGTGAAGGTGAGACTGGAATAGATGCATAAATGCATCTAATTAGAAGGAAAAGTAGGGAATGAGTGAATTAGTTGTAAAAACTACAGTTAAAAATGGCGATAACGCTGAAAAGTGAGGATTCCTGGAATCTAGATGTACTCCATGCAACTAAAGTTAGCTTCAGAGGGATTGGTTTGAATTTAGATGTATTTCATGTACCTAATAGTGAATGGTGACGGCGATCCCTTTTCAATTTAACAATTCCTTGTTTTGGTTAATAAACAGGCGTGAAATTAACTAATTTATTGTGGACAGCGTATGGACATTACTGTATTGTAATACCTAGAATACATATGCATAGTGATTCAAGGTATGGCATTAGAGAGGGGCTTAACAGAATGAAGATCAGTATTCCAAAAGAAATGCTCAAAGGTAGTACAGGTACCTTGGTGCTTACGCTTCTGGAGCGTCAAGATTTGTACGGTTATGAGTTAATCAAGGAATTAGAACGTTGTTCTGATGGGATATTTGTACTTAAAGAAGGGACCTTGTATCCGATTCTTCATGCCATGGAGGCAGAACGATGGGTGGAGGCCTATTGGTCTCAAGTTGAAGGTCGCAAACGTAAATATTATCGTCTCACGAAGACAGGTAGAGAACAGCTAGCGAAGAAGAAGGCAGAGTGGACCCTTTTCAGAAATGCAGTCGATGGTGTACTTGGGGAGGGAAAGGTATGATTCGAAACCATGAAATCATTCGGAGTTACTTGCGCGAAGTATGCTCCCACGTTCGTTCAAAGGCAGTGCATCGGGAGATCAAGCATGAATTGGAGAGTCATCTTGAAGAGCTTGTATTGGAACGGGAGAAGGAAGGCATGGCTCGAGATGAAGCTGTGCTCTGGGCAATCCAGCAGATGGGTAACCCTACAGAGGTAGGAAATGGACTGCATTCAGTGCATCGCCCACGGATCCATTGGGGATTGCTTATAGGCGTTATGGCATTCTTGATTATCGGGATATTCGCGGTGGTTGCAGTAGAGGAAGCAATGAGTGGACAAAATAGAGGGGATATACAGTATGTTAAATACAAGATATTGGCCATTAGCATTGGAATGATCTTGATGGTTATGTTCTATTTCTTCAATTATCTGAAGATAAGGTCTTATTCCTATGCTCTATACGTTGTCATTATTCTTGGTATGTTGTTAACAGGGCTGTTAGGGAATCAAATAAACGGAAGTAGATATTTAGATCTTCCTTTCTTATCAATTGACTGGCTTGGCATAAGTCCCTATTTGCTGATGGTTGCAGCCCCTGGTATGATGATGGGTTGGAAGAAGCATAAGCAATTCTGGGTGTTGACAACCATTGCCTTCTTGCTCGTGCCTATGTTCTTTTTTCTATCGTTTTCTGCAACGGGTAATTTCATGTTATACACGGCCGGATACTTCCTTTTACTGGTAATCATGACAAGAAGCTGGTGGGGGATACTCATTCAGGGAATGGTATTGACGTTATGTATGTTTCTAGGAATATTGCAGAGACCCTATATAAGAGCTAATCTCGCTGCTTTCTTTAATCCTGATAAGGACCCACTGGGGTCAGGTTATATATACCGTGTATTGGAGGAGAGTATTACTTCGGCAGGCTGGTGGGGTCATGGCTTAGAGGGGGAAATATTACAGTCTGTTCCATATATTCCGACGGAAAATATCATCGCATTCTTGATCTATAGTTACGGTTGGTGGATCGGAATTGTTATATTAATCAGCAGTGTATATTTTGTCGGACGGTTATTTCAATCGAATCAAGCTGTGAGAGAACCTTATGGACAATATCTTAGTGTGGGTGTGGCGGGAATGCTTAGCTTCCAGATAGTATATAGTCTGCTCATGCCATTAGGTCTAGTACCTTTTATTAGTATTTCTTTTCCTTTCTTAAGTAACGGAGGTAGTCACGTCATTATCGAAATGGCGGCGGTAGGTCTGATCCTGGGCATCTATCGTAGAAAAGACTTGGTGATGAGTAGTAAGAATGTGTATGGAGAAACCCCCTGACCAAGGACGCCGCAAGGCGTCCTTTTTCATTGCATGATGGCGTAGCAACTGAATCAACACCACAGTCACTCTCAAAGACTTACATAATAAATATGGTAAAATATTACGCTCATCGAATATAATAGAGTCAGAGTTCTTACATAGGGGAGGCATGTTCATGAAGGGTAAATGGATCAATTCACCATACACATTTGCATTAGGAATGTTCGCGATGATGGTTCCTAGTCAGGCATTTAGTTCATTTTACAGCTATTTCTATGTGGAAAAGTTAGGTCTTGGGCTGGGACTTGCTACACTGGCGCGTACTATCTTCCTGATCTGGGATGCAGTGAATAATCCGTTATTCGGGTATTGGTCAGATCGTACGAATACTCGTTATGGACGTCGCAGGCCATGGGTGTTCGGTTCAATCCCACTATTTATGCTGGCATTTGTGCTCGTATTCTCTCCTCCAGGCGGATTGTCGGAGAATGGACTATTTATCTGGTTCCTAGTGACACTTATTCTCTATGAGGCTGTTGCTACAGTATTGTGGGTGAACTACGGGGCGCTACTTCCGGAACTCTTTCGAGGAGATCGAATTCGTGCGAAGGCATCCGCGATCCAGCAAGGTTACCAAGTCGTTGCATTGTTAATCGCTACGGCATTAACTCCTATGCTTTTTGCTGCTATCAACTTCTCTAATATGGCGATTGTGTACGCATGTGTCTTTGGTATCTTTATGTATATTTGTATGATGAACGTTAAAGAGAAGAAAGATACCGGAACAGGTGAGCCATTAAAGTTGATTCCAGCCTTTCGGGAGACGGTTCGGAATAAGAAATTCTGGGTGTTTAATATTTCGAATTCTTTTGCCCAAACGGTGAATGGACTTATTAGCTCAATGATTCCTTTTTACGCCAAATATGTCCTTCATATTTCAGAGGCACAAATGTCTATTTTGCTGGCATCTATATTTGTTTCGGTCATTCCATTAGTGTTCGTATGGTACTGGATTATTCGGAAAATGGACGGGGTTAAGGCATGGAGATTGTCTTTGATCATATACAGTTTATCAGTGATTCCACTGTGGTTCAGTTATGATCTTATAAGCGGTGTTGCTGCAGGTATTGCGGTTGGATTCGGACTGGCGGGATTCCTTGTAACTCCGGCGATCGTAGGCGGAAGAATTATTGATGAGGATGCGGATAAAACAGGCCAGAGAAGAGAAGGCATCTATACGGCGGTTAGCGGATTTATTACACGTTCGAGCGGATTGATCTCAGCGCTGGCTTTTTTCATTGTAGGTATGATATTCGGTTATGAAAGTGGGGACAATCCGGGCTCGGACCCTGAATCGACATTCCGATATTTGATTAGTGTCGTTCCGTTATGTCTCCTAGTGATATCTGTTGCTATATCTTTCTCAATCAAATTCAAATTTACAACAACCTCTGAGGGGTGACCTATGACCATGAGCAGAAGATTAATCATCAATTGTGACGATTTCGGGCAAAGCGCCCCCATGAACGAGGCGATCATGCATCTACTGGAAGAGGGGAAAGTATCATCAGCAACGATGATGGCTGTGGCTCCAGGGTTTGAGGAGGCAGCTGATTGGTGTGCGAGACGGCGGCAGCCCAATGTGGGGCTTCATCTGACGATGACTAGTGAATTTGATGCCTTACGTTGGAGTAGCTTGACGGGCGATCCTTCTCTCCATGATGAGAGTGGCCATCAATATAAGACGGTGAAGGAATTCGAACTGGGAGCACAGACCAAGGCAGTACTGAAAGAGATCGATGCACAGTATAAGCGAGTTAAGAAGTCGGGTATTACGATTAGCCATGTCGATAACCATATGGGAAGCTTATACGGAATGGAGACAGGCCGGAGCTTGCTTCCGCAGACACTGTGGAAGACTTCACGCTGGGGATTACCCTCGCGCTTCTTTCGGTATATCGACGCAGAAGATCCACTGCTTGGCTCGCTGACGAACATTGAACGTCCGGTCGCACTTGGAGCGGCCCTGGCGGATACGTTAGGGGTACCCATTCCAGATTATCTATTGTCGCATCCCTTTGGTGTACAAGAGGGAGAGACCTATGACAGCTTCAAGCAGTCGATCATCGACAAATTGTATAAGCTTCCTGATGGTGTAAGTGAGACTTATATCCATCCTGGAATGGCGGATCCGTGGATGCTAGCGAATATTCCGCACTGGGAGAAGCGAGTATGGGAATCTCGCCTGCCTTTCGACGATGATTTCATCTATGCGATGCGTGATGCTGTAGTTGAATTGACCGACTACCGGTATGTACAGGAGCATCTTAGACGTCCGCGGGTACGGTCAGCATTTAGGCTGTTGAAGGCATTGACAAAGTAACGGTGAATAATGTGTACAATAGGTTGACTTGAAAGGGAATTGAGGCATGAGAAAACTTGTAATTAGTGATATTCACGGCTGTTACGATGAGTTTAATGAATTATTGAACAAAGTGAAATATAGTCCAGTAGAAGATCAATTGATTCTGCTTGGTGATTATTGTGACCGAGGTATGAAGAGTAAGGAAGTTATTGAACAGGTGAAACAACTCGTAGAACAGGGAAATGTCATTGCGCTACGAGGGAATCATGATCAGATGTTTATCGATGCGATGGAAAGCGATGAAAATGCGATATGGATTGAAAATGGAGGTTTACCTACTATTCAGAGTTATGTTGGTGTGGGCTGGTTCAAACAAGGGTTCAACTATCCTGAATATAATAAAGCGAAAGCTTTCATCAAAGTCTACTATCAACATCATATTGATTTTTTGAAGTTGCTACCCGTATATGTTGAGGACGACAAACACATATTCGTACATGCAGGCATGGATCCTACATACATAGGCGACTGGAAATCACAGCCGGACAGAAATTTTATGTGGGGAAGTAAAAGATTTTTAGGTAGTGCAAATCTATTAAACAAAACGATTGTGTTCGGACATATCATAACGAAGCGTATCCATAAATCAGCGAATATATGGTTCGGTGATCAGAAGATTGGAATGGACGGAGGTTGCTGTTTCGGACTTCAATTAAACGGTTTAGAAATACATGAAGCGGGATACAAGACCCATGTTATACAGAAGAATAAGGGCTTGTATTCACGTGCACTACGATTACTTCAAAGGCTTTTAAGCATACTTGAATGGAGAAAATAGATAAAGTATGAGGTGACGTAAAGGAGAAGAAACCTCGTAAATTTTCTAACGGAAACAGCAGACCTTATTCTGCCTTAAATATCACTTTTGAAATTTTAACGGAACTGGGGAAGCTTATTCTGCCTTTTCCCACGGATTTAGGCTGTTTATGCGTATATAGAGGCGTGTGTTTCCGTTAGAATTTCATAATGGCCTTTTTCCATGGAATAAGGTCTGTGGCTTCCATTATCTCAGCAGGGATTTCTTCCTCATACTAACGCACAGAACAAGAACCTATCGCATGTTGTGGTGGGTTCTTATTGTGAATGTAAGACTTCGGCAATCTTAAGTATTTCTTTTTAGTAGACATGAATGGTACTTTCTAAATATAAATAAATTATCCAAAAAGTGTGTGCATACATAGATAACAACTTCGGGACTGGTAATACTTGACTTGAGGTGAGGGTACAAATGGCCATTCGAGACAGACATCTTCATACGAAGTTACTGGGCATGCAATTGAGACAGGGTATGTTTAATCAAGCGGGGGTTCTTGTAGCGCCTGCATTGACGGTCATTAGCGCATCATGATAATTAGCAACGACGTTAGAAGCTGCTGTAACCTGATTCTTTACACGGCTAGAATCATGGTGATTTCATACTGAAAAAATGATTGAATAGTCCAATGGCCGAGATTTTTTCCGATTCAGTAAATTGTGTAGTGCATACACTGACAAATACAAAGTTTTTGCAGGTTGTAACATTTTCGATAAATAAGTCTCCAAGTAAGTTAATACCGAAGTTGACTAGTTGATTATTACTTTCCTGTTTTATTTCTTCCTTCATCCATTCAACGTATTGTTGCTTATTAGGAACAGTTACGGCAGCAATGATTAGCAAAAGTAAAATCCCAACAACGATAAACTTCTTCATACCTATGACCGCCTTTTAAATGAAATATCATATTAGGTAATTATAACCAAAAAACTCCGTATTTAGAAGAAGAAATATACAGCGTTAAATCACAGTAAGTTTGCTTTGCTCCTGATCTTTTGAAATATACACTAAAATAAATACTTTCATTGTCACAAACGCCACTATTTTTTAGTTATATATGTATAGGAAGGAGGTTTGGTATGAATAATTCACACCAGAATGATATGGATATGAAGCTTGTATTAGACAAGATTCAGCTGGGAGATAAGGGCTCTTATTCTATCATTATTGATCGCTATCAAAGACAGATATATCTGTACTGTTACTATTTACTTAGAAATCAAGAAGAGGCGGAGGATGCTACTCAAGACACTTTTATCAAAGTATTAGTGAATATTAACGGATTTATTAATACTAATTCACTGTCAGCTTGGATATACAAAATTGCAAAAAATCACTGTACTGATTTAAGTTTGAGGAAACATTAATAGAATCAATTAAAGGTGTGAATCTATTTATTAAAGGGGAGTCTTCTAAATCCTATTCGACTACAAGCGGAGGTAATCGTACAGGGGTTGTTATGCATTCGAGTCCGGATACAAATGCAATGATTCTAGAATTTTCAGATCTGAGAAATCAAGGAGGAGAAGCTTTTCCAGAAAAATTTGAAATTGCTTTGGATTTAGAAGTCTCGGGAATTCAAAACCCATTTAAATTAAATATTCCAGTAGAAATGAACACCCAGAACAATGTAGTGCTAACCCCTTCCATAAATCGTAAATATGAGAACATAAATTTAAAGTTTGAAAAAATTGAATTTACACCCATGACAACTAACCTAACTACACGGATAGAATTGCCCAAGAATATGAAGATTTCATCGTTAGAACGAAAATCGATTGGTTACCATCTATTTAATGGAAAAGGAGAACAAGTGCAAACAACGGGTGGTCATGGATCTAGTGCAACGAACGGAAATATTTTAACAATGGATACTCAATTCGAACCCTTTGAATCAATTCCCAAATCAATAACTATAAAACCATTTCATTATTTTTATAAAAATAAGGAAACAAATGATTTCGAAATAGGCGCAGATGGACATGTGAAAGTAGTGTATATTCCCGAGTTGGAGATGACCTTACCGGTAACCTCGAAATAAAGGGACAAGAGTGCAAGAACCGATAAAGATGGAAAAGGCATTACCTTGAGAACGGTATGCCCTTTCGTTTCTAATCAATGTTATCAAGTTCTACGTTATCCCGCACCAACACCAGAGCAGACACGTACAATAGCCTATATTCAGAAAAACAATATGGAGGTACGTGCGATGATCTTGATCTCGGGTTTTGATGTAGAGCAAATAAATAGTACGTTACAGCTATCGAATTTAGAAAAGGAAATTGTGAATCAAAAGGAGAAGAGTCAGATCGTCTATCGTTATGATTCCCCTGAAGCTCTGGAATTTGAGTTGAAAATGAGAACAGGTATCGTGGAATCAGCTAAAGCTTTAGAAGATAGCGATGTGAGCTTTGCGATCTTTAAGAACTCTCGATGCAATACGAAGTTGTGGACGCGAACAGAGGATGGAGGTTTCAGACTGAGGGGTGATGTATTACCTTCGGATGGGATCACTGATATTTTCACAAATGGGCATCTGTATGCCTTTGAATGTGCAACCGCGATGGTGATTATCCTATATAAAGCGACATTGGATGCCATTCATAAGGAAGTATTTAATATCTATTTCAAGAATTTATTCTTAAGGGATTGGCAGTATGACAGCGACTTACGGCTACTTATAACAGAACATAAGAATGAAGCTTACCCTGGTGATATCGTTTATTTCAAGAACCCAGACCATGCTCCAGAAACGCCGGAATGGCAGGGAGAGAATGCGGTTTTGTTAACGGATAATTTATACTATGGACATGGAATAGGGATCAGAACGTCGGAACAAATGATAGCATCCCTTAATCGAAAAAGAATACCTGGGAGTATGAAATCGGCGTACCTTTCAGATGAAGTGGTTCATCCGGATTTTGAATATGTACGTAAACTATCTCTGAATGAAGCTCCTTTGAGAGTACAAGATACTTATGTACAAGGCGTAATTATGGCCAGAATAGGGACTCGTGTTTATCGTTATCAATAAATAACTTCTTGACACTAACTTGTGTACAGTGTTAATATTCCTATAAATCATAGTTGTATTATCGGATTAATAAAATACTTTGGATTTACCGGACAACCGGAGGTCTCTCTTATCGCATATTTGTTGCGATTCGGGGGACCTTTGTTGATTCTAGGAGTCCAAAACCAAAAAGGGGAGTAGGTTTATTATGAAACGGAGAACAATTTCATTCAATCGTAGATTGGTCATTTCATCGGTGCTGTTATTAACGTTGGTACTGTCTGCCTGCAGTGCCAACGAAGACCAGAGCATCAAGGAGACCAATTCTCCTCCCGGGATTTCGGAGACAAGGGATATCACTATACGAATTGGCTTTCAGAAATACGGAACGATTAATATTCTAAAGGCAGACGGTGCACTTGATAAGCGTCTTGCTGACGAGAGGAATATCAAGATTGATTGGATTGAATTTCCTGGCGGGCCACAGTTGTTGGAGGCGCTAAATGTTGGAAGTCTGGATGTTGGACATACGGGAGAGGCTCCGCCTATATTTGCGCAAGCTGCTGGTGCACCGCTCGTGTATCTTGCGCATGAGCCAGCAAGTCCTGAGAGTGAAGGAATCATTGTGCCGAAGGATTCTCCCATTCAGACCGTAGCCGATCTGAAGGGTAAGACCGTTGTTCTGAATAAAGGCTCAAATGTACATTATTTGTTAGTGAAGCAGCTTGAACAAGCCGGAGTCGCATATAAGGACGTTAATGTGAAATTTCTCCCACCTGCGGATGCTCGCGCTGCCTTTGAGAAAGGGGTTGTAGATGCATGGGTCATTTGGGATCCATTTCTGGCTGCGGCACAGACAGCTACAGGAGGTAGAATGATAGCAGATGGTACGGGGGTTGTATCCAACCATGAATTTTACTTGGCAACTCGTACCTTTGCGGAGAAGTATCCCGACATCGTCGATATATTGTTGGAGGAATCAGATAAAATCGATATCTGGTCGAAGGAGCATCCGAAGGAACTAGCTGAGAAGCTGTCCCCGCAGCTTGGCATTGATGTAGAATCACTTATTTTGGCAGCGGGTCGCCGAGCATATGGTGTTCAACCCATTGATGGCGAGCTCATCCAAATCCAGCAAGCTATTGCGGATACATTCTATGATTTGGAGCTAATTCCGAAAGCTATCGATATTAATGAAGCTATTCTAAAATAAAAAATGATTACAAGGGGTGAGAGGTATGAAAGTATTCTGGTTTATTCCCACGCATGGAGATGGACGTTATCTCGGCACGAGCTTAGGTGCTCGGGTTGTGGATGCTGAATATATGCAACAAATTGCTGGAGCTGCCGATCGGCTTGGTTATGAAGGCGTGTTGATTCCGACAGGAAGTTCCTGCGAGGATCCGTGGGTTGTGGCGGCTTCCCTTGTTCCTGTTACGAAGCGACTGAAGTTTTTAGTTGCTCTGCGCCCTGGTCTGATGTCGCCAACGCTAGCTGCACGAATGACAGCCACCTTGGATCGTATTTCGGGTGGTAGGCTACTGATCAATGTCGTTGCAGGAGGCGATCCTGTAGAACTGGCGGGTGATGGGTTATTCCTCGATCATTCCAGCCGTTATGAGGTTACGAATGAGTTTCTTGATATATGGCGCAGAGAGCTGTCAGGAGAAACGGTTGATTATGAAGGTGAACACTTGCGGGTGCAGGGTGGACGCGTATTGTATCCGGCTATTCAGCAGCCGTATCCACCGCTTTGGTTCGGTGGTTCCTCGCCTGCTGCACAAAAGGTGGCGGCAGATCATATTGACGTTTACTTAACTTGGGGTGAACCTCCGAGTGAGGTAGCCAAGAAAATTGCAGAGATGCGCAAGCTTGCGGAAGCGCGAGGACGTCAAATTCGCTTCGGTATTCGGCTACATGTGATCGTTCGGGAGACGGAAGCCGAAGCATGGCAGGCCGCAGATGAATTAATCCGTCATCTGGACGATGAGACCATTGCCGAGGCACAGCGTATTTTTGCCCGCTTTGATTCGGTGGGTCAAAAAAGGATGTCGAACCTTCATCAAGGCAATAAGTCGCAACTAGAGATTAGCCCTAATTTATGGGCAGGTGTTGGTCTTGTCCGCGGTGGGGCAGGAACGGCACTCGTTGGTAGTCCCGAGATCATCGCAGAACGGATGAGAGAATATGAAGAATTGGGCATTGATACGTTTATCTTTTCTGGTTATCCTCATCTGGAGGAAGCTTATCGGGTAGCAGAGTTGTTATTCCCGCTTCTGTCGATAGAGAGACCTGATTTAACGGGTCCATCCTCCATTAGCCCCTTTGGGGAATTAATTGCAAACACAGTTCGGCCTACGCCGCAGGCTTCAGCTCATTAACAAAAGGGGGCGAATCGTAATGAGTAAGAAAAAAAGAGGGTTCGTGGTTGCCGCGTTACCCTGGTACATTCCTGTAGGTGTGCTCATCATTTGGCAGGTGCTCGGCAGTATCGGCATTATTTCTGAACGCACGTTACCGTCCCCAGATAAGGTTATCTTAGCTGGTGTGGAATTGATTGGGAACGGAAAACTGATTGAGGCTATTGGTATTAGCTCTTGGAGAGCATTGATTGGATTTCTGATCGGTGGATCGATCGGGTTTGTACTCGGGCTATTGAATGGTGTTATCCCTTTGTCGGAGAAGTTGACCGATTCTTCGATGCAGATGATTCGGAATATCCCCCATTTATCCATGATTCCGCTCGTCATTGCATGGTTCGGTATTGGAGAGGAAGCCAAAATATTTCTTGTTGCACTCGGTGTATCGTTTCCCATCTATTTAAATACGCTACACGGGATTCACTCTGTTGATCCAGGTCTGATTGAAATGGGGAAAGTATATGGGCTGAGCAAATGGCAACTGTATCGTAAAGTAATTTTGCCAGGAGCGATGCCTTCTATTCTAGTAGGTTTCCGTTTCGCACTCGGTATTATGTGGCTTACGCTCATTGTAGCGGAGACCATTGCTGCCGATTCCGGTATTGGCTATATGGCGATGAATGCCCGAGAATTTTTCCAATTGGATGTCGTTGTACTTAGTATACTGGTGTATGCGTTACTAGGTAAACTTTCAGATATGATGGCCAAATGGCTCGAAAGGAGATGGCTTAAGTGGCATCCGCATTTCGCAAAGGAAGTCCCGCTGTCGAAGACGTCATGACCTATTCACTCGATCGGCAATACGAGGAGTCAGGAGAAATTACACTGCACGAGTTGGATACTCCACTCTTCGAGAGGATCCGTGGAGTATCGATAGAGGTGGATGGCGTTGCCAAACAATTTGGCAATAAGGAAGTGTTAAGTGGCATTCATTTATCAGTAGATCAAGGAGAGTTTATTGCTATCGTTGGCAGGAGCGGCTGTGGTAAAAGTACGCTGCTCCGTCTGTTGGCGGGGCTTGATGAGATTAGTAGTGGCTCACTGAAACGGCAAGGGCAGAAGGTAAATGGAATGAATCCCGATACACGTTTTATGTTTCAGGATGCACGATTGCTACCTTGGAGTACAGTGCTAGATAATGTGAAAATTGGTTTATCAGGGGCAAGCTCACTTGATGCGGAGCGAAAGGCTTATTCAGTCCTCAGGTTGGTAGGACTGGAGGATCGAGGCAAGGAATGGCCTTCCGTACTGTCGGGCGGACAACGCCAACGCGTAGCTTTGGCTCGAGCGCTAGTTGGCAATCCTCGTCTATTACTATTCGATGAGCCACTTGGGGCGCTTGACGCCTTAACACGTATTGACATGCAGCGATTAATTGAAGGATTGTGGGAGCAACGCGGATTTACCGCTGTTCTGGTCACCCATGATGTCAGCGAGGCTGTTGCACTGGCAGATCGCGTTATTCTAATTGAGGAGGGCAGGATCGCTCAAGATATCTCGATTACACTGTCTAGACCACGAATGAAGGATAGTGGGTTTGCCCATTTTGAGAAGATTATTCTGGATCGAGTTCTGACATCGGAAGATCGGCAAGAAGAAAAAAGAGACATCCCCCTTTATGATATTTAGGAGGGGGCTTCTCCATTTGAAAGTATGGCTCATGTTTGAATTGGAGTCCAAGGTAACCAATAGCCTAGAGGTTGTTTGTTGGTGAATGTACCAAACTGACTTTGATTGATGATCAGTTTACAGAGAATCATCCACCGTTTAACAATGCTGAACAGAGTTGGTGGATGATCCTAAGTAACATCAAGACATATGTTGAAACGGATAGAACGCTAGACTTTAGCTGGTAAAGCCTTTCATGTATGATCTTTGCCGCCGATATTAATGCCAAGTTGAGCATTATGATTACCTAAGTGACCCCCAATACCCAAGTCAACCCCATGTCCTCCGCCCAACTGACCTTTAGCATGGGTGCCGAATCCGTGCTCGCCACCGATATTCATTTCGGTATTAATTCCAACACCCTGGCTGATGCCCAAGTGACCATTGGCATTGGCGTTGAGGCCGTGTTCGCCACCGAGTTGAGCTCCGGCATTAAATTTGGCTCCTTGGCTAATACCCAAGTGGCTATCCGCATTGACGCTGAGACCGTGCTCACCACCGAGTTGGGCTCCAGTATTAAACTCGGCTAGTTTCCCACCGCCCAACTGACCCTTTGCCTGTGCGCCCAGACCGTACTTTCCTCCAAGTTGGGTTTCGGTACTAAATTCCAAGCCCTGGGTACTGTTCAGGTCGGCTCCAGCTTGGACGTTCATTCCATATTGCTCTCCTATGTGAGCATTAGCATGAGCACCTACGCCATTGAAGGCTACATGTCCGTCTGTGTTAAATCCAACACCATGTTTACCGCCCAGCTCACCGCCGGTATTGAGGCTAAGTCCTTGCCCTTTTCCTATATTTCCGTTCACATACCCATGCACTACTTCCGTTTTTCCCTGTTGCCTGTCTGTTTGATGATCGTGTGGCTGAGGTTGCGAAGGGGAGTGATGGTAGTAATGAGAATACGGGTAATACTCTTTTCTAATGATCATGAGAGAAACCTCCAATGTAGACTTGATAACATAGCCTATTCATGGATGAATTGAGATGACACCTATTTAGCGAGGATGATAGATATTGTCGTCATGAACAATCAACCAACCCAATCCCGCCGCAAAGAAAAGAGATCTTGTAACTCATCGGTCGATAACTCGGTAATCCAGCCTTCAGAGCTTGAGATGACATTATCACTAAGCTGTTGCTTGTTCTCTAGCATCTCATCAATGCGTTCCTCTAATGTGCCGAGCGAGATGAACTTGTGCACTTGTACGTCCTTAGTCTGACCCATACGGTAGGCACGATCCGTTGCTTGATTCTCCACGGCTGGATTCCACCAGCGGTCGAAGTGAAAGACATGGTTGGCTGCTGTAAGATTAAGCCCGACACCGCCTGCTTTAATCGAAAGAATGAACACAGATGGTTGCTCCTCAGGTGGTAGCGTCTGCGATTGGAACTGATCAATCATGACATCACGCGCTGATTTAGATGTGCTTCCGTTCAAATAAAGTACAGGTTCTTGAAGTTCCTGTTGAAGTACCAGCTTTAGCAATTGACCCATACCAATGTACTGGGTAAAGATTAGACAACGCTCTCCCTCATCACGCAATTCTTTCACCATGTCGAGAAGTCGTTCTAGTTTAGCCGATCGAGTGATCAACGTTTCGGTATCCAGTGTGTCCTCATGATCCTTAGAGGCTACCGGAATAGGTTCCTTCGTCAAGAGCATCGGGTGGTCACAGAGTTGTTTAAGTTGGGTAAGTGCCCCGAGAATAGCTCCCTTTCGCTCAATTCCTTCAAGTTTTTGCATACGTTCCATGAGTTGCGTGACGGTAGTATCATAAAGCGCCCCCTGCTCGGCAGTGAGGTGAATATAGGTCTTCATCTCGTTCTTGTCAGGTAAATCAAGCTGGATAGCTGGATCTTTCTTCTTGCGACGGAGCATAAAGGGCTTAACGAGCTTCTGTAAATCCATCGTTCGTTGTTCGTTATGATCCTTCTCAATAGCGTTAATGAACCGATTGTTAAAGGCTCGCGAGCTACCTAGATAACCCGGATTGATGAAATCGTAGAGAGACCAGAGTTCGGAAAGCCGATTCTCGATAGGTGTGCCCGTAAGTATAATACGATGTCTCGCAGGAAAGCTCCGAACAGCAGTGGATTGTTTAGTCTGAGCATTCTTAATATTCTGGGCTTCGTCCAAGCAAATGGATGTCCATGTGAATTCTTTAAGTAAATCCTGATCTAAAGTAGCTGTCGCATAGGACGTTAGAATAATATCCGCTTGTGTAGCTTCTTCAAGAAATTGTTCCCCGCTATAACGCCTGCCCCCGTAGTGAAGCATGACCTTTAAAGAGGGTGCGAAGCGGGTTAGTTCCTTCTGCCAATTCCCCAACACCGAAGTGGGACAGATCAGAAGAGAAGGGAAGCTAGCATCCTCATCTAAATTTACTTCCTTAATATGCAATAGATAGGCTATGAACTGTACGGTTTTACCAAGCCCCATATCATCCGCAAGACAGGCACCTAATCCAAAGCGACGTAAAAAAGTAAGCCAAGCATATCCATCCTGTTGATATGAGCGCAATTCTGCTTGTAGCCCATTCGGCACGGCAAGTGTTGGCCATTCCGTCTGACCTCTAAGCTGGCTCATAATTTTCATTAAATGTTCATTCAACTCAACTTCCAATTGGACACGCGCGGAAGCCGCTTGCTGTTGCTCAGGTGTACCATCCGTAGGCTCATCGTTATTACCAAGTAGATGGAGTTGCAGTATATCTTGAAAAGATAATCCTTGTGAGCTGTCCATTCCTGCCATAGCTTGACGAATTTGCGCTAGTAAGGCTGGATCAAGCGAAATCCATTGTCCTCTAAAGCGAACTAACCGTTCATTGCGAGCGAGAAGCTCTTCGAATTCACTCTCGGTGAGTTGGGAATCTCCAATAGCAATCCGCCAATCGAAATTAACGATGGAATCAAGGCCGAATAGGGATCCTCCGGAACTACCTTCACTTGAGCGGACTTTAGCACGAAGTTTAGGTCTCTTCCGACTAGCTTCTTCCCACCAAGCTGGAAGAAGCACTTGCCATCCAGCTTCCAGTAGAGTGTCACTATCAGACGTTAAGAATTGCCAAGCTGCTTCATCCGTTAAGGGCACATCTAATACATTTAGGTTATTCCCGCCGAAGCGATCATTACGCAGGCATGCCCGCAAACGTTCCAGCCAACTAGCAGAGCGCTCACGCACATGAGTTGACCAAGCACTAGGCCAAGTGCCGAATGCTTGTCCATCCTTATCAAGTCGAATAGGCGCAAGTATCACTGGATCGAGTTTGTCTTGTAGAACGAGCTGAAGTCGCCAAGCTGGCTCATCATCATCATCACCACCACCATTATCAGGCTCCAGTAATTGCAGAAGGGGTCGGAATGGTGCTGTATCTGCTTTCCACCCCATTGCAATAAGCCAGCCTTGTTCATCTAAACCAGTAGCTGTTGCGCCACCGCCCGTAAATAGCAACGGATATTCCCTACGTAGGTCGGAAGCGGTTGATTCCGTTCCATAGTAGCGTTGAGACACGGTTGCCGAGAATGCCGCACTTAATCCCTCAAGTATAGGGGGATCATTTGTTATCCGCTCTAAGATATCCTGTCCTTGGGACTCCAATGTCTCTTGATCCCAGAACCACTGCAGTTTACCTGACTGAAAGGCTGAGTAGCTAGGGATATATTTCTTCTCTTCTATAGATGTAGCCAACACGGGAATAAGCCCAATCCATTGCGCTACATCCTCACCCCACGCCCACTCGATATGATCAAGTAGCTGATGTTCTGCAAAGAAAGGAATGACCTGCTCGGAAGGTAGAACGATAAGCTCGATATCTTGAAGGGTTTGGATCTCTAGTTCTGTGCCATAGAAGGAAGCTTCATGCCATGCGAATAGACGATGCTTCAGGTATTGGCCGGATAAGTAACTATATGTGTTAGTTGTCCCATAAATTAAGGCATCTCCATAAGCGCTTAAGTTGATGTGGAGAGTAATGGTTTCTGTATAATGGCTCATGATATTAGCTTTCCTCTCCGAAGCTCTTCTTGAAGTGCTCGTAGTCGACTATTGCGGGTAGCAAGTGCGGTAATAAACAATTCCCAGCGTGCTTCTTGTTTTGTTTTCTTGTATAGCTTGGATAGTCGCTTCAATAACTTGACCGCTTGTTTATAACTATCCCTATTCTTCTGAACGATATATCTTTCAACGGCTTGATGATAGAAGGGAAGTAGCAATTCTGGTGCGTTCTTCTCAATAGGTTGAAATACAGTGACACGGAAATCCAGAGGCTCCTTGCCAGTACTTAATTGATAATCCATCCATTGTTTCCATTTGCCATGTGCGAGTAATTTGTCTTCATATATGTTTCTTGAATGAGGTAACATGCTGATTAGTGTTGACCACATCGACTGCTCGGCCTCGGGAAGATGATGAATCGTAGCCTCCCAACAGGTCCAATAATGACTAAGCTTATTATTCCGATAGTTGCTGAGCAGTGGACCGAGTTCAACGAGCCAATTGTTCATGCGAGACCATTCTTCATTTATTAATAGAATAGATAGGAAAGGATAGAGATGCTCGGGATGGATATTGAAGATCTTGTCAGCCGCTTTTAAAAGAGCCCATGCTTGCTCATCCTGGGTTAGATAGAACTGCATCCAGCTCTGAGTTAACATCCACGGAAGCCTTGAGAGCGAAGCTCCAAGCTCATCTTTAGCGGATTGTAAATATTCTAATTCATCTAAGCATATCTTCTTATCGTCAAGATTAGGGTAAATCCATTTCAGCCATAGTTGATTGTAAACATATAAGAAGTATTGGAGATTCTGAGGTTCTGTTAACATTTGCTTACGTAACATTGTTAAAGTGTCCTCGATATAGCCCCATTGTTCTGGTTCGGTTTGAATTGCGAGCTCATTTGCTACAATCTGCCCTATAGCATCCTGCATATCATCCGCAGCGACTTGTGCCTGGAATCCCATATAATAGTTAGAATAATTCACTTGATGCTGTGGGGGGATCACAAGCTTATTCAGCACAAATAGGTGAGCATGAAATTGGTAAAGTAGCTCCATTACAGGAGAAAGCTGAGGCTGTATGGCGCGTATGGATGCTAAAGCACTTTGAGCATACTGAGCATTTGGAATCTTCATCCCTAATGGACCGATACAGCGTTCAAATAGATCATGCCACTCTGAAATGGGCAACGTAGATATTAGACTTGCTTGTCCTTTCAACTTGGCCGAAGCTTCTACCTTGCGATCCAAAGTTTGAGTTGCTGAGCGATTAGACCCAATATGTGGAGAAGGCTTCACGACTTGCTTGAACATAGTTGATGAATGGGCATTTACGAGCGCATGAACAGACCGTTCTTGTAGATTGGCATATTCTAGCAGGACGGCGATCATATGTTTACAGTTGGCCGGAACGGGACAACTGCAATGATGGTTAGAGAAGGAGTCCAGATTGAGATGAACAGAGTAGTTCTCGTTGCCTTCGACGACAGCCTCAATATGCACGGCATCGGGCATCGTTAATTGATGGACATGTCCCTGTTTGAAATATTGAAACCCACGCTTTATCGTTAGGTCATCGAAATGCTGTGCCACATTGTGAATGAGCGCATGCCATTGCACATCGTCCATAGTATAAGTTGGTTTCATTATGGTTAATTCTCCTAAGAGATAATATTTTCATATAAATATAGCTTATTATATCACTTATCGCGGAGAAAGTAGGGGGCAAGTAATGTATATCATTGGTTGACTACTTGTAGGTGAGGTGATCGCGCTAGATGTTCTATTCGTTAAACTGTTCAAGACCCTCTCGATCAAGAACAATAATTTGACGTTGACCGACAAGTTTAATCCAACCTTCTTCTTGGAACAAGGAAAGCTTACGGCTTAACGATTCTTGGGACGTCCCAATCATTACTGCAAGATCCTTTTTGCTTATAGGTAGAATTAGGGTATTGTCTTCGATCTGATCCGTCCGTTGTTCTTCTAACATATCCAATAGAACTTTAGCAATTCGTTGCTCGACATCATATAGCGTGAGTTGTTCGAGCTTGTCTTCTGCTAGTTCAATACGTTCAGTATATTTTTCGAGAAACTTGATTGCAATCTGGGGTGTTCTTAACATTAAATCATTGATCACTTTTCCTTGAATCAGACAGATCTCCGTAGGTTCCAAGGCTTCCGCGGTGCTAGTTAATATCGTATGACTGAATAAAGATAACTCTCCCGTGAAGTCACCCTGACTGAGAATACGAACGATTTGTTCCTTGCCAGCTGCGGAGAAGCGAGAAATCTTCACACTACCTCGATGGACAATCCATAGATTGGCTGACGAATGACCAGGAGAGAATATAATCTCTCCTTTTTTATATTTCTTACTAATGGACGTATTCATAACTTCTAGCTTTTCTTCGGATGATAAAATATCTAGAATAGGCACATTGTTAATACATAATGATGGTGATTGACCTGCATCATACTGCTCGTTCACTTGATGATTGCATTCCATTACGAATCCCTCTATTCTTAGTCGATGATATAGGTTGGCTAGTCTTCACACCCCTGTAGCGTGTTAAACGAATCGCATTGATAATGACGATCAACACACTTAATTCATGCACGAGCATACCGGAAGCCATGAATACATTTCTAGTTAATACGCCGATTAGAAGAGTCACAACAACCGCTACCGCGAAGTAAATATTTTGCTTCATATTATTCATTGTAGCATGGCTAAGTCCGAGGGCATATGAGAGCTTCACCAGACGATCCGACATGAGGACGACATCCGCGGTCTCGATTGCGACATCTGTTCCTGATCCTCCCATAGCAATCCCTACATCCGCAATGGCTAGAGCAGGAGCGTCATTCACGCCATCGCCAACCATGGCAACAATGTATTTCTCTTGTAATTCTTTTAACTTGATGACTTTATCTTCAGGAAGTAGTTCGGCATAATACTGATCAATCCCGAGTTCACGAGAGACAGCAGCAGCCGTCCGTTCATTATCACCCGTTAACATAACAACCTTCTTTACGCCGGATTTCTTTAATTGACGCACAAGCTCATACGCATCGGCCCGCAACACATCGGCGATAGAGATCAAACCTAAGACTCTTTCATGATTAGCGACAAAGACAACGGTCTGCGCTTTATCTTCCTCTTGAGCTACATAGTTAGCGATTTCTTCATCATATGAGATGTTGTAATCTGACATCAGTTTGCGATTCCCGATATACAGCTCAGTTCCTCCAACGGTAGCACTTACCCCTTTACCAGCGATCGCTTCGAAATGTTCTGCGGGTGTAATCTCAGATCCGAATCTCCGTTTAGCTTCTGTCAGGATAGCACTAGCTAAATGATGCTCTGACGCATATTCTGCACGGGCAACGATCTGAAGAAGTTCATTCTCATCCATTTGGAAGGCGCGAATCTGAGTGACCTGTGGTTTGCCAACCGTGAGTGTACCTGTTTTATCAAAAGCGACCACTTGAACTTTCCCAGCCTTTTCTAACGTCTCGCCACCTTTGAATAGAATGCCGTTCTTCGCCCCGTTGCCGATTCCAGCAACAATAGAGACAGGAGCAGAGATAACCATAGCACCTGGGCAAGCAATGACTAACAATGTCAGTGTTAATTCAATATCTCTAGTCAAGATATACACGATAATAGCTAATACAAAAATACCAGGAGTGTAGTATCGAGCGAATTTCTCAATAAATTTCTGCGTGGGTGCTTTCGATTCTTGAGCTTCTTCGACCATGTTCAGAATGCGAGCAAACGTCGTATCTTCTCCTACCTTATCTGCGATGATTTCCAGATAACCATGTTCAATGACCGTCCCGCTGAACACAGTACCGTCCTTTTCCCTACTGACTGGAACCGACTCCCCTGTAATAGCAGCTTGGTTTATCGTAGCCTTTCCCTTGAAAATGGTACCATCTACCGGAATATTCTCACCGGGACGCACAAGAACGACTTCTCCTTGGATGACCTCATCAGGTGACACCTTGACCTCTATTCCATTACGCATGACAGAGGCCATCGTAGGTGCCAGATCAATCAATGCTTTTAATGAAGAACGCGTCTTCTCGATCGTTCTTGCTTCAAGATATGAACCAAAGATGAATAGGAAGGTAACCGCTGCCGCCTCCCAGTATTCCTGGATCATGATGGCGCCGATGACAGCTATCGTAACGAGAGCTTCAATTCCTAATATACGATAACGTAACGCTTGAATCGCATTCTTCATAATAGGATATCCTGCGATAACAGCAGCGGTAATCATTAGACCATCAGAGATCATCGCTAGCATATTCAATGCTTTCAATAGAAAAGATATAGCAATGAGTATACCTGCAATAATAACAACTTGCCCTTTTCTCTTCCTAGACATCTGGACGTCCCCCTTATTTAGAATTCAGAATTTGAAAGCCTAGCTTGGAAATGACCTTAGAGACATCTGCTGCATCGACAACATTCTCATCGTAACTAGCTTTCACTTTACTGGAAGTGAATAGAACCTTTACTTCAGAGACCCCGTCTTGGTTACCTAACGCCGTTTCGATTTTCTTAATGCAGCTGGGACAAGTGAGTTGCTCTAATTGGAAAGTTATTGTTTTCATTGTAAATCCTCCTCGTAAGTGTTCTTATTTGGTAAGTCATCTTCTTGCTAACTTCAGTATAGGTCGAGTCTCATGATATTAAATTGATTTAGATCAAAATTGGAAGAGGAATCGCAAACTTCCAATATCGGAATTTGTATGTGATGAAAATCACAATGGTAATATTAGGCGAGTCTATAATCAGGATATCAAGAAGTAGTCCACATGAGGATTACCTAATACAACTGGGGGCGAGCATGATGGATAAATTTACATTTGCAGATATGAAGAAGATAAAGCGCGAGAATCTAGGGAACGTAGTACCACTGGAACTATTTAGAACGATTAGACTTATTGGTCTATATCAAGCATTACCTTCTAATGGTAAAGGCACAACGATGACGATAGGAAGGAAGATTGGCGAAGAACTCGGCGTTAATACGGTTAAGGAACTGTTCGAGCTATTTGAAAATATGAAAATTGGGATCCCTGAGATCGTTAGAGAAGATGAGAGAGGAATGACAATTGCTGTGCATGATTGCTTCTGTGAAGGGTTGCCAGTGATGGAGGGCAAAATGGTTTGTGACTTGGAAGGCGCTATTATGGAAGGAGCCCTCACAAAAATGCGGGGTAAACGCGTCACTGTTCGCGAAGTGAAGTGTAATGTCCATGGTGATGAATACTGTGAGTATGAAGTGAGATTTTAAGAGGAAGTTCAAATAGTGTATCAGAATAAACGAGGTGGCGTCAGTATGAAAACGACGCCACCTCGTTTTGTCCATTTCCATTTTCTTAATACAGCTGTGACAAGTGAGTTACTCCAATTAGAAAGTAGTTATTCTCATTGTAATTCTTCCGAAAAAAGGTGACATATTTAATACGCTTTAGGAATCTAAAGGTTTATCATTTTTATAGAATAGTTTTACATAAATGGTGTTTACAAGTTTTCGCGGCGGGCTGTTTCTTTTTATCTTTCAGGTACTTTATTAACATTGAGGTTGGGTTTAATGATGAATAATGTGGGTGTTATTGAAACAGAGCTTGGTAGTAAATATGTATATGACGGGACAACAAATGTGATATTACCAGTAAGTGAAGAACTGGCACAGCTTATCAATAATACAAACCAATTGGATAGAGAAGCCATCTGATATTTCACATTTTTATAACAACATAAGAAAAGTACAAAAATTGTGACTTCCTATATATTTCAACCAGTCTAATCCAAAGGGAATTCAGTACAGCTATATTCATGATATTGGGAATAGGCTTACTTTAGGGGAATATATCGCTTTTACGGGTTATTTAGCTAAGGTATTAGGCAACGTTCAGGATCATGATAAGTCCCATTCTGGTTAGCATTGAGTGAATTAAGGAACATATGTCTAATAAGGATGAAGATGATGGAAGGACCGAAATAATGAGAGGTTCCATAGAAGCAATACATCTGAAGAACGTGTACTTTTCTTACAGTGATCTTAAAAATAGCGTGCCTGTCCTTAGAAATGTAACGTATTCGATGTATAAGGGGGAAATATATTAATATCATACTCCCATGATCCGGATATCTATTCTATCGGTCAGCGAATTCACTTTGAAGGGGAGACGGATAAGGTAATTGTTCATGATTATTCATAAGTCAGATCATCTCGGAATAGTTCAGGAGGGTTAAGGATGGTAGGTCCAGTCATTGAAATACAGGACTTGAGTTTAAGTCTACAGGGCAAGTCCATATTGAGTAATATCAATTTGCAAGTAGAACAGGGATACATATGCGCTTTTATTGGTGAGAACGGAGCAGGTAAAACGTCGACAATCCGTTCCATGATAGGCTTGTATCCTCCTACGCAGGGTCAATGCAAGATCCTCGGTCAGACGGCCTATCATATGAATCAGCAAACGAGGAATCGTGTTGGTGTTGTATTGGACGAAGGAGGTTTATATAGTGAGCTTACCGCTTGGGAGCATATGCTTTTTTTTGGACGTGTACGCGGGTTAGATAAGCTCACTATTGCCAAACGGTTCGAACACCTTGCGCAGAAATTTGAACTTCATTCTACAGCGCCGGCAGGAAGTTATTCCAAAGGGATGAAGCAAAAGCTTATGTTGATCCGTGAGCTTCTGCATGAGCCAGAGGTGCTTATACTGGACGAACCCTTTAACGGTCTGGATCCAGATGCAAGAATATTTTTGCGAGATATGCTAAGGGAAATTAGTAAAGATCAGGGAACAGCTATATTTATTAGCTCTCATGATTTATTTGATATTGAAAAAATATCCGACCAGGTTGTTATGATACAGCAAGGCAGCATCGTAGCAAATCATGAATTGCAGGAGATCATCGAAAGTAGTGAGCGATATATCGTAACGACCATCGATTCATCAAAGACGGCAGAAGCCATAATTGCTATACAAGGAATGAATGTTATATCCCATGATGATCGTTCTGTGACCTTCACCGTTCAGGCAGACGTTGTCCCTCATCCATTGCAGACGCTTATGGAGCATGGGGTTATGGTAGAGGAGTTTTTCAAGGAGAAGCACACCTTGGAAGAGTTCTACAAGAAAACAAAAAAAACTGCCAGCCATAAGAGTTAAGGTGGCTCGTATTCAGGAGGTAGTTGCTTATGTTTGCACCGCTAATGAGAAAAGATTTGCATACAATGAATATGAAGAGATCACTGACTATGCAGCTTTTACTACTAGGAATGTTTGTGGTTCTCTCCATTGGTCAAGTGGGGGGAGTGGAGCAAAGTCTTGGGCTGAATATTGACGGTTTAGTACCGTTGCTACATACTCTGAATGAATCGCATGAGTACAGAAATATGCTATCAAATGCGTTGATTGCTGTTGGATTCCATACCTCTATGATTGTATTCTGCCTCTATGTAGGTATCCCTCATTTACTACAATTCTTCACCAAAGAAAAAAGTGAAAAAAATCTAAGTTTTTTATTTGTTGCGGTATCTCATCCAACAAAAGTTATTGTTGCGGTGTGGCTGTTCGCTATGATACGAGTTCTGACGATGAGCTTAATTAATGGAGTGATCATATGGTTACTATATACTGTTCTTGGATTTCGCTTTGTTTGGAGCATAAGCGTCGTATCCTCCTTTCTCACTATCATTCTAGGAATAGCGGCGTTCTTGTATTTAGCTAATTCTATCGTCTGGGCAACGAACGGTAGCGAGATTGTACTGAAAGTTTTTCGTATTCTGGCTTTGATCGGTATCGTTGCGGCTTTTCCGGCGGTCAACTTTTTGCAGATGAATTTCAGCTTCTTAGATTTTCGCTATACAGCAGGAAGCTTACTGTTATGCGTTATTACTGTAATTATCTCTCAACTACTTTCTAGGCTCTTTCGTAAGGAAAGAACAGTTTAAATCTCTGCGTTCTTATGTTGAAATAACAATCACTATCTTGTTATATTATCGAAATCCTATTGACATTATCGGAAAAACCCCTGAACATAGTGACTATAGTAAAAATTACAAGTCATTTTGTGGAGGTTATCATATTGAATGAGAAAAAACCTCGCCTGATTCAATCAGTAACGCGGGCGCTTGATATTGTGAATTGTTTCGATTCCTTGAATGTTCAATTATCTCTCACCGAGATTAGCGAGAAGCTAAATTTAAACATCAGTACGGTATACGGCCTTATTAATACACTTTGCGCCTATTCATACATTGATAAAAATCCGAACAACGGAAAATACAGACTCGGCCTAGAATTTCTGTTGAAGGCGAATCTAGTTTCGAATAGTTTAGACTTAAAAGAAATCGGTCATCCCTATTTAACTGAATTGACCAAAAAGTATCATGAGACATCCCATTTAAATGTTTATCAGCATGAACAAGTCTTTTGCGTCGATAAGGTAGAATCGCCTAACAACTATTTCATTATCAGCTCGAGAGCAGGTAGCAAACTGCCAATGTATGCTTCCGCTTCGGGCAAAATATTTCTAGCCCATATGTCAGAGGTCGAACTGCAAAGTTTTCTGCAAAACTATAAATTAACCAAGCTAACGGAGAAAACAATGACGGATAAAAAGACGCTGATGAACAGTTTGCAGCAAATTAGAGAGCAGGGGTATGGGATTGAGGATGAAGAGATCGAGGCAGGCGCTTATAGTATAGCCGCGCCCGTCAAAGATGCGGCAGGGCAAATGGTCGGCACGATTAGTATGATAGGCTCCTTGGCCCGTATCAAGGAGAACGAGGAGCTTATTCGTACGGATTTGCTCGCGGCAGCCCATTCCATATCGAATCAATTCGGTTATCAATTGAAGCCAATTCATAGTTAATTTTAAATGATAGAAGTATATACGCAAAAGTCCCCTTTGAAATGCTATGTGCATCAAAGGGGACTTTCGGATTCTTCATATAACACCCAGCATCAATACTATCCGTTCGCCAATTGAAGAAGTGTATGATAAAGGACTTCCGTTCCAATCCCGCAGTCATCCTGAGAGCTCCATTCCTCCGGAGAATGACTGATTCCTTGCTGGGAACGGACGAATATCATTCCGATCGGCCATGATGAGCTGAACTGCATACCATCATGACCGGCACCGCTCACCACATTCGGTAGACTTGAAAGTCCTACTAATCTTCCAGCATGGGCAACGGCCTCGCGTATATTAGCGGAACAAGGTGCTGGAGCTACTCTTTGCAACAAGTCAATCTGGAATTCGATATCATATTTCTCGCAAACTTGGCTGACATATTGCTGAATCCGGTTTTCTAACAAATCTCGGGCTGACTCATCAATATCTCTCAAGTCCAGTGAGAATTGAACCTGTCCTGGGATAATGTTCACCCCTCCTGGTACGATCTGAAACTTGCCTACCGTAGCTACTGCATTCGTAAATAGCTTCGCTTCTTGGTAAATATAACTTAATATATCCGCAGCAGCCTGCATGGGGTCTCTCCGCATGTTCATTGGTGTCGCTCCTGCATGTCCTGCTTGACCGGTTAATGTGAACTGTTGCCACAGCGGACCAGCAATCCCCGTCACAAGTCCTACCGGTTGATCGTGGTTCTCCAGTACTTTCCCTTGTTCAATATGCAGTTCAACGTAGGCGTGGACTTCATGCGATTGTTTAGCAGCTTTACCAATCCGTTCGGGTGCTAAGCCTGCTGCCCGCATGGCTTCAGCTATGGATATGTGCTGCTCGTCCTGATGTTCCAAATCCTCTTGTCGCAAAGTTCCGGCCACCGCACGACTCCCGATCATCCCGAATCCGAATCTGGAACCTTCCTCATCCGTAAAAGCGATCACTTCAATCGGGCGAATAGTCTCTACTCCGAGCTCCTGCATATGCTGAAGTGCTTCGATAGCTGAGAGTACGCCAAGGGCGCCATCGAACTTTCCTCCGTCTCGAACCGTATCGATATGAGACCCGGTCAGAATGACAGATGAACTAGAGTCTGAGCCTTCCCGGCGACCGATAATGTTCCCTATAGCGTCTTCGCGAACAGTAAGTCCGGCTTCCTTCATATATGCGATGACCAGATCCTTGGCGCGGCGCTCATCCTTGGTAAAAGAAAAGCGGGTAACGCCTCCGTTATCCCGCACTCCGATTTCACCCAACGCCATTAACCTCGCCCACAAGCGGTCGGAATTAATCTTCATTGTCCTCACTCCCAGAATCCTTCTCAGATGTCTTCATCTGAAACCTGAAATGGCAATTCCCATCTTCGAGCAAATATTTATCATGCACCACTTCGAAATCCGGATTATAGCCTTTGGCAATCGCCGGATCAATCATCTGGCAATATAGAATCCCATACTCTTCCATTCCATCGGCCTTCCACTGATCACCGAACGCACATTTCGTGAAATTTTGCTCGATTTCAACGGGATGGTACTCTGTTTCATACTCGAATAGATCACTTCGTCCCATATCATAGTTCGGCAAATAATTATCAATATCATTTGGCTGTCCAGCAGCAGCGGCTCGACGAGCAATATCCCGTCCCCGTTCCTCACCGAAGGTACGCACCCCTTCGCGAATAGCATCTCTTCCTTCTTCTCCGAAACGATCTACTACCGACTTGGAGAGATGAGCAAACAACTTGGCCATAATCGTATACGGTGATGCTGGCTCCAAACTTTCGTCATGATTCAGGTTTTTCTGTGTTTCTTCATGCTTGTCTTCTTTCATCATAAGACGCCTCCCTCATTAATCTCTAATTGATTCCTAAATAAACGGATTTCACGATATCATTATTCCTCAATTCAGCAGCTTCTCCTTGGACGACAATGCTACCTGTTTCCATCACATATCCTCGATGGGCTGCTGCTAGCGCCATAGTGGCATTTTGCTCCACTAGCAAGACGGACACACCATCCTTGTTAATTTGCCGGATAGCTGTAAATATTTCCTTCACAATCAAAGGAGCCAATCCCATAGAAGGCTCATCTAGCAGTAGTAGTTTCGGTCTAGCCATCAATGCGCGGGCAATCGCAAGCATCTGCTGTTCTCCGCCGCTCATCGTCCCAGCCAGCTGTTTTCTTCGTTCGGCAAGACGTGGGAATAATTCAAGCATATGTTGAATGTCAGAGGCGATTTCCGCTTTATCCTTGCGGACGTATGCCCCAAGCTTAATATTTTCAAACACAGTCAAATCTGGAAAGACTCCTCTACCTTCAGGAACTTGTGAAATGCCACTTGCCACAATCCGGTGGGGCTCAAGCTTTGTAATGTCGTTTCCTTCGAACATAATCTGTCCTTGGATGCCCTTATTAAGGCCGGAAATGCTGTGCAGTGTCGAGGTTTTACCAGATCCATTCGTACCGATTAATGCAACAATCTCCCCATAATGAATACGAAGACTCATCTTTTTCACTGCCGTAATTACACCATAATTGACACTTAAGTCTTTGATTTCAAGAATCACTTGGCTGTCATTTATCAATCCCAATCGACCTCCCCGCCTAGATAAGCGCTAATGACGTTAGGGTCATTCTGAATTTCCTTCGCTCCGCCTTCAGCGATCTTCACACCATAATTTAGAACGATAATTCGATCAGAAATGTCCATAATCATACCGATGTCATGCTCGATCAACACAATTTCAATGTTAAATTCGTTGGATAGTTGTCTGATCTTCTTTATGAGCTCCACCTTTTCTGACGCATTCATTCCCGCAGCCGGTTCATCCAACAGCAGAATTTCACAGCCAGTGGCGAGTGCCCTGGCAATTTCCAGTAGCCGTTGCTCCCCGTAAGGGAGGCTTCCGGCAAATACGTCAAGCTTGTGCGCGAGACCAACCACTTCTAGCTTCTCAATACATTCTTGAACAATGGCAACCCGTTTGCGATTTGCTGAACCGAATGAAAAGACGGACTCTAGCAGGCTTTCTCCATTACACTGTGAATGAGCAACGAGGACATTTTCCAGCACGGTCATGTTTTTGAGCAGCCTCGTATTCTGGAATGTACGCGCAATGCCAAGATTGACTCTTTTATAAGGTTGTAGTTTGTTGATAACCCGATCTTTGTAAATGATTTTTCCGGAAGTAGGCTGATAAATGCCGGTCAGTAGGTTGAATAGCGTTGTCTTCCCGGCCCCGTTCGGTCCGATGATGGATAAAATTTCGCCACGGCGCACATCCATATCGACCTTATCTAAGGCAATCAGCCCACCGAATTGAACCGATACCTTCTCTAATTCCAGCACCTTTTCCATCACTTGTCCTCACCTTTCTGTACCATGCCGTAAAAGTTGTACTTCCGGTGCTTCTCACCCCAAAATCCGGTAGGCTTGAAAATCATCATTAGAACAATCGCCAGCCCCATCAACATCATTCTGTAGTCACTCATATACCGAAGGAGTTCGGGTGCGAGCACTAGAAGGGTAGCACCTAGAATTGAGCCTGGAAGACTGGCTGTTCCGCCCAAAATGACCATAGCCAAAATATTAACCGAATCTAAATACCTGAAGGCATCTGGGCTGACAAAGGAAATGTAAGATGCCCAGAAGGCTCCGGCAATTCCAGCAAAGAAGCCTCCCACCGTAAATGCGAGCAGCTTGTACTTGTTTGGCCGAATGCCGATCGATTTCGCAAGTGTCTCATCTTCACGAATGGTGAGCAGACTTAGACCAACTCCTGAATGGACAATTCTATTAATTACGAAGAATGTGATTAGAACAAGAACTAGAATCAAGTAATAGAACTCTATCTTTCCGCTAAAAGTGTATCCAAACAGGGTTGGTGCTGGAATGCCGGGAATGCCCATAGGACCGCGAGTGACATCGATCCAATTGACAAATATCAATCTCACAATTTCACCAAATCCCAGCGTAACAATACCTAAATAATCCCCTCGTAGTCGAATGACCGGAGTTCCCAATAAGAAACCGAAGAATCCTGCAATGACAGCGGCAGCAGGAAGCGCGATCCAGAAAGAAAGTTGAAAATGAATCATTAGTAGCGCCGCAGCATAAGCTCCAATACCATAAAAGGCGGCATGCCCAAGCGCGAATTGTCCGGCGTATCCGATAATGACATTGAGGCTCATCGAAAGGATAGAGAATATCCCGATCATGATGACAATATGCATCCAATAATCATTGATTTGCTGCAGCAATAAAGGCAGGATAATCAATAGTGCAGCCATTGCCATTTTTATTTTTTTATTCCTCAAGTTTATCACCTACACCTTGTTAATATCTTTTTTGCCAAGTATGCCTGTCGGCTTGATCAGTAGCACAATAATAAGAATAGCGAAAGAAATGACACTCTTATATTGTGAAGAAATATAGGCACCGCCCAAGGTTTCAACAAGTCCGAGTAGAACTCCACCAAGCATAGCCCCAGGAATATTCCCGATCCCCCCAAGAACTGCAGCTGTAAAGGCGTTAATCCCTGCCATATAACCCATGCTAGGATATACCGCATTGTAGTAAATACTCACCATAATGCCCGCGCATGCGGCAAGTGCGGAACCTATTCCAAATGCAATGCTGATCATACGGTTTGTATTAATTCCCATCAATGACGCGTTGGTTAAACTCATCGAAGTAGCTCGCATCGCTGTTCCTGTTTTGCTCTTTTGTACAAACAATTGCAACCCGAGCATCAATACAAAAGACAGAACCAAAATTAGAATTTGAATCTCCGAAAAGGTTACACTACCGAGCGTAAATGTACGGCTGCCAAATGTAGTCGGAAAAGGACGCATTTCTGTTCCCCATAACTTCTGTGCCAGGCTGATCAGAAAAGTAGATACCCCTAGCGCACTGATTAGAGGAACAATACGGTCTGCCAGGCGAAGCGGTCGATATGCCAACCGTTCAATGATCATTCCAAGCACAGCGGTTACAACGGCAGACGACAGAAAAGCGAGATATAACGGCATGTTGAACTCTTTCATGAAGAATAGTCCAAGGAAGCTACCCATCATAAAAATATCACCATGAGCAAAGTTAACGATTTTCAAAATGCCGTAGACCATCGTATAACCAAGAGCGATCAGGGCATAAATGACCCCGATCGTTAAACCGTTTGTTAATTGTTGAAGGAGCATAATAATATCCTTTCGAAGCCAGGGAGCAGGAATGAAATTTCTATTCCTGCTCCGAATTTGCTAATGTAATGTTTATTTATAATCCTTATATTTCTACTCGAAAAGTTCAAACTTCCCGTCTTGAACCGTCAAACGTGAAGGAATGGTTTCAACATCACCATTGGCATCAAAGCTCAGTACACCAGTAGCACCCTTATAATCTTTCAACGTTTCCAAATAAGTCTTGATACTCTCCCGATCTGCACCCTTTTCCTTAATCGCTTCAATGACAACTGAGGTAGCGACATAGGAGTAAGCAGCATAGGTATCTGGTTTGCTGTTATAAGCTGCTTGATAATCATCGGCAAATTTAGTTGCCGCTTCATTATCTCCACCTGGATAGAAGAAACCAATCAGTTTTAGCCCTTCCACTGAGTTTCCACCGAGTTCAAACAATGCTTCAGAATAGAGGCTGTCGACACCAATAAAGTCCACGTCCAAATTTAACTTTTGTGCCTGTTGAGCAATTAAAGCAGCTTCATTGTAAAAGCCGCCAATAAAGATCGCCTCGGGTTGCTTGTCCTTGATCTTCGTTAAAATAGTGCTGAAATCTTTATCTCCGGGATTATATGCTTCCGCAGCAACAATATTAATGTTGTTATCCGGAGCTGACTTTTGATAGACATCGAGTAAGCCTAACCCAAAGTCAGATTGCTCATAGATGAGTGCGACATTGCTATAACCTAACTCTTTAGACCAGTCTGCCAAATAGTCTGCCTGAAATGCATCTGTCGTAATAACACGGAATGTGTACTCACCCGCATCAGTGACACCAGGAGCACTTGAAGACGGTGAAATTTGTACAATTTTATTCTTGTTATAAACCGGAGCCGTTGCTAGTGTAGCAGAGCTGTTGAAATGACCGACCACTGCCAATACACTTTTATCCGATACTAATTTGTTAGCTACATTAACCGCCTCATTAGAATCTCCTTTATCGTCCTGAATGACGATTTCTACATTCTTGCCATTAATTCCACCTGCATCATTAATTTGCGTAGCCGCCAGTTCAGCACCGTTCTTAAAAGCTTGCCCATATTGCGCCTGAGTTCCCGAAATCGGAGCTGCAAGTCCAATCCGAATGGTATTACTCTCAGCCTTCGATCCGTTGTTTCCAGAACATCCAGCTAACAGACTTACTAGCATTCCTGCCAAAATGACTATCAAAAATGATTTTTTCATTATTATCCCCCTAGTAATTAAATTAATCCTATGAATTAAGTATGATTTAAGTATATTGATTTAATTTGAAAAAGCAACAGTTATTTTTGTATAGTCAAAACTGTTTTGACATTGTCATAGTTGATCCTAGAAAATGGGAGTTGTAAACGAAAGACATCTCTGATATTACAAAAAATGAGTGTTGCCCATAAAATCTAAGGGCAACACTCATTTTTGTAATATCAGTTATAAACATATCTCATGACGATGATGCGGGAAGAAAACCTACCTCATACTGAGCTGTTTCAATCCAACTCCCTGTCATGAAGTTTCTCCCTCGAACAAGCACCTTGTTACTATAAATCTCTACATAGTATCCTTGGCTACCTGTCTTATGTTCATCCTCATTCGTCCACAAATAGGCAACGGAAGCGGAATTGAACATCGTAGCGGTCTTACCAAGACCGGGGTAGACGGTGTTATCTACCTCAAGTTCCCAATGGGTATGTCCGGTGAACAATAGAATCTGGGGATATTTCGATAGAATAGCCTTTAATTCTTCGTCTTGTGTTACTCCATACCATGCCTGGGACTCCAGCGACCCTGCCACGGTATCTTTAAGGGGCTGGTGGAGGAACAGAAATATCGGCTTATCCAGTGATGACTGCTCCTCTAATTTCTGTTCAAGCCATTGAAGTTGAGCGTTCGAGAGATCACAGAATGTACGTAGTCCTTTTTCTGTTCCAAGAAAGATATAGTGGTAGCCATCAATCCAGTGGTCATGGTAAGGGGCCGTCATTCCAGTCTGGGATTCATATAATGCTAAGCGGGACTCCCAATCGCCCAGCCCTACATCATGATTACCTAAGGTGAAGGTGATGGGAGGGATCTGCCCCTCATAGACATTTATGATACGGAGCATTTCTTCGTATTCTTTAGGAAATCCATGGTTGGTAACATCTCCAATATGCATGATGCCACTGCTGCCTTCACACTGGGTTGCAATATCTCGGAGCGCGCGCTCAAAGTTGAGGTTATACTCATGATTTGGGTCGTCCGTGACATGTGTATCCGTAATGATTTGAAAGGTGGCAATAGGTTGTTCTTCTGTTTGTTCGTTCATGCTCATTCGTAAGATCCCCCTTAAATTATGCACCAATAAATTTGACTTTTTGCGACGATTTTAATGACTCTTACCGCTAATATTCAAGCCTACGATGCCAGCAACAATGACTAATATCCAAAGTAAGGAGGATAAAGATATCTTTTCTTCAAAGTATATCGTTCCAACCAAGGAGATAAGGATGATTCCAGCCCCTGACCATATGGCATAGGCAACACCGACTTTAATAGAGGTAAGTGCATAATTAAGCGAAGTGAAACTGATCCCATAGAATAAGAACATGAGTACAGATGGCCATAGACGGGTAAACCCGTGAGATAATTTCATCGAGACTGTTCCTGAAAGCTCGAATAGAATGGCTATAGCAAGAAAAATCCATGCCCACATGCCTTCAATCTTCACCTGGTAATTCCCCGATTCGTAACTCTGCATAGGATTGCACGATGATATCTGCGTCAGGAAGAAAGCAGTTTGGTTCTGAATCGCTAGAAGTGCCAGTAATCCCAATAGCTACGGATGCACCAGCCGCCTTAGCCATTCGCATATCTCCGTTAGTATCGCCGATAATCGCTACCTGAGATGGATCAACGGATAATGTCTTACAAGCAAGGTGAGCCATGTCCGGAAATGGCTTCCCACGACTGACACGGTCCGTTCCTATGACCGCAGTGAAATAACTACGTATTCCAAGCCAATTCAAGTGTTTCTCCGCCGCCGCAGTTTCATCAGCGGTCACTACAGCTAGCGGGACGCCAACGCTTGCGCAATCGTCAAGAAAACGTAGAAGACCTGGAAGGGGAAAAGTAGGCCTCTTCCATTCCAACATGGCATCCGCCTCTTGTCGACAGGTATGAACAAGTTCCATAGATTCGGCCCAAGATAATCCGAGTTGGTAACCTTGCCATGAAAGAATAGTATAGATATCATTCATTGTTCCCATAGCCAATGGACCGTTACGGTCATAATCCGTAATGTTTCCATGGACATTATGAATGGTCCCTAATAAGGAAGGGAGTTGATTCCTGGGCATCACAAGCCCTCTCTGCTCCATGGATTCGATGAATTTACCCAGTATATATTCACTCCAGCTCCCCCATAGGGATACGAAATCAAGCAATGTCCCATCTTTATCGAACAGGATCGCGGAAACGGAGTGACTCCCTTGTGGAGTCATGAGTTGAGACATCGTGTTGTCCACCTTTATTTCAATTTGTCTAGCGCCGCCTGTGCTATTTGCTTCGCTTCTTGAAGTACTTCTGCTGCTGGAATATTCTCGATCTGTAATTTATCTGCTGCGATTGTTAGCGCATCATTAATTTTGCCACCTGTAGGGTCTTGGAATGGTGCGGAAGCATGAGACGCCTGCGTAAGTGGAATTGTGATTTGTGGATTGCTCTGACTAAACGAGATGAACGCAGGATCTTCTGATGCAGATTGGCGAACAGCAATATATCCTGTGTTAATAGACCAGGAGGCTGTATTCTCTGAGTTCGTAAAGTAGCTAAGCCACTTCATGGCTGCTTGCTTATCAATATCACTTGTATCGGAGGGGATACCAGCCATTAAAGCTTCAGCTGTCGGCTTCCCTTCGCCGTTTCCTGCCCAACCCGGCTGTTCCATCGCGGATACTATATTGAAGTCCAGATCGCCTTGATCCCCGCTAGAGCCTGTGTATCCTGCAGCTTGTCCCTTCATTACGTCATCAATCGTTTTGTACCAATATTCCCAGCCTTGACCACCATAATGAATCCGCATAATCTTATCCTCGTGAATCCATTTGCGGAATAGATCCCAAGTCTGAATCCACTCAGGAGAGTCAATCATGACTTCTGTTCCATCCTCACTAAGAATGAGGCCGCCTTTGCTCAGTGAAGCATCAATCAAGTTGGCTGCGCCCCACATCGGTTCCCATCCGTAAAAGGTTGTTTTATCGCCATTTTTGACTGTCATTTTCTCGGCAGCAGCAGCTAAATCTTCCCAAGTCTTCAGTTTGTTCGCATCAATGCCATTCTCCTCAAAGGTATCTTTGCGATAGTACATAACTTGTGTTGTCCCGTACATCGGAAGAAAGTATTGCTTGCCATCAACTTGTCCTTGAGTTAGAAAGGTCTGTACAAAATCCTCCTTATTGAAATCAGGTTGCTGCGCAATAAGTTCATCCATAGGAGCGAAGTATCCTTTACGGGCCCAGTCTATATTAGAGGAGAGCACTGCAGCGGGGACCTGTCCTGTTGCGATAGCTGCTTGTAGCTTCTGCTCGGTTTCGGTATAGTCAGCCTGCACAATGCCTTTTACAATGACATCCTGTTGCGATGCATTGAATTTTTGAATGAGTGCATCCATATTCTCGCCAAGCTTGCCGCCCAGTCCGTACCAGAATTCAATCGTTACTGGTGTATTCGTTGCAACGACTGCCTCCTTAGAGCCAGATGCTGTCTCTCCGTTTGTTGTCGTAATATTATTTGTACCCGAATTTCCACCACAAGCCGTTAATAGTGTGAATCCAGTAATTAAAGATAACGCGGATAACTTCTTGAATACGTTCATCATCATTCTCCTCTTTGTTCATATCTAGAATGCTTGTACCTATAATGTAACTTCACCCTTTTGTAGAACCTGCGGTCATGTTGACACTTTGCATAATTGTTTTTTGGGCCACCACAAATACAAGGAGCAAGGGGGCAATGGTGAATGCACTGGCGGCCATGATTAGCGGCCATTTCAATCCGTAAGCACCTCCTTCAACGAAGAAACTTCTTAGACCGGCAGATACGAGCTGCAAACTAGGATCTTTCGTAATCAGCATCGGCCAGAAATAATTATTGTATTGGTCAATGAAGGTGATGAGGGCGAGCACAGCGAAGGAAGATCGTGTGATCGGAACAATAATGGTCCATAGAATACGCATATGTGAAGAACCATCTACTTCTCCTGCCTCCACCAGTTCATGAGGAACCTGAAGGAAAGCTTGTCTGATCAAAAAGATAGAGAACACACTTACGCAGTTGGACAAGATCAATCCGGCATAAGAATTTAGCAAATGTAATTCGGACAAGATGAGATACCCGGGTAAATAGACTGCTGTAGCAGGAACCATATAACCGAACAAGATCACGCCTGCGAATAGTCCCTTCAAGCGGAAACTCATATGCGTAAGCGCATATGCCATCATGCCGGAATTAATAACTTGCAGAATAACGATACAGGTGGCGACGAATATGCTGTTACCCATGTATCTGAGGAACGGTGCTTCGTTCCAAGCCTCTAGAAAGTTCCCCCACAGAGGTGCTTCCGGCCAAAGAGTAGGGGGCGACTGCCAAATTTCATCGTTAGTTTTCAGTGCACTGGTTATCATCCAATAAAAAGGAAAGGCCATGATCAGAGCAAATACGGCAAAAGTTAGATGGCGCATCAGTCTCCCCAAATTGGTTATCTTACTCATTCGTTCGCCTCCTTTATTGTAGGTATTATTGATAATGAGTAGTTTTTTTGCTGACTCCGAGCGAGAATATGGAAAGTAACATACACATGAATACAAGCACCATCGCTACGGAAGAAGCCTCCCCGATCTGGAATGATTCGAAGGCGGATTGATAATACATATACAACAAAGTACGAGTGGAGCCTGAAGGTCCCCCCTGTGTAAGTACGTTAATTT
Organism: Paenibacillus sp. Y916; assembly: GCF_056786435.1. Taxonomy (NCBI): domain Bacteria; kingdom Bacillati; phylum Bacillota; class Bacilli; order Caryophanales; family Paenibacillaceae; genus Paenibacillus; species Paenibacillus sp. Y916. The sequence goes on along the minus strand of NZ_JBXCJA010000007.1, from coordinate 26,108 downwards.
GGTCATAAGCCTGAAGTGCTTGAATGACCTGCACAATAAACAGGAATAGTGTGGTTGGCGATATTAGCGGCATTGTGATGCGAATGAATTTCTGAAAGGGGTTTGCCCCATCAAGATCTGCTGCCTCTAGTAGATCAGAAGGTACGTTGCGCAGTGCGACTAAGTAAAATATCATAGCCCAGCCTACAGATTTCCATATCGTCACGATAAGTACACCGACGAGGGCCCACTTGGGATCATGAAGCCATCCGATTGTTTCTAATCCCAGAAAGTTAAGCACTGTATTGGCAAGTCCGATATCGGGCTCATAAATCCAAGACCAGACGATGGAGACGGCTACGGTCGGCGTAACCCAAGGAGAGAACAACAACACTTGATAAAGGGTGGAGCCTTTCATCTTGTTACTCATTAGAAGAGCTAGACCTAGTCCAATTAGGATGACTGGCAGCACGCTTCCTAGACAGAACAGCAAGGTCACTTTGAGTGCTTTATAAAAGGCGGGATTGCTGAAGAGATCCATATAATTGTCTAATCCGACAAATATCTTTTCTGGGCTCATGAAATCCCATTCCGTAAAGCTAAGGTAGAATACATACAATAGCGGTGCTAGCCAAAATATAACGAACGGAATCATCGCTGGTAGTGTGAAGAGTACTGGTTTCAAACCATTTATAAATCTAGAGCGTTTCACTTTTCTGAGAACCCCATTCCCTCATCTGTCTTTTGCGGTATAATATGGTGGAGATATCCTCTGTTCAAAATAAATTGTACACTCATTCGAGAACGGTATGGTTAAGCGAACGTAAACAGCGATAAGTAATTGTGTAAAATATAGAGGAATTGCAAAGACACGCTTCTGTTTTGTGTAATATAGAATGATAGACTCTAATGGGAATGAAGGTGTATCTATTGAAACAGCTAGCTTTTGATGAAAAAAAACCAGATTTATCTCCACGGGAGCAGTTACTGCGTCCGATGATTGATGCCATTGCCCAAACCATGGATTTATATGGGGCGAATTATTCATTCGGACAGCTCTATGGCATTATGTTATTTGAGGATAGACCGATGACACTTGAGGAAATGAAGAATATTATGAATATGAGTAAGAGCAATATGAGCTATGGAGTCCGCTCGCTAATTGCTTCCAAAATGGTTACTAAACTTGAAGAGAAGCGTGAACGAAAGGATTTATATGCTGCCGAAACGAACTTTTTCCAGACCTTTAAGAACTTCTTTACTATGAAGTTGCAACGGGAGATTGATGTGATGAGAGAGGCTCTAGAAGTCGTAATTCCTAAACTCGAGGAACTGATACAGGCCGCAGACACTTCGGAGGAGGAACGACAATACTGTCTTAAAGACCTAGACAAGCTACAGCATTCGGTTCAGTACTATAGTTGGCTACAGCAGTTTGTAGATGGGCTTCAAGAGGGGGATTACTTCGGGGATTTACCCAATGGATTTATGCCATTCCAAGAATAGTAGAGAGAATTTATTTGAAGGAGCAACACACAGGAAGAGACAGAAGAAGGAATAGTTGCATAAATGGTACTTACTAAGAAGGAAAAGGCTGGTGGGAGAGAAATAGTTGCACAAACGACATTTAAAACAGGCCAAATAGTGAGAATGGACGACTTTCCAGTAAATAGATGTCCTTTATGCAACTAAACTTAGTGATAGGGGAATATGGCCGAATTTAAATGTACCCTATGCATCTATTCGTGAGGGGATGCGGTTGTCTTCACTTTTTTGCTACCTTGGATCGTCTGCCATTCTGGAAATAATATGGTGCATGTATGCCAATAATTAAGTTATCAATAAATTGAGAGGATGGAAATCTGTTATCATAAGAATGAATGCCAAGCCCTTTCATTAGGAGGATAAAATTAGTGAATGTTCAGTTGACCCCAAGCCTCATTAAGCTATGGTGCGGAAAGACCTCCTACGATAAAGGAGAAGCCTACCTTAAAGCTAGCAAAGTGACTTTTACATATACAGATACTGAAACTGGATTATATAAAGCGACCGTCAAAGGAAAAAGTAGTGAGCAGGTTATGGTAAAAACAGATTCTAGTGGAGAGATGTATGCCGAATGTACATGTCCCACATTATCCTCATATGAGCTTTACTGCCAACATATCGCTGCGGTACTACTGAATATCCATGAACTACAGCAGCGTGAGAGTGAAGATGGATTCGTAGAGACTTCGAGTGGAGAGAATCAACTGGCCCAATCGATATTGGATCTGTTCACAGATAAGCCTCGTCGTTCTAGCCGTGCAAGGACTTATTTCGATTCAAGAACACCCCTTCAAGTGGAGTTCACTTGTAGAGCGGTCCCTTACGGATATGACAAGCTCATGTTCGGTATGGAGATCAAGGTTGGAATGAGTCGGCTGTATATTGTAAGGAACGTCAGAGAGTTTCTTGAAAGAATTGAACGGGGAGAGACGTATGCGTTCTCCAATCATTTTACGTATGATCCGGAGATCCATAGCTTTTCCAAAGAGAATGATGAAGTGATTCAACAGCTCCTTCTTATGGATAACAGCGAAGAGATGTATCGCCAATCTTCAACCCCTAGTGACCGAATCGTAATGATACCTCCATTGTACTGGGACAAGTTGGTGCAACTATTATGTGAGGCTCCTAAGGTGAAAATGGCACAGGGTGATAGAGTGGTCGATGGGATACAACTATCCGAGGGGGGAATTCCGCTTCAGTTCGAATTTAACCATTCTCGGATCGAAGGGTACCACTTGGATGTTGAAGGGTTGGATAGCATTACTGTCATGGAATCATACGGAGTTATCCTGTTCGAAGGAAGGTTAGTGAAGCTACCTTTGGATGAATGTAAGCGACTTGCAGAACTCAAGCATATGATTGGGAAGTCCCACAAGCAGATCATCCAGATCCCACAAGAGCAACTTGATCCTTTTATGGAGAAGGTCATCCCTGGACTAATGAAGCTTGGGAACGTGCATATTGCCAAGACTGTTTCCGAACGGATGGTACAGACTCCTCTTAAGGCTAAGCTGTATTTGGACCGTGTGAAAGATCGATTGTTGGCAGGATTGGAGTTTCAATATGGCAGAGTCATCATTAATCCTCTGGATGAGGAGAATCGCCAACCGCAAGGGGATCATATTATTCTGATACGGGATGGTGACCTTGAAAGAAGAATCCTCGAACTGATGGAACGAAGCACATTTACTAAGACGGAAAAGGGTTATTTCTTGGCTGATGAGGATGCCGAATATGAATTTCTATATCATATCGTACCGCAACTGGAGCCAATGCTCCAAGTATATGCCACCACCGCTGTGAAATCGAGAATTCACACAGGTCTTACGGCTCCCAAGGTCGTTGTAGATATGGATTCAAGACATGATTGGTTAGAATTCAAGTTCGATATCGAAGGGATTCCTGAGACGGAAATTCGTAACCTATTGAAGTCGTTGGAGGAAAAGCGTAGATATTATCGATTGCCGAATGGGGCTTTAGCTCCACTTGAGAGTGAGAAGTTTCAAGAGATTCTTCTTTTCATGAACGAAATGGGTATCGGTACAGGGAAAATGGTAGGCTCTGAGATCCAAATACCCGTCGTTCGTGGGCTGCATATGATGGATGATCAGAATAAGGGTAAGGCCGTTAGCTTGGGCAAATCATTTCGTAGACTGCTTGAGAACATGCGTAATCCAGATCTGCTGGACTTTCCTGTTCCTGAAACACTGAGTAAGGTACTTCGGGATTATCAGCAATATGGTTATCAATGGATGAAAACGTTGGCTAACTATCGATTTGGAGGAATATTGGCAGATGATATGGGGCTTGGAAAGACGTTGCAAAGTATTGCATTCATCGTCTCCGTACTACCTGAGATTAGAAAGGACAAGATCCCAGCAATCATTATCGCACCTGCCTCTCTTGTATACAATTGGAGGAATGAACTGAAGAAATTCGCGCCAGAAGTTCTTACAATGATCGTTGATGGTACGCAAGAAGAACGCAGTCGTGCGTTAAATGATGTGTCAGGGGTAGATGTGGTGATTACCTCATATCCGTTGTTACGCAGAGATTTGGCGCAGTATATTGGATCTACATTCCACACGCTGATCCTGGATGAAGCACAGACCTTCAAGAACCATAATACCCAGATCGCTCAGACAGTGAGAAGAATAAAGGCGCGGCATCGTTTTGCCCTTACGGGAACGCCCGTGGAGAATTCAATTGATGAGCTGTGGTCCATCTTCGACGTCGTCTTTCCGGAATTGTTCTCAAATAAAAAAAGCTTCGCTAACTTATCCCGCGACAGCATAGCGAAGCGAATTCGCCCGTTTATACTTCGACGTCTGAAGAGTGATGTATTGAAGGAACTGCCGGATAAGATCGAGTCTGTACAGATTTCTGAACTGCTACCAGATCAGAAGAAGCTATATATAGCTTATCTAGCTGAGCTGAAGCATGAGACCGTGAAGCATCTGAACGAGAATAGTTTCCAGAAGAATCGGATTAAGATTCTAGCTGGTTTGACGAGACTTCGCCAGTTATGTTGTCATCCCGCTCTGTTCGTCCCAGACTATGCGGGTAGCTCGGCTAAATTCGAGCAACTCATGGAGACGATTGAGGAATGTCGGAGTGCAGGCAAGCGGGTATTGGTCTTCTCACAATTTACGGAGATGCTCGGTTTGATCAGTCGAGAACTTACCAACCAGGATGTATCCTATATGTACTTGGACGGTAAAACCCCAGCTTCCGAGCGGGTAGAGCTGTGTAATCGATTCAACGAAGGTGAGCAAGACGTGTTCCTCATCTCATTAAAGGCGGGCGGTACAGGTCTGAATTTGACTGGAGCAGATACGGTGATCCTCTATGATCTTTGGTGGAATCCTGCGGTGGAAGAACAGGCTACGGATCGCGCACATCGTATGGGGCAGACGAAGGTCGTGCAAGTGATTCGTCTTGTGACTCAGGGGACGGTGGAAGAGAAGATGTATGAACTTCAACAGAAAAAGAAGAACTTAATTGATGAAGTGATTCAGCCAGGCCAGCAAGCGTTGTCCGCATTCTCGGAGCAGGAGATTCGGGAGATTCTGATGATCTAACGATATAATGCTAGATTAACTTTACGTAACGATATTAAACTGGTATTATACAGCTAGATATTGCATAAAAGAGCTTGAAACAGCAAGAAAGAAAGTGGAAGGGTGTTTGTATGCTATCTCCCGAAAGACATAAGTTGATTCTAATGGAGCTGGAATCTAAAGGAAATGTCTCGGTAACAGAGTTGAAACAGCTCTTGAATATCTCGATCGACACGGTGCGAAGAGACTTGGATTATTTGGAACGACATGAAAAGTTGAAAAGAATCCATGGAGGCGCGATATCGGTAGATGACATTTCAACGAATCAGGCATTCATGAAAAGGAAAATCGTGTTCCTTGAGAGAAAGCAGGAAATCGCTGGAGTTTCCATGAGGTTTGTAAGGGAGAACCAGGCTATTTCTTTGAATGCGGGAACAACGAATATAGAAGTTGCAAAGCATTTGGCTGCCCATTTCGATCATCTAACAGTTATTACAAACTCTTTAAAAATAGTGGATATTTTAGCGAAAAAGTCAGGATTCACAGTTATTGTTCCCGGTGGGATACTGAATCATGATGAGTTGTCCCTATATGGTCGATCTATTGAAGAAGAGATTAGCCGGTTTAATATCGACATTGCGTTTATTAGTATCAATGCTATTTCTCTGGAAAAAGGCTTAACGGATTTCCGACAAGGTGAGTCGGAAGTCATTAATGCGATGATTCAAAGTGCGAAGCAGACCATTATTGTGGCTGATTCAAGCAAATTTGAGACCGTTTCCTATATCAATATTTGTAGCCTAGAGCGGATTCATGCGATAGTAACGGATACTCAAATAGATAAACAGCTACTAGATAGATACCAAAAGAAACATGTAAATATCGTGAACGCTTACCTCGAGAGGTAGGCGTTTTTTTCATAGTCACTTTTTCACTAAGAACGCCATTAGAAGTCACACAAAAATTGGTTAAATTGAGTAGCACATGTGGGGAATCGAGGGGGTGCTCTATTTTCATGTTATCACATAATTAAAACAAGCATATAAAAGCATATAATTGTATTAGTTATGTAAAATAAAGCAAAAACTATTGAAGTTACTGTTTCCTTTACTTATACTGTGGATGTAAGTTAACGATGATAGGTATTGGAGGACAAAAATAATGAATAGAATACAAGCTGTTATTTTTGATTGGGCAGGGACTGTGGTTGATTATGGCTGTTTCGCACCCATGCAAGCATTCATAAAGACTTTTGAAATAGGAGGCATTCCAATTACGGTTGATGAGGCGAGGGCTCCGATGGGACTGTTGAAACGAGAACACATTCAAGCGATTCTCCGTATGGAGCGGGTGAACACGGCATGGGTTGAACATTCCGGAAGTTATCCGACAGAGGCTGATGTGGACTCATTATACGAAACATTCGAATCATTATTGATGGAGTCCTTGCAGGATTTCACGGACCCGATTCCCGGCGTTATTGAAGTGGTCGATCAGTTGCGAAATGCTGGCATCAAGATTGGCTCCACTACAGGATATACGAAGGCAATGATGGAGGTAGTGGCGCCCAATGCTAAGCGAAAGGGCTATGCACCGGATTTCTTAATCAGTTCAGATGAAGTGAAAAGGGGGCGCCCATTCCCTTATATGATCTATCGCAACTTCGTCGAGTTGGAAGTATTTCCACCAATAGCTGTAGTCAAGGTAGGAGATACCCTGTCAGATGTACAGGAAGCGAAAAATGCAGGGGTTTGGAGCGTTTCAGTCATTAAAGGGAGCAGCGAGCTTGGACTGACACAAGCGGAGGTTGAAGCTATGGAAGAAGCTGAACTACGGGAGCGAATGGATACGGTTCGCCGAAGATTTGAGGAAGCGGGAGCTGACATGGTGATCGAAACGATGGATGAACTTCACGGTGTCATTGAGTCACTTGAGCGTAGGTTATGAATTTGGGCTTAGAGCGAGAAAGGAATGTTGGATGAATGAGTCAATTTTATAACCCCGTAACGATTTACTTCGAATCTAATGCCGTTGAGCAGCTAGCTACTTCTTTATTGGAGAGATATAAGCATGTGAATCGCGTGTTGTTACTAACGCGAGGCAGTGGAGTTGAGAAGAATAACTGCTTAAGACCCATGATGAATGCGATTGAAGGAAAAGAAATTTTGTTAAAAGAGCTTGAACTGGCTAATCCCGATCTCGTTGATATTCTAGACTTAAAGAACGAACTAGGTGGTTTTAAGTTTGAACTTATTATAGCTATAGGTGGCGGAAGTGTGATGGATGTGGCGAAAACGCTATCAGCTATCCAACGGATAAAGGTAACCACTACAGCAGATGTACGCGCAGCGATTGTCGAAGAGCATTATCGCGAACAAGGGCAAGTCACACCATGGATCGGCATCCCAACGACATCGGGTACGGGTTCAGAGGTAACGAGCTGGGCGACCGTGTGGGATCAAGAATTAGGTACTAAATATTCAGTTTCCGATGAAAGGTTGTATGCGAAGTACGCAGCTATTATACCTGAATTGACAGCTACGTTGCCACTCCGTTTGAGCGCATCGACCGCCCTGGATGCAATGTGCCATGCGACAGAAGCCTATTGGTCTGTTCATACGAATCCAATCACTCGCATTTATGCGCTACAGGCGATTGAACGAGTGCGGATATTTCTCCCACTACTTAAGGATGATCAGAACAATCCAGAGATTCGACTGCAGTTAGCGTTGGCAAGTGTATATGCAGGACTTGCATTCAGCAACACGAGAACAACGGCATGTCATTCCATCTCGTATCCATTAACATTGTTGTATGGGATAGAGCACGGAATAGCAGCGAGTATTACGCTGGGTGCGGTGTTGCGGCTGAATCAATTCGCATTGGTCGAGCCAGAGAAGCTACTCGAAGCTTTTGGTGTTGAGAAGCCTGAAGATGTTCAACAGCAAATTTATCAAATCTATAAATTGTATAGTATTCCATCTCGGCTTGGTGAGTATGGGGTCACCGCATTAAATATCCCTAATATTGTGGGACGAGCCTATACTAAAGGGCGTATGGATAATAATCCAGTAGAAATTACAGCAGAACAGCTTCACGATGTTCTGATCACATTGCTCTGATTTCATCGGAAGACGGGAAGGGGATATGAAGACGCATGAGATTAGTTCTAATGAGCGATTTGCATTACTCACGGATGGAGAATGGAACTAAACAAATGCTGGAGGCTAGAGATAAGGTATACAGTACCTTGCTTGACAAGTTCTTGGATATCGATGCGGATATACATATTTCCTTAGGCGATCTTACGCATGAGGGACATCCTGAGGAATTTGGTAATGTGTTCGAGCGAATCGGCAAGAGTGGGCGAAACTTCATATTCATACTTGGTAATCATGACTCTTATGTGATGCTTAAGAGAGATGTTATGGAGCTAACCAGACAGCAACGATATCGATCCATCGATACAGAACAAGTCAGACTCATCTTTTTGGATACAACGAGAGAAATGAACCGCGCCGAATGGGGTGGAAATATGGATCAGGAGCAGTTGGATTGGTTGCAATCTGAGCTTAAGGAAGCCGGTACGAAACCGGTTCTAATATTCGGCCATCATCCCGTGTACGATACAACCGCCCGTTCCACAATGACTCCATACTGTATTCATCCGGGCATCGATATGCGGACTATTTTGAACCAAAAGAAGGGTCAGGGTTTCTACTTCTGCGGTCACAACCATGTCAATTCAATCGTTCGTGAAGGGGAATGGTACTTTATCCAATCTGCTACATGTCTGAGTACGCCTACCTTCCGTGTAGTCGAATGTTCTGAAGGCCAGATCAATATCGATCTCATAATGGTCGATGATCACGAACTCATGAATCACATCGCAGGTTTTGATACGAAAATGCCTGGCTTTTCAATAGGTTTGGACGTACGGGAGAATAAAGGAGATCGACATCTACTGGTGACATCCCGTTTATAATGCGTTTAAAGATATATAAAACTATCAGTATCAAGAATACTAATTCAGAAGGAAGTGTAACGATGAATCATGTTATCAGAAGAAGTCTCATCCTCATGTTTGGTGTAATATTACTTGCTATAAGTGTGGGTTGCCAAGTTCAGACAACAAACACTGCGAATCAACCAACACCAGCTGCACAAACAGACGAAACGAAATCAACAGAACCGGATCAGGAGAACGAAGCAACAACGGATATAGAGCATCTGCGAATTGGGGTTCACTCCTTCACAGCAGGTTTAGAAGCAACTAGAACTTCCAATGCAGATGCGCAATATCAATACAATATTTACGATACATTGATCCTGAGAGATCCCACTTCAGAGAACTTGAAGTTCCTTCCAGGGCTTGCTGAGAGCTGGGAACAACTAGAACCATCGGTTTGGCAATTTAAGTTGCGGGAGAATGTGAAATTCCATGACGGTACGATCATGGATGCAGAGGATGTCGCCTTCTCGCTGAATCGCATATTTAAACAAGAAGATGAGAGATTTTTGAATGCTTATGGAAGATATTTTAATACTTTCGATAGCGTCGAAGTCATTGATCCAAACACGGTCAACATTCATATGCTTAAAGCCGATCCACTCGTTGAAACGTTCCTCTCAGACCTTAGTGGTGCAATTACTTCCAAGGAATATGTAGAAAGCGTAGGCTTAGATGCAGCGGATCAGATGCCAGTAGGCGCTGGACCTTATAAAGTCACTTCTTTCGTTCCCAAGAAGAGCTTAGAAATAGAGAGATTCGACGAGTATTGGGGAGAGAAGGCTCCTATTAAGAAAGTAACTTATACGTATATCCCTGAGATATCATCACGAATTACAGCTGTGGCCAATAATGAAATTGATATGGCTGTGGGTATTCCACCTGATCAAGAACCAGCTCTAGTGAATCAAGGTCAGCTTAGACTAGTTGGAGCAAACTGGCCGTTATATCATGTGTATATTCTGAACATGAGTAATCCGGTTATGGCAAATAAGAAGCTTCGTCAAGCACTTGATTTAGCAGTTGATCGCGAAGCATTAGTTCAATCATTATGGGCAGGTAAAGGAGTTGCACCAACCTCATTGCAATTTCCTGACTACGGCGATATGTATATGCCAGATGTGAAGACAGTGGAATATAACGTAGAAAAGGCAACCCAATTGGTGAAAGAGTCTGGATATGATGGGACACCGATTGTGATTACTATTCGCTCCGAATATTACACGTATGGTGATTTAGCCGCGCAAGCTGTTATCGAAATGTGGAAGAAAATTGGTGTTAACGCTAAGCTAGTGCAGGTTCCAGATGTGAATAAAATCGAGGATTCAGAAATCATGATCCGTTCTTGGTCCAACCCACTTTATTATCCGGACCCAATGGGAGTTATGGACGCATCCTGGTCAGATACCATCTGGGTAAGTACACGTAATTTCTTTACACCAGAGAATAAAGACTGGTCTAGTGCCTTCGAGACAGCTCGTTTCTCTACGGATAAGCAAGAACGTAAAGACGCATATAAGAAATTACTCGAAATTGCTAAGGATGAAGCAGGATTTATATTACTGTATAATCCATTTGAATATTATGTGATGCAAGAGGACATGAACTGGGAACTCCCTGAGAATTTACGCGCAGAGACTATTTCCCTTCGTGCAGGACAGATTAGTCGTACGGAAAAGTAACATTCACTAAATGTAGCTACTATGCAGGGATGGGGGCCATTCCTGCATAGTCGTTCATTTATAACCACATGAGGAAGCAGTGATTTGTTTGTATAAATTTATCATACAAAGAATCGTGAAGGCTTTTCTAACGATAAGCGTTGTATTCATATTTGTATTTGTTGGAGCTCGGCTTACGGGTGATCCAGTTAGTATCATGTTTCCAGAAGGAATAACCGAAGAACAACATCAACTATTAAATGCCAAATACGGATTGGATAAACCAATGATTATTCAATTCAAATTATATATACAGAATGCTTTAAAAGGTGATTTTGGAAATAGCATCCACGAGAACCGTCCAGTAACCGAAATATTCTCAGCGGCGGCAGCAGAGACTGTAAAGCTTGGGATATTAGCATTTGGGTTTAGTATTGTAGTGGGTGTGGCAATTGGAATAATTTCTTCTTTGAATCCCCGCAGCCTATTCTCAAGGAGTTTAATGATGCTGGCGGGTGTAGGATATGCTATTCCAAGCTTCATTATTGCGATTCTGTTGATTCTTATCTTTAGTTATCATTTAAACCTATTGCCTAGCATGGGAATGGGTTCTATAGCAAGCTACATTATGCCAGTGATCGCTCTATCGGTTCATCCGATCTCTTCGATTGCAAGGTATGTAAGTACAAGTCTAATGGTAGTATTATCACAGGATTATATTCGAACAGCTAGAGCTAAGGGGCTTGGAGAGCGTTTAGTTATCCTAAAGCATGCTTTTAGAAATACACTTATTCCTCTAGTGACGGTCATCGGAATGCTAGTGATTGATATTGCCGGTGGATCGATTGTTGTAGAAACGGTATTCTCCTGGCCAGGTATTGGCAATCGACTCATTGATTCAGTAATGGACAAGGACTTCCCTGTTATTCAATTTGGCGTCGTTTGTTTTTCTTTTGTCGTCATCGCTACAAATCTCGTAGTAGATATACTTTATGGGGTCATTGATCCGAGGATCAGGAAGGCGGGATAAGATGATGATTATGAGAAGAATGATGCAGTCACCATGGACCATAAAAATCAGTTTCATTCTGGCCATTCTGTTCGCTTTAGTAATACTCTTGGCCCCATGGATTATGCCCTATGATCCCGATGCAACGAATTTATTGAACAACAATCAGCCACCCGTGTATTTAGATGGAAGCTGGGATCATCCGCTTGGAACGGATCAAATTGGTAGAGATATATTATCTCGGGTTATTTACGGTCTTAGAGTCAGTGCGAGTATAGCTCTAGTCGGGCTTGTGATCGGATGTATTGTCGGTGTAACAGCGGGTTTGATCAGTGGTTATATTGGAGGAACTGTAGATAAAATCATTATGGCAATCGTGGATTTTCAATTCGCAATACCATATACATTAATTCTATTAATGGGAATTGTATTACTTGGAAATGACATCATCGTGCTGGTTGCCTTAATCGGCCTAGCCAAATGGGAGAGCTATGCTAGAATTACACGAGGACTCGTGCTTTCCTTGCGTGAGAATCAATATATAGAAGCAGCGCAAGTATCAGGCGCGTCAGGAAGGTATATTATATTTAGACATATTTTACCGAATATTCTACCTACGATATTAGTCATGATGACGCTCAATTTCCCTGCGATCCTCACGATGGAATCGACGCTATCCTTTCTAGGCATAGGTATTCAACCACCAACGGCCAGCCTGGGAAGAATGGTAGGTGACGGAAGGAACTACTTGCTTACTTCCTGGTGGATTGCGATCACTCCATCCATCATTATTATTGTCATGACATTGATTATGCAGTCTATAGGAGATTGGTTCAAGGATTCGATGGACATTTCCGCCATTAAGGATTAGGAGAATTAAATCATATGAAGCCTTTACTAGCCATTAAGAATCTTCAAGTCGGTTTTCGTCAAAGAGAACAGGAAGTCTATGCCGTCAATGGAATTAATCTCGAAATATATCAAGGTGAAACAGTTGCTATCGTAGGAGAGTCAGGCTGCGGTAAGTCACTTACAGCTCTTGCAGTTATGGGTCTTCTAGGGAACCAGAACCATTCGACGAATACGTTTGTTAAGGGCGAAATCACATTGAATCTCGATCAAGACAGAACAGAACACCTCGTAGGTATGACAAGTAAGCAGTACGATACGTTAAGAGGATCCGCTATGTCGATGATATTTCAGGAGCCCATGACGGCATTAAATCCTTTATTAACGATTGGAGAACAGGTAGCGGAGATCCTTGTGAAACATAAAGGGATGGCGAAGTCCAAAGCCTTTGCAAATACCGTAAAGCTGTTAGAGAGTGTGGGGATCCCGGATGCTGCAACAAGGATGAAGTCTTATCCATTCCAATTATCTGGAGGACAGAAGCAACGCGTGATGATTGCCATGGCTATGTCTTGTGAACCGAAGCTATTAATTGCAGATGAGCCAACCACAGCCCTGGATGTAACGATTCAATCTCAAATCCTATATCTTCTTAAGCAGATCAAACAAAGTCAGGGGACGTCCATGATGTTCATTACACATAACTTGGGAGTCGTCGCTCAGTTTGCAGATAAAGTGGCAGTCATGTACCGCGGGATTATTGTTGAAAGTGGTACTGTAGAGCAAATATTTCGTTCTCCTAAACATCCATATACGAGACTACTTCTTCAGTCCCTGCCTAAAAAAGGTCTTCGTGCCACCAAAGGTGATAGGCTTGCCGCAATTCAGGGGACAGTACCAAGTCCATCTGTTGAAATATATGGTTGCTCTTTTCACAATAGATGTCCTTCTGTGATGGCGCAATGCAGGTTGGAGATTCCCATCGAACGTGAAGTCGATTCCGATCACATGGTTCGCTGTTTCCTGAAGGAGGGACCTGAGAATTGAATGGACAGGATAACAAAATGATAGCCAGTACGAAAGACTTAAAAGTATATTTTAAATTCGGTTCTAAGAAACAGTCATACGTTCGAGCCGTAGATGATGTGTCCCTAGGAATATACAAGGGAGAAATTCTTGGACTTGTAGGAGAATCAGGCTCAGGTAAAAGTACCTTAGGACGAGCACTGCTTCGTTTAAATGAACCATACTCTGGGCAAGTGTTGTTTAATGAACAGGATATTACCAACCATAGAATGAAAGAGATGCGTCCTCTCAGAAAGCAAATGCAAATGATCTTTCAAGATCCTAATAGCTCGTTGAACCCTCGTATGCGATTGAAAGACATTATCTGTGAGCCGCTTTATGTCAATAAGATAGGTTCGCATAAAGAACAATTAAGAATGGTTAAGGAAGTTCTAGATCAAGTACAGTTGCCTCAGGATTGTTTGGATCGGTATCCGCATCAATTATCGGGTGGACAAAGGCAGCGCGTAGCTATCGCGAGATCATTAGTTACAAAACCGAAATTTCTTGTTGCAGATGAACCTGTTTCTGCTCTGGATGTATCTGTGCAAGCTCAGATTTTAAACCTCTTATCAGATCTAAGACAGGAGCTTGGCATAACTATTCTGATGATTTCACATGATCTATCGGCGGTGGAATATATCTCAGATCGAGTGGCTGTCATGTACCTCGGTAAATTAATGGAGATCGGAACCGTAGATGATGTATTCGGGAACCCAGTACATCCCTACACAAAGGCATTGTTAGACTCTGTTCCTGAACCTGATCCATTTATAATAAAAGATGCGAAGCCCATCCAAGGAGATATTCCCAGTCCCGTAAATCCTCCTTCGGGATGTGTGTTCAGGACTAGATGCCCGGTAGCTACACAGGAGTGTGCTCATGTCGTACCAAGTTTAACAACAGTGAGCTTTGGACACGAAGCTGCATGTATACATTTATCGTGAAAATATGAGTGTTTGATTTCATCTGACAAGCTCGGTTATAAAGTTTCGATTAGAACATATAGAAAAGAGGTTGAAGGCATGACAGTGGATGATGTCTCGCGGACGTTATCATTTATTGTAATTCCAGATACACAAAAATTATCTAGACATTATCCGGATCTATTTAAGGGAATGACCCACTGGATTGCGGACCATGCCAGTAATCTAAATGTGAGCATGGTTGTCCACTTAGGGGATGTTGTGGATAGAGGAGCAAAGGACGAGGGTGAGTACCTTCGTGCTTCGGAGGCGCTGGATACGATATATAAAGCGGATCTTCCGCTAGTTATTGCGCCAGGAAATCATGACTATGATCTGCCAATCATCTCGTCTAGTAGACTGATGGAGAATGTAGACAGCAGAGCGCTTTCGATGTTTAATCAGTATTTCGGTGTGCATAGGTTTCAGGATAAATCATGGTTCGGGGATGTGTTTGAACGTCAGAAGTCCGAGAATATGTATGCATTACTTGAAGCAGGAGGTGCATCGTTTCTATTTCTTGTTCTTGAATTTGGTCCACGAGATGAAGTTATGAACTGGGCAGATCAGATCATTCGAGAGAACCAGGATCGTCAGGTCATTGTCATTACGCATTGCTATATGTATAAGTACGGTGAAAGGACGAAACCGGGAGATGATGCCAACCCGAAAAACTATGTGGCTACAATGGATGGTAATGACGGTGAAGATATATGGCAAAAGCACTTGAAGTACCATTCCAACGTGATTGCTGTATTCTCTGGGCATCATATCTCTGAGCCTGTTAGTCACAGGATTGATTACGGTGTACATGGGAATAAGGTCTGCCAACTATTCCAAAATTGGCAGAGTGCTGAATTTGGCGGGGAAGGTCGGTTTCGAATTGTTGAATATGATACGGTGAACAAACAGATAACAACGAGAGTATTTAATCCAAGGACAGAACAATTTGAATTAGCACCAGGATATGAACTACGTTTAGAACTGCTTTAAGCAAGATGAGCTATCAATTCCATTTATGGATTTTAGAGAGCATCCAAGGGTGCTCTTTTTGGCGCTGAGTTCCTCTTTATGCAAATATGCCTTAGTAGAAATAGCTGTCGACTTGTGTACGAGAAGGCTTGACCATCGATTATATCAAATGATGAACGGCCGGACGATGCTACGGAACCTACCCATCATGACGATAGATGGATAGATCAACCCGTCCGTTCCCATTGAGTTGAATCCCTTCTTCCTCTAGTAATGCCTTCTGAAGAAAGCTGGATTCATCATCGCGAATGGCTATTTCACCTTTGACGTTGATTACTCTATGCCATGGAAGATCATATTTATTGCTCATGGTGTGTAGAATTCGGACCACCTGTCTAGCACCGCGAGGACTTCCGGCAGAAGCGGCGATCCCGCCGTATGTCATAACCTTCCCTTTGGGGATAGCTCGTATAATGTCAATCACTTGTTGCGTAAATGGCTGCATTAGGTTCTCCTATTTCATCAATTTGGGGTGCTAAATATCGTATTCATACAATCGGACACATAGTGGTCATCCGTAAGTTTGCTTTGAACTAGTTCACGCCAAGTTGCTTCATCGGTTAGGGTAGATAGGTCATCTACTCCATACCATAGTGCAACAGCACTGCGCGTTACTTCATAAGAAGCTCCCTCAAAATTAAACTGAATGGCTTCAAGGTTATCGATTAAGGATAATGCTGCGGTAGCATTGTATATTAAGGATGTTTCTAGGTGCTTTTTGTTCATATTCGATAACTCTTCTTTGTAATTAATTTCTAAAGTGAATATGTCAGGGAACTGTTGAAACGATTTGTCTATATTAGCTAAGGGCAATGAGCCGATCAGATTCATGTTATTCGAAGCATTGCCCATATAATTGTTACGATATTTCAAAATGGATGTCACATCATGTGTAAGTGGGTCTTGCTGATCTTCAGCATATTGTTGTGCATTCTCAGCACGCTGTGGGATAACAATCCCCTGTACGATTGCAAGTGAAATCACGCCGACAAGTAACAAGCAAATGATTACAACGTTCCTAGTCTTCATAAGAGACACCTACTTCATATTTATGCAACAGCCTCAGAGCGCTATTGAACAGTAATGGTATGATGATGGAGATCATAGGTAAAAGAAATGGAATAGCTACGACAGCAAACTGATAGGGCCCATCGATGTGTATAGGTCGCATAAACCAAATATTGCTTCCGAACCGAAGTGCAGTTGTAGTCGTGATGGATACCACCATAAAAAGCCCCCAAATAATCCAAACCATTCTTCTATATCGTAAAAACGATTCTACAGGGAGAGTAGAGACTTTGTTGAGCCAATGATCTTGCTTGTTTCCATTTAAAAGTAAGAAGACGACACCTAACACAATAACGATCATGAATAGGAATAGGCTAACTGGTCTTGTTGTGCCTAAAATCCCAAGAGGTATAGTCAATATCCAAGCAATCAGAGTATACATTAAAGCGATCTGTACGAGCTCCAATTGAAATCTGCGTGTATATACTTGGTGATTACCATCGATTAAACCGTCGATAGAATCCATATGATCAATAGCAATCGTTATGGCTTGCTCCATTGGCATTCCATCTGCGATTAGATCGGATACTTTAGCTTCGAGGTTCGATATAATCTCATATTTCAACTCTCTCGTTTGTTTATTTTCTTTGTATCCTGAGAATAAATGTTCGACGTGTTGCTGTAACCGATTCATAAGGGTTCCTCCTATTATTCTATAAGCTGGTCAATTAAATCTTTGGCAATCTTCCAAGCTGCAACATTGGCTTCATATGTTTCAATGCCCAATGGGGTCACCGTATAGTATTTACGTCTGCCTCCTTGACTCTCATCACCCCAATAGGAAGATATTAGTTTCTGTGTTTCAAGTCTCTTTAAGCTGCTGTAAAGCGAGGGTTCTTTCAATTCATAATGACCCTGACTATATTTGGCGATCGCCTTTATTATTTCATATCCATAGTTATCACTTTCGCTGAGAACACGAAGAATGATGGTGTCTACATGTCCACGGATTAATTCGGGACTAATATTGCTGCTGGTCACATTCCTCACCTCTAGATTACAATGTAATATATATTACTATGCGTGTCAAAGTAATTATTCAGGATAGCTAAAATGTAGATAGGGGAACCGTTTCACACAACCAAACAAGATGGAAATGGCCTCGGCATGACGATTGTCTACAAAATACTGACGTCACATGGAGGGCAATTGGATATTACGAGTGATGTAGGTGTCGGGACAACCGTTGATATTTACTTTCCACTACAAGATGAAACTAACTTCAATAGTTATATGATCTGATTGAATACTTAAAATAATATGACGATTTGCTAGATTTTTCGTATATAATAGTAAATAATAAGTCGAAAATGTGACATATTCTAATAGAGAGCGAATTATGTTTGACCGTCTTATTGCAGAGGATAATATGTTTTTGTAAGTTTTGAATTGGAATGACATAAATGGAGGTGCGATCCGGATTGAAGCTAAAGCTCGTACATGTGATGGTTTTACTTACAGCCCTTGTCTGTATCCTAATGTACAGAGGAGCCTTCGACTCGATTGAGTACTTCTTTCAGGATCGGGTGATGCAACATGAAAGCGCTGTGGATACTCAAATTGCCATTATCGCGATCGATGACCAGAGTCTTGAAGACCTTGGGAGTTGGCCATGGAGTAGGAGTATCCATGCAGGGTTAGTAGATACACTTACGTATGGTAATCCTGCTGTCATTGCTTTTGACGTCACATTCCCTACGCGTTCAGATGATATAGATTCAGACTATGCATTCGAGGATGCAGTATCCCGTGCCGGGAATGTTATTCTGCCTGCATATGGAACCTTTGCTCCGTCTGCTAAGCCCGGAGAAATCGAAGCACTGAGTCTGTCTGAGCCATACACTGAACTAAAGGAAGTGGCAGGAGCTGTAGCTCATATTAATACGATACCTGATCGTGATCACGTTGTACGTAAGTCACTATACAGCTTCAAATATGATGGACAATCTATTCCAAGCATGGCGTGGTCTGTTTACCAAATGTACATGGAACGTACGGGTGAGAGTGCGAACCCGGAGAAGCCTCCGCTAGATGACTTTGGTAGATTCTACATTTCGTATTCAGAGGCTCCTCAGGAGTATGAGGCAATTCCTTATTCTGCTGTGCTTAGTGGGGAGGTTCCGGCTGAATATTTTGAGAATAGAATCGTTCTGATTGGTCCATACGCTGTAGGATTTAAGGATGATTATCGAACACCACTCAGTGGAAAAGGTACATCATATGGTGTAGAAATTCATGCTAATATTGTGCAGGAACTACTAGATGGTGATTTCAAAAAAGTACTAGATTGGAAATGGAATGTTGCCATATTACTAGTTACTGCGGTGATCGCCTATTATTTATTCCGTAGATTGAAGTTGTTATACTCCATTCTTGCTGTGGCTGTTATTATCGCAGTGTTTATTATGGGAGGTAGCTATATATACGGCAAAGGAACGATTATTTCATTGGGATATGTTATCCCTTTCCTAATCGTAAGTTGTATTGTCGTTATTTGTTTTCGATATGTTCAGGAATTGTTGGAAAAGCGCAGAGTTACGGATATTTTCGGTCGATATGTCGCTCCACAGGTCGTTAATCAAATATTGAAAAGTGGGGATGAGGGCTTGAAGCTCGGCGGAAGTCGCCGTGAACTGACCATTCTATTTGTAGATATTCGTGGGTTTACGACACTATCTGAAATAACGGAGCCAGAGGAGATTGTCGAAATTCTGAATGAGTATCTCGATCTGACGGCGAATTGTATTTTTCAGTATGAGGGGACTTTGGATAAATTTATTGGGGATGCGACGATGGCTATATTCAATGCCCCGCTATTGCTAGAGGATCACCCTATGAAGGCCGTGCAGGCTGCTTGGGCGATGAAGGAAGGATCTGCGGCAGTCGAAGAAAAGTTGATCGCACGTTTTGGGTTTGGGGTTAAGTTCGGTATAGGCATACATACGGGTCCAGCCGTATTTGGTAATATTGGATCAAAAACTAGAATGGACTATACTGCGATTGGAGATACGGTCAATACGGCGGCTCGTTTGGAGAGTAATGCGAAGCCAGGACAGATTATTATGAGTGAGGCCACCTATGAAGCGGTGCAAGAGAGGGTTACAGCCACTTCCCTAGGAGAAATTAAAGTAAAAGGCAAGGAAAAGGGAATATCAATATATGCATTGGAGGGATTGAAATGAGGCTTATAAAGCTATTATTAACGGTGTTATTAGTAGCGGGTATGATATTACCTTCTATTGTTGCTGCTAAGGACACTGACAAGGCTGGGAAAATAACATCGGTTAGCGGTAAGGCTGAGGTAAAGAAGAGTGGTGGAACGAAGAAGTTCAACGCATTCAAAGGGATGGCTATCACGCAAGGCGATATGATTATTACTGGAGCTAACGGTAAAATGAGCATGGATCTCGACAACGATAAGGAGGTCACAATAGGTCATGAAGCAACGCTTACGATAAGCCAGTTGGTCAAGAGCGCCAAAGCGCTTGAAGGTAAAACGAGTCTGAAACTACATAATGGACAAGTCATCATTACAGTGAAGAAGAAGCTCCAAGGGGATTCTCGTTTTGAGATTGAGACACCTACCGCGATCATGGGTGTGATGGGCACGCAATTCTTCGTTGGAGTTAATCCTGTGACGGGAGAAAGTTATGTTGCTGTGCTTGAGGGAATTGTCAGCTTGACTCATGCGAATGGAAGCGAGGGTCCGCAGATACTTCCGAGCGAACAGCTTCTCCTGAATAGAGACGGAGTAGGCGAGATAGCACCGCTTGATCTGAATGCTTTGCCGTTGTTTGCACTTGAGAAGTATTCTGAAGAAATTCAACAGATTGAAGTTGATAACGGTGACCGGAAAAATGCATTGAAGCAGTTAATAGAAGAGAAACAACGGCAAGCCGCTATTGATGCGGCTAATAAGCCAGGACCAGCAGTGCGCCCGACCATTGTTTATAACGATCCATCTACGGGGGATAGTGCAGGTGGAGGTGGTGCGAGTGGAGGAACCTCAGGTGGGGGCGGAGGTTCAACACCAGATCCAACACCGAATCCAACACCAGATCCAACACCGAATCCAACACCGAATCCAACACCAGATCCAACACCAGATCCAACACCGAATCCAACACCAGATCCAACACCGAATCCGCCAGACCCGGTAGACCCAACGCCAGACCCAATCCCAGATCCAGTAGTCGGAATACCTGAGTTTGAGTCGATGGACTTTTCTGATAATAAGTATTCTTATATCAAGAGTGCTAAAAGTTTTAGTCTGCCATTCAGTACGAATATTGCGTTCAATGATGCTACCGGAGCTCCGGATAAGCAAGGGGTTATAGTTACCGTTCTAGGTGGAAGTTCCCTTCCCAATCCAGTAGTAGATATCACTACTCATGGGAGAATGTTAACAATCACATTGGAAAATAATATGGAGATCGGATCTGTGGTAATGATAGAGATTGAGGCTGACACGTTGATGAATGCTGATTATGGTGATATACAAACGGATCCTGTGGACATGTTTGAATGGATGTTCGAGCCGGGAGTAGATCCAGATGAGATAAACGTAGATGCTAATGGCATAGCGGACCAAAGTGAAGTTACCCTTTATACACTAGGATATGCAGTTGGAGATTTAGAGTTATTCAATGAAGTTACCCAAGTTACTACTACTCTTGTAAGAGGTGAGGGTGGAGGGGCTGGTTATGATTATGAGATAAACCCAACGAGTACGACAACATTTGTATTTAAGCTCTCAGATTATTTACTAGATGGATTGGATCCAGGTCCATACTATCTTTTCATTCCATTGCTGGATGATGGTGGGAATGAAGTGGAAAGAATTATGGTCTTTATTACTAGAGGGTAGACTTCAAATACAGATACATCACAATATAAGGCCCAAAGAGGAGGTTAACAGATGAAGAAACAGTATATATCTATAACTTGTGCAGTCTTACTTCTTACATCGGCATTCGCTATGACAGAGTCAGTGGTAGATGCGCAAGTGTCAGTAACCTCGAATACTACTAAAGATAGTGTTACAACAGTGAACGCCAAGGGCAAGGCTGTCACATATGCAATCCAGAACATCAACCAACCCTGGGGGATAATTGCCGCCTCTGATGACAGCATCATTATTGTTCAATCTGGAAGTGGGCAAGTAAGTAAATGGACCAATGGGAAGTTGGTGTCTATAGCAGGACAGGATCAAAGTGGTTATTTCGATGGAATAGCTTCCAAAGCCGCTTTTAGTCAACCAACGTTCACGGTAGTAGATAGTAAGGGTACGATCTATGTTAGTGATACGGATAATCATGTGATTCGCAAAGTGGATGATGGCAAAGTATACACGCTTGCTGGGAACGGGATCGCTGGCTATAAGGATGGTAAGTTAGGAGGGGCGCAGTTTAATGCGCCTGGGGGATTGAGTGTCGACGATAAAGACAATGTGTATGTAGCGGATACACTTAACCATGTCATTCGTAAAATTACACCGGAGGGTACAGTCACAACTTACGCAGGAGTTACTGGACAAATAGGTGGTTATCAAGATGGACTCCTTGCAGAAGCGCGGTTTAATGAACCTATGGGACTTGTTTTTGATGACAAGGGGAATCTATACGTTTCAGATAGCGGCAACCAATTAATTCGCCTAATTGACGGGGACACAGTGGAGACATTTGCGGGTGAATTGACGGAAGTTGATCCGCTAACGGGATATATGGTGGGTGGATATCGAAATGGAGAGAAAGCGGAAGCTCTATTTAATCGACCTCGTGGTCTCGCCTACAAGGATGGCGTACTGTTCATTGCGGATAGTCTAAATCATCGGATTCGTGCTGTGCAGGCTGATGGCAGAGTTCTCAATATTGCTGGACAGAGTACGCCGGGTAATGAGACTGGTACTGTGGAGGAAGCGATGTTCAATCAGCCCTCTGCGCTTGCTTTTATAGCAGGAAAGTTATATGTGTCAGATACATTGAATCATAGTGTGAAAATATTAGATATTAACCCTAAGGCGTTACAATCGGTGCGCAGTGAAACGGATTTGCTTGATGCAACCGAGTTATCTCTAGCAGGTGATGATATTCAAGTATGGCTGAATGGTCGGCAGATATTATTTTCACCTACAACGAAGCCGTTTCAGAATGATGGAGGATTGTACATTCCCGTAAGGACTATGTTTGACTCTTTAGGAGCACAATTGAAGTGGTCGGCAGTAAGCAAGGAAGTGCAAGTCGCTAAGGATGGTTGGAACCTTGACTTGAAGCTTAATACAGATCAGGATATACTGCTTCTTCAAGGATCAATGTATGTAGAAATATCACAATTAAGAAAAGTGACCTCATTATTGTTGGTTTACGACGAAGAAAGTAATGCGATCGTGATCGATAGTGGAACTTTTGAATAGTCGTCAATGAACAGGTGAGAGTTTGGATAATGAAGAAGTTGAAGCTTTGAATGTTGAAGGGATGAATATCGTGGCAAAGCAGAAGTATTATGTAGTATGGGTTGGGAATACGCCCGGGATCTACACGAAGTGGCCTGAATGTCAGGCGCAAGTAGCCCAATTTAAAGATGCTAAATTTAAGTCATATGATTCTCAAGCAGAGGCAGAGCAGGCTTACCGTGATGGTTGGAAACAGCATTGGGGCAAGAAGAAGCCAGAAGGTAAAGCTCTGTCGGGGACATATCAATCCAATAAGTCGACCTCTTCGAAGTCGAAAGCTTCAATAGAAGCAATTGATTATAACAGCATCTCAGTTGATGTTGGAACTAGGGGGAACCCGGGTCCTATTGAGTATAGAGGTGTGGATACACAGACGGGAGAGATTGTATTCGAACAAGGACCTATTCCGAAAGGTACGAATAATCTCGGGGAGTTCTTGGCTATCGTACATTCTTTAGCGTTTTTGAAAAAAGAGGGAAGTACAAAGACGGTTTACAGCGACTCCAGAACAGCTCTGAAATGGGTGAGAGAGAAGCAAGTTGCGACAACTTTAGAGCGTGATGAATCGACTAAGGAAGTATGGGGTTTAGTGGATAGAGCGCTACATTGGCTACAAACGAATCAATACGATAATAAGGTACGCAAGTGGGAGACGAAAGAATGGGGAGAGATCAAGGCTGATTACGGGCGTAAGTAAGTCTAGTGAAAAGATAAAGATTGTCTGTCTGATTCTCTTGCTGAGAGGAATCGAACCCTTAAAGAGACAAAAGGCACTGCCAGCATGTGGGCAGTGCCTTTTGTTATAGTAGGTGCTTACTAAGTTCCGTGCACACTATTTGTAATCAGATCTCTAACTTCCGATTTCTGTGCTTCGTATTGGTGAAGAGTTAGACCTCCGCTAGCATAACGTAGATCCAACTGTGATATTAATTCCGAAACCTGTAAGTTAATGACCTTTTGGACATCGACATCATTATTCTGAGCAAGATCAGCTAGTGTACTACCATCATATAGTGCATTATATAATTCTTCATTAGAAGAAAGCTTTAGAACATGGAGTAAGTCATCTTTGACTGGTGCGGTGACGTTCAGCGATTTTGTGACTGGATTGGCACTTGCCTGACTATTCCAGGAAGCTCCACCGATCGTTACAGCGATAACAAAGGAGCCGACTATAATGATTTTCTTCATCATTTACCTCGTTTCCAAATATGTATTTACGAATATAGTCTTTTGAACAACCTCTTTATAGTGCGAATTCAAAAAGTCAGCTTTTCAGCACCGAGAAGATTGGATGAAGTTAGAGAGTGAGGAGCGGAGCGTAGGCAGTACCTACGTGAGCACCGGAAGGACCGGCTGAATTCAATATTCGATGTCGAATACGCCTCTTGCTAACCTTCGTGATCAAAAGATGTCTTTATGAACAACCTCTTATAGGGTTCGTTGTGTAATGTCATTATATCGGTCTAACCTTAGGGCTACATTAAAATAGGTTTAAGATCGGATAAATCAATCTTCTGTTTCAGTAGGCTCAATATGAATATTTACATGTGAAATTTTATGTGTAATCATCATACGATCCTCGACTTCCTCTGAGATGTCATGACTTTCCACGACATTTAAGTGACCATCTACCTCAATAGTAACATCGACTAGTATGTTATTTCCATGGGTACGTGCTTTGATATCTTTAATGGACCCCACACCGGAAGTGCCAGCGATCGTTTCTTTTATTTTATCAAGTTCTGTTTCATCAAATCCATCGGTTAAGGCGTGAGTAGCATCTCTAAAAATATCCCAAGCTGTTTTACAAATAATGATCCCTACTAAGGTTGCAGCTAAAGGATCTAACCAAGGTAAGCCAAACTGGGAGCCGACAATCCCTATAAATGCACCAATACTAACAAAGGCATCCGAACGGTTATCTTGAGCTGCAGCATTAATCGCATTACTATTAATTCTCCTAGCAAGGCGAATATTGTATCGATATACCAGTAACATCACGAGAGCACTGAATAAGGCCGTCCATGCAGCAATCATACTGGGGGTACCTATCGTTGGTTGGAAGAATTTCTGCACTGCTTGAGTTAATACTTGAATTCCGACAGCGATCATGATGAAGGAGGCTATTAATGCGGCGACAGTCTCAGCGCGGAAATGCCCATACTTGTGGTCATGATCGGGTGGTCTCCGAGAAATCTTTAGTCCAATAAGAACGGCGAATGAGGCAATGATATCTGTTGTATTATTAAGTCCATCAGCAAGTAATGCTGCTGACCCAGAAGAAAGTCCAATAAGTAGTTTAAGAACGGAGAGACATACATAAGCAATAATACTGACCCATGCGCCTTTTTCTCCTTCTTTAATTTCGCTGTAAGCATCCAATTTCCGGTACCTCCGAATTTTATAGTCTCTAGATCATACTGGAGACGTTGTGTGTGGGTCTAGAGAAACAGTATTGCCCTTGCGCTTAAAAATAGTACCTTAACAACTTATTTAGTAAGGGTGAAACATCTCTCTATAGAAGAAACAGATTTTTAAGATAATTCTACCTATATACATTTAGGAGGTTTTCTTATTGAAAGAGAGATAGATTAGGAAGGGAATATAATTGTCAATAATTACAACTTGCTAAGGTGGAACTAGAAATGGTATATTCTTATTCCGGCCCAATAAACATTGTTTAAATGGATCGGCAAGCAAATCATCGATTGAAACAAATCGAAAATAAAGCTTGCATTATGAAATCTCACATGTTATGATATAAAAGTTGTCACCGAGACACACTGGTGAATAGCGAAAGAGAAATTGATCTTTGAAAACTGAACAACGAGTGAGTGGTTTTCACGAAAGTGAGAACAAAACAAATGAGAAATCATTTGGATTGAGAATGTAATATTCTCGTCAGTTTG